>NZ_JAGIKV010000011.1 GCF_017874615.1 Paenibacillus xylanexedens
TTCAAGCCAAACTCAAACAGCGCGCACCGATTGAATATCGATGCGCACTGGCAGCATAGCTTTTTTCATCTGTCTACTTGACAGGGGTATGACCATAATTAGCGGCTTTTTTTGTAAGTCCATACGAATACGTTCAGTTCTCGCTATGTTATACCTTAATATATATTCGTAAAGTCAATTAAGTCTTCTTCTTCCAAATAATTAAAAACTATAGTGTGCTTACCCAGCTCATATTCCATCTCATAACCACCCACAACTTCATTATAATATTCCGAGGTGGGTTTTCCCATCCATCGTTTCACATTCCATGGTGAGAGATATTGCTTTTCATTGTACAGCTGGATAACTGCAATACGTGATTTCTTGCTAAGCTCGTGCATGTATGAATCAAACCCGATGCCGAATTTAGAATAATAATAGTACGCTCCCCATTCCCCGTTTGAACGAGAATTGGGTTTCCCCAATTTTTTTTGCATTGCTTGAAGCGTCATACCAATCTTGATGTCCGTCCGACCTGGCAATACACCCTTTAAAGCGGCTTCCTTCAGGCTTTTCAGGTAAGCGCGATCGCCAACACCCGAGTTCGGCCAATCTCTTGAACGAAGGTTGCGCGTATCTTCCAACCGCATTTCCAATTTATTCACATTCAGCTTAAACGTATCAACCCCATAGACGAATTGAAGGTTGTTGTAATTTTTGAACTGTACTCGGGCACCTGAAAGAGTACGGATTCCATCATCTCTGCCTGCAGAGTAGGAATCGTCGATTTTTTTACCCTTATTATCGACATATGTTACACGGCGCAATTCCCCGGAACGAACAATATACGTTTTCACCTCATTGAAATTAGAAGTTCCCCAATCGGTGATCATCAGCATGTCTGGTGTACTGGCCTCTTTGCTCTTCACAACGAAGTTCCAGGTTTGAGGCAAAATAATCGTATTCAGATCCAGTTTTGCTGCTTGGACTGTTCCGTATGCTGCGCCTTTTTTCAGCAAGGCTGCACGATACGTTCCTGAATAACTCTTGTCGCCTTTTTTATTGTTGGTCCAACCATTTTCTTCGGTCAGCGTGCTTTTCTGTTCATCATAAGCAAAAATATAAACGGTGTAAGCCGTTTGCATGGCATCACGAAGCGTAAATGAAAGCCGGCTCATACTTTCGAGCTGTTTGGCGGAGATCTTCTCTCCTTTGGCAGCAGCATTGGGTGGTAGCAGAAGCAATGCGCTCAGAACATAGGCGATTAAGGTAAGTAAGGCCAGAGAAGCCCATTTTGCGTTGTGTTTAGGGTGTATCATTGATGACTCTCCTTTGAGTAAAAAAATAAAATCTAACAACTCTTTTCTAATTATGAATCGTTCACAATCTCAACATTCAAACAGGTACTTGCTAGCGTGTAATCTTGATCAAACTATGTAATTAATTTAGGTTCATGTTCAATAAGCATATCCTCCTACTAGTACTATTTTCCTAAGAATGATAACATACCCTTTCTAATAAAGAAATAACAATCTAATTAATAGATTTCGACTCATATAACATAAAAAAGCCGCTATTTAGCGGCTCTTAAAGTAGCTTCGAATACGATATGAATTATAAACAGGAGTACACTACATTACGTAAGCGTCGTTGAACGTATGGTTCCTGACTGTTCAGCAGATGCTGTGCATACATAACTGTAAGCTCTGAATCCGGATCAATAATAGCCATACAACCAGCAGCGCCGCTCCATCCAAATTCGCCAATTGGACTCAGTGAGCCGCTTGCTGCTTTGGAGATATGTGTGCGAACACCCAGTCCATAGCCGTATCCATACATATGATCCCAGGAATAATCAGCACGAGTCATCTCGTTCAGGTGGTCCGTTCGTATCAGTTCCACTGAAGCTTGTGACAGAATGCGCACGCCTTCGGGACTCGTACCGTGCCCAGTAAGCGCGTTCAGAAAACGTGCATAATCGCTAACGGTTGATAGCAACCCTGCACCGCCGCTTTCCAGCTCCGTACCCACACGGAATCCATTGCCGTCCAAACGTACAGCCTTTTCAAGCTCATCATTGTAAGCATACTGTGGAATCAGACGTGTCTGCTGCTCATCGTTCAGATTAAACGCTGTATCGTTCATGCCAAGGGGTCCGGTGATTTCGTCCCGCAGATACGTACCAAAGCGTTTGCCACTTACCACTTCCACCAAGGCTCCTAGCACATCATGGCACATGCTGTAATTCCAGTGTGTCCCTGGTTCAAACAGCAACGGTTCTTTCGCAAGCGCTCTCGCGAAGTCGCGTGTTGGCAACGTTCCGTCGGTGCTTTTTACAGCTTCTTGAATGCTTGGACTACCCACGTCATACGAGAACCCGGCGGTCATGGTGAACAAATCACGTACTGTAATGGCTCTTGTCGCCTTTTCCAGTCGGATCTCCCCGTTCGCCATCGTTTTCTTTACCGTCATCTCAGCATACTCTGGCAGATAATCAGACAGTGGGTCGCTTAGCAGCATTTCACCTCTCTCCACCAGTTGCAATCCTGCCACGCAGGTCATAATTTTGGTCATGGAGTATAGATTGAAGATCGCTCCATCACCGATAGGTGTTTTCTCTTCCAGATTGGCGTATCCATTACGATAATGGAAAACGGTATCATTTCGATGCATCACCAGCACCTCTGCCCACGGTATACGCCAGGATGTAATGCGGTCAATAAATGAAGCAAGCGGTTTAAAGTCCATTTTTTCCCGTCCTTCTATGTAAAATCGTTTATCATTTTGCGATGTGGTCCATATTCAATCCCACAATCGACATATTAATAATATACGACCTTTTACAACGATTGACCACCACCTATATACTCTCCTATGTGCAATTACAACTATATCTTCCTCTTCAATAAAACGCTTCGCACGAATAAAACCGATCCATGAAAGGATCGGCTTATGTTGTAACGTTTTAGACTTCACCGCGTCTGTTCTCAACCGATTTCATACGGTTTTGATCATCTGGTACCCGGTCAACACTGAACTCTTGACCAGCTTCAACCTCACCATGGCCTGAAATATTTCGGGAAAAATTAGTAAACTGTCTTTTTTGCTCATCCAGCTCGTGTTTTTGCTTCAAAAGCTCTTGCGGGTCTTGTTTTGTCACTATGCTAACCTCCCATACATAATAGAAGTCATGCAATTTAACTCGCACTACAGAAGTTTTCCATAAGTGAGCTGGGCTTATGCATGAAGTACAAAGTATTACTATTAAACAAGGTAAACAAAAACGCGCTGGCAAGAGTATTTCTCCTGTCAGCGCATTTTTTGTTAGTGAATATCTTTCTTTTTGAAATTGCCACCTCTTACTTCAGCTACATCATATACGACTACAAAAGCAGTTGGGTCAATTTCGTGAATGATATCTTTAATTTTACTCTCTTCCATCCGGTTAATGACACAAGTAATTTCCTTGAATTGCTCATTAGAGTAGCCACCGTAAGCCTCGGTATACGTTGCTCCACGGCCTAAACGGTCCCGAATGGTTTCAACCATGATTTCTGGTTGATTCGTAATAATTTTAAATGTTTTGGAGCCGCTCAAGCCCTCTTCAACAATATGTATTACTTTAGAAGCAATAAAATACGCAAGTCCTGACAAGATCGCGCCTTGCAGACCAAACACGGTAGAAACGACAATAAATACAAACATGTTGAGGAACAGGATGAGATCACTGGTTCCAAAAGGTACTTTTCGCGAAAGGAGTACAGCCAGCATATCTATGCCATCCAATGCCCCGCCATTACGTAATGCAAGTCCCATACCAAAACCGATGATAATCCCGCCGACAACCGTAACAAGCAAGGTATCACCTTCAATGATGGTTGGTATATGGTGCATCAGACTGGTGCTGATTGCGAGTGAAGCAATACCGATGATCGAATATAACGCAAAGCTTTTTCCGATTTGCTTGTACCCGAGCCACACAAATGGAATGTTAATAATCCCGATGAGCATCCCCAGTGGTAATCCGAACAGCTGTGATCCTACGATACTCAGACCTGTGACACCACCATCTGAGACATTATTCGGGATCAATATGGCTTCGAGGCCATATGCCGTTATAAATCCCCCAATGATAATCAATAATACTTTGGAGAGGATCTTTAACTTGTTTGACTTTTGTTTTCTGTTTTGATGCATTGCATTTCCCCCTTGATGAACAACCGATAAAAAACAGTCTATAATAAAAATCACTGTTTTGGCAATAGATCGTCATTTGTGTGTGTTAGTTCATTGTCCGATGAGCGCCCGATACGACGAAATTTTATGCTCAAGCATCTCATCTGCTGTGTTAAGTATGTGCATCTGTTTTTGAATCGACTCTTTATGCTCCTCCAGCAGCTTTAAACGATCCGCCGCCGTATGCTCCCCTTCCTGAAACAAGGACGCATATTTCTTAATAATAGCAATGGGCATTTGAGTCTCTTTTAATTTGATCACAAATTGCAGCCACTTCAGGTGTGACTCGTTGTATCGCCTGTCTCCACTGGCATCTCGGAGAGGGGTTACAATCTGTTCCTTCTCATAATAACGCAACGTATGTGCACTGATATGGAGTAATTCTGCCACTTCACCAATGGTATGCATGGTTAACCTTCCCTCCATTTTCCCGCTTGACTTAGAGTAAGCTCTAATCAGTATAATCAACTCGTGGTCACATCACAATAAAAAATGAAATCAGATCCAGGAGGAATTACTATGAAATATACAGTGATTACCGGTGCCAGTTCAGGCATTGGATATGAAGCGGCTTTAGCTTTTGCAGCTCGTGGCAAAAATATGATTCTGGCAGCACGCAGAACCGATGAATTGGACAAGTTAAAAGCAAAAGTAGCTGAAATCAATCCTGATCTGGATGTTGTCATTCGTACAGTGGATCTGTCGATTGCCGCTAATGTGCATGGATTCTATGAGAGTCTTCAGGCTTACTCCATCGAGACGTGGATTAACAACGCCGGATTCGGAAATTTTGCTTCCGTTGGCGAACAACATCTGCCCAAGATTGAACAGATGCTTCATCTAAATATAGAAGCTCTTACGATTCTTTCTTCCCTGTATGTACGTGATTATGCAGATGTTGATGGCACACAGATCATTAATATCTCCTCTGGTGGTGGATATACGATTGTAGCCGATGCAGTAACCTACTGCGCAACTAAGTTCTATGTAAGTGCCTTTACGGAAGGACTTGCGCAAGAGTTAAAAGGTAAGAACGCAGCGATGCAAGCCAAAGTTCTCGCACCTGCTGCAACCGAGACAGAATTTGCGAAACATTCCTTTAATGTAGATGAGTTTGAATATGAAGGCAGAGTTCCCAAGTTCCATACGGCGGAACAAATGGCTGGATTTTTGCTGGAGTTGTATGACAGTGAAAGTGTAGTCGGCATTGTGGATGGGTTGACGTATGACTTTGAACTAAGAGAACCGATCTTTCCATACGCTGCGAGAGCATCCTCGAAACCACAAAATTAACCCGAAAACTGAACTCTAAGCTAAGTCGGCTCAATACCGGTAAACATTCACCTAACCTCACTGATAAACATCAATGAATCTAATCGTTAAACTTCAGTTAACGTTAAAAAGGGAACCTGTCTCCAGGTTCCCTTCTTTGTATTTATTTTCAATTCTATATTAATACTTACTATATAATGAAGTAATTATGCCAGCCTCATTTTGAAATCCTGATATCCGAATTCACGGACAACTTCGCAATCGCCGTCTTTTCTTTTGACTGCAATCGCTGGAAGCGGCATGCCGTTGAACGTGTTGGTTTTCACCATGGAGTAAATCGCCATGTCCTCGAATACCAGACGGTCGCCTTCTTGCAAAGGCTGATCGAATGAATAATCCCCAATCACGTCACCAGACAGACAGGTTTGTCCACCTAAGCGATACAGATGAGCCTTCTCGCCTACTTCTCCAGAACCGATCAGCGGCGGGCGATATGGCATTTCCAGCACATCCGGCATATGGCATGTAGCTGAAGTATCCAGAATCGCAATGTCCATGCCGTTTTTATGGAAGTCCAGTACAGAAGTCACCAGATAACCCGCGTTCAGCGCAACAGCTTCTCCCGGCTCCAGATATACTTCCAGGCCATAGTCGTTCTGCATACGCTTGATGCATGCTTCCAGTCTTGGAATATCATAATCTTCACGTGTGATATGGTGTCCACCACCGAAGTTGATCCATTCCATTTGCGGCAACCATTGTCCGAACTTCTCGACAACTGCATTCAGCGTAGTCTCCAGATCGTCGGAGTTTTGCTGACACAGCGTGTGGAAGTGTAATCCGGAGACACCTTCCAACATCTCTGCATCGAAATCCTCCAGTTTCGCGCCAAAACGCGAACCCGGAGAACACGGATCATAGATCTCGTGCCCTTCTTGGGTAGAGCATTCAGGGTTGACGCGCAAGCCGACCTTACGGCCAGCCTGAAGCGCCTTATCCTTGAATTTTGCAAGCTGTGAAAAAGAATTGAAAATAATGTGATCGCAGATAGAGAGAATCTCGTCGATCTCTTCTGCGCGGTATGCTGGAGCAAAGACATGATTCTCTTTGCCCATTTCCTCATGGCCCAGACGCGCTTCATACAAACCGCTCGCCGTTGCACCGCTCAGGTATTCTCCAATCAGCGGATACATCGCAGTCATGGAGAATGCTTTTTGAGCCAGCACGATTTTGGCACCTGTACGCTGCATAACACCGTTCAGGATTTTCAGGTTTCTCTCGATAAGCGCCTCATCAACAACAAAACATGGTGTCGGTAATTGCTCGAACCGCATTTTAGCGAACAAGCTCCGATTCTTTAACTTCTTCTGGCAGCTCATCAACGAGTACCGGGTTGAAGTCTTCTACCCATGGGAGGCCCCATTTGTTCAACTCTTCCATGAATGGATCCGGGTTGAACTCTTCTACATTGTATACGCCTGGTTTGTTCCATTTGCCTGTCATAACCATTGCTGCGCCGATCATAGCTGGAACGCCTGTTGTGTACGAGATCGCTTGGGAACCCACTTCTTTGTAACACTCTTGGTGATCACAGATATTGTAAACATAATATGTTTTGTCTTGACCATCTTTTTTACCTTTGAAAATACAACCGATGTTTGTTTTACCTACAGTACGTGGTCCAAGGGATGCTGGATCAGGCAGTACTGCTTTCAGGAATTGCAGTGGAATAATTTGTTTACCTTCATATTCAATAGGCTCGATTGAAGTCATGCCTACATTTTCAAGAGCTTTCAAGTGAGTCAGGTAGCTTTGACCAAATGTCATGAAGAAACGGATACGTTTCAGACCTGGCATGTTTTTCGCCAAAGATTCCAGTTCTTCATGGTACAACAGGTACATGTCTTTCTCGCCAACTTCTTTGAAGTCGTAGACACGTTTGATTTCCATCGGCTTCGTTTCGATCCATTCACCATTTTCCCAATATTTTCCGTTCGCAGATACTTCGCGAATGTTGATCTCAGGGTTGAAGTTGGTTGCGAACGGATAGCCATGGTCGCCGCCATTGCAGTCCAGAATGTCGATGTACTCAATTTCGTCAAAGTAGTGCTTCAGGGCATAAGCGGAGAATACGCCAGTCACACCTGGGTCAAATCCACTACCGAGCAATGCAGTGATGCCTGCTTGTTCAAAACGCTCTTTGTAATCCCATTGCCAGCTGTATTCAAACTTCGCTGTATCATGTGGCTCATAGTTTGCTGTGTCCATGTAATTTGTTTTAGTTGCAAGGCAAGCATCCATGATTGTCAGATCTTGATACGGCAAAGCAAGGTTCATAACGATATCAGGTTTAACTTCGTTGATCAGAGCGATCAGTTCGTCAACATTGTCAGCATCAACTTGTGCTGTTGTAATTTTTGTTTTTCCGCCATCCAGCTTGGCTTTGAGTTCATCACATTTGGATTTTGTACGACTCGCGATGCAGATTTCCTCAAAAACTTCGCTGTTTTGAACGCATTTGTGTACTGCCACGGAAGCAACGCCGCCGGCGCCGATGATTAGTGCTTTTCCCATTTTACATTCTCCTATCCCAATATGTATTTTTTTAAAATTGGTTTAATACGGTGACAACAAGACAACAAAAAAAGCAAGGTGAAAAATGCTCGCAATCGCGCATCATCACACTTGCTTATCGATATACATCATAAAAAAGACGTGAAGTCTCCATGACCAAAAAAGTTCACAAGAACTCCTTTGGCGGAAAGCTCCTTCATGTATATCAATATTGGATCAGAGTCTATATAGCAAATAATTCGCCTTTACCACTCTTATTGACCGTTTCACAAGTTGATGTGCAATTGCACTGGTTGTAAAGTAACCAACTTATAAAATTTGAGCTTTGAACTCAATCAATAAAGCAACGTAAGTTGCCAATCGGCGTTTGACCCGGCTGTCCGTATGGCCTTAACTTCCTGGTGAAGTGGTCAAAATTATCTGCTGGAAAGCTCTAATTCATATTGATAAATAAACTTCCCAAAATCACAGGTCTTACACTATCAGACGTTGAAAAAAAAATCAAGCAATTATCAAAAAATAATTTTTTGTCCGGATAACGACTAGGAATGAAATTGATATCCTTCGAATACTTTTAACCCTTCTGCGCCCAGTAGTTTCCCTACTACCTCAGGCTTTTGAGGACTTTTGTCGAATACTTCTTCACACGCGATCATGATGTTGCCACCAGCAATTTCAGCTAATTGATCATGGGATACACTATACACCAGCCTCCCCAGATTCGACCAAACCATAGCACCGGAACACATCACACACGGTTCACAACTCGTATACAGAGTGTATTCGCTCAGGTCAAACACATGGTGTTCAGAACAATACTTTCGGATAAGCCCAATTTCTGCATGATGCGTAGGGTCACAAAAAGTGTTGATTTTGTTTTCCCCAATCATAACCACTTCTCCATTTTTCACCAGAATGGCTCCGAATGGTTCGTTTCCTTCTTTGCGAGCTTGCAAAGCAATCTCAATGGCTTTATGCATGAATTGTTCATCTTTATTCATAAGGTTTACCTCCACCACAAAAATTATGTATCCCACTTTATCTTTTACATTAAGATGTGTTCAATCCATTAACATGTTTCTTGTTCATTCCATTCTATCATCTATACAAATAAAGAGTATGACGAAAATTCGTCATACTCCAATGGGTCGTACTAAGTTTATCTATTAAAATTTCACAGGCAATGCTGCCAATCCCTGTGATGACAAAGCAGAATGCCACTGAATCTTTTCCTGAGGAATACTGAGTTGAATATCCGGTAGCCGACGTAAAAGCGTAGTAAACGCCACGTCCCCTTCTACACGAGCAAGTGGAGCACCGAGACACATATGGATGCCGTGTCCAAAGGCCAAATGCCGTTTTATTTTGCGTTCGATATCCAACTCTTCGGGGTCAGTGAACTGCTGCTCGTCCCGATTCGCTGATTTCAGAAGGGGAATCACAACATCTCCCTTTTGAATCAATTGTCCATCCAACTCCGTGTCCTGTGTTGCATAACGAGGACCTGAAGAAGTGGCGGGTCCGTTATATCGTAGCAACTCCTCCACCGCAGAAGGAACCAGATTCAGATCTTGTTTCAGTTGTTCCAGTTGTTCAGGATGGGTCAGAAGAAGATAAGAGCCGGTTGCAATCAGATTGGAAGTAGTCTCATGTCCAGCAAATATCAATAACATGATCATGGATATTAATTCATCTTCATTCAGTCGATCACCCTCCTCCTCAATCGCAATCAATTGACTGATGAGGTCATCTGAAGGTTCTACTCGTTTGTTCGCCACAAGCTGTGAGGTGTACTCTGCGAATGATCGCAAGTGCTGCGCTACGGCAGGGTCCTGTTTACCAAAACCAAGACCTTTTGCAATGGCTTCAGACCATACATGGATCTGAGGTCGGTCTTCCTGAGGTATACCCAACATCTCGGAAATAACGTTGATTGGGAAAGGATAGGCATAGTCTTTTACAAGATCCATCTCTCCTTTGCCTTCGAATTGGTCAATCAACTCATCGGCAATTTCCTGGACGCGTGGACGCAGGCTTTCCATATATCTTGGCGTGAAGGCTTTGGAAACCAGGCTACGCAGTCTACGGTGATCCGGTTCATCAACAAAGAGCATCGACTTTCCGGTAAAAAAGGTCTGGGGTTCCGTTGAACCAAGCTCGCCTGAGAGATTCTTTCGAATATCATTGCCACTATCAATAGAGTTCATATCTACCGTAAATCGAGAGTGATCTTTCAACACTTCCATAGCAACGTCCATCCGAGTTACAATCCAGGTTTGCCCTGCTCCACCCATCGGATTAGGAATAGGAACAACGGAGCCTTTGGCACGCATCTGTGCAAACATGGCAAATGGATCCTTACTATTTTCTTCGCTAAACAAATTAAATTCTACTTTTTCTGATGTCTGGTTATTCGAGTTATTCATATAAATCTTCCTTTCGAAGTGAAGTTATTCGAATCTATGGAAATATATGTTCATTCCGATTATATACTACTCGTATATTTAATTTCAAATATCATAGTTTAAACAACATAAAACAACTGTTATAACAACATTTTATTAATATACTAATAGTATATTAATAAAAACTAGGGGCATAAAAAAGCAAAAAAAGAGGTTGGCTTTGAGCCAACCCCCATATTAATTCCGTTGCTTCACCAGTTCCAAGTACCACCAACAGGCTTCGGTCATTCTATTGGCTTCAGATTGGAACGCACTGGATTTGTACTCTTTGTGAAACGCCTGAAGCACCACTTCGATTACAGGAATATTTAAATCCTCTTGATCCTGTAATAGCGCTAAAAGCCCCTTCGAAAGTTGCTTCAATGATGCAGATTCCTTGGATTTTTGAACACGGTTGTTGAACTCTTCCAATTCCTCCAACAGAGTAT
This sequence comes from Paenibacillus xylanexedens, assembly GCF_017874615.1. Classification (GTDB taxonomy): domain Bacteria; phylum Bacillota; class Bacilli; order Paenibacillales; family Paenibacillaceae; genus Paenibacillus; species Paenibacillus xylanexedens. Next base: position 10,955 of record NZ_JAGIKV010000011.1, read on the forward strand.
CAATATCCAGTCCCATATCATGGTTACGCTCATCGGCATTCAGGAAATAGAGAGACTGAAAGTCGAAAATATGTTCATTTCTCTGATGCATTGTTCTTAGGATCACTTCAATGTACGTTAGTACTTTTGGAACCACTTCGCTCCATACCGGTTTTGGCGTATTTAGACTTCTTGATGTGTTGGCAATCTGATGTAATATGCCATAGCACAATATTGCCCCTTCGTTGGCATATAAGCTAATGTCGTTCCCGTACACCTGAATCAAGCGTGTGGACAGCCATTTTAGGTGAACTGTAGCCAGTTTGGCTGAGTTGATCTCTCCGGAATAAAAACCCGTCCAATATAATTCCCATACTCGCTCTTTATTAGGTACGGACATTGGAATCGCAATCTGATCTACGAGCAGGTCATAATCCGATGTATAGTGATTTTGTTCAAGCTCTTTGCGAATGAACACATCCTCTTGCATGCGCTGATCAATAATCGAATATAAACAGTCTTCTTTCGAACTGAAGAATTTGTAGAATGTGCCTTTGGATACGCCTGATTGATCCAGGATCATCTGGATTGTTGTATTTGCATAGCTATGCTCTAAAAATAGTGCAAGTGCTGTTTCCAATAAACTTTGTTTACGACTACTCATATCTCGTTATCGCCCCAAGTTTTTCTATTGATTTTAACATTCATTCCTCAGGAGTTGAAGCATTGATTCGCAGTATAGCCGTCATATAAAATAATTGCACAATGAGTAAATTTGCACAATGAGCAACTTATTTGTTATGATAAACCTCACAAAGTGCATGTTCAGTAAGTGTGCTCTTCTTAAAAAGAATTAAACCATAGTCATTGGTGCTGGAGGTGAACGCATAAGCGGAGAATAATGATCAAACGAAACTTGCGACATTTGAAGAAAGAAGCAACTGAAAGAGCGCTTGCTGGTGCTGCATTTGAACTTACGCTTGAACATGGCCTTGATGGCTTTACGGTGGAAGATATCGTGCATCAGGTGGGTTGTTCACGCAGAACATTTGCAAACTACTTCACTTGTAAAGAAGAAGCCGTAGCAAGAGGCGCAACATCCGTTCAGAATACAACGGAACTCGAAGCTTTACTTACCGAAATGCCCGAAAATGTCTCCTTGCTTGACGTACTGTATGACCTGATCAAGATGCAGCTTACAACAGAACTATTAGGAAGACTTCATCAGCTACTATCGCTATCCCAGACCTATCCCGTGCTTGAACCGCATTACCTTGGAGCCATGCACCGGATGCAGACGCAGGCACAAGAAACCTTATTAGATTTATCTAACGGAAAGCACGACGAGATTTATACTTATCTTCTAATTAATGCAATGTACGGCACCATACTGCCATTAATTGATGGAAGACTCAATGTGTTGCTGCCCGGACAAGTCATTACTGAAGATACCAAGCCCGGTGCTGTAACGTTCGATCAATTTTTAGAAACCATGTTTGGTCACTTGCGAACAGGATTCGAACAAGCTAACCATCCACATTCATCTTAGAGGGAGTGTAAAATAGAGAAATGTCTACATTATTATACAGAGTGGGGAAAACCGCTTTTAGCAAACCTGCAACCTTCATCATTGGCTGGGTTTTAATTCTGGGAATTGTCATCTCCATGATCAGCATCAATGGTATTCACATCAGTTCTGAAATGAAGATTGAAGGCACAGAGTCACAGAAGGTTCTGGATCAATTGGCAAAAGAACTGCCAGCCGCCTCCGGCGGTCAAGGAAGTGTTGTCTTCAAGGCACCGGACAACGAGCGTTTGGATACGCCTGAACGTTTGGCGGCCATGATGAAAGGTGTTAATGAAGTTTACGGATTAGACAAAGTCATTAACCCTGCGGACTATGCAGCTGAAGCGGGTAATTCGGGTGCTCAGGCGGAGATGGCTCAGAATGCTCAGGCTACTGATATGGCGCAATCCGCAGCAACCACGCCTCCTCCCTATGGACCTTTGATGGTGGATGGTGTTCCTGTACCTGGAATGCTGATCTCTTCGGACGGCAGCATTGCACTGTTCCAGTTCCAATTTACAATTGAACAGTCTGCCATAACACAGGATGTATTTGATTCCGTTATTCAATCTGTTATGACGGTAGAGCAAGGAACCAATATTAAGGTACTGCCGGGCGAAACGCTCAAAACGGTATCGATTGGGGTCGGCTCGGCTGAGATTGTCGGATTGGTGATTGCTGTCATTGTATTGCTGATCACCCTTGGCTCCGTTGTTGCAGCAGGTCTGCCTCTGATCACTGCACTCCTCGGTGTTGCCATTGGAGTTGGTGGTGCGTTCTCCATCTCCAAATTCATTGAAATGCCTAGTGTCACTTCCGTTCTAGCTCTCATGGTTGGATTGGCTGTTGGAATCGATTATGCGCTCTTCATTGTTAATCGCCAGCGTCGAATGATCATTGATCAAGGCTTGAGCGCAAAAGAAGCAACGGCCAGAGCCATTGGTACATCGGGCAGCGCAGTATTTTTTGCCGGATTAACCGTCATTATTGCACTGTGCGGTATGCTTGTCATCGGTCTCACCTTCTTGTCTACGATGGCTTTGGTCGCAGCTGCCACCGTGCTCATCAACGTATTTGTTGCTTTAACTCTGTTACCGGCTTTACTGGGATTGGTAGGAGAACGCATCTGCTCCGCCAAAGCTCGTGAAAAAAGCGCGAAACATCCTAAAGCCGCTAGCAACGGAGTCGCGGACAGATGGGTGAAATTCGTTATTAAAAATCGTTGGGCTACCATTATCGCCATCATCGTCATTCTTGGTTTTGCCGCGACGCCTATCTCCAAAATGGAAATGGGCATCCCCGGCGCTTCCTCAGCGAATCTGGATACAACTGCAAGACAAAGTTATGATGACATCTCCGAAGGCTTCGGAGAAGGATTCAACGGACCACTTATTCTGGTCGCAGAGCCTAATCAGTCTTCCGCAAAAGTTACACCGGAACTCTTGGGCGGTCTGGTGATGGAACTCCAAGGACAGAATAACGTTGCACAAGTCACACCGCTTGGGATGACAGAAGATTTAGCTATTTTCAGTCTCATTCCAAAAACGGGTCCTAACGATAATCTCACTAAAACACTGGTCACTGATCTACGCGCGGCTGATTCCAGCATCGCACAGACCTATGATGTGAAACTTGGAGTTACTGGACTAACAGCTGTTAACATCGATATGTCAGCCAAACTGGCGCAGGTGTTCCCTATTTATGTAGGCATCATCATCCTGCTCTCGCTGATCATCCTGTTGCTCGTATTCCGTTCGATTATCGTTCCCATCAAAGCAACAATTGGCTTCCTGCTTAGTATCCTCGCTACATTCGGGATCACAACTGCTGTATTCCAATGGGGCTGGTTGCATTCGCTCTTTGGTTTCGATACCGGTGGCCCGCTGCTAAGCTTTATGCCGATTATCGTGACAGGTATCCTGTATGGCCTGGCGATGGACTATCAAGTCTTCCTTGTTAGCTCTATGCGGGAATCCTATGTTCATGGTCAACGCGGAACCGAATCCGTCGTTCATGGGTACAACCAGGTAAGTCGCGTGGTTGTTGCCGCTGCAGTGATTATGGTCTCTGTATTTGCAGGATTTATTTTCACCGACGATGTCATGATCAAGCAGATTGGTTTCACTTTGGCGGTAGGCATTCTTATCGATGCTTTCATCATCCGTATGGGCTTGGTCCCTGCCATCATGGCTATTTTCGGAGACAAAGCTTGGGCACTTCCAAAATGGCTGGATCGCATTCTACCAAACCTGGATGTTGAAGGCGAGAAGCTGATTGCTTCCCTGAATGCTGAAGAGCATGCCAACACGAAGTCTGGATTAAAATAATCCTGCCAATAGAATGGTGATACCATGATTACTATTACGACTAGATTCACCAATACAAAGACCTCCTCTGTTTTTATAAACAGGAGGTCTTTTTTCTTTTTCACATTTTATGCGGTGATGTCTTCAATATGGATAGTATAGCGTGGGGATTTAGCAGCATTAACAAACGCCGCAAATAACTTCTGACTGTAGTCATCTACTTTATAGCTGTACTCTGGATGCCACTGCACAGCCAAAACAAACGAGCGGTTTGGCATGACCACGGATTCGAAGAGCCCATCTTCAGCGACGGCCACAGCATTTAACTTATCCGATAACATTTTGATTCCCTGATGGTGGTAGCTGTTCACTTTTATCGTATCGGTTTGCAAAATATCGTATAGGATATTATTTTTCTCAATATGTACATCATGTACAAGATCCGTATACGGCGGACTTTGCTTATGATTAACGATCTTGTTCCCATGAAGTTGAAGGCTAGTGGGAATGTCTTGATATAAAGTTCCACCCAACATAACGTTAAATAGCTGCAGTCCACGGCATATGCCAAAGGCAGGTTTATCTAGCTCAATTACCTTTTGTAATAATATCGACTCCATCATATCGCGTTCAATACACAACTCTCCGCAGGTAACCTCAGCATGCTCATGATACAGCTCAGGATTGAGATCATGTCCCCCGGTGAACAGGAACCCATCGAACTGATTAGCCAGCGTTGCTATGATCTCGGTATCCGTTGTCAAAGGCAGCATAATTGGAATCCCACCTGCTCCCTCTATGGCGTTCATATAATCTGGAAGCATCCAGTAACTTTTTTTGTCTGTATCATATAAAGGCAGTACACCGATCATCGGCTTTTTCATGGGTTCCCCTCCTATCTTTTCATTCATTTTATCAGATCTCTTCATATACAAATTCACTGAATTATTGCATTTTCCTACCTTTACAATCTGCGAACCCGTTACATCCGGAATGCTGGAAAACTAAAAAAACAAACAAAGCCGCATAACAGCGACTTTGTTTGTAGTTCATATACCATATATACGCATTCATGTGTTTAGTCTAGAAAGCATCTCATCTAAGCTGCTTTTACAGTGGTTGCTTCGTCTGAATTCACTTGGATGGAACGCTGGCATATCAGGGTAACGACAAAAGCCAGCAAGGCAAGCATCACAGCAACTGGAGGCACCCACTGGAGACCACCCATATTAACGGCAATTCCCCCGGCACCAGAGCCTAGCGCTATACCTACATTGGCCGCCACAGGCAGGAGTGTAGATGCAAATGCTTTGGACCCCGGCGCGATCGATCCTGACACATCAAACAAATATAACTGGGATGCCGCGCTCATCGAGGATGACAGACATCCAATCAGAAACAGGAATGCCAAGCCGATCCACAGATTGGAAACGGCAAAACTCATGCCCAGGAAGAGGATCGCTTGGATAACGAAAAGCCCCTTGAGCTTGGGTAGGAAATCACCCTTGGCTATTTTGGCACCAATCCAGTTACTCAAGATGCTGCAGGCGCCATAGATCAGGAGTATGGCACTAATCCATTGTACAGGCACACCCATCGTTTCACTCAGGAGTGGCGTAATGTACGTAAAAACGACGAAAATACAGCTGTTTCCCAGTACAGGGATCAGACAGGCCAGCAATATCCGTGGTTTTAAAAAGAGAGAGATCTGATCACTGAACGAACCTGCAATCGTTGTTGTTTGGCGTGGCAGAATACGGAACATGAACACCAGCGGCACAACACCTATGCATGCCGTAACAACAAACGTCATGGACCAGCTCAGATGTTGTCCGATAAAAGTACCGAGCGGAACACCTAGCACATTAGCGATTGAAAATCCGCCCAGAATCCAGGCGATAGCTTCCCCTCTTCGCTCCCGGTTCACTGCGTCGCTTACGATCGAGATCGAAAGTGATATCGTAAGTCCACAAGCAACGGCCGACACGATGCGAATGGCCATCAGAGAAGAGAACGTTGTTGAGAACACGGTCAATAGATTTAATGCTAACACGATTGCAAATCCGATGAATATGGAACTTCTTCTGGATATTTTGGCCAAGAAAGCCACAGCAAATGGTGTACCCACTGCGTATGCAATCGCAAAACCGGAGACAAGCATACCCGCGGCAGCAAGTGATACTTTCATGTAACTTTCAATTTCCTTCAACACACCCACGATAACATACTCGGTTGTTCCCAGTACAAAGCTAACAAGCGTAAGCGTTAAAATAAGTAGGTTCTCTCTATTTCTAGTCATAAATCAATACTCACTAATCCTTTCTATTGTTGCAAGCGCTTCAATTTTGTCTACGATCATTAATTCATGTATTTTCTGCTATCCCATCCCTTCACTTTCGATATATAGTACATTTTGGATAGTGAAATTGTACTGTCAGATATACCATGGCGACAATCAAGGTTGTTGTGGTTTTATTGCAAAACATTATATATGTTGTCATTTCAACACAGACTTTCATTACAGATTCTGAAGGGAAGACATAGATGAATACACACCACGAATTCGGCCAACGGCATCCAAATCGAGATTGCACCATTATTTATGTAGGAAAACTGGCTGACAATCCCCATTGGAGTTTTCCGACGCATAAACATGACGATCTGCATGAGATTATCTACGTAACTGAAGGCAAAGGATTGTTTACCATTGACGGTACCAAACACTGGGCTCAAAAAGGGGACATGCTCATATATAACAAGGGTACTCTTCACGAGGAGAAGTCTAATCCTGAATTCCCGTTATCCACCTTTTATTGCGGCTTTCGTTTTACAGAAGGCACCCAGACCCTTGAGGATTGGGTCATCCCTCCCTCTAACAATCCGATCATTCGAGCCAACCGATATTCCGATGAGCTCCATTCGTTAATGCAGACTCTCTTCAATGAATTTTCAATCCGGGAACATGGATACGAGTCGATCTCTGGGCATGTCCTGAAAGCAATACTTCTGATCGTCGATCGGCAGTCCCGTCAACAGCTTCCTAGTGGGGAGATCGTTGGGAGCAATACCCTTGCTGAGAGCATTAAAGACTATTTGGATACCAACTATCGGCAGAACATTAAACTCAAAGAGTTGGCAGATCAATTTCATATCGATTTTTATTACTTAATTCACATGTATAAAAATCACTTTGGCACTTCTCCTTATCATTACCTGATTCAACGAAGAATGGGTGAAGCTACCCGATTATTAGTCTCAACCAACAAAAAAATATGGGAGATCGCTAAACTGGTCGGTTATGATAACCCCAATTACTTTACGATTTTATTTACCAAAACGGTTGGTGAATCACCACGAAGTTTCCGAAAAAAGAATCAAAAGGATATGTTCGGGGATAAGGTGTCACATTCTTACTAATCTTACTACATGCAAAAAGGCGCTCCATTGGGGAGCGCCTGGTGCTTTACATATCTCTTTACATATTTCTTTACACATTTACTTACTTCTACTCTAGAGCTTAAAGCGACGAACCAGTTCTTGCATATTCTCAGCTGTTTTGGATAGCTGTGCCGATGATGCCGATATCTCCTGCATCGCCGCCATTTGTTCTTGGGCTGCTGCTGAAGTTGTCTGAGCACTATCAGCCGACACTTTAGAGATATGATTCATCGCGGCAACGGTAGCTGAGACTTCTTCCGTACTGGCTGACAACTGTTCTGAGACAGCGGAAATATCCTGAATTTGATCCACGATATGCGTTGTATATTGTTCAATGTTCGATATGGTTGCTGAAGCTTCTTGGCTGATCCGCATACCTTCACCGACTTGATTACGAACTTTATCATTCATAAGAGATGTGGATTTGGCAATCAAATCAAGCATTTTACCAATGGTAGCGCCAATCTCGTCCGCACTTTGTTTGGATTGCATCGATAACGTGCGCACTTCACCAGCAACGACAGCAAAACCTTTTCCATGTTCTCCTGCTCTTGATGCTTCAATAGAGGCATTCAGTGATAGAAGATTGGTTTGCCGAGAGATATCCGCAATCGCTTCATTCATTCGATTGGCTTCAGCGGATAGACTGGACAGCTCATTAATCAATGCCGAGGTTTCTTCAACAGCTCCGAGAATATGTTCCATTTGTTCTCCGACCTGGTTTATGGTTTTCCCGCCATTAGCAACAGCGCGCTCCGTCTCTTCAGCCGAATGCACAATCGCACTCGCAGATTCTGCAATTGTACTGATGCCTCTCGCCATCTCTTCTACGGCATTCGCGGTTTGTTCCGAATTCTCCGCCCCAACGATAGCTGATTCGGCAGTCTGTTGCATGGTTTCAGCCACATGTTGAACCGATTGAGTCGTTTGTTCTGTGCTCTCCTGAATCATTTGTGAAGAGTGGCTTAACAACGATGATGTCTGATGAAGTTCAGCAACCACCGATTGAAGGGAACTGGTCATTTGATCAAAATCATTTGCCAATATACCAAATTCGTTTTCGGTTTTAAGATTCACTCGTTCAGACAGATTCCCTTCGCTTACGCTGCGAGTTGCCTTTCGCAGTTTTTGCATAGGTACAATAAAAGATCTCAGAATGAAGAAAATAATTACACCGGCAATCAATACAGATATAGCAATGACCGTTAGACTCGATACCATGATGGGTTTCGCTGCGGCGATAAAGTCTTCATGGCCCATCAATGCAATGACATTCCAACCCGTCAAAGCGTTAATACCGTTATACACTTCCAGATCATACGCCAGATCCGTTCTTACAAATTGGGAAAATGCCATCGGTTCATCGGGACTTGAAGCCGTATTCGGATGGACTGGAATTCCCTCAATAAGTGCTCCGCCGAGCTCTCCTCCTCCACCTTTTGCAATCGCACCGGACCAAGCCGCAATCGTTCGATTGGAGTCCACTACAATCAGACTTCCATTGCCGCCTACATCCACATATGATAACGCTTTTGCTAATGGCTCCAGATCAAGTTTAATACTTGCTACACCATGTTCATCTGAAAGAGCTTTTGAAATCTCTACATAAATCTTCCCGGATGCCGGATCATTCATAATACTCGAAAAATAGAGTGATCCATTGTTACTTTCACCATTGGCATACCATTCTGTGCTGCGTGGATCGTATGTTGCATCCTCTATTGCTGGAGATGATATAACACCGCCTTGGTCGTTACCCACGGTTATGGCAAGAATATCAGGATATGTATCAGCTAACTGGTCGATTCCTACTTGTACTGCTTCGTTGTTCGTCTGACTGGGGGTGGTGCCATACATGCGGTCTATGTAACTCAATAATGCTGCTTTTTCCCCCACCAGATTGTTAATATGCTGCCCTGTCATGGTTAAAATGGTGTTGATGGGATCCGTCATTTTTTGTTGTACCTGATCTTTGGCACTATCATATGAAAAGTATCCGATAAGTGCAGTTGGGATGATAAGTACCGCAAGGAAAGCTGCAATTAGTCTGGTGCTCATTAAACGTAAAACGCTTCCTCCTTTCTTATAAAATGACCTTTTTTTCTTTTCCTTTTTCAAGTTCAATCTTCCTCTCTTTATTCATTTTTGATAGAATCAATCGGCAAGTAAACGCAAAAAAACCCATATATATGCACACCCAAAGAAACGTTGAGCGTGTATATACATAGGTATTGCCTGAATGAATTCAGTAACAAGCCGTATTTATTTATTATTATAACATAAATAAAAAGGGTTTGTTAACTATGATTGGGTCTTTATACCAGACATCTGTTGTTTATAATCCGTAGGACTTAGCCCCGTATACTCTTTGAACACCTTCGAGAAATAGTGCTGGTCGCTAAATGACAGTAAATCGGAAACCTCCTTAAACTTCATGTCCGGTTGACTTTCCATCAGTCTGCAGGCTTCCTGAATGCGAAGCCGGGTGTAATACTGGACAAACGTAATTTGTGTTGCATTTTTGATCACTCTGCTGACGTACGACGGGCTAACGTGAAACTTCATGGCAATGTCGTTGATAGATAATTGAGAGTATTTATTTAGTTTTACGTAATCGTCAATCTGTTCGAACAGGATCGCCTTGCTTTTTCGAACGTGGGATTGCAGCATATCGAAGCACTGTCCCGTCCATTCCGCCAGTTCCCGGCAAAAATCGGCATAGGACTGTGCCTGGGCGAATTGTCTAGACCGAAGCTCCAGACCCAACCTCATGCCCGACCCCTGTTCCTCGTACAGATGAGCAAACGTGTCTACAATCAATCCAATAAACCGCTCCACCTCGGTCATATGTACATTTTCCTCTGCCCATCGATTCAGCAATTCGGATAACTTAAAAGCAAACCGCTCTTTCTGACGAGCCTGTATCATCTGTACAAAAGCAGATTCCTGCACCGGATCCAGACAGCCTGTCTCAGATCTGGCCATCGACACCGGATTCCCGGTATCCAACACTATTCCTTGTTTCAACCGTTGCTGCTCAGACAAAATGGACGACATTCGGTGATAGAGCTCCGGCAGATTACCAGACTCAGCGTATAGAAGTTGTCCTCCAATGATTGCATCGATGTCATGCGCAACCAAATGCCGTCGCATCGATTCAAGACATTCATGTACGGAAGAGTACACCTCAAGTGCACTCTTGTTGACAAAAGCGATAAATTGATATGAAGTTTGACTGGTGTAAACACGACAAGGATGGAATGCAAAAAAATCCTGCACTAAACCCTCAAGTTCCACCTGCACCCATCGTTCATGCCCTGCGGTAAAAGGCTGTTTGCTCATAATGATCATCATCTGGCTGAATAAGGGCGGAAACTCCTCCCCCTGTTTCGGCGTAGTCTCACATTGGGGGTGAATGATTTCCTGCAAATCCAGCAGTTCCTTGGACATCTGTTGATCAAGTTGGTCAATTACCCGACTCATGACTTCTTCAAGCGCCTCTCGCTCGACAGGTTTTAACAAATAGTCAAACACTTGCAGGTTCAATGCTTTTCTTGTGTATTCAAAATCGCTGTAACCGCTAATCAAGATGACCTTCAGATCCGGGTTGGCAATTTTGGCTTGCTCAATCAGGGACAGCCCATCCATTTTCGGCATTCGTATATCGGTCAACAGCAGATCAATCGGTTCCTGCTTTAACGCTGCCAAGGCTTCTTCTCCATTCGTTGCCGTAGCCGCTACACGAATCGGGAAGCTCAGCGTCTCCAAGAGCATTTTAATATTACGTAATATCGGTTTGCTATCCTCAACGATCATAACGTTATACATCATCTATGCCTCCTCGCTAGTAAAAATCTCTCGTCAGTGAGCCGATGATTTGAATCGTTGCTCCATGTTGCTCTTCCGCATGATTGTTAAATATATTAATAAAAAGCCTGTTGTTATACATTAGTTTGAGTCGATTGACACTGTTGATAATCCCCATGTTACCAAGGGCTGTGGCACGATCGGCAGTCTGGTTCATTCCGGAACCCGAGGCCTGAATATTGGCTAAAATCTCCTTGATCTTATCCGGTGGAAAACCCTCTCCGTTATCTTTGATCTCCAAAGCCCATAATCCGTTATATTGCTTCACCGTAATCTGGATACGCCAAGGCGGCATGGTGTTGGCAAAGGCATGTTCAATGCAGTTTTCCACAAACGGCTGAATGACCAACCGCGGCAATCGGATATCGTTCGCCAGCTCGTCAGCACAGATGTCCCACTCCAGATCCTCTTCGTACTTTTGTTGTACAAGGGATAGATAATGTCTCGTATGTTGAAGCTCCTCAGCCAAAGTCACATGCGCGTATGGTGAAGAGACAATATAACGCAGACTGTCCGAAAGATGTTTGCACATATCCGATACAACTTTGGTCTTCCCCTCTTGGGCGGCAATACTGATCAGGTATAAGACATTATGAATAAAATGAGGTGCAATCTGGGCTTGCAGCGCCGAATTACGCGCCTTTACTTCTTCATGAAGCGCCGATTTTTCCCGGTCAATCGATTGCTGCAACCTCTCCATCAGATCCTGAAAGGCTTCATTTAGCAATAAGAGATCGTTATTCTTCGGCGTTTCATCCACTTTCAGATTCATATTGCTGTAGTTCATGCGCCAGATCTGACCGCGTAGCTTGCGGATAGGCAGCAGCAGGTTACGTGTCGACAAGAAGATATACACAAATGAAACCAGCATCAGTGCTGTAATCAGCAGAATGGACATCGTCTGAACCGAATGGATCGAGCCCAGAACAGATTTTTTGGGCGTTATGATATACGTGATCCAGCCTGTACTGGGTGAAGTGGAATGTGTGATATAATTGTCGTTTTTGTCCACATCCAGTCCCTCGTCTGATGAAGGCTTTGTCCAATTGGTAAATGTCACACCCGCTTCCGAGCCCGTCATCTGCTCCCCTTGTTCATTCAGAATATAGACATCGCCAGCGGTAATACCCTCCGTCAGATTCTGTATATAGGCCTGTTCCATCTGGATGCTAAGATAACCGTACACCTTGCCATTCTGATCATTAATCGTGCGCACAAAGGAGATCGTATCGTCTTGACGCAGCAGAACAAAACCACTTTCCTTCCAATCTCGTCCGACCTGACTACTCTCCATCATGGTGTTCAGGATTGCGGGAGGATTGCCCGAACCCAGATATGTTGTCAGGAGCACACCGTGATTGTCGTAGATGGACATGTCCTTAATATTCATACTCGGCCCGATGGCCTGAAACATAATGTCTTTGATGATCCGAATCTGTTTCAGCCTTTCATAATTACTATGCGCAGAGGAGCTCTTGTCCATGGCTGCAAAGATATTTTTACTGGATAATATTCGCTGCGACATCTGGTTCTGTTGTTCTACGTATAGATCCACTTGCTCTCTTACCTTCGTAGCTGTAACGAGCGTATCCTGCTCTGTTTTCAGTTTGAGCGGGCGGACAACGATCACATTTACATAAACGATAAAACAGCCCAGCACGAACAAAAGCAGAGCCAGAAATGTCAAAAACACCTTTGTCTGCAAACTGAATTGAGTTGCTTTATGTATGAGCTTTGCCATTCTCAGAGATGCCCTCCTGTTCTGACATGATGTGAAGTCCCTTATATTCATGTCTACTCTATCACGGTATTTCATGAAATGATAGCGATTTCAAGTTCAGGATTTTACACATCAACGTTCAAGCACAGACATGTACCGGGGCGAGAAAAGAATCTATAATCGGACTTGTAAACGGATTCACTACGCGTTTCAGAGGGGGATTTGCATTGAAAACAATAAAAAGAAAAAAGGCGTTTTCTATTATTCTGGCCAGTTTATTATCGGTCTCGTTAACGGCTTGTGGATCAGGGGGTACGGATTCCGGCACAACTGCTGGCGGGGACAGCAAGAGTGGCAAAGTTACATTGGAGCTGGCAATCTCTAAAAGTTCTCAGGACTCTGCTTTCATCCAGCAGAACATTCTTGATGCATTCGAAAAACAAACGAACATTCGTGTCAATTTGCAGCTGATTCCAGCGGAACAAACGACAACTGTACTGCAAACCAAGCTGGCTGTAGATGAAACGCCTGATATTATTCAGTACAATCTGGCGAGCGCAGTCACGGATTTGAACCTTGAACGTAACTTCGAGATTCTGGATAACGAGCCTTGGGCGAGCAGAATTGTGAACAAAGACGTCCTCTCTTCTGGTGGTCATCTCTACAGCTTCCATGTCAGCCAAGATACGGGGATGCAAGGGGTCGTTTATAACAAACAAATCTTTGAAGAACTCGGGTTGTCGCTTCCAACCAACTACGAAGAATTTCTGGCAATCTGTGAAAAAATCAAAGCAAGTGGTATTACGCCTGTATTCATGCCTTACAAAGATGCCTGGGCTGCCAACATCTGGCCTGCTGCAGCTTTTGCCGATTTTGTAGCCAAAAATGAACCGACTTTTTTTGATGAGCTGAACAGCAATAAGAAAAAATGGTCTGATATCCCGGAATTCAAAACATTCCTGGAACAACAATATGAAATTTACACCAAAGGTTACACCAACACGGATGTGCTTAGCGACAGCTATGACATGGCCGTAGGTAAATTCCTGAACAAGGAAGTGGCCATGATGTTTATGGGCGATTGGTTAATCGAAGGCGTGGCCGAGCAAGATCCAAATATGGAACTGGGCGTATTCCCGATTCCATCGTCGGATAATGCCAGTCTGGGCGCAAGTCCACTGGGCGGACAACTGTTCATTCCGAAGAAATCCAAACATCTGGATGAAGCCAAACAGTTCCTGGACTATATCGCTTCCAAAGATGTCGCACAACAGATCGTCGATTCCAAAGGATACGTATCTAATTTCAGTGACGTCACCACACCAGAATTGCCGGCTTACAAGCAGGATATTGTAGACAACTATATTACGCCGAAGAAAACCGTGCTGACAACGGATGCATACATGCTGGTTGATCGCAGCGAATTGTACCGATTATTGCAGGATCAATTTGCGGGTGGATTGTCACCGGAAGAAGTACTGAAATCCTGGGATGAGAAGTTCAGTCAGCTGATGCAGGATAAAGGCGTAGAAGGTTTCTAAAGAGTGAAATATAAGGCAGCATAACAGGATCGATCGTTATGCTGCCTAGTTATAACGGAGTGTGAGACATGAAAAGGACTAAAAATTTGTATTCGTATTACATGATATTTCCCGCACTGATCATCTACTCCATCTTTTTTGTTGTGCCTGCTCTCGCCGCTTTCTATTACTCATTCACGGATTGGCGGCTGGATCGGCTGGAGCTGAAGTTCATCGGGTGGGATAATTTCCAGAAAATTTTCTCGGACAAAACGCTGATTCTGGCGCTGAAAAACACGGCGATATTTGCGATTGTCACCGTCGTTGGCAAAAATGTCATCGGTCTATTGCTGGCCGTAGGACTTAACATGCGATTAAGAACAAAGAACCTGCTGCGCGCGATCTTCTACTCCCCTTCCATACTCAGCATTCTTGTGATCAGCATTCTGTTCACTCCCATGTTGCGTACCGAAGGTACAATCAACAATTTGTTGGAATCTGTAGGATTACATTCGTTAAGCCAAGCTTGGCTGACTAACCCATCGATTGTGATCTGGACGATTGCCATCGTCTCGATCTGGCAGAGTGCCGGGTTCCAGATGGCTATCTATCTGGCGGGCCTGCAGTCCATTTCTCAAGAGTATTACGAAGCAGCCAAGATTGATGGCGCAAGTTCGTGGAGAAGTTTTTTCAAAATCACACTACCACTCTTGCTGCCCGCAATTAACATTAACCTGATGCTGACATTGATCGGTGGACTCAAAGTATTCTCCGAAGTATATGTCATGACCGGTGGTGGCCCGGGTAACGCTTCCCAGGTCGTAGGTACAATCATTCTGCGATCTTTCGGCGAAGGCAACTGGGGACTTGGTACGGCGGTCAACACCCTTCTGTTCGTGGTCGTTACCATTATCGCTATACCGCTATTGATCTTCATGCGGCGTAAGGAGGTTACGGAATAACATGGGCTATACACGCAAACTCGCCATCCGCAACTATATCGTGGAAGGTTTCCTGATTCTGGCCTCTCTTATCGTTCTGTTGCCGCTTGTCATTCTGATCTTTGGTTCATTCAAAACCAGCGCCGAAGTGCTTAGCTTCTCCCTGAGTTTTCCGGAAACATGGCAGTTCTCGAACTATGTTCGTGTCTTCCAGGAAGGCGGTCTGTCGCGTGCGTTCTTCAACAGCATTTTGATTACTGGCGTATCTTCCATCATTAATATCGTTGCTTCTTCGGCAGCAGCATTCATTCTTGCACGTCGGGAAACCAAACTATCCGGCACGATCTACATGTATTTCTTCATGGGACTTATTGCGCCAATGTCGATTATTACGACTATACGGGTCGTGCAGGGATTGGGATTCTACGGCAGCATCACAAGTGTTATCCTGATCTACGCCGCGTTAAATACAGCCTTCAGTGTATTCTTGTATAGTGGATTCATCAAAACCATTCCACGAGCGCTGGACGAAGTGGCATTTCTGGAAGGAGCAAGTGTGTTCGGGGTGTTCTTCCGCATCGTCACACCGCTCATCCTGCCCGTTAACGCAACGGTAGCGATCATGGTGTTCATGTCCGTCTGGAATGACATCACAATTCCGGTATACTTCCTGACAGACAGTTCCACTTGGACGATGCCACTGTCGATCTACAATTTCTACGGCAAATATAGCCGGGACTGGAACCTGATCTTCGCCAATCTTGTGCTTACTTCGCTGCCTGTATTCATCCTGTATCTATTTGGGCAAAAATATATTGTCAGCGGCCTTACTGCTGGTGCAGTTAAAGGTTAAACCTCATATTCTCACCTTTCTTGAAGGAATGGAATTGGAGAATTCATGACGTACTCAACCCCCACCAGATCTGGCGGGGGTTGTTTTATTTATAGCGAGAAATGTATCTACAGCTCTCTATTTTTGAAACAATTGCGGGTAAAGGGCAGCAACACCACCAGCAAGACCCTGTTGTACATTCCGACTGGTATCATCAGCAATAATCTCGTAGAGATCCGCTTCGATGGAATCTATTGCAATTTTGGCAATATCCGTTGGGCTCGTTTTTGGTGCGTCGATACCTGCCGTCATATCCGTATCCATGAACGCCACGTGCAATCCGGCAACGCTAACGTTCTTAGGCGCTAATTCCAGACGTAATGCATTCGTAATTCCCCACTGAGCGGATTTTGCAGCTGAATATGCACCTGAGTTACCAAGGCTGAGCCAAGATAGAGCAGACAGGATATTCAGTATCGAACCGCCACCATTCTTCTCTATCACCGGTGCAAACGCACGAATCATTGAAAGCGTACCGAATACATGTGTATTGAACTCCAAGTGAATATCGTTCAGCTCACCTGTGAGCAGAGAAGCACCCGTAGCGGAACCAGCATTATTGATTAAAAGGGTTACATCACTAGCTACCTCAACTGCAGCCATGACAGATTGTGAATCCGTAATATCGAGTTGAAGCGGAATAGCCCCCGGCAGATCAATGGATTCAGGGTTTCGCGCGCCAGCATACACTTTGGTTCCCCTCGCCAGCAGTTCAAGAGCAAGTTCCTTGCCCAACCCTCGGTTAGCCCCACTTACTATAGCAACTTGTTTCGAAATATTCATTTATTATTACTCCCTCTCATTGAGAATGTATTCATTTTCGAGCTGTTATGGGAATGATCATTCTCATAACTCCCAATATCAATCTATCACATCAGGAACGATCAGTAAAGAATAACTTTTATGATTCATGTCTTTAGTAAAAGAAGATGCCCGATAACCTTTGAAAAAAGGCTCCGAGCATCTTTCTTTGGTCCTTCATTGAGAACGGATTTACATATGGATTATGATTTTATGTCATACAGATTCGCAGGTAACGCCTGCACAAATGGTGACCAGTCGCTCACTGTATATAGATGAAGTCGGTGCATGGCTCGTGTGCACGCCGTATACAGAAGCTTGCGATCATATTCCTGGCTGTAAGCAACGGGTGAAGCATCATAGACCAGGACAGCATCGAACTCAACGCCTTTGGCGAGATACACAGGAATAACCATGATTCCTTTTTCGAAAATCTGTGTGTCCTTTGTTATGAGCTGCAACCCTTCGCCGCCTTGACTTTGCAACCTTTCATAGGCGTCACGGCTTTCAGCCGCGGTTTTCGTAATCACAGCGATGGAATCAAACCCCTCCGCCTTAAGCGCGGCGATGTCTGCGAAAATCTGCGCACCACGCAGCTTATCGTCCTTCAATTTTGTTAAAAGAGGCTTCTGATCTCCCCTTTCAAACGGTCTGATCTCTCCCCCCCCTGGGAGCATGCATTTCGTGAATTCAACAATCTCTCTGGTTGAACGATAACTGCGTACCAGGCGTATCAATGTAGTTTCGCCTTCTCCATATAGGTGAACCAATGGCGAGTTGGATGCTGCCAAATCCGTAGCCTGCATAAAGATGGCTTGCCCGAAATCCCCCAGCACCGTCATGCGGGCACGAGGAAACAGTTTCTTGAGATATTCGTATTGAAACGCCGAATAATCCTGGCCTTCATCGACAAAGACATAACGAATCTCTGTGTTCGTCCGGACGCCTTCGATCATCTCTTTTACATATAAATACGGGGTAGCATCCTCATGGAACAGCTTGTTCTGAAGGATCATTGCGTTGGTCTGTTTACAAATCTCAGGCCAGTGCTGTGGGGGGATTGCCCCATTCGTTTGTTCCCGATAAGCGGCTTCATCTACAAATAGTTGTTCGTATATCCCTTTCACATCCACGAACTGAAATTTCCGCACACTCTTTCTTAAAGGTTTAAACATGTCTTTCACCAATTTCTGACGAAGCAACTCTTCTTCCCGCACTGCAAAGTTAAAGGCGCCCTCATCTTGCACTGCCTTGTTATTTCCGTTATCTCGAGCTGCATATTTTTCTGCCACATCAAACACAGGCTTTTCTTTGTGCAACATGCGGAAAGCTTCCACATACTCATCCGTGTCCAGATAATTCAATTCCTCCTGAACCCAGTCTGCTTCCCGCTCCAGACGTTCCAGCGAAACAAGTTCTCTCAGCAACCATTCCTGCAAAAGAAGAATGCGGTTGGACAAGGTAAGATTTTGATCCAAACTGTAAAATTGAGTCTTAATTCGGTCCGCAGTGATGAATTCACGTCCCCGAAATTGAATCCCGTTAAACCGCATCCCTTCTCTTCCTAACCACTTACCGTAGTTTTGGAGCACTTCAAGGAATGTCTCGGAAGCTTTGTACTTAATCGCCTCCAGACGAGCTTCATATCCCGGATCATTCTGAGCTGTTAGCACATATTCAATCTGGTCAAAGGCATCCTCTGGTCGGATGGAGGAATCCAGCCAATAATTCAGATATTCCTGGAAAGTTGTCTGCTGCATGTTCTCTTCGCCAAGTTCCGGGAGTACGGTTGAGATATAACTGGTAAACATCGGATTCGGCGAGAAAAGCACAATCTGATCTGCTTTGACGGTCTGGCGGTGTTTATATAGTAAGTAAGCGACTCGCTGTAACACAGCGGACGTCTTGCCACTGCCAGCTGCCCCCTGAACGATAAGCATTCGACTTCGGTCATCACGGATAATGGCGTTCTGTTCCTTCTGGATCGTTGCTACAATGCTCTTCATTTGTGAGTCTGCACCCTTGGCGAGCACTTGCTGCAACAATTCGTCACCAATCGTCTCAGTTGAATCAAACATGCTATGAAGCTGCCCATGTTGAATCTGGAATTGACGCTTGAGCTCCATCTTTCCGTCGATTCGTCCTGAAGGTGTGTCATAACTTGCTGGCCCGGGAGAGTGATCATAGTACAGACTCGCAATTGGCGTACGCCAGTCATAGATTAGAAAGTTCAATCCATCTTCATCCATGAAGGATGATACGCCGATGTAGATCTGTTCCGTCAATGTCATGCCTTTTTCCTTATAGTCGAAACGGCCAAAATACGGCGTTGGAAGCAGTCTCTTTGTATTTTTCCATTGTTGTGTTAACAGCTTGTGCCCGCGCTCCCTCTCGGCCAACACTCTCGACTGCTGATTAATGGTATAAAATGCATCTTCAAAATCCGTGTACGAACCCGTATTAATCGTCACTTCTTCCCAGAATCGTTTACGAATTTCGGCAGCCTGTTCATGCAGTCCGGCAACCTTCGGTTCTAACTCGTCGAGTCTTGCCTGAAGCTTGTTCCTCACCTGCACTAATCTTTCCTCTTCCAACTTCCAATCGTTTGTTTTATCCATGAATGAGTCCACTCCCTTTTCCATTTATTAGGACCAAAAAAAGAGCATTGACAAATCGGAATGTCGGATGTAAAATTAAATTAGGAGAAATAATAGTTCACCCTTTTTATTTAATCAAAATGTCAAGTGCGCTATAGATTATATCATGGCTTTTTTTCACGTTCAATGCTTTTTTTCGTTCTGTCTGAGTTGAACAATAATTTATATTATATAAGGTGTCCCTCGAGCTACACTGGGGGCATCTTTTTTTGTGTCCTGGGCATGGTTCATACCCTGAATGCGCTGTAAGCTATACACCCCTTTATATATTCGATAAAATGAACGAAACATGAAACATGAGTTGATGCTTTTGGGAGGGATACATAAATATGAATATAGAACCTGTGGAGGACCGTTGTCCTGTTGAGTTTGCAGTCAATATGATTGGTGGGAAATGGAAGCTATTAATTATAAATCGGCTCATCCGCCATTCAACAATTCGATTCAATGAATTGCAGAAAATGCTTGATCCCATTACCCATCGCACGTTAACCAGGCAATTACGAGAACTTGAAGAAGCTGGTTTGATAAACCGTGTTACCCACCCTGTAGTTCCGCCTAAAGTCGAATATTCCCTTACAGAAAAAGGACAAAGCCTGACTTCGATCTTGTTTCAGCTAGGTGATTGGGGATCGAAACATATGTAAAACGCCTTCCCATAGTATCCTAAGGGATACTCTATATCATTTATGTGCGTACTTACGCTCCTATTCTAAATCCGTTATGCTGAGGTCATTGCTGAGTGTTAACTCATTCATTCCAATCACATATTGAAAGGAAGTTATTGACCACTATGACACAGAATGATCGATTTTTAGTATATGGGGCATCGGGCTCCCAAGGCGGCGCTGTCGCTCAATTACTCGTTCAACACGGTTGTGAGGTTCGCACGATTACTCGAAATGAGGCAACAGCCAAAACACTGAAGGAACAAAACATTGAAGCTTTCATCGGGGATCTATCAGATGTGGAACAGCTCCATACGGCGCATGAAGGTGTAAGTAAAGTATTCCTGAACCTGCCGGTGGAGTTCAATTCGGATAAGATCAGACAATATACCAAAAATGCAATTGATGCTGCTATACAGGCAAACGTTAAATTGATTGTAGTTAACACGGGTACCTATGTTCCTGACCCTATCACCCATTCCAAAGGAATTGAATTGAAACGTGAAGTTATCCATGAATTGCAGCAAAGTGGTCTTCCATATATCATTGTGGAACCCATTGTATACTTGGAAAACTTCCTGATTCCCGGAATACTGAACAATGGCGTTTTGGCCTACCCGGTACCAGCAGACAAGCCGATCTCCTGGATTAGCTTAAACGATGCAGCTCAATTCCACTATTATGCCTTGACTCATTCGGAATTGGCAGGAAGCATTATCCCAGCACCTGGATTAGAAGCCCTGACAGGTGTACAATTAGCGGAACAATTCAGTGCTGTATTAGGTGAAAAGATCAGCTTCATGTCTCTACCTTTTGATCATTTTGAAGCAGCGATTCAGCCTTTGTTGGGAAGTGAGACAGCAGCAGGTCTTAAAGGATTGTACCAATGGATTGATGGGCATACAGATCTTCTTCCACGGTATGAAGAGTTGGATGATAACATCAAAGCCAATCTTAAATTAACCAAAATAAGCGATTGGATTCATCGAACAATGATTAAATAATATTTTATGAACAAGCCCTTTGAATCTCCAACGGAGAAACGAGTGGCTTGTTCTTTTTATATGAGAACTTTAATGGACTCAACTGATGCAGATTCAGAGATTGTGATAGGAATAGGCAAAACTTTGATAGAAATGTGGTACAGGTTGGTTCATTCGATATGACATAATAATGTGTATATAGATCACCGTACAGGTGGAAATAATAAACATTAGAAAGGATTTGAACATAACATGGAATATACGAAACTTGGTAATACAGGCTTGGACGTATCTCGATTTTGCCTGGGATGTATGGGATTTGGGGACGCCAGTAAATGGGTTCATGAATGGGTACTGAATGAAGAAAATTCTCGCCCGGTGATAAAGAAAGCGCTGGAACTAGGCATTAATTTCTTCGATACAGCGAATGTATACTCTCTGGGTACAAGCGAGGAGTATCTTGGTCGGGCGTTAAAAGATTATGCCAATCGGGATGAGGTTGTCATTGCTACCAAAGTACACGGACAAATGCATCAAGGACCCAACGGTTCTGGTCTTTCCAGAAAAGCCATCCTGAGTGAGATTGATAAAAGCCTGAAACGATTGGAAACCGATTATGTGGATCTCTATATCATTCATCGTTGGGACTACAATACGCCTACTGAAGAAACCATGGAAGCCTTACATGATGTGGTGAAGTCCGGTAAAGTGAGATATATTGGCGCTTCGGCCATGTTTGCATGGCAGTTCCAAAAAGCATTACATGTAGCAGAGAAAAATGGTTGGACCAAGTTTGTCTCCATGCAGAACCACTTGAATCTCATCTACCGTGAAGAGGAACGAGAAATGTTGCCTTTATGCAAGGAAGAAAAGATTGGTGTGACTCCTTACAGTCCTCTTGCTTCAGGCAGGTTAACCCGTGATTGGTCCGTATCAACACTTCGATCCGAGACAGACAAAATTCAGAAATCCAAGTACAATGCAACAAGTGATGCGGATCGGCTTGTTGTTGAACGAGTTGCATCCATTGCAGAAAAATACGGTGTCCCTCGCACACACATTGCACTTGCCTGGTTGCTGCAAAAAAACACTGTAGCGGCTCCAATTATCGGTGCCACCAAAATATCGCATCTGGAAGATGCGGTAGGTGCTCTTTCTGTTAAATTGACCTCAGAAGACGTCTCATTCCTTGAAGAGCCCTATGTCCCTCACCCTGTAGTAGGTGCTCAATGATCGCTTTAGCTTAAAGTACAGAAGACCTCCTCTTTCCGCATCCGGAAGTTGGGGTCTTCTTTTTATATCGCGATTTATTTACGCCAAAATGTTGAACATTCTGCCTTATCCGCTATATTGAACTCAATCATTCTCTCAAGTAACGAAAAATCAATCTCCTGTTTCCACTTCATTCGCACCAACTCTTTGGTGTGATCATACCCCGCCTGAGTGATCTCTTCCGAAAAACGATTAATTCCTGCCTTCTCGGGAGCAACAGCCAAGTGTTGCTTGGATACACTAAAGCCAATAATAAAGGTATCATGGTCGGTAAACATCGGTTGATTCCAGGCTATTTTTTGCTTTAAATTCGGGAATTTTTCAGTGACCCAGTTCAAAACTTCTTCCGTTCGTGCCTGGTGTTCCGGGTTATCGATGCGTGCTATAAATTCTGCAAAGGTCTCCATTAGTTTCCCCCTATAACAAGAAATCTACTACATATATTGTCCCATTCAAACTCATTCTATCATGAATATCAAATTCAAAAACCCTTATCTGCCGATAACTCAACAAAAAATGAGCAGCCTGCTAGACTTTAGATATTTTCCTCTATCCAAGATCGCAACTTATCCGCATAGAAAGCGCAGTCATCTGGATCGGACGGAGAACCATTTGTCAAATACAGTTGATCATTCACGTATCTAGGGTAAACATGCAGATGATAATGCCACACGTCTTGATTGCCAGCAGGTTCATTATGTTGCCGTGTCGAAATCCCATCACATCCATATGTACTTTTCATTGCAAATGCTGTAAGCTGAGCCGCGCGGTGAATTTCAACAGCGTAATCCGCAGGGAGTTCAAAAATATTCTCGAAATGTTGATTGGGAACAATAAGAACATGTCCTTTATTGTTTGGCCACCATTTGCCGCTATAAATGCCGTTACCTTTTCATTCTGATAGATGATATCCCTTTGTTTTGTTCCCTGATCAGGTCGCTCGATACCCCAAATACGACAAAATGGACATTCATACCCTTCAGGCTGATGTGAAAATGATGCCTTCATCTTTCTCATTCCACTCCTTTCATGTTCGCTTCACTAGTTATTAGACGCAGTTACCTTCTGTTCGTTGCGATATTCTGCCCGTAGTGTAACGTCCTGTTTTAAACATGTATAATTCACTTGGTAAATTGTACAGATGGATCTATTTTTTTATGATAATATTTCTAATGTTGTTTACATAACAAAACATTATGGGGGTTTATTTTAATTGCAGAAAAAGAAAGTTATAATTTCATTGAGAGAACTATTAGTTCCCGTAGATGCAGAATTTCACTTCAGTGTTGCAAACGAAAATCAAATCAACGTTGCATGATGAAGAAAAAATATATTAAAATCGTCATTTTCGTTGTCGTTTTAATGATTATTTCTTCAACTTTTATTCTAATTGAGAACTCAATCACCAAGAAAGAAATTGAGGTTAATTCGAATTATTATACTGGTTTTGTTTCGAGAGTACAGAAATTGTATGATACACTTTCTCAAACCAGTGAGGTAGAGTCTAATGAAGAAATCGATCAAATGTTTAATGTTTATACTTCCATTATTTTAGTGAATGACCGATTGACTCTCCTTAAAGAAAATACTAAAAATTTCTCTGATGTAAACATTCTTATAAATGACTTTTTAATATTTAGGAATGAATATGGTTATCTTCTAAAGGACCAAATAAAAGGTAATCGTGCAGATTCTGAAGTACTTATAAAAGTGGTCAAACAGATCAAATTATTCCTGAATGACTTGCCAATAGAGTACCAGAATTCCAAGGAATTTTCTGATAAATTTAATGCAGCTGCTGACCATATTAAGCCTTTATTACATCTTAATTTCTAATCTATTTGAGCCGCCGTTGCGGCTCTTTTTCTACTTATACATATAATGTTAAAAGAATTGTTAATATTAAATATGAACTTTCACCAAGAAAGTGAGCTATAAAACTATCCTTCAATGAACAAAACAGAAAAGCAGCTAACCTTATCGGCAGCTGCTTTCTACTATCTTTAACTATCATTATTGCACACTTCACAATTACATGGTGCTGATATCAATAACAAAGCGATATTTCACGTCGGAAGCCAGTACACGTTTGTATGCTTCGTCAATCTGGTCAGCGGAGATAACCTCAATATTAGGCGCAATATCATGTTCTGCACAGAAATCAAGCATTTCCTGTGTCTCTCGAATGCCACCAATCATAGATCCTGCGAATGAACGGCGATGACCGATGAGTGAGAATACGTTAACAGCTAAGGGCTCTGCAGGAGCACCCACGTTCACGAGTGTACCATCGAGTGTGAGCAGTGAGAAATAAGCGTTAATGTCAATATTCGCACTTACTGTGTTAATCATCAGATCAAATGTGCCTGCAAGTTTCTCGAATGTTTCCGGTTCGCTTGTAGCAAAGTAGTGATCTGCACCAAATTGCAGTCCATCTTCTTTTTTGCTCAAGGATTGGGAGAGAACCGTTACTTCCGCACCCATCGCATGTGCAATTTTGACAGCCATATGACCTAGACCACCCATACCTACAACGGCAACCTTCTTACCTGGGCCAGCTCCCCAGTGATGCAGTGGCGAATATGTCGTAATACCGGCACAGAGCAAAGGTGCAGCAGCATCAAGTGCAATGTTATCAGGGATGCGAACGATGAAATCCTCTACGACAACAATGTGAGTTGAATATCCACCTTGCGTAGGCTCACCGTATTTGTCTACCCCAGCATAAGTGGGGATATTTCCTTTGAGACAGTATTGCTCTTCACCTTTGCGGCAGTTATCACACTCGCCACAAGAGTCAACCATACATCCGACTCCTACTCGGTCACCGACTTTGTAATTGGAGACCCCTGTTCCTACATCGGTTACAATCCCGGCAATCTCGTGTCCAGGAACGAGTGGATAATTCACGGGGCCCCATTCACCGTGGGCAGTATGAATGTCAGAATGGCAGATACCGGCATATTTAATCTCGATTAATACATCATTGGTATCCAGATCACGTCGTTTAATTTCAGCACTTCTGAATTGTTGGTCTGGTCCGTCAACGGCTCTGGCTTTAGCTATAATCAATGGTATAACCTCCTAGTAATTTAAAGTTCAAAATAATCTTACCCCCTCTAGTTAACTCTAGGTCAAATGTTTATCTTATTTTTTTATCTCCAACGTACTTTGACATTCAGTAATCCAACATGTTAGAATTCACTCGGATCAATCCTAGAGTTAACTCGAAGTCTACCCCTAGTAGAAAGGAATTTTATGAAAATGACCTATTCAATCGGTGAAGTTGCCAAAAAATTAGACCTTACGGTATATACATTGCGTTACTACGACAAGGAAGGACTTATGCCTTTTGTGGAACGTACCACGAGTGGAACACGTTTGTTCAAAGACTCCGACATTGACTTTCTAAAGATCATTCAATGTCTGAAGCTGACCGGCATGCCTATTAAAGACATTAAGGACTTTATTGAATGGTGCTCTGAAGGGGACTCCTCGCTGAAGCAAAGATATGACATGTTTACGGAGCGAAAAGCTATTGTGGAAGCACAAATGGAGGAACTAAGAAGAACCATCGAAGTCATCGAGCACAAACGCTCCTACTACGAAACAGCTTTGGAGGCTGGAACCGAAGAGATTCATAAAATTAAACCGATGGAAAATGCCATCACCAATTAATGGTTCATGCTTTCTATTTTCTAAAATTAGCGCACAAAAAAAGTAGTTTGAAGTCCTCTAACGGATTTCAAGCTACTTTTTTGGGTATGTCTCTACTCATCATTTTTCCAAAAGTTTCATCGTTACATGGATAATCCGGTTTAATTTTTCCTTATCCGTCGAAGTTCTTGCCATGGCTCTGATGCCGACAGAAATATTGTGCAGGTACTCTGCCATTTCCTTCGCATCATGATCAGAAGAGAATTCTCCCTCCCGCTGCCCCCATTGAATAATCTGCTCGAACATTCGCTCAGCTTCGTTAAACGATTCAAGAGATCGGTTGTCCACTTCCTGATCACGTGTGCCCAGCTCCACAGCCGAGTTCACGATCAAACAACCCGATGGCGTATCCTCTGCTTCACTGATCATAACTTCGAAGATTTTATGCAGTGCTTCCACTGCCGTCTTGGATGCCTTGATTTCTGCAAGTAATGTGGTGCTGACCTTACCTCTGTAACGATCCATTGCCTGCAAAAACAGCGAATGTTTGTCGTCAAATGTATCATATATACTTCTGCGATGAATTCCCATATGCTCAACCAGGTCACTCATCGACGTTTTCTCATAACCTTGTTCCCAGAAGATCTTCATTGCTTTATCCAATACTTCGTTCACTTCAAACTCTTTACTTCTAGCCATTCGACTTCCCTCCCAAAATCAATCTAACACATCGGGAACGATCAGTAAATAAAAGATGCAGATACCCTTTTCATTCTCTTATCATGAATTAGCTGAACCGTAAGTGTATATCTTCTGTACTTGTTGTATATCATGACCTGTGTACTTGTGATTATGTAACCAGCAATCAGAATGTCTTATCCATTCCCATCAAATGTTTGCCTATTCCTATCCGTTTTCTACCACCTTCGGTCAATATACGATAGAATGTGATTATTATGTTGTGAGGAAAAAAGGAGAACTTTGCATGCCTGATCAAATACACGAACAACAAAACGAATTAGCCACACTCATTGACCGTTTTTCTGACAATGACGGGGTGCACCCGACGGGAATCCCTTCTTTATTTCTAATCCGTGAATCGGTCGTTACTGAACCTATATTTAGAGTGAATGAACCATCCTTTTGCATTATCGTTCAGGGTGAGAAAGAAGTCCTGCTGGGACAGGATCGTTTCCGGTATGGTCCAGGAAGTTATATCGTGGCAACCGTTGACTTGCCGGTTAGTGGACAAGTGATTCAAGCCTCGTCTGAGGCTCCCTATCTGGCCCTGAAACTTGAATTCACATCAAGTGAGATTCTGGAGGTATTGAACCATTCCGATTTCCCAGCAAGACCGCGAAAAACGACGAGACGTGCGATGTTTGTCAGCCAAGCCGAGCCGTCTCTGCTGGATGCAGTTGTCAGGTTAGCCCGTTTGTTGGAAGATCATTCGGAAGATATCCCTCTGCTCGCTCCTTTGTTCAAAAAAGAAATTCTCTATAAAGTTCTGAAAGGCCCACATGGGATTGCACTAGAACAAGCTACCATGGAAGGCAGCCATACTCATCGAATCAGAGACGTTATTGAATATATTATGAATCATTCTGAGCAGAATTTTCAGGTTGAGGAATTGGCGGATTTGGCGAATATGAGCACTGCCTCACTGCACAGACACTTTAAAGAAGTGACTGCCATGAGCCCAATTCAGTTTCAAAAACAACTTAGACTGCAAGAAGCGCGCCGCCTGTTAATATCCAAGTCCACCGATGCAGCAGATGTAGCATTTCAGGTAGGTTACGAGAGCCCTTCCCAATTCAGCCGTGAATATTCTCGCATGTTCGGATTTCCGCCCAGAGAAGATATTAAACGCTTGAGAGGCGGAAGTGATGAAACGACTACCATCTCTTGACTGGTTACTGGCTAGTATCGTTCCTTTACCTCATCTAGTTTAACCTCAAAAAGGACTCCTTCTGTTTTGCCAGTCGGAGTCCTTCCCTTATGCAAGGATTAATGAAGATCATTAAATCGTTAATACATTAAATATTAAATTATCAATACATTAAAAACCAGTCGTATATTGTTTTGGAACGTCCGTTGTCTTGCGCAAAGCAGTCGCAGCTTCCAAGGCCCAGTAAGGATTTCTTAACAGACCTCTGCCAACTGCAACGAGATCGGCTTCTTCATTGCCGATGACTGCATTCGCCAACGTAGGATCATCGAGTCTTCCAACAGCGATCACGGGCACATCAAGAGCCTCTTTGATTGCTTTAGCGAGAGGTACTTGATAAGCCGCGTGAGTTCCTGGTCTGCCCCATGCAGCAATAGGTCCCTCGCCACCAGATGAGATGTCAAATACATCAACGCCTGCCTCTTGATATGCCTTCGCAAACTCGGAACTTTCGTTAATGCCATAGCCACCTTCGACGTATTCTTTGGCTGAAATACGCATCATCAAGGGCATATCTTCGGGCATCTCTGCCTTTGCAGCCTGAATGATCTCCCGTCCGAATAACGTTAAATCTTGACCATATTCGTCTTCGCGCTTGTTTGTTAGTGGAGAATGGAACTGATGAATCAGATATCCATGTGCGCCATGAATCTCAATTGTATCAAAGCCCGCTTTTACAGCACGAGCTACAGCACTCCGGAATTTTTCAACCATTCCTTTTACCTCATCCGTTGTGAGCGCTCGAGGTTGCTTGGAATTCTCATCAAAGGCGATCGCGGACGGAGCTACTGGAACCTCGGCATCTTCTGCTTTTCGGCCCGCATGAGCAATCTGAATACCAACCTTGGCACCATAACTGTGACACGCATCTACGATCCGCTTCAGAGCCGGGATCTGTTCATCAGACCATAACCCAAGATCATAATCTGAAATTCGGCCATCCGGTTCCACATCTGTCATTTCAATGATAATGAGACCTGTTCCTCCCACGGCACGACTAACGTAGTGCATATAATGCCAATCGGTTGCAATACCATCTTTTTGCTCAACTGAATATTGGCACATTGGTGCCATTACGACACGGTTTTTAAGCTCCAGGCTTTTAAAAGAATATGGACTAAACAAATCTGTCATCAAAATAAAACTCCCCTTTTCATCATGAATCATAAAAATGCATGCGCAAGCATCGAATCAATGCCTACAATTAAT
This sequence comes from Paenibacillus xylanexedens, assembly GCF_017874615.1. Classification (GTDB taxonomy): domain Bacteria; phylum Bacillota; class Bacilli; order Paenibacillales; family Paenibacillaceae; genus Paenibacillus; species Paenibacillus xylanexedens. The sequence continues at coordinate 40,380 of NZ_JAGIKV010000011.1, forward strand.
AACTCCGTATGATTTAGAACTCACATATATCTTTTACTTCATCACATAAAGACATTCAAATCCATGCTTTCGCAAAATACGAACAGCCTTTTTGGATTGAAGCATACCAGGTGACATTATAATTACGTTATCTTCTCGAAGAAGGTATTTTTCCCATGTGAAAGCAAGACGCCCCAATGAGATGTTAATCGTATCCGGAGTAGGATTAGCCATATAATCCGTCGCATCTCGAATATCAATCACTTTATACTGCCGAAAATCACGCTCTTGTCTAAGAAATACTTGATAATCTATATATTCAAGATTGCGCACTGGCCAAAATTGACGTACAACGATGAAGATACCTAATATGAAGGTCAAAAGCATCAACATAATCATTGTATAGCCCTCTCTTAACTCATCTGATATCGTTGAAAATTTTGTTTTGGATCAGAGCCCACTCAATGCCTCAGATATTGTATCCTCACCAGCGATTAGATCAAATGAACGCTTGTAGGTATTCTTCTCACTCAAACTGGCCAAAATCACATGAGCTACATCTTCACGAGCAATCTGTCCATTTGATCCTACGACGAATACCTTTATGTTCAATACCTCCTTTATACAAAATCACCGCATCCATATTAAATTCATGCGCATGCATTTAATTTAACGTATATATTAATGAGTGTCAAGTCTTCTTATAGGGTAAATGACTACATTACCCTATATTCACCCTAGCCTTAGAACAATTCTTTAGTGAGGTTCTCTAATCGAGTCTCAAATCCATCCTGTTCCAATTCAGTTTGCAAGACCTGATTAAACGTTTGAAGTGCTTTCTTGTATTTATTCTCTCCAAGCTCCGTAATTCGAGTGTAAATGCCACGCCGGTCATCTTCACATGCATGTCTTTCCAGAGCCCCACAGTCTTTGGCTTCCATCCTAACGACGAGCCTGGAAGTAGCACTTTGGCTCAACCCTACTAGTTCTTGAAGTTGCTGTAGGCGTAATTCCTTACCCTCCGCATTATATATGAAGTTTAACACATAAAATTCCTTCAAAGATAAGTCATATTGTTGAAGCAGAGCTTGTTCCAGCTTCTCGTTCAGATGGGTATGAATGTTAGAGAAAGCCAACCAAACATTCAAACGTTCACTCTTTTGCTGCAATCTAGATCACCCCACTTGATATTTAATGTTCATCAGCTGTTATCCTATTGTATCAAGCTTAATTACATTGGTCAAAACCCATCCAAGTTCGACGTATATAACATTCTAAGCTCATAAGAAGAGCATTTCCCCGTCTTGTAACGACATTTGGAAATGCTCCGGTTTTACCATTTATGCAGTCTAATCTTACTTCGCGGTAAGCAGGCTATCGGAAATAAATTGCAGCTGACCTTCCAACGTTAACGGATCGTTGTACGAGTCTGAGGTCGGATCAAGCTGGAACACATCATTTGCCTTCACCGCAGGCAAGTTCTTCCACAATGTATTATCATATACGATCTTGGGATCGGTTGTATCTCCCGACCACGGGCTGGTGAAGATGATATCCCCCGCATACTCTGGTAATAGTTCCATGGAGATCGAAGCCCATCCAGTACCGCTGTCAATCGCTTCAGCTTGGGCCTTGGCTGGTGCCTTGAGATCAAACTCCCCGTAAATAATTTCACCGCCTCGACCATAGTTATGACCGAATACAAATAATCCTTTGGCATACGGATTCAGGATGGAAACGGTGCGATCGCCCACAGCTTCCTGAACCTTGGGCTTCAGTTCGTTGATCTTCGCTTCCCATTTAGCATTCCAAGCTTTAGCTGCGTCTTCTCTATTGGTGAGCTTACCCATCTCGAGCATGAGATCCTTGAAATCGCGCTTACCAAATGTAATCTGTACGACAGGCGCAATCTGCTCCAGCTTGTCGATACCCTCTGTTCCAGTGTACACGATAAATAAGTCAGGTTTTAAACTGATTAGTTTCTCTGGTGTAGGCTCTTGACCCAGATCACTGGTTCCCGCTGCTGCAAGTTGATCCTTGATATATTTGTTGTTCATCGCTCCTGATAATGCGCCGACTACTGGTGCATCCAGGGCAACAAAGTACCCTGTCGAAAATGATGTCAAATCAATAATGCGCTTAGGATTCTTGGGTACCTGTACTTCGCCTGCATCCGATTGATATGTAACAAGTTCCACTTCGGCAGTCGCCGTTGATTCAGCGGAAGAAGTCGAATCCGAGTTCGTCTTGGTTTCTGTCTCCGCAGCTGCATTTGTGCTATCACCTGTTGTACTATTGGTCGTGGCAGACTGACCACATGCACTAAGTACAATCAGCAAGATAAGTGCCATCATGATCCATATTGATTTTCTCTGTTTACGCAAAATAAACCCACCCCTTCGTTGATATTGATAATCGTTATCAACGATATCATGCTATGCAGGATTTGACAAGCTATGTTTATTTCCCTCTCTCTATGAACTCTAACTTGCAAGTCACCAACTTAAACAGCTATCATCAATAGAGTAGACAAGTCACTTTTATTAAAAAGAGAGATCATTGGAAAGCCAATGAAACGTATTCAAGGAGGACAACATGGAAGAGATTATATTGTGGTTAAAGTATTTGTTTTTAGGTATTGTTCAAGGTGCGACGGAGCCAATCCCCGTCTCCTCAAGCGGTCATCTGATCATCGCTCAGAAACTCATGGGCATCAAGCAGAATGGATTGTCATTTGAAATTTTAACCAATACGGCATCACTTATCGCTATTATTTTTATTTTCCGGCAAGATATCAAAAAATTGATTATTGGTGCACTTGGTTACCTGCGTACTCGTAAAGAAGAATATCGAGCAGACTTCATGTTTTGCTTATACATAATTATTGGTACGATCCCTGCTGCTGTCGTTGCAGTCCTGTTCAAGGATCGGATTGAAGAAATCTTCTCATCCGTATATACCGTTTCCATCGCGCTATTGATCACTGGGGTCGCCTTGTGGCTGATTCGTAATCTTCGTGGTCGTAAGCAAGATGGTGATCTGTCTACGAAAGATGCACTGTTGGTAGGTCTGGCTCAAGCGGTCGCTCTTATTCCGGGGATTAGCCGCTCAGGGGCAACTGTAATTGCGTCCATCGCTGTTGGCATGAAACAGGAAACAGCTTTGAAGTTCTCCTTTATGCTGTACATTCCCATCAGTATTGGTGGACTCATCATGGGGGTATCCGACATTGCCAATGATCCGAATCGATCACAGCTGGCTATCCCTTATCTGATCGCATTCATCACGACGCTCTTCGTCACGTATTTCTCCATGAGATGGTTTATGGGCATTATGGCCAAAGGCAATCTGAAATACTTTTCGTATTACTGTTTTGCCGCAGGTACATTGTTACTGATCTTTTTGTGACAAAAGTAGCCCTACAATACAAAAAGGAACAACCAACACGTATGTCTGGTTGTTCCTTTTGACGATTACCCTCACAAACCAAACCATAGAAATCAAACGCTTGAATTAAAAATTCACTCCATATTATAGATATCCTACAAAAAGAAATAACTTCACTCTAGAACGGCTTACTACAATCCAATAAACATATTTCTGCTAAGCGGCCCCCAATTTCCACCAGTGAATCCTGATCTCCCTTCCAAATTCACAAAACATGGAAGTAAAATATAAAGAACCCCCATAGTCGCGTTAACATTGAAAGTTATAACAAATCTTGTTTTGGAATTATTGATTGGAGCTATCATCCCCCGATCAGCACGGATCGTATTTTCTTTGGCAAGGGCTTCTCCCATTCCTAAACTGGCTATGTCTGAAGGGCTAGACATATTACTTCTTATCCAATAATTCGATATGTTTGTTGCTGACATTAAATCCGCTGGTTGATCATACGTTACTACAATTTGATTGGATGCGACTTGCCTAACCTCCACAATCACAGGATGAGGCATCATGGTTTCTCTCTCTCTGTACCCCATGTTCTCGATCCGATAAGGATGTTCTGTATTGCAATGATTATTAATTGACATTAGATTCCCTCCATGGCTGACCTCAATAGTCATTTATCCTGAGGTAATGTATGTAGGTGAATGACTATTGGTGTCTCCGGGATGTAGGTTCATATCATTAGTAACCATTATTCATTACGTTAAGGAATCAAGGCAATGGTCCATAACTTTGCATAACCTTGCGTCATTAACACAAAGAAAGTCACCAAAAGGGCGACTTTCTTTGTGTTTGCCTTCTGCTCAAACAACTTCGTGTACCAAGTCTTTCTGGTAGGCAAGGACCTTGTCCCAATTGCCACTGAAAACAGGAATTCGATAATACCCTACACGCTCATACAGCGCTGCAGCTTCTGGTTGCAAGGGACCTGTTTGCAGTTTCAGATTGGTATAACCAAGTTCGTTCGCAAGACGCTCTGCCTCGGCCAATATAGCCTGGGCAATCCCCTTACGGCGGTAACCACTGCGTGTATACATGCGTTTAACTTCTACAGATGTATCATCAAGGGGTCTAAGTGCTCCGCAACCGACCGGATACCCGTCGATCCTGGCAACGATAAAAGCCGCACGTGGCACTTCAACGTCTGATAGTTGAAATCCCGCCGTTCCATCACCGCCATATAACAAACCGAGTTCTTCACTCAGTTCATTGATCAATAACAGCGAATCCTCGCTCCGAATATCTTCAGCTGCTGCATGCACGATATGTGTCATCCCACATACCCCCTTTATCTTATTGGACTTATTGGTTTTGATGATATATCTAAATTATCATTCCCAACAGCAAGCGTCAATTCCCCCATCCATTGAATATTTCTATAAGTATCCGCGTATCTTTTTGCAGTCTTTATTCGTTTACCTAAGTAATATAACGAGCAACGATGTATATGAATTTAAATTCTTGGAGGTCTGATATTATGGAAATTTCAAAGGGAATAGAGATGCTTCAGCTTGATTTTGAGGGGAATATAATTCACCCTGTTCTGATATGGGATGAAGAAATGGTTGTGTTAATTGATACTGGTTTCCCTGGACAATATGACGATTTGCGTATCGTACTCGAAAAGATTGGTGTGCCGATCAGCCGACTTAAAGCAGTGATTTTGACGCATCAGGATGTGGACCATATCGGCTGTCTTCCCGAGATTTTGCAGGAGTGTGGTGATCATGTCAGGATATATGCGCATGAGCTGGATAAGCCATATATTGAGGGGCAGCTCCCTCTTCTCAAAGACGGTCACCTTGAGCATCCTCCAATGGGCAAAGTAGATGGAACGGTGACTGATGGTCAGGAACTGCCGTTTTGCGGCGGAATTCGCGTTATTCATACACCTGGTCATACGCCAGGTCATATCAGTCTATATTTGATGGGCAGCAAGACGCTCATCGCCGGAGATTCAATGTACAGTGTAGACGGCATGCTTGGAGGCATTCATGAACCTACTACGCTGGATACAGAGACAGCTCGGTTCTCTTTGAAAAAGTATATTGAACTCGACATTACATCTGTGGTTTGTTATCACGGTGGACTAAGTCATGGGAATGTAAATGAACAGATCTCAGAGCTAGTTAAAATGAACTAACGAATAGTATGCTTCCGATGTAGCTTTCTTGCAGAAAGCTTGTAGGCGAACGCTCCGCTTCTTCAGGTTCTTTCTGTCCGCTCCGTTTTGTGTAAATGTTTAGTTCAATTTATATAGTTAAGGGTTTATTGTTTTGCATACTGCAAAATGGCTGTAGCCGCACGAATTCGCAACTCTCCTTCTTCACTGTGTAACGCTTCTCTCAGCACTCGGAGAGCTGTCTGAATCGTGGCTTCATCTATTCCTGTTGAGAGAGAGTTGGTTGCTTCAGCTGTTATACTGCCTGCAAGACCTCGATCCAGCTGTGCTTGTGATATGGGATACTCAAACTTCGCAAGGATGGCTGAGTCATTTTGCAGTACCTGCACTTTATCATTCAGCTCAGCGCGAGGAATACGACCCAACCATGTAACTCCGCGACGGTGACAGATCAATTCGTTTTCTGTGCCAGCGGAATCGTCGTAATAATAATCCCCGATATCCCCAACATACGTCCATTCATCATCGCTAATTAAGACATTATCTCCATCTTGCATGAGGTTAACAAACATATGTAGTGTCGCGAGTATGCTCGCCAATTCCGCTTCATCCAAGGGATAGTGTTGAACCAACTGTTCCTTCCATAGCTCCGGGGGCGTATGCTCCAGATCCCCTGTACTTGACCAAGCAATACCAATATAATTGTCTTCCAAAAAGGATGTTACTCTGTTGATTCCGTGCACGGTGGACTGGATATGATACAGATTCATGCGTAGCGCCTTCCTTTCAATCATTCGTATGAACATAGTTCACCATTGTAACATTAGCGGGGTCTATTTCAAACGTAATGATCTCTTTCCCATATGGCGGGTTATGTGGACCGTAGAAAGTTCTGACTTCCAGAACGGTTCGAAAGCTATAACCACCTTGTGTGTGCCTTTTAAGTTCCAATACGTGAATGTCATATAGCCCATAGTTAGGGACCTGCTTATGATTTTCCTGATAATAGCTGGTAATCTCACGGGCAATGTATGGGTTGAGCATCGTAAGTGCTATTGCCTTATAGTCATGCTCCTGTATGCTCTCAGGATCTGCATATGTAACATCTGTGTATAGGGAAACACTATTTATCATTAATGTTGCTGCAAGTATAAAGTGAAAAAGACGTTTCTGAAATCCCATACTCATCAACCTTTTTTAATTTCTATTATTCCGAGTGAATGCAAAAGCATACAAAATATGATTATGATCTATTATTTATGCTTAGCTGAGTGGAAGGTTATTCTGTCATCGGAGTGGCAAGTGTAAATACTCGTTAATTCAACTTATATAGCATACACCTTTTGATATAGCCCTAGGCTATAACTAGGTATAATTTAATGGAATTACATTATAACTCCGGATCTGTGATAAATTTTGTGTAACATAAAAGCAGAGGGGTTTTAAACGATGACGAAAAGTAGTGTATTGGGATATCCGCGTATTGGTGCTGATCGGGAATGGAAGAAAGCGTTGGAAGCGTTCTGGGCAGGCAAGCTGGAGGAAACAGAATTTCACGCACGTTTGCAAGAGATTCGCATAGATCATTTGCGCAAGCAACAAGCAAAAGGTATAGACATCATTCCGGTTAATGACTTTAGCTATTATGATCATATCCTGGATACGGCTGTGATGTTTGGCATTATCCCTAAACGTTTTGCATATGATGGTGGTTCCGTTCCGTTGTCCGTATATTATGGCATCGCCCGGGGAACGAAAGATGCCGCAGCAAGCGAAATGACAAAATGGTTTAACACCAACTATCACTACATAGTACCTGAACTGGACGGGGCTTCCCCAACTCTGACGGAGAACAAACCACTTCTCGCTTATCGTGAAGCAAAAGAAAACCTCGGCATTGAAGGAAAACCGGTTATCGTTGGACCGTTAACCTTCCTGAAGCTCTCCAAAGGCTATGATAAATCCGAGACAGACGCTTGGTTGGACCGCTTGCTTCTACTCTATACTCAATTGCTTCAGGAACTTGCGAGCGAAGGCGTTCAGTGGGTGCAGGTCGACGAACCTATTCTGGTAACCAAATTAAGCGATGAAGACGTACAGCGTCTGAATAAAATATATGAAACATTTGCAGTAGCCGTTCCAGGCCTGAATATCATGCTGCAAACGTACTTTGAATCTGTCGAAAACTACAACGATATTGTTGCACTGCCAGTTCAAGGTGTAGGACTTGATTTTGTACACGGACTCTCTGGTAACACTCAATCTATTCGGACATCCGGTTTCCCGGCAGACAAAGTGCTCGGTGCAGGTATTATTGATGGACGTGGGATCTGGAAAGCTTCCCTTCAAACAAAACTGAATTTGCTGAATGAATTGACTGAGTTCGTGACGCCTAAACGTATCATCGTGCAATCATCTTGCAGCCTGCTGCATGTGCCAGTTACGACAGACCGTGAGGCAAAACTTACATCTGAACTGAAAAATGCTCTTGCATTTGCAGATGAAAAGCTGGATGAGATTGTTCTTTTGACTACAGCCTTATCTTCACCAAGTGCAGAGATTACTGCCAAAATAGACGAAGCAGAGCTTCCTCTTCTGGCGCTTCAGCAATCCGAAGATCGGAACCGTACCGCTGTACAGAAAGCCGTTGCTTCCATCAGTGTTCAACAGCCAGAGCGCTCCCGTCCTTTTGCAGAGCGTCATGAAGCCCAACAGGCCAAATGGCAATTGCCACTCTTCCCGACAACAACGATTGGTAGTTTCCCGCAATCTGCTGAAGTCAGAAAAGCACGTCAGTTGTGGCGCAAAGGTGAGTTGAACAACGAACAGTATGCTGCCTTCATCCGGGAGCAGATTGATATCTGGATTAAGCTTCAGGAAGAGATCGGAATTGACGTACTGGTGCATGGTGAGTTTGAGCGTACCGACATGGTTGAATTCTTTGGCGAGAAACTTGCCGGTTTTGCCTTTACACAGTTCGGCTGGGTTCAATCGTATGGTTCACGTTGTGTGAAGCCACCTATTATCTTCGGCGATGTTGCATTTACGGGTGAAATGACAGTGGAAGAAACGAAATACGCCCAATCGCAGACTGAGCGTCCTGTTAAAGGCATGCTGACTGGCCCGATTACCATCATGAACTGGTCATTCGTACGCGAAGACATTGCTCGTGAGCAGATTGCCTATCAATTGGCGTATGCGTTGAGACAGGAAGTCGAAGCACTTGAACAGGCAGGCATTGGTATGATTCAGGTTGACGAGCCGGCTGTTCGTGAAGGGCTTCCGTTGAAAGAAAATGAACAAGCTGATTACCTGGCTTGGGCAGTCAAAGCTTTCCGTATCTCCACGTGCACGGTGCATGAAACGACTCAAATCCATACGCATATGTGCTATTGCGAATTCCATGACATGATTGATTCCATTGAAGCTATGGATGCGGATGTTATCTCCATTGAGACATCCCGTAGTCACGGTGAACTGATTCATAGCTTTGAAGAAAATACGTATGAGCTCGGTATCGGTCTTGGCGTATATGATATCCATAGTCCACGTGTTCCAAGTGTGGATGAAATGAGCAGCATGATTGAACGCGCTCTGCGTGTTCTTGATCCGAAGTTGTTCTGGATTAACCCGGACTGCGGATTAAAAACCCGTGGACAGGAAGAAACGGTAGCTTCTCTGCGTAACATGGTTGACGCAACCAGAATCGCTCGTAACAATCACGCTTCAACTGCTGTATTGTAATCGGCTGCGAAGCAGCATAACTTCAAAAGTAAAGCCGGACACCCCTTCGTTAAATGGGTGTCCGGCTTTTTATATGGTTACTTTTTGTAGTTACTTTTAACGTACATTCATTTCACTTGTAACATGGCGATCTCGGGCGTTCCCGCTTCTTTTCTCATCTTTCTATGCGTACAACTAAATACTCTCTTCCAGCCATTGCTGCAACGGTGTATCTTCGGTCAGTTCACCGAGCAGTATGTGACGGAACTCTCCATCCCTATCAATGACCATTGTTGCGGGCAAACCCGTTATACGATACATACCTGATATGTTGCCCGTCACATCAATGATCACCGGAAAATCAAACGCCTGCTTATCCATAAATTCACGAATCGTGCCCTTCGATTCCCCCACGTTAACAAACAGGGTTTCTACGTCATTCTGATAGTCCTGAGCAATCTGGTGAACGAGCGGCATCTCCCTTACACAAGGTGTGCACCATGAAGCCCAAAAGTTAATCATGACGGCTTTGCCCCGATAATCCGACAGCTTGACTTGTTCGCCTGCTGAATTAACCGCTGTGAACTCAGGAGCCACGGCACCTGCTTCAATGGCGTTACCTCGCTCAGACTCGGGTGTCGATACACTTTCGAAAATGGCCCATGTACCTGCTAATAATGCGATCACACCAATCAAAATTGTAAGTGTACGTCTGTTATTAAACCTCTTCTTCATCTTCTTATTCTTCTGCAATGAACTCACCTTCACTTTAAACCAAGACTTTGATGGAATGCTGCATGGAGCGAACCGAATTGATCACAAAAGTCGTGAGTAGAGCCCTCTCCAACATTACGTCCATGGTTCATGAATATCACCTGATCCGCAATATCGTCTGCGATCTCCAACTGATGGGTCGAGAACACGACCATGTGGCCTTCCTGTTTGATGCCCTTGAGCAGCTGAGTTAATTCCTGCATCCAAAATGGGTCCAATCCATTCGTTGGCTCATCCATGATGAGCAGTGGAGGTTTCGACAGCACAGCCTGGGCGAATAACACACGTTGGCGCATGCCTTTGGAGAAGGTCGTAACCCGGTTTTTCTTTTGATCCTCCAAACCTACCATGGTCAGTACTTCCTGTACTCTCTCCTTGGGAACTTTCCTCAGAGAAGCCCAGAACAGAAGCATTTCCTCCGCACTCAGTCCTTGATTAAATTGATAATCGTCCGGCATATATCCAATCTGCTCTGAATAACGCTTGCGCTCCTTCAACCATCGTACATTGTTCACTGCAACCTCACCGGAGGTAGGCCGAAGAATTCCTGCGATCATACGCAGCACCGTGCTCTTTCCTGCACCATTCCCTCCACAGAGGGCAAGCACTTGGCCTGAAGTAATGCGAAAGGAGATATCCTCAACAATCGGTTGCTTTTTAATGGATTTGCACAATCCCATCACTTCGAGTCCCATCTTATCCATGAGAACGCCCCCTCTCCCAGATCGCGTATACCGCCAGGACAGAGAAGGCAATCCAGAATAGGCATATCCCGATGAAGATCCAACTGCCACTTGGTTGCTGCACCCACTCCACCCATCGATAATATTCTGGTCCAAGAATGGAGCCGCCTCCCAGTTTGATGACTACAAACAATCGCACCAGCTCGGCCGGATTGATGAGTGTTAGCATAACCAGCAGCGGTTTCACCCATAGATAAGGCATCAGTCCCAGCACAGAGAGCAATAAGGTCGGCCATCCAATGACTGCGAAAAACCATACGGTCACGGATATGGTTAACGCCTGCCACCGATTGCGCGACAACGAACCGATAAATAGCGCCAACGTCAGGAATAACAACACCAGTCCACACGAGAATGCCAGAAAGAGAAGATATGTCATTACATCCAGTGGATTTCCGATTACTCCGCTAATGACCCCCATCAGGCCGTATCCAAACGCAACAATGGTAATTAAAACAATCGACAGCCCAAGATACTTGCCCACAATAAAAGACATCGTGCCAATGGGATACGTGGACAGCAGTTGCCAGCTACCGTCTTCCTTTTCGGATGTTAGTGAGAAGGAACCGAGGAACAGCGTCATTAATGGTAAGAGGTAAAGAATGAGATTCAACATCGAACCTGTTGTGCCCGAATATCCTTCAACCAGATTCTGCGAATTCAGAAGTAACAAGCTTAAGCTAAAGGTGCAAAAAAGGATCAGAAACGAATACGCCCAGGGATTGCGAAATCCCATTTTCACTTCTCGTCTTGCAATCTGTATCATATCTGACATCATTGATCACCATTTTCTATTGTCATACTTAGTGGCCTGACTCTTCTTTCATCTCACCTTCCTGATGCATCTCATTACCGTCCCCTTCTTCACCATGCCCATGTTCACCCATCATGTCCATATTCTCTGTGTTCTGTTTCCAGTCATGAGAGGCAAGATCCTCAGCGGTCATAATGGTTCCAACACCTTGCTCTGCAATGAAAGCTTCAGCCGAGGGCTTGTCCTTAAAATTAAGAATTCCATAGGCCATAGGCGTACGCAATGAAGCGTCGTATACATACGTGGCTTTGCTGTATTCAATCCATTCCTTGTCATTATAGTCACGTACATAGTCCATGCCGATGTTATCTGTGCCATTTTCTGTTTTCCACTGGTTCATGCAGCCGATATCATCGAACTTGTAATTTTGGCCGTCTTTCGTAGTGAGCTGTGTTGCATATGCATCGTCCTTCACCTGCATTTTACAGATCGCACAGATATCCACGTCTTCATTGATCGGCAATGCCGCGTATTTTGTTCCGCAAGCGGTTAACAGCACCATGCCAAACATAAGTACCATAACCATGGACCATCTTCTGTTCAAGCTTTTGTTCATTTTCGTAATACCCCCATATAGATGATTATAAAAGTTGCCATACCCAACAGAATTAACCCGAACATCCACACCATCTTGGAACCTGTAGCACTTTTCACTGACTTGTGCAGATCAGATTCCGTATCCATGCTCATTCGTGGCGATTTGTCGGTAGTCCATTGTTCTCTGCCTTCTGTAAACAACTCACTCAGAAAGACCATACCCGGTGATTGAAAAAAGAGCTGATACGCAGAATTTCGACTAACCAATTGCTCATAAAAAGGATTAATGGCATAGGAGATTTCACTGATCCCATCCCGATTCAGATCGAGCCCCTGAAAGGAGTCCCAGTAGTTCTCCATCAGGACATTATTCGGGCTATCCAGCGCCGAAGCTTCAATGACATTAGACACCAATTGGTTACGTGTAAACTCATTAGCTTCTGCCAGAACAAGCTGGATGCCAACAAAATTCCGAAGCACCGCATTGTCATGGATCTCATTGCCCGATGACTCTGCAATATTCATGCCAACACGATTACCCTCCACCACATTGTTGTGAATTGAGGATTGATGCACGTCATACAACAAAATCCCTTGAGAATGAACATTAGTACTCTGTTTGCGAAAAGAATTGCCCGATATAACCGTATTCTTGACGCCCATGATCATGGCACCTGTCATGTTCTCTTCTCCGGTATTATCCATGACAGAAGAGCCGTCAATATACATGCAATGGATGCCGTACCTTGTATGTAACAGCCTGTTATTTTGCACAGTAGACTTGCGACTGTTCTCCAGATAGATTCCATCCCTCATGCCGGTGATCTCATTGGCTTCAATGAAGCTATCATGGGAGTTGTACAGATCAATGCCATTGCCCTTCTGGCCACTGGAAGCAGAATCAGACCCGGCCCACGTAATGTTGTTCCGCTGAATCGTTGCCTGACTCGAATTCCGGATGATCATCCCATACCCCTGGGTCTGAATATGCAGATCCGTGATTTCACTGTTTTTCCCTTCAACCTGAATCGCTGCAGTCTGTTCATTCGTATCATGTTCAATTGTAAAACCGCTCAATTTCACCCCATCCGAGCGAATCATTATCGTAGAGGTGGCTTCCGCATTAACAACTATGACCGTAGGATCACCCTGAATGGTGATGTTTTTGTCAATCGTCACGGGTCCAGAATAACGACCTGATGCAAGTTCAATGACTTCTCCAGGTGCAGAACGGTCAATCATAGGCTGAAGGGGAATGAGATCACGATGTCCGGAAGAGGCCATGACTGCACCGTGCGGAAGGGATAGCAGGAGCATCATCATTCCGATTAGAAAAATGAAACCTGTAACCCGACTTTTCTTACAACTGTTGAATGTACCCAAGCCTGCCCAAGGATTACTCATGATTCAAACCGCGCAATTCCGGCTTCTTGTTACAGTTGCTTATTGCTGTGGCAATGTATTCAACGGGTCTTACATTAATCCAAAATATACGTTGGTTGTACACACCATCCCTCCATTCCACTTAAAATCAACTCTCCATGTTCCTCATCCATTGAAGCAACGTAATAAATGAAGCGTTATCACAATCCTGATCATAGTGTACTTAAAATGATATTTATTCCATATAGCTCAATTAGGCTATAGACGCAACATTTTTGTGTCGATATTGTGATGTGAATCAAAAAAAGCCGCCATATAGGCGACTTCGAAGTAATATATTATTCAAATGGATAGGTCCAAAATGTTTCTCTGCCAAAACGTTTCTTGATTTCTTCATTATTCAGCTCACGATTTCCTACAAGCTCTGCTGCCTGGAATTGTGAACGATGGGCACGAATGGACGCCATTTTTCGATCCAAAAATTCGGATACGTCAACAAATACATCCGGTTTGCCAATGTACTGTTCCTGATTATTAGCGAACGCAACGCAGTGAACAATCGGACGTTCATCCACAGGAAGTTTAGTGATTGTACGTATAACAGCGGCTCCCGTTGCATCATGATCAGGATGAACACTGTACCCCGGATAGAACGTAATGACCAGCGTGGGGTTCAACTCTTTAAGTAGTGACATGATGGTATCTTCCAGTAACTGTGGGTCTTCGAACTCCAGCATTTTATCGTGGAAACCCAGCATTCTCAGGTCCTGAATACCAATCGCTTCAGAAGCTTCGATGAGTTCCTGTTTACGGATGCCAGGCAACGTCACTCGGTTGGCAAATGGAGGAATCCCCATATTGCGCCCCATCTCGCCAAGTGTTAGACAAGCATAGGTTACATGGGCACCGCCATCTATGTATTTGGCTAACGTTCCCGATACAGAGAAAGCTTCATCATCTGGATGTGGATATACCACCAAGATGCGCTCATGCTCGTTGTGTGTAGTATTCATGATTATTCAATCCTCCGCTTTCATCAGAACATTTCTCGGCTTAATTGTAACGCCACAACTAGTTTACCCTGGCTGTCGTGACCGGCGAGAATCAGTCTTTCTTGTTCCTGCTCATCAATATGTGTAAGTCCTTCGGCGTAAAGCCATCCCTGCGTTGTTTTCAGACCAACACGGTATGGACCTGTACCTGAAATGGACCCCTGCGTATATCGTATGGCCGCATTAGTAATGAATGCCGATGCTGGATGTTTTGTACTGTCCATGTGTTGTGCGTAAGCACCTGACGTAAGTTCTAGATGTACGTATAAGTCCTGATCAGCAAGATTATTGATCCGGAGCTGAATGTCTTGAGGTTTAATTGGTTGCATAGCGGCCTCCTTGTCTAATGTAATTGTACGAATTTCATTTTAACATATCCACAAGAGAATATACATGGAGTGACCCTGTCGACCTCACATAGAGCCCTCTCATGATGATTCCAGTTTGAAAACAAGAACAGATTTGCATGGTTTTTTCTCTTTTTATTCATGGATGATAACTATATTATGAAGTGTAGGCAAAAACGCCCGTGTTGAAGAACCTTAAATCTTAAATGAATCTTGCTCCAACTTGTTTGGAAAGGAGTTTAACTCGACTTGAAATCTCTAATACAACTACTTCATTTTGGCTATCATCAGGCCATGAGCTGTATATTTCCCGTAGCGATCTTTGGAACACTGGCCCTGTCCAGCGTAATTCCTATTCCTTTCCTTCATCGATATGATGCCATTCTGCTCGTATTGCTTGCTGTGCAGTACCTAATGTATCGAAGCGGCTTGGAAACCAAGGATGAAATCAAGGTCATCTGTGTATTTCACATTATTGGCCTGGTGCTAGAAATCTATAAAGTATGGATGGGATCATGGTCATACCCTGAGCAAGCATACAGCAAAATCCTGGGTGTCCCTCTTTATAGTGGATTCATGTATGCAAGTGTAGCCAGTTTTATGTGTCAGGTGTGGCGAAGACTGCGGATGGACATGACCGGATGGCCTGGTTTTGCACCTTCGATGCTGCTCGGAGCAGCCATCTATATTAACTTTTTCACTCATCATTTTATGCCCGATTTTCGCTGGTGGCTGACGGCGCTTGTATTTATTGTCTTCTGGAAAACCTGGATTATTTACCGGGTACGAGCTACGACCTATCGAATGCCCTTATCGCTTGCATTTATCATTGTTGGTTTCTTCATCTGGACTGCTGAGAACATCGCTACATTTTTCAATGCCTGGAAATACCCTGATCAGCATGATGCTTGGCAACTGGTTAGCTTTAGTAAGATCAGTTCGTGGTTCTTGCTGGTCATCATCAGTGTCATCATCGTTGCGCAGCTCAAATATGTGAAAGCCAATCGAACCGCAGATGATCCAAAGTCCAGTTAACTATTTATTCTCTAACCTTAAAACAGCAGCGATCTTAGACTCGTACCTAAAGTCTTCGAATGCCGCTGTTTTTTGCGTGGTTCTATTTGAGATTATTCAACAAATAATGAGCCAAAGCCATCTGCCTCTTCAATGTCTTTGTTGATTAAGAGGTATGCTCATATAATTCAACGCAAACTTGGATTCAACTGATTCATTAATGGAATATCCTCCACCCCATACCCATTTCCATCCGAAAATGTTCTTGCGGGTATACTCCATCTGAAGATTACTGTTGTTTTCCCGACCCTTTTTTTGTGTAAACAAAATCATGCCCCCGTCCACAGCCTCCTGATGAATGAATTGGGAGGTATAAAACTCACCTCTAAATTCTTGAACGGCCCCTTGAGGACTGTTCGCTATAGGAATATGTATAGGTTCACTTAATCCCCAAACCTTGGATATCCGTTGATCGGCTAGCCCACCAGCTCGTTCATTCATATACATATATGCCAAGATTGACAGGGGCGATAGTAAAATTACCATTGCAGTGATTAGCAAAATTCTCCTGTTACGCTTGATTATCTCCATGTACACTCCTTATGATAACGATGAAATATTAAATACAATCACTCTGATATTACCATAATTAGCATATGAATTCTTTGCTCAGTATAATTCGGACAATCAAAAAAGGCCGCCAACGGCGACCTCCTAATGATTCCAATGAAGTTACTCTCCCAGAAAGATTACTTCGGTTTCCAATTCAACTTGGAACGTATCATATACTTTCTTCTGAATAAATTGGATCAGATCCATATAATCCTGGGCAGTAGCGTGATCCACATTTACGATAAAACCTGCATGCTTCATGGAGATTTCAGCACCTCCGATGCGAGTACCCTGCAAGTTACAATCCTGAATCAGTTTACCGGCAAAATATCCTTCGGGCCGTTTAAATACACTTCCACAAGAGGGGAACTCAAGCGGCTGCTTGGATTCTCTCAGGAACGTTAATTCCTTCATTTTGCTTGCAATATCTTCCTTGTTTCCTTTTTTGAGCCCGAATTCGGCCTCCAGTATGATATAGTGATCCATCTTGAAGAGACTATTTCGATAACCAAACTTCATCTCTTCTCGCGGGATCTCCAACACTGCGCCGTCTTTGGTGATCACAGTCGCACGTTCAACAACGTCGGCGATCTGACCGCCATAAGCACCGGCATTCATGTAAAGTGCGCCCCCCGTGCTGCCGGGAATGCCACAAGCAAACTCCAAACCGGTCAAGTTATGCTCCAAAGCAAGTCTGGATACATCAATGATATCAACGCCGCTTTGCGCAATCATGCTGTCCTCACTCACTTTAATTTGATCGAAGTGGCTAAGAGAAATCGTTACTCCCCGGATGCCCCCGTCTTTAATAATGACGTTTGAGCCTTTTCCAATGACCGTCAGAGGTAACTGATGTAAGTTGGCAATTTCCACGATTTTAGTGATTTCGTCTATCGTTGTTGGATGGATGAGAATATCTGCGTTGCCACCTATTTTAATAAACGTGTGATTTTTTAGTGGTTCATTGAATTTCACTTTTTCCAAAGGTATCTGATGCTCAAAAATATTCATGATTTTCTCTCCCTGAATTCATAAAGAAATGATTGCACCATCGCGAAAATGAGATGCTCCTTCTTTATTATATGCTAAATAGGAGATTTTGTTTGAATTTATGTTGTTTTCATTATAATTAATCGCATTCTCTTTAGATTTTGAACTTTTCCGTGAGTTCCTGAAGACGTGATGCCATCCGGGCCAGATAAGAAGAAGATGAGCTGATCTCCTGCATGGAAGCAAGCTGTTGCTCTGTTGCCGCAGATACCGTCTGTGCTCCTTCCGCCGTTTCCCGGGAAACATGAGAAATGTCCTCGATTTTCGCCACCACATGGGAGGTTTCTTGAACGATATCATCGGCCATGGTGGACACTTCGTTGGCTTTGCTGTTCACCGTATCCACGGACAAGGTGATTTCGTCAAAGAGCTGGCCCGCCGTATTCATCACGTTCATCCCTTTGGAAACTTCACCAATCGCCTCAACCATGGATTGATCCGCATGCTGGATTCCTTCGTTAATGCTGCCAATTAGTGTGGTGACTTGCTTCGCTGAATCAGCAGCTTGCTCCGCGAGTGCACCTACTTCTCTGGCTACAACAGCAAAGCCTTTACCATGCTCACCTGCACGTGCAGCTTCAATGGACGCATTCAAAGCCAGTAAATTGGTCTGACGGGAGATGTCCGAGATCACCTTAATGATTTGCCCGATCTCCAACGAAGTCTGAACCAGATGGTTAATGCCATCCGACACACGGTTGACGGAATGGTGGATGGTTCCCATTTGCGTCACAGCGCCATTTATAGCCTGTCCACCTTCCTTGGATTTCTCCGCAACCTGTTCTGTAGCTATAGCTGTTGCTGAGGCGTTATTGGCGATATGACCGATTTGCTCAGCCACATGATGAATAGTACGCAGACTTTCTTCAACCAGCACGACCTGTCTATCAGTGCCTTCCGCCATCTGTTCAATCGTTGCAGCAATATGCCCTGTTGCCGTAGCACTTTGACCGGCATTAGCAGATAACTGTTCCGAAGCGGCGACCAGTTGATTAGACGAATTTTTCACCTCGGATACAATGGAATTCAGGGAACCGACCATAAGGTTGAAGGCATCCCCCAACTGGCCCAATTCGTCATTGGAATGAATGGCTGCGATTCGGCTCAAATCTCCCCGACTGACTTCCCCGGATACATCATTTAATGTTTTGAGCGGTTTGGTGATCGAACGCACGATCAAAATCGTCATGCCTATACCTAGCAGGGCAAACACGGCGATGACCATTAATGTATTGTTCCAGATGGGTTTGGCTGCTTGCACGACCTCGATCGGTGAGCGATCCCCTGCGATTTTCCAGCCCGTAAGCTGATTGGTAATATAGACAAGCTTACGAGTCTCTCCTTCTCCTTCAGGAGAGCTTTGCTCAATTTGCCCGGAGTCACCCTCAAACATCGTTGTCCCGGGTCCTCCGTCACCTTGAGAGTTGTCTTGTTCTGCATCGGAAGAAGAGTTGAGCGGTGCTGCATCACCAATTTTCGCATCCTCACCCTGAGAACCTTCAGTACCCCACGGCGGATTTACAATCATGGAGCCATTCGCACTAAAAATGATAACAAAACCGTTATCTCCAATTTTGATCTTGCCTACAGTCTCTTGCAAAGCGCTTAAATCTAGGGTTACGGCGACGACTGACTTGCTGTCACTGGACGCTTTCGCTAAAGTCATTACCGTGTTACCCGACTGCTTCGAAGTGAACGGCTCTGTCAGAACAACCTGTCCTGGAACAGCAATCGCCTTCGTATAAAATTCGCTCTCCAGAGGTTTATCGTTGTCTGGCTGGCTCTGACTGGAAGAAGCATACACATGCTGTCCGTCGCTCTTAACGAAAATAGCTGATTCGACCTCCGAATGGTTATTGGTATAGGCTTTTAATGCGGCTTCAGGATTCGTAGATGTAATGGATTCGGCTAAGAGACCCACATCTGATTGTTTAGCTTGTATGTACTGGTTGACCATGCTGCTAACGAGTGATATGTCTGTGTCGGCCATGTTGGCTAGTTGTGTATCTACTTGCTGTTTGGCGGTAAGATAGGCGAATCCTCCGATAACCAGACTGGGAAGCAACAATACGATTAAAAATGATGCTACCAGACGGTTCCTGACCGTACCGATTTTTTTCTTGAATTTCATAGGCGTTTCTCCTTATGTATGATGTATCGTAGCTTATCCTCTATTAAACATGAAATAGATGAGAGTAGGATTAATTTCAACTTAAAGATATATGAAAATTTTTCATGAAAATAAATATTTCCTTTCAAAAAATAAACAAAAAAAACGCCTTACGGAACCAGCATCTGGGCTGGATGAACACCGCAAGGCGTTTCTCATGCAATATCGTTATCTCGTGGACAAGTAACTACATGATTATGAGAGTTCTATGTCTGTTTGAGTCAGTTTGGCCGATAGCTCCCATAAACGAATAGCTTGCTCGGGGTCGATAGCATACTTCTTGACCCCATAGAAACCTCCATCCTCGGGAGCCAATTCACTAATGTCACAATCCTCACAATAGACACCGCCTTTTCTCTCAAGCTGAGGTGAAGTTGCTGCCCAGACTTGCGTCGCTGCACCCTGCTCAGGTGTTTTGAACGCAGGATTGGCCACTTGTCCAGATTCATCAATCCAGCCCAGAGCAATCATTTCCTCTTTGGGCATATGACGCTGTAGTGGTGTCATAATTCCGCCTGGATGAACGGAGAAAGCCCGTATTCCGTGCTCTGCACCTCGACGATCCAGCTCAAGGCTGAATAAAATCGTTGCTGTTTTGGACTGTCCATAGGCAGGGAATTTTTCATAGCCATGTTCAAATTGGATGTCATCCCAACGAATCGGTGAGAAATGATGTCCCGCTGATGCCAAGGAAACAACACGTGCTCCCCCCTGACTAGTGAGTGCTGGCCATAACAGATTAGTCAGGGTAAAGTGGCCCAGATGATTTGTTGCAAATTGAGCTTCCCAGCCAGGACCAACCCGCGTTTCCGGGCAAGCCATGATGCCCGCATTAAGAATCAACATGTCAATGTTCCGATCACTCGCCAGAAACCGCTCGGCAAAAGCACGAACGCTGGATAAATCAGCGAGGTCCAATGCATCTATTTCAACACCTTCCAGACCAGAAAGTGCTTCCTTCGCAACCGCTGGACGACGTGCAGTCACCACTACACGGGCTCCCGCATTAACAAGCGCACGTGTCGTCTCCAACCCGAGGCCGGAATATCCACCCGTTACAATAGCAAGCTGTCCTGACAAGTCCAGATCTCTCAATACATCCTCCGCTGTACTGTTATGGTTGAAGCCAGAGCCTATTTTATGTTGTAAAGTTCTAATATTATTTTCCTGTGTCATTCTCTTCATCTCCTTGGCAATATTTCTTCTTCAAAGTCTACACCCTAGAGCGTACTCTAAGTCAAATCGGTTATTACCCATGGCAGAGACTCGGAACCCATAGGTCCAACCTATGAGTTTATCCATAATCAGTATTTCCCTTGATGCCTTTAAGTTTGTAAAATATGGAGAAAACCTCAAGGAGTGATGAGCACATGGAATTCTCAGTAAAGCAGCTGTTTGATAAGGTAGCCCAAGATTATGATGTGCAGCGAAAGCAGCTTATCCCTTGTTTTGATGATTTTTATGGAATGGCTCTGGATCTAATGAAAAGCCCGCTCGATTCTCCACGTATTCTTGATCTGGGTGCAGGAACGGGACTGCTCTCCGGATTGGTCCTGCAAAAGTATCCCAACGCGCGATTAACCCTGATCGATATTAGTGATCAAATGCTCGAAGGAGCACGTCGAAGATTTGCTGATGCAAACCAAGTACAGTATGTGATCGGGGATTACTCCAAGTACGATTTCACCAGTTCCTACGATATGATTATTTCCTCCCTGTCTATTCACCATCTGCCCCACGCTGACAAGAAAAAGGTGTTTGACTCTGTACACAAGTTGTTAGAGCCAGGTGGATGCTTCATCAACGCAGATCAAGTTCAGGGAAGAACCCCCGATACGGACACGTATTACCGCCAGCGCTGGTTAGAAGCGATTCATCAAAGTGGTTTGTCTGAGGAAGCCATCTCGGCTTCAATAGAAAGACGCAAGGTGGATATCAATGCCACGCTGGAGGATCAATTGGTGTGGTTGGAGGAAGCGGGGTTTCGCGTGGCAGATTGCATGTACAAATACTTGGACTTTGCAGTGTTTTATGCGCAAAAATAAAAAAAGACCGGATTATGGGCAGCTATGCCGTAATCCAGTCTTCTCACATATTTTTCATCTTAAATCACTTATTTCAGCGATGCTGGCAGCTTAACGCCGAGAAGTTTGCCTTCGGTTTGGATGATGATCATTCCGTTTGTCTTTAACGTCGTGTTATGCAGATCTCCACCGGTGGAGACGCGGAAGACCGACTGACCCGACATCATGTTGAGGACAAGCAGGGTGCCGTTACGTTGCGCTCGATACATTCCTTTACCGTAAACATCAATCTGAGAGACGGGGGCATCACCATGCCACTGGACCTCTTGACCATTAGCCAGCTTGATGCCTGTAAGTTCTCCCGTGTTTCCGTTTTTGAAGATCAACCTTTCCTGTGTAACGCCAAGCCATACCATATTTTCGCCGTAAGGACGGTGAAAAGTTCGAAGTGGCGCGGTTCCCGGATTGCTTGAGGTCAACGGATACTCCGCTATCGCATCGCCTTGTAGAATGTATAGTTTGTCTTTATTGGAAAATATCCCTCCATACCCATTCACATACGGTGGATCCCCCGGCATGGTCCACTTATACTCCTGACTTCCTTTCAACACACCGGTCTTCAAGTTGTACGCATTAACTTTCCATTTGCGTTCTGGTGAAGACTCGTCATTTTCCAAAATCGAAGAATAGTAGTCCGCTGAGTATACAAGACCGTCTTTAATCTGAATAGCTTCCCCCTGACCAAAATGACCCCATAGCTTCTTGCCCGTTTTCTTGTCATATGCATTAAGCTGTAAGGATGTAAGTGCCCCTTGGACAAAAAAGGTTCTCAGCACCACACCATTAGATTCTCTCAGATACTCAGTACCATTACCTTCACCTAATGGTTCATCTGCTTCCCAGCGCAGTTTGCCTGACTGGATATCCAGTGCGAACGTTGTACTCCCCTTAATCACGTAGAGGGTATCCACCGTTGGAATCAGAGCTTCCGTACGGTTATACGTATCAATCCAGGTGGATGTACCTGACTGCCATATTGCTTTGCCTGTCTTCGCATTCAAGGCATATGGCTTGTGATCAATGGTCAGTCCGTAGAGAATCCCGCTTTGATAGGTAATATAAGGAGTCAGGTCTTTGGCGTAAGTCCACAGCCGTTTACCTGTTGTCGCATCAAGTGCAATCAACTTCGATCCAGCAAACGTGAATACTTTGCCTTCTTCTGCGATGGCATTAACTCCAACATACGTCTCGTTCATATTCAGATAGTTATCTACTTTTGCTGTCCAAGAAGGTTTCAGTTCAGGTACAGTGATTCGTTGATACGAATACCAGTTACGGATGGATACATCCGATGCTTCAGCATGTGCCTGCGATGGCAACACGCCGATAACGCCGTGAACCATCAGCATTCCGGCAGTAATGCCTGCAATGATGGGTCTTCCTGCTCTTCTTTTCCATTCCTTATTCATTTGACGTTTATGTATATTGACCATGGTAAATCCTCCTGTTATTAAAATCCTGAGATATAACTACATAAACATAACGTGTGATAAGTCCAAATAGTTACCGGATTGTTAAATTATTCAAAGGAAATATCAAAAAAAGCCGCCACCAGGCGACTTCTTGATAACTGTATTTTTTCGGAGATAAGTTGCGAACGTGACTCATTAATGAAGTTTCTGCTTTACTTTAGTTGGATCTGGAATACATCACCGGAGTCCCCACCAAAAACGATAAAACCACTTTTCGGGAGTTTCGTCGATTCCTGATTGGTTGCTACAGAGAAGTCAACCATTTCCCCTTTATCATTATACACTGCATAACCTCCGGTCTTGGGAGAATCCACCGTGATGGATTTGTTACCCGAGCGAGCGTCGATCGCATACCACCGGGCTTGACCGTTTGCCGGAATAGTCGTAATTCCTTTTTTTCCACCAAAGATTGGAGTAATCGCTTCCTCGGCAATGTATTCCTGCCCATCCTGGAGAAGAATCTCGGCGCCATTCTTTGTGTAAAATTGCAGATCAAACGCGTCTCTTCCGTTCATTACAGGGATCTCGGCGATATTCTCTGCGTTGTTTGCATCCATGATTTGCGTGCCATTAGCATAGCCATTTTTGGCATCAACAGACAGGTTCTTGATCAGCATCGATGGAAGCAGATAAAAGATCGATGTTATTTTTTCATCCAATGCGTAATATTTCGAGCCGTCACGAGCTGTCCATTTCTCTTTCGTTGCTGCGTCAAGCGCATTATGATCCAGTTTTTGATAATCATACGTGTTCATTACCGTTTGACCTATGCCGGGTAACGTTATCATACCCTGAACTTTAACATATACCTTGTCATTACGTTCCTTCACAAAACTAGCTTTCACACTGCCATCCGCACTTGTAAAATATTCGTCGCCTGTGTACACATATTTCTGCTCTGGAATAATTCCACCCAGCAAAGCAGGCAGTTGCATCTCACCATCCTTAATCGTTATATCCAATGTCTCTCCTACCGTACCATAGAGACCGGAGTACGCGCTTAATTCTGTTGGCATCTTCACTTTGTCGGGTGATGAGAAGGTCTGATCGGGTTTAACCTTGTCAATGATGCCTTGATCCGCCAGAACTTCCAGCAGCACTTTGCTGGCAAACATCTGATTGTAGATGGAAGATCCGCCAGATGATAGAACCGCCATTGAAATATCATGTTCAGGTATAGTGATTAACACGGCATGGTACAACATGGTATCCCCACCTTTGGCAAGCGCGGTAACCCCATAATCGCTGAAAGGTGCAAGGTCAACCGAATCCCATCCCAAGCCATAATTGATCGTATTTTGCTCATCAGATACCCATATGCCCTTACGATATTCATGAGATTGCATGGCCTTCACAGCAGATTCGGACAGAATATCCGGTCTGTTCCCCATTAAAACCTCTCCGAATTGACTCAATTCTTCTGCCGTAGAGTACACTCCGCCTGTGCCGATAATGTTGGCATTTTCGGTAGGCATCTTCATCTCAAGTGTAGGCCAATAGGTTTCGGATAATTGCGCTCTGTCAAAGGAATCTAGTGGTGTCTTCGTTGATTCCAACTTCAACGGCTCGCTGATGAACTTGGCGATATATTCGCTGTAGCTTAATCCACTCACCCGTTCAACCAGGATTTCAAGCAATTGAAAACCGTCATTGGCGTAGACGGAGTATGCACCAGGTTTGGATTTCAGTTTTTCGGACTGAAGTTTGAGCAATAACTCATCATGATTGCGGGTGTCATTATCTTCAAACAACATGCTGTTTCCATAATGTGTACCGTAAAGACCGGATGAATGATTCATCAACATGCGCGGTGTGATTTGAGTATAGCGCGCATCTGCCATTTTAAAGTCCTTGATATACGAAGTAAGCGGCTCATCCAGATCTATTTTACCGGAATCAACCAGCTTCATGGCGGCTGCCGTAACAACCATTTTGCTAACCGAGCCTATGCCATACATGCTATCCTTGTCTATTGGCTTCTGTGATGCCTTATCGTGCAGTCCGACACTATCTGATAAAATATATTCCCCTTCATCCATGATAGCATATTGCACACTGGTGACACCGTAGTTTTGCACCATCTCCTTGGCGATCTGCTCCGCCCGTGCCTCAATCGTACCGCTGTTATTCGCCTCTGCTCTGACATCTGCCAGCGGTGTAATTACAAGCACCGCTGTACATAAAAAACTAATTAGTTTCTTCATCATATGTCCTCCCTCAAATGTTCTTATGAATGAATTCATCATATCCGGGAAGAGACTGATCAAACGCAAACGGACCCTGAATGGAAAAAAACAACCCCTGAACGGCAGGTTCAGGGATTGTCGGTGTGGAACGGAAGCACGACCATGTTGTTAAATTTCCGATGCTGATGCTCAATACTCATATGTCCACCATATTTCTCGCACATTCGCGATATATTGGTTAGACCGATCCCATGATACTCCGGATTGGGCTTGTCACTTTTCAAGTCAACGATCGGTTGCTCCACATGATTCATAATCTGGATGACCAGTGTAGATGATGTGGAGTGAATGGCAATCAGGATATATCGATCCTCAGCCTGTCTAACCTTCTTGGAGGCCTCAATTGCGTTATCGAGCATGTTACCCAGCACCACACACAGATCGTACCGATCGATCTGGATATGCTGCGAGTGGAGCTGGATTTTGGTGTCGATTTTGATCCCGTTTGCCTGCCCCATAGCCAAGGTATTTGTAACGAGTGCATCAATGACCAGATTACCGGAGTTCACCCGCTGGTACGCACCTTCAATGGTATTTAATGTTGACTTGATATGGTCACCTGCCGCTGCCAGTTCGTTACGCTGGATACATTCATCAATATACAGAAATTGCTGATTGATATCATGGATGATGGATTTAATGTTTTTGAAACTGTGAACGGTTTTCTCATAGTTGGCATCCTGGTAGTCCATCTGACGCTGTAACTGGGTATTTTCATGCGCAAGCTGTACCTTTTCCACCATGTTATCGAATACATATACAATGAACACGTTGAGAAATAGCGAGCCTAGTACAGAAAAGACGTAGAATATGTTTTTTTCACTATATATGGAGGCCACATTGATCTGATAGATCGTAATAATGGGTACGATAAGAAACAGCAAATAATAACGATAATGCACGGCAAAACTTCTGCGTTTAGCCACTAAACGTACAATTTGAATAACAATAAACATGATACTGCAACCAACCAGCATTACCTTGGAAAGAATCCAGTGGTTTTCTCCGTTGAACTGTTCCCATGAAATGAATTCTGTGGATTCCAAAACTCCGAGGATATATACGGCTATTGTATTCGCCATCGTAATCAGAACCGCATACAGGATGGTAAAAACAAGCTTGATTTTGAACTCCACTTCATAGGATTGTGCCAGACTGAAGATTAATAGCAGAGCAACAGCAGTAGAAATGATATCAGAGAAGGAAGAGACCAAATAAAAATAACCCAACATGAGAAATACCATGAAATAGATCGCTCTGCGCGGCTTTCGTCTGGACTTGCCCAACACAGAATCAAAATAAAAATTCGCCTGAAATGCCATAAGTAAGGTCACAAAAATGATGGAAAAGATCATATAGGTACCCATATCATTGAATCCTCATGATCATATATTTGGTGTAAGCATCCTTGATTTCTTTG
Organism: Paenibacillus xylanexedens; assembly: GCF_017874615.1. GTDB lineage: Bacteria > Bacillota > Bacilli > Paenibacillales > Paenibacillaceae > Paenibacillus > Paenibacillus xylanexedens. The sequence goes on from NZ_JAGIKV010000011.1 coordinate 67,372, forward strand.
ACCTTGGATCGACCTATGGGCAGTTCCGTTCCATTCAACATAACGACCTGGGTACCGGAAAACTTCTGAACATGCATCAGGTTGATGATAATCGAGCGATGAATCTGCAAGAAACCATGGTCTTTCAAACCGCTAGCGTAGCTGGATAAAATGCCTTTGGTCTCATGTACATTTTCCTGTGTCACAAAATTCAACTTGTTCTTGATCGTTAAACTTTTGACGACCTCAATCCAGAGAATATCATCATATTTCAGCAGCAATTCATCATAGTCTGATTTGATTAGTACATACTTTTTGTCCAATGCCTGAAAATATTGACACAGCTTAATCATCTTTTCCTCGAAAACTTGCGGCTGGATTGGCTTGATCAGATATTGAAAGGTGATGACATCAAAGCTCTCCACCATATATTCCGGGTAACTGGTCAGAAACATAATCTGTACATCCAGAAACTTCATGTTCCTGATCTCTTTAGCGGTCTGAATCCCGTTCATTCCGCCCATCTCCACATCCAAGATGAGAATATTGAATGTATCCCCAACCTCTCTGTAGTGTGAGAGCAGTTGTTCACCAGATGTGAATAGGCTAATTTGAAAATCAAAATTGGTTTTTAGAGATAAGGAGACCAGCATCGTTTTCACACGTTCTCGTTGCTGCTCCTCATCATCACAGATTGCAATATTGAACATGGGGGGACATCCGCCTTTCATCGACATCGACTCTGAATTTCACTCTCGAATATACTATTTTAGCATAGGTTTCGGAGTCGAATGGGGATGAAATGCATTATTCCGACCCTAAAACGCAGATCAACAAAAAAAGTCGCCACATTGGCGACTCTTGAGCTTGAAACCTTCTCCAGCCATTCCTATGAAAAGTCCGGTCTGTTATTTTGTTTTTTTGGGGAAAGCATGGCGGTAATACCGTATTACCTTGCGATACATCGTCTTGTCCTTTAATTGATTGAATATATATGGGTCAGGTTTGACATTCACTTCAATAATCCAGGGTTTCAGACTGTGGTCAAGGCCGATATCTACACCGATTTGCATTAGATACGGGTACTTTTTTTTCATATGACGAGCTATGCGCAGGCTAAGCTCATTCATCTCTTGAACCAGTTCATTCCTGCGTTTGGTGGATGCATGTGATTTTAGCAGCTTGTGAATATCCATCGGTGTACCACCACTATGATAATTGGTTACGATTTTCTTTGGATGACCCAGTCGGCCGATGATTCCAGTAGCTTCCCAATGTTTGGTCGGGCTTAGCTGTATCATGACACGGATGTCAAAACGTCTGTTATTGTGCTTAAGCAGATGGATTCCTCTCTGAATCAGATAACTTCTTTTATTCACCAGACGAGTCAGACTGTTATAAAACGATTCAAAGCTGTCAAACGTCAGGCGTTTTTGCTCAATCTGATAGACAAAATGTTGATGACTTTCCATCTCGGCCTTAATAACACCCATCCCGAAAGTACCTCTCTCGGGTTTGACATAGACCATTCCATATTTGCTGATCATGGATTTCAGATTCGTCTTATTATATTTCTGTGTGTCGGGGATAAACGGTTTAATTAATTCATTATTAATGATCAATTTTGTTTTTAACCACTTGCTTCTTAACGGCTGCAACTTATCAACTCCCATGTCGTAAACTCTCCCTTCAGCAACCGCATCAAAGCCTGCTGTTTGATCAAGATCCTGCAAGCATTATATGTAATACCGATAAAGGAACCCTCAACAAAAGCCCCTATTCGTAAAAATGTATATTTGCACATGCCCTGACCAAAACACTTTTGCACACATACCATATAATGAGTCATCACGATTTGTGCAAGGAGTTGAGAAGATGTCTGTCCAGCCTGGAATCCGGTTGAACAATGCGCCTAAGATTGATGTTCTTATACCAGCGATCGAGAAAGATTTGGCTACCCTTCCCCTCGTCATCGATAACATTCGCCGTTATGTAAAACATCCCATTGGAAGCATATATATTGTTTCTCCGGTCAGCACCAAGATCAGAAAACTCTGTTCCCTTAAAAACTGCATTTTTGTTAATGAGCGATCCGTCCTGCCTATAACCAAAAACGACATACACTACCAGTCCTCCCGATGGAATCGGTCAGGCTGGTTATATCAGCAGTTGCTCAAAATGAACGGAGATTCCATTGTGAAGGCAAAGTACTTTCTAGTCATGGATGCAGATACCGTACTGATTAAACCTCATTCATTTCTTGTAGAAGGCAAAACAGTCTTTTACTGCCGTGACTGGAGCCAGCCGGAATATTTCAAAACCTACCGCAAGTTGTTAGGCATGAAAGCTCCGCGTCCCCGCTCTTTTGTCACCCATTATATGCTGTTCGACAAATCGAAACTCGCTGCCTTAAAACAGAAAATTGAAGCGGTTCATAAACTGCCATGGTACAAAGCCATCATCTCCAATATCAATAAGAAAAAGCAGTTTGGTTTCTCCGAGTATGAAACGTATGCCAATTTTATGTATACGAAAAACCCAGGCAGCATGATCCTTAGAAGTTCCAAGAATAAAAGTCTGAATGTGAACGCTTCTTCGTTAAAAGAGCAACAAATCCGCAATCTGGCTCTTAAATATCGTTCTCTTTCCTTTCATAAACGGAAAATCTATAGTAAAGCTCCCTGAGCTTAAGGAGGAAGCCCATGCATATCGTAATGCTGTGCGGCGGCTCTGGCAAAAGGCTCTGGCCGTTATCCAATGAGCTTCGCTCCAAGCTGTTCATAGATATACTTCCATCACCCGCTGGAGGTAGGGAATCCATGATCAGCAGAGTATGCCGCCAGCTTGACAGTTCATCCCTAACGGATTCAACACTCATTATTTCACATCAAGATCAGGCTAATATTACGGCACGACATACTCAAGGCAAAATACCAGTCATTGGGGAACCTTATAAACGAGGCACTTTTACTGCGGCGGCCTTAGCGACGTTATATCTGCAATCCTTCCGAATGGCCAAAGATGACGATGTGATCTGTATCGCACCAGCTGATGTGTTCGCAGGTGAAGATTTTTTCAGCAACTTCCAATTACTGCCGGATATACTGAAACACTCTCAAGCCGATATCGCTTTAATTGGGACAAGGCCTACACATGCTTCAGAACAGTATGGATACATCCTGCCGGGTGGGGAAGAACGTAATGCTTATGCGCCCATAACACAATTTATAGAAAAACCCGAAGCCTCCATTGCTGAAACGCTGCTACAACGTGGGGCACTATGGAACTGCGGTGTGTACGCGTTCACCATCGCGTTTATGATATCCCATATTAAAAAAATGGGGCTTCCGGTTCATTATGATCAAATGTTGTCCCTGTATGAAGCGTTGCCTGAACGGAGTTTTGACAAGCATGTTGCAGAAAAGGCACAGCGAGCCGTAGTCCTGCCTTATGAGGGAGTATGGCAGGATATCGGAAGCTGGGATACGCTGTGCGCACAGTTAGATACCCATGTAATAGGACACGGTGGAATCTCGGGTTCTTCCTCCGATTCCTATATTATTAACGAGCTTCCCTACCCCATCCAAGTCATTGGCGTGCCAGGTATTATCGCTGCCGCAAGTCCGGATGGCATTCTCATTGCCAACAAAAATAATTCAAATGAAATTAAAGCGCAATTGGGTAACTTGCCATTAAAACCGATGTATGGTGAAGCAACCTGGGGCAGTTATCGTGTCATTGAGAGTTCGTTAGACGATGAGAATACAACAGTAACCACATTAAACATAACGGTTTTACCGGGCAAACATATCGGGTTGAACTGGCATAGAACTGGGTGTAGAGCATGGACCGTGCTTGCAGGCAGTGGGCAAGTGCTTGTCAACGGAAAGGTCATGCAAGTGAGTATGGGCAATCAGTTCGCGATTACCAAGGAGAGTCTCTTTTCTATTCTGGCTGAAACCAGGATGGTGATCCTTGAGGTCCGGATCGGAGTAACAGAGGATAAAGACAACATACTTTTTGAAGAAGAAGATTGGAATGTAATCCTAAAAAGTGCAGGTTCATCTAACGCTTAATGGGAGAATGAACCGATTCAATCTGCATGTCTTATAGCCCCTTCCATTCGCGGAAGGGGCTCATTGGCATAATTAAAGGAAACCTGACACTTCTTCTCCCTACATCTTAGTTAAACAACTTGCGAAGTTCCTCTACTTCCAGACGTGCAACTGGCTGGTAAGCGGAACTTTGTACATAACGCTGGAAGCTGTATAACAACTGTCTGCCCTCCAATGTAGTCATCAGACGCTCCAGATTCAGCGCTCCCATCAGCACTCTCCCCTTCCGGACCCGACACTCCATCAACAGGCCGAGCTTGTGGTTTCGCTCAAAATTGTCAATGGTCTGCACGATCGGATTCAAGTCTTTATCCAACTCATCCAAGATGATCGATGACGACTCGGACACGATGCTCCACCACGGATAAGTTGAGTGCTCCTCTGTGACAAAATGTTCGAAGGCCGGATGATCCTGTTGAATTAACAAGCCCATTGTGCCCACAGGAACTTCTCTTTTCATATTCTCCGAGATGGATCGGAACATAGGGTAAGACCAGAAATCGGTGCTATAGAAACCTTGAATCGCATGTTGAATCTGGTCGGGATTTGGGAAAAGCATGATATCCTCTCCCTGCTCTAGCAACACCAGCGCTGCTTCGGAGAGTTCGGTAAAGAGATTCAAACCGCTCAGGTCCACGTCCAGTTGGCTCGGGTAGGCCCAAAGGTCATAGGACTTACGGATATCCGTACCTGGAATGGACAGTAACAGTTCCATCTTGGTCATCTTGGAGACTATTGGGATATGCATACAGAGATTTGTGATACTCACATAATGTTCTCCATGGAATGATGGAAGGTCTGCTTTTCCTTCTGCAAGGGTGGAATCCTCACCATGTAGCTCCCACTTCAGATGAAGTCCGTCCAATGCCTGTCTGCGGAAGTAACTTAATTCAATGCGTGCTTCGAACAATTCACCCGCTTGATAATTATATTTGGGGAATCTCGCCAACAACACAGCGTCGGAACAAAACGTTCTCCACTCCTCAGGTGTAATCATGCCTTTGGAATCCATGAATGCGTCCAGTACACCCACCAGCGCTGTTCCCTGACCACTGAAATCCTGAAGATCCAGCAGCTGGAACCCGGCTAGTTGCTGCGAACGAAAAGCAGCTTCCAGTTCTTCCTTGTAACATGCGACCGCGAGTTTACCAGAGGCTCTGAAGTATGCTTCCGCCAGATGTCCCAGTCCTTTGGCATTCAGACGCTCTCGAAATACTTCGAAATTCTTGGCTTTGAGAGAACCCGTATACTTGTTGATCTCCTCAAAATTAGGAAACGTGGCGTACTGTCCAATTTCATGCGAGATGATTGGTACGTGTGAGACAAGTTGATCACTTCCAGCTTCGGCCTGCACCGTTTTGGAACCTGTCCCATACTGAATCTGAATCTCTTTGTCCCCAGTCTGACCAGAAGGGTCAGCATCGCTGCCTTGCTCAGGTACAATGTTTGAATCGTAATCTTTCAATGTATTTGGCAGATCGGTCTGCACGTGACCGAGCGGAGCATCACACATCGCATATGAACCTCTGAACAGGCGCTCTTTGGAGAAACGAACCCCGCAGAAGAATTCACTTTCCTCCAGAATATCCGGCACAAACTGAAAGTTATTCGAACCTTCGGTGTATAGATGACGATGATCATATGCTTTGTATGCCTTCAGGATCGAATTCAATCTGTCCTTGCTTCCCCATAGTTCATTCCCCATGGACATCATGACAAACGAAGGATGATTACCAAAAGCACGCAGCATCGCAAATCCTTCGCTAATCAAGTAATCCTGCTCTGCTTGATTATGCCCATCCGAAGATTCATCCGTAATGGTTCCCCAGAACGGAAGCTCAGGCTCCATGTAGATGCCGAGCAGATCCGCTGCAATAAAAGCAGCCTCCGGAGGACAACAGGTATGGAAACGGTAGTGATTGATACCGTAGGACTTGGAGATAGCGAGAATACGAACCCATTCATCCACATCTGTTGGCGCGTATCCCGTGAGCGGAAAGATTAGCCCGTCATGTTTGCCTCGAAGAAACGTTTTGCGACCATTAATGGTGAATTTGTCTCCAGCAGCCCGGAATTCCCGTAATCCCGCCCATACTTCGGTGGAATCCAGCACTTCGCCGTCCTGATCTTGCAGATGAATATGAAGTTGGTACAGGTTAGGTTCATCATCACTCCATAACATCGCATCTTCGCCAATCTTGTACGTCAGCTGGATCTCATGCGAATCCGGTATGAATGTCTGCTCCTCCGTCGTATACACCGGGTCTGCACTGACAGCAACAGCTGACACCACGGTTTGCACTCCTTGCAGGTCACCAACAAGTGCTGCCTTGATCTCGAAAGATCGAGTCGCAAGATCGGGATAGACCTGAACATTATCCAGGAAAACACGCTCGAAAAATTGAAGTTCCAATTTCCCAGTGATGCCGTTCCAATTCGTCTGCGTGTCTTCGGATGTAAGGTGGCCACCTTTGGTTGGATAATTGGTATTGTCCACTCGAATGTTAATTGTATGAGTCCCAGTGGTTAGCCCTCCCTCAATCTTATAACGGTGAGGTGTGTTCAGACTGTTTTGTGTTCCGCATTCCACCCCATCGATCCAAACTGTGGTTACTCGTGTTCGTTCCAGATGCAAGAAGCAACGTTTGCCAGCCAAGTGTTCGGGAATTTCAATCTCTCGTGAAAACCAGGCATAACCCTCAAATAAGTACTCAACCGTCAGCGCACCGATTAACACATTCTCGTTTTTCTTGCCCTTGGCCGCATGAGATGTAGTATTTGGCAATGTAATAACGTCTGAGAAATTCAGACCACGTTCCACCTTATGTTCATCGAGTTGGAGTTTCCATATGCCTTCCAGATTTATTGCAGCTATCATGATAGTGTCCCCTTTTAGATTCAACTAATCGATAAAAGTAATCGCTTCCAATAAACAGAAATCGTTTTCGAAAATCATACCTGTATTATAAACTCGATTGACGCCCTCGCATAGATCATTTACAAATAAAAAAGTCGCCAATGCTGGCGACATCTTATGGATACATATCCTGTATCCTCAAAAATTTTAAAATATGGTGGGAACCATGCCCCCGTCCATTCGGATGGGAGAACCTCTGAAGGCTGAAGCATATGGGCTGCATACAAATGCTGCGAGTCTGCCTATTTCACTTGGCTTGATGAATCGCTGTAATTCAGACTGAGGCAGATTGGTCTTCATAAAATCTTTCTCTTTTTCCTCGAAAGTCAACGTCTCATTAAGGTATATGCCCTCAATGATTTCTTGTACGTTTTCGGACAGTGTTGGCCCTGGCAGGATCGTATTGATCGTAACCTCGGTCCCCGCTGTCAGTTTGGACAAACTTTTGGATAATGACAGCAGCATTGACTTGGTCATGCAATACTGGGGCATCTGGCCTGAGGGCATAAGGGCTTCTTCACTTGCGATGAAAATAATACGCCCGTCATTGTTCTTCACCATTTTAGGTAAATAAAATTGAGACAAGCCATTGGCAGCGAGTACATTCGTACGGAAATATTTCTCCCACACTTCATCATTTACGTCTTCATAACTCATGATTTCATATATACCCATGCTATTGATTAATATATCAACCTCAGGAAATTTCTCGAATAAAGCTTGGCGTTGCTCCAGATCCACAAGATCAGCCGTGGCATTTTGCAGAGAGGTCTCCGGAAAAGTGGACTTGATTTCACGAACTGTTCGTTCTACCTCTTCATCATTGCGTCCATTAATCAGAACATGAACACCTTCTCGAGCGAGTTCTATAGCAATCGCTTTGCCGATCCCTTTTGTTGATCCTGTAACTAAGGCTGTTTTCTCTTTTAGTCCCATATCCATGCTGCATTTCTCCTTCTTGATTACAACTATCCGGCAGCCGTTTCTTGAACATTGCCAACAGCTTCATGCACCGGATAGATATAATATTACGCAGTCTGAAGGGCCTCGTAACTAGCACTTTGCGCCAGAATTATTGCCTTACACGCCAATTTGAAGGTGTATCCCCTTCCCAGGTCTTGAAAGCACGATAGAACGAATTCTGGTCTTCATATCCAACCAGAAATGCCACTTCTTTGATATCGAGCGAAGGATCTGCAAGGTACGCTCGGGCCTGCTCACGTCTGGCTTCGGTTAATAACTGCTTGAAGTTTGTGTTCTCCTCCGTCAGTCGCCGCTGCAAGGTACGATCACTCATGCGAAGCTCTTTGGCGACCGTCTGGATGTCAGGGCGCTTTCCTGTGAGGCTGCGTTTCATAATCCATTTGACCACTTCAGTAACGGAACGATTGCTCTCTTGTTCGTCCAGCGACCGATCCAGAGCCGGGGTCAGAATCTCCAGTAACTCCTCGTTATACGATAGAAATGGAAGACTCAGATCTTTCCGTTCTAGCGTCAGCCGATTATAGTTAGAATTCGTATCAACTCGGCAGCCGAAGTAAGCCTCAAGGGTGGCTACGTCACCCATCGGTTGGGAGAACTCAACCCTTTTGGCAGTCAAAGGTTGTCCTGTGCCCCTCCGTCCAAGTTCGATCAGAAATGCCAGCGTAATACCAACCAGTAATGGCGGACCTTGTTGCTCCTTATGTAACCATTCGAGTTCAATGATACATTCCTCCCCTGCTTCGGTAATCTGCAAGCTTTCGGGAGGACACATTTGCTTGTAACGCACCATGCGATTCAACGCATCACGATAATCACGAGCATGGTACATCGCCAGTACAGGCGGAGGATACTTCGATATTTCATATCCGGTTGCAAGTTTGATGATGCCCTCGGCCGTGTCCCCATTGAGATCAGAGTAGGCCTGCCAGATTGCGAAGTAGTGAGATTGGGTCACTACAGGTTTATTGATTGTCTCAAGAGATAGTTGTGCTGTACGAGCGATGTCGTCAGCACCAATTCCTAATTGTTGTAATCCAGCCCAAAAGCCTGGATGAACCTTAATTCGATCATTCGGTTGAAATTGCATGTACACAGACTCCTTTAACTTGTTCCATTTTTATTCTGATTTCTAATTATAGAATGGATGTACCTATTTTTGAATCTTACCTCAGTGAGCCATTTTCGGGTAATACGAAAACACGACTGCCCATGAATGGTCAGTCGTGTTCAAGTCAATCATTCAGTATATTTTGAAAGAATGCACATTTTGTATGTTCAGCTACTCATTCAACGCAGTTTTGATCAGGGCATTCACCCGTGAGTTAAACAGCAGACCAATATGGGATACGAGGGAAACCGAAACGTTGTTCGCCCCGTTCAACCGCGAAAGTGCCGGGGACACAATCGTGTCACTGGTGGAATAGATCGAAGTCACCTTTATTCCACTCGGAGCTGTCGTTGTGGTCAATCGATTAGCCCCGCCAAGGGTAATCAATTTATCCACTTTGGAAGCGCCTCCACGGTTAAGTATGTAATAGAGACTATTAGCTCCACCCATGCTATGAGCTATAATATTCACTTTCGTGTGACCCGTTTGGTTTAGAACATCATCTACGAATCGACTAATTGCTGCGGAGTTCAACAGCTGGTTTCCTTGTTTGCTAGGAAGGTCAATCGCGAATAATTCGTCTCTTGTCCACCCTTGGCTACGCAAATAACTCTCAATTGCTGTAAAATTGCTATCTGAACCGGTCAATCCATGTACCAATACAATGGGTGTACGTGCCGTAGCTGCAGAAGCCTTTGAACTCGATCCTATTCCAGTTATTGATAAGGCAAGGATCATACTCATGAACACAACTAGTATTAATTTGGTCTTTTTCACTTCATTCACTCTCCTGTAAAATGTTTTATATTCCATATATTACAATCTAACATATGGAATATAAATGAACCTTTAGTCTCATTTTTACAGGAATGTCTAAAATAGACTACAACTAACATGATAACATTTTAATCAAACTCTAGTTCTCTACTTCTTATCCTTCAACGATATCTGCACGTAGTTCCGTTGCAATCTCAATCATTTTGGGTACAATAGCTTCGTTAGAAATAGCTACATACAGATCCCCCATGTACAAACGAAAAGCAATCTGTGCACCCTCAAGGTCCCACATAAAAAAGTCCCCTTCGATGGTCATGGTGCTCTCAGCTCCTACAATGTTAAGAACCGGTGAATAGGTAAAATCGGGTTGGGATTCGAAGTAGAGTTTGCACTCTTCCAGCGAGATGGATTGCTCGGCATTACTATCTTGCATGGATCGGGTAATTCGAAAACGCTGATTCATTGATTTGCCTCCAAAACTTTATTAATATATACATGTTGCACAGCATTATATTTTCTCATTTCCGTCTCCCACTGTCAAAACCATACATGATCGATTCTTCAAATTCATATATAATGAATACAGTGCACAACGAATTTCTACAATCAGGAGGAGTCAAATCAATATGTTAAAAACAGAATTCATTGATGTACTATCCATTGTCTCACATAAATTATATGATTCGGCTGCTAATGTCATGGACACGGCAAGCAGGTTAATTCCTGCAAATACGTTCTGTATTGCGCAGTTGGATCATCTATCCACCAAAGTTCTAAACGTATATAATCGTGACAAACTAATTCTGGGTGAGGGGCTGGTCGTTGATAACGCCGAGTCATACTGTGCACTTGTGACTGAACATTCCGAAGGCCCGCTAGTAATCAATAATAATCTAACACATCCATTAACCAGACATATGGACGCAACCGAATTCGTAGGTGGGTGTTCATTTGTCGGTGTGCCTATACATAATGAGAACGGAGAAATCTACGGCTCCCTTTGCTCATTTGATCAGGATTTCTATTCCTATCAACAAAAGGACGTGGATCTGCTTCTCTCCTTGTCTTCATTTTTCACGAGACTTCTTGAGATGGAAACAACTCTGCGACAGTTAAAACAAGCGGAAGAGACCGCTGCAAAAGTGCTTGAAGAAAAGAAAAATCTGCTGGCCGTTCTCAGCCACGAAATCCGGACGCCAATGAATGGTGTTCTTGCAATGGCCAATCTGTTGCAATCGACCAGGCTGAGTGATGATCAATCGTTATATGTTAATGTCATTGAGTCGAGTGGTACCAGCCTTCTGTTGATGATGGATCAAATTCTGGACTACTCCAAAGCAGAAGCGGGTGCGATCTCTCTGGAGATCAAGCCCTATAGTGTCACTGAAACAGTTGAACATGTATTACAATTATTCTCTTCTGAAGCACAGAAAAAAAGAATTAGGTTGTACGCAGAATATAATATTAATGATCATCTGATGCTTATGGGCGATCAGCACAAAGTTCGTCAGATTCTAATCAATCTCGTTGGGAATGCGCTTAAATTTACGGAGAAAGGTGAAGTATGTATCTCTACTCAGGTATCTGCTGATACAGAAGGTACTCTCCATGCATCCTACGAAATAAAGGATACGGGCATCGGCATCCCGCAGGATCGTCAGGATCTGTTGTTCAAGTCCTATTCCCAGATTCATGGTAATTCAGGAAAGTATGGCGGAGCGGGGCTTGGCCTGTCCATCTGTAAACAACTCGCTGAATTAATGGGTGGCATTGTATGGCTTAAAGAGTCCAGTCACTTGGGCAGTCAGTTTGTCTTTAATATTTCTAGCGCTGCATCCACTGTCCATACAAATATCTGAATGATGAATATATTATTCTATGGTCTGGATGGTCTGCTTAACCCTGAAGTGATTGTCTTCACTGCCACTGACTTTAATCCACCGCTCATGCCCCAATTAACCTACACCGCATTTATCAGCACAAATCTGCTCGGAACTATTCGGGTTGGACCCGAAAGCTTCGATGGATTAGTCGTTTCAGATTAAAAAAACACGTGCAACCCCATACCTCTAATCGGTTTCCCGTAGATTAGAGGTATGGGGTTGTTTTTACGATTAACACAACTATTTTTAGAGAGAGCTAATTAATAGTACCCATTACCTCACCAATTTGATATTGATGAGGTATAAAGGTATTGAAGCGTTGTCCTTATTAATCAGAGACAACAAATCCATCAAAATTCTCGGGACCAACACGGATTGTACCCAACAAGTTGGAGCTTACAAAAGCAGTGTAGGTTAATTGTGGTAAAATCGGTGGATTGAAATCATCACCTGAGAATGTGATTACTTGTGGTGCCAGTACACTTAAATCAAATGTGGATGTAGCAGAATAAATAACCGGGTCCGTTGACAAGGTACCTCTTACAACGGTGATCGTTATTCCAACAAGAGCTAAAGGTAATTGTACAGAAACCGTCCCTTTAAATTGAACTCTGGGATTCGCTCCTGCTCCGGCAGTTTGCAGACCGATTTGGCCAAAGAGCTGTGGGGTGTTCAAGAATAATATTGGAATAGCTATTGAGTTGGCCAAACTGGCATTTTGTGATGTTCTTGCATCCAGAAATGTGCTCATTAATCTACCTCCTAATGTTGGGATAGGATAGTATATTCGTAGCGTGCTATTGTGTTTGGACTTCTTACCATTAGCTCAACAGAGTTTAATTTAATTTCACTATGGTCGGAAGAATCTATTAAACAGCGATATGATATATACGACTATATTCCAGACTCTTATATTGGAACGATATGAAAATTTTGTTATGCTACATATGTTAGATTACTAGATTCTGTTCAAAATATAATTCTACTATTATGTACGGAGTTGGAGGACACAAACGATGCTTATTAAACGTGTAGGAAAAATCGCTGCGGTTACTGTAATTGCTCTCTCTATTCTTGGAAGTACCCCCAATATCGGTGGAGCCTATGCTGCCCCGGCCATCTCAGTTCAATTGGATGATGTACCCCTGAAATTTGATGCAGCTCCACGAGTTGATAAAGGTGTCACTTACGTTCCGTTTCGGACAGTCGGGGAAGCCCTAGGTATCGATATTACCTGGAACAGCAAATCACAGACTGTAAAAGCAACGAACACTGTGAAAGGACAAACTACCGAGGTACTATTACAAGTTGGCAGCACCACAGCGACCGTAAATGAAAAAAAAGTTACACTTGCTGCAGCACCCGTTCAGCGGGAGGGCCGCGTACTTATTCCACTAAGTTCGTTCAGTAATCAATTCGGTGTACAAGTAAGCTGGAATCAAGCAACCAAGACGGTCTCCCTTGTCTCCCCACAACGTGAGATGCACCTGAGAGCCTTCTATGCATTGCAATCCTTTCAAGAAAAGGACCTTATTACTTCCATGAATTCCGTAGCCTTTGGCTGGAGCCGCATTGATCGTGAAGGTCAGTTTACGCTCCAAGGAGATGAGTGCCGCCTCCCTGCTGCTGCGGGTGATATTACACCGCAGTCCATCGTTGCTGATGCAGCAGATCAACAGATCCAACCACAGCTCATGGTGTATGCCTTAGATGGAAACGGAGAACTGACCAAAGTTCTGAGCGACAAGAGCCTGCGGCAGAAATCGATTGAAGGTATAACTGCTGCTGTCACAGAGCATGGTTTTGGCGGAGTTGTTCTGGATTTTGAAGGACTGGGCTTTAAACTGGATGCGGTAGAACAACAGAAGCTGCTCAATGCTTACGTGAAACAACTAAAGAGTTCCTTGCCCCAGGACACAGCTTTATCTCTGGCGGTACCACCGCTGAATAGTGCTTATAAAGGTTATGATTACAAATCACTTGCCTCTATTGCAGATGATCTTATTATTATGGCCTATCAGTATAATCCGATTGGCACCAAATCTCAGGTACCTGAGCCAAATAGTCTTGTGGATCAGGCGATTCAATTAGCCATACAGGCCGGTGTCCCAAAGAGCAAGCTTCTGCTCGGTATCAGTCTAAGCAGTGAAACGCCGTCCTCTGTTGATGATAAGCTGGGTCTCGCCAAACGTTATGACCTCAAAGGAGCCGCATTCTGGCGTCTGGGTCTGTTCCGTTCCTACAATACGAAAATGGAAGATGCCGTTAACGCTTCTGTGATCAAAGAGTAAACATTCTGACTGGATACAGCTAACTTAAATAAAAGAAGGACCGCGCCTCTGGTACGCAGAGACTCGGTCCTTCTTTCTCCATCATTTCACTTCATAAATTTATCCACACTTCCAAATACAAGCTTCACAAACTGGGTCGGTCCAGGCAACCGGGCCTGAAAGAGAAGAATGATCCCAATTACTGCCGCCACAGCAGTAATTCCCGCGGTCACTATTCTGGCTCGCTTCTCTTTGCTACTCTTCCACTCTCCATACACTATCGCAGTCGCCAGCATCAATATTCCAAGGATTGAGCCTAGTTTCATGCAATCACCTCTCTTCTCAGGCTTGTACAGGAGCCGATTTTGTTTAACTTTCGTCCTCATTAGGTATCCCTTGTGGTCCTGTTGATTTTCCGGTACGTACTACATGTGCATCTACGTTGACTTCCACGTCCATATCAGGATAGATGCTTTCCCAGTTCTTCACCTGCGCCTTCCATTGATTCGGATAATATCTGCGGAATTCAACTGCAAATTTGAAGAAATCGGAGCGCAGCTCTTTCTGGGACATGTCTAAAGCATCATGAGCCAAAGATGTGAGCTTAGCCGACCATTCCTTTTCCAGTTTAGTTAATACAGCGGGATCAGTCAGATTGGCATCCGTTGTATTTAACACCACTTCTCCCCTGGTTTGGATATCGACCTTCATACTCCACTGTTGGTTTACAATTCGCGGCTTCAAGGAAGTTTTATTTTCAATGAGTCTTATCGAGAAAGAACCCTCTAACGGCTCAAACTCAACAGGCATGATAATGTTGTCCAGTTCTTTTGCAAGTAGTAATACACCTACACTTAGTGGTTCTTTGACCGTCTTGACATAGCGATCCTTCTTATACAAGCTCAGACCTTTCACATATGGTGTGGTTGTCAGTTTATCCTGATCGGGCTCCGGGGGTAAGATTAACATGCGAGACAAAATGGCGGAACTGCTCGGACCTTCAATAGATTTAGCTAGTTCAAGCGCAGTAACACGTGTACCTAACTTCAGATTGGCCATTTCTCGCAACGACTCTGCAGAACTTCGCTCCAGAGGATCAAGTAAGGCAAGGATATCTTTCGCAGCCTTTTCGCTGGAAAAGACATATGCATGCTCCCTGAACTGAGGGTAACGCAGGAAGAAATCGATATACTCGCGAATACCGCGTTTGCCGGCTTGCTCACTAATGATTATGACTTCGCAGTGGCCCCAGAACATATTCCGGGGAACTTTACGTTGCAACCGATTCAATGCCTCGGCAATTGTACGTCCTTCCGCTGTTCGAATCATTGTAACCCCGCTTGGACTGCCTCCACTCCCACTGCTATCTCCTGCACTCGCCTTTCGCGGAATGAAAATCTGTGAAGTCAATTGTACTTTGCCATCTTCGTAATCTATACCTGTAGCCAGCACAATAGCCAAATCGTTAATTTCGATGCGATCCCAGCATCCACTCAAAAGCACACAACACAATATTGGCATTAGCAGTACTCTATATATTCGCAAGTGCTCCCCCCCCATCAATCAGGTGTTCGCTCAATTCTTTCTGAAATGTGTCCACCCTTTTTTCAGCCATGCGACACCGTAGATCATAGCCGGAAGGATTAATAAAATGCTGATCGTATACAAGTTAGCTGAAGGGCCAATCAGACTGGAAATACCGGAGCTGCCGGACACAACCCAATAAGCAAATACCATGCACAGAAATGAAAGTGGACCAACCACAGGTTTGTAGTCTCGCAAACCGAACCATTCCGCGGTTGATGTAGCAAAGATATATAGAAAAACGGAAATTTTAACGAAAATACCGAAAATCCAGATGGCAATAATAAGAGATTCGATATGTTGCAGAAAGTCCGCAATGGTTATGTATCTTGCTGCGATCATGACCGGAAATACAAATGTATCTGTCAAATCACCAATTAAAAACAGGCAAAACAGATTGGTAACTGTCATTGCAGTTGTTGTCAATACAAGGGAACCCAGCATGACCCGGGTTATTCGTTTTTTTTTATTCACATAAGGTAGCAGAAAAGCCAGCACGATATATTCACTAAACCATGCAGCAGGTGCAGCGGCCCCGGTAATAATAGGAATGGGCCCATTCTCCATGAAAGGAAACAGCTCGGCAGGATTCAGTTCACCAATCAACAATATAAAGATCAAAGCCAGCAGCACGATCAGCAGGGTAACAAACACCTGAGCGGTTCGTCCGACAACTTCGATCCCGAGTCTGACATTAATCGCACATACAACAACCATCGTACCCATCACAACAAACAAAGGTGTACGCGGAAGTGCATTATTGACAATGAATTCACCGTATTCCCGGATAATCAAGCCCGTCAGGTGGGGCAAAAAAGCGATATATATCAGGCCGAGTAACTTGCCCGGAATCCGACCAATAATCAATACACTGGATTGAATGAGTGTTTTTCCAGGGTACAGACGATCAAGTCCAACGGAAATACCAATGGCAGCCAACCCAACAATAGAACCTATAATTGGGGTCATCCACATGTCATGTCCTGCATAGTGCATTGTAATTCCAGGCACAGACAAGATAGCCGTCGCGAGAATGGCGGGAAAGACCATAAATGCCAATTGAGTCACCGATATTTTCCCTTTGTCAGTCAACATATGTAATCCCGCTCCCTTGTTTGCTTGAATGTAGATTGTTTTAGTGCGGTTTGTTCCTTGGGGATGGACGCCACCATACATCCTTAAGTTCCTTAGCCATCGTAGGTGCTACCGGTGAGAGATAAGGTGTTCCAAATGAACGAAGACTGCTCAGATGAATGACAACCAAGATGACTCCCAGCATGACACCCGTGAGTCCCAGCGTTCCTGCAAGAAACATCATGGGAAACCGTAGTAGACGGGTCGCGATGCTGGCAGCATAACGGGGTATCATGAAAGAAGCGATACCGGTAATCGCGACAATGATAATCATGGGGGCTGAGACAATTCCGGCACTCGTCGCAGCTTGCCCAATAATTAAGGCTCCCACGATACTGACCGCCGATCCAACCTGCTTCGGCAATCGGACACCAGCCTCACGCAATGCTTCAAAGGCGATTTCCATAATGAGTGCTTCCACCAGGGCAGGAAAAGGGATCTCTTCTCTAGCCCGAGCAATACTGAGAAGCAATACGGTAGGAATCATCTCCTGATGAAACGTAGTAATCGCTACATAAGCCGATGGAAGCAGCATGGATAAAACAAAAAAACTGTATCGCAGCCAGCGTACAAAAACACTCATGAACACATTTTGATAATAATCTTCGGGGGATTGTAACATAGAAAAAATGGTCACTGGTGCGATAAGGGTAAACGGCGTTCCGTCAACGAGAATAGCAAAACGACCTTCCAGCAAGTTGGAAACAACAACATCCGGGCGCTCCGTCGCAATCATCTGTGGAAATGGTGAATATCGCTGGTCGACAATGCCTTCTTCAATGTACTGACTCTCCAGTACGTCACGGAGCTTTAAATCGCCAAGTCGTGTCTCCACTTCCTTAACAAGTTTGGGATCAATAATCCCCTCCATGTATACAAGTGAAATGCTGGTGTTTGTACGATCTCCCATGTTACGTGTATGAATCTTTAATGCAGGTGTCTTGAGACGTTTGCGCAGTAATGACATATTCATGGTCAACGATTCTGTGAACCCATCCCGTGCACCACGCACGGTCGATTCAGCTAACGGTTCTTCCGTTGAACGATTTGCAGCTTGGTATAGAGGGTATGTAGTTCCGCCTATTGAACCATCCAGCAGTAATAGAGCTTCCCCCTCAAATATAGCCTGTACTGCCTGAGTGGTCGTTTCAACATGCTTAACAGAAGCCAGGGGAACTTGCGCTGCTTCGATCCCCATTTCCTGAAGGGGCGTTAGTACCTGTCGTTCCAGACGCTCTGTATCGCACACACCAACACAATATACGCATAACGCTGAAGTAAGACACGCCGTTTGGAATGTATGAAATACAACGTCCGAGCAACCCGCAAAAACAGAACGTAACATTTGTTGATCAACAGCAAGATGTCCGGTTAATGGTAGGTCCTGTTGTGTTATCGCTGATGTGTCCATGACGCCTCCCCTTTCCGTGAATGCTCCGTCCAGATATTCTCAGTTAAAGGTATCCTTTACTTATCAGATGGGATATATACGCAAAATATAGAATGCCAAAAAAGCCGCCCTCATGAGCGACTCTGATGATATAGAACGCTATTCATTCCTATGAATTCGTTGATCTTGCTCTTTGAAATTCCCTATTGTCAATTGATCACTATCCTTTCACAGCACCCAAAGCAACACTCCCAATAATCTGTTTGGAAAATACAGAGAATACAATAATAATAGGCAGGATTGAGATCGCTACTCCCAAATACAAGAGCCCATAATCCATCCCATAGTACCCCTGCACTAGCGCAACCAATACCGGAAGCGGATATTTATCCAGGGAGAAAAATAACACAAGCGGTGTCAGGAAATTATTCCATGATCCGATAAACGTGAATATGCCAAGGGCGGCGATCGCCGGCCCCAGAATAGGCAGTACAATCTGATTGAACGTCCGGAACTCACCGGCACTGTCCACCCGTGCAGATTCAATAATCTCATCCGGGATGCTGCTCTCCATGAACTGCTTGATAAAAAATACATTAAACGCGTTAGCCGCAGCAGGCAAAATAATTGCAGCATAGCTATCCAGAAGTCCCATCATGCTGAATAGTCGATATACGCCAATCAAAGCTAGTTGACCCGGTACCATCATGGTTGCTAACAAAAACAGGAACAACCCGTTTCGTCCTTTGAATTTAAATTTGGCAAATCCATACGCAGTTAAGGCCCCAATATACAGAGATAATACGGTCGATGTTCCTGCAATAAATATGCTGTTGGCAAACCCACGCCATATGTTGATTTTGGATACCATGTTCATATAGTTATCAACCAAGAATGATCCAGGGAGAAATGTAAACGTCGAAGCAATCGTTGCATTATTGTGTGTGGAATAGATGAGCATCAGATAGAATGGAATAATACAGAGTACGGCTAGACCAATCAGCAACAGATATATGATGATCTTGCCCGCCGTTAGTCGCCTTGTATTGGCATAATGTTGAATCGCTGCATTTGGTTGTTCCATTGATTTTGCAGTTTGCATGAAGAACTCCCCTCCCTATGAACGGCTCTTGCGCTTGGTCATGATGAAGGATGCAACAGACAACAATATGATAATGATGAACAGGCAAAATGCGATGGCAGCGCCATAACCAAAACGCGTGCTCTGGAATGCTACATTATAGAGATACATAATACTGGTCATGGCTGCCCGGTCAGGACCGCCAGTTCCATTGGTCAGCGTAAATGGCTGATCGAAAATCTGGATGCCCCCAATAATGGATGTAATCATCTGAAACAGAATAATTGGTCGGAGCATCGGCACGATAATATGAATGAAGATATGTTTCTTTTTCGCGCCATCCATCTGGGCAGCCTCCAGCAGAGAAGGGTCAATGCCCTGAAGACCAGCTAGGTAGATGACCATGGAATAGCCAAAGTATTGAAAAAACAAAATGGATGATACAATCAGACGCATAAACCAGGGATCATTTTTCCAGTTAATTGGATCTTGTATTATGCCGGTCTGCACCAAAAAATGATTCAGTCCGCCAGACTGCCAGTCAAAAATCAAACTGACAAGTAGTCCAAGTGATGCCGCCGTAACGATGTTGGGAAAAAAGTATACGGCTCTGAAAAAGTCCCGTCCTTTGAGCAGCTTATCATTCAGGATAAAAGCCAACACAAGTGAGATTGTGAGTTGTGGAACTACAGAAACGCCCCAGATGAATAACGTATTAAACAAGGTTTTGTAAAACAACGGGTCTTGTAATACGGCGACGTAGTTACCGATCCCTACAAAGTCAGGTGTCGTGATTCCATCAAAGTTGGTGAAACTGATGTAGAGTGAATATAAAATGGGATACAGCCCAAAAGTGGTGAAAATAATAAAAAACGGAGCAATGAAGTAGTAGCCGTAATGGTCCTTGCGAATCGTTTTGGCAAACATGTTCTATCCCCCCAGTTATCATCGGATGTGTATATTCAATCGCTTACTAATCCACTTCCAGCTCCGGAAATCTCAAGGTGACATCACGTTTGATTCGCTTTACGACTTCTTCCTTGGTCTGAATGTCCTTATTGAGATATAACTGGAGTACAATCTTGTAGATATCATTGTTAATCGTGGCATCATATTTGGTGCGTTCGTATACAGGTACCCGTTTTGCAGCCTCCGAGAAAAACTCGAAATGCTTCTGTCCTCCCAAATAAGACGATGAGAGAGACGGGGCAAGTTCATCATTCACAACCATGTTGCTGGTGAAATAATCCTGTTCTTTCGCTAACTCCGACAGAAAGTCGTGGTTAAAGTTATAGAACTCGATAAACTTCCAGGCCAGATCCTTTTTGTCACTTTTACTGTACATCGCTATATAAGTTCCGCCTGCACTAAACGCTGACGGTCCCTGAGCCAAGCCCCACATGCCTTCGGTATCCGGGGCGTTTGCCTTGAACGTATATTGCAGTGCCCAGGTTGCCCCGGGATAAAACATGACCTCTCCTTTTTGCATAGATGCAGCGTAACCTGCACTTCCATCTTCATACTCGGCAAGTACATTTCGCTCACGTGCTTCACGTACAAGATCGAGCACTTCCAAGTAAGTTGGATCGATGACAAGCTTGCCATCCTTCACCCAAGGTATACCATCATATGAATTCGATATAGCATTCCAATTCGCCAATGCATGTACTTTATTCCCGCTAAGTTGCTGTACCTTCTCTCCGATCTCGAAGATCTTCTCCCATGTATCGATCTGTGAACCCACCTGCTCAGGATCATCGGTGCCCAGATATTTTTTCGCCAAATCCCGACGATAGTAGATGCCCCCTGGTGTTCCCTGATAACCTATCGCTCTGACATTTCCCTCACTGTCCTGTTCATTAGCCTGAACAAAAGCATATTGTTCCTGGATAAGTTCATTGGCGTTATACGGCGAAGCTGATAGATTCTCCAGATATGGAACGTCAATCAGCTCTCGAATATTTGCATTTTCAATCATAAATACATCTGGAGCCTTCGAGGTTGTCTGTAGCGCAGATTTCAGCTTGGTGATATAGAAATTACCGGGGATGTTGACAAAGTTCACTTTGATGTCAGGATATTTCTGTTCGAATTTCTCGATGGCGTACCCTGCTTCATCCGTAAAACTCCACACGGTAATCTCCTGTTGCTTGGTTTGACTCGATGGACTGAACTGACAACCAGCTAACAACATCGCTGCACATACAAATACAATAGTTGGCTTAAACCACTTCTTCATAGGCCCCCTCCTTCAAAAAGGAAACGCTTACAATTTATTAGAGTATATTGATTTTGGAGAGGGCTTTCTCCACAAATATTGTGCATTACCCTCCATATTTTGTGATATTCGTACGATGTTTCTTACGAAATTCGGAGGGTGTGCAGTCATTATATTTTTTGAAAAGACGATTATAGGAGTTAACATTGTTAAATCCATGTCCGATCGCAATCTCCAGAATCGTATCCTGACGGAACAATAAGGCCCACTCGGATTTGATAATTCGAAAATGATTCAAGTATTCCATCAGTGTTACTCCCTTGATCTCTTTGAACAACTTGCAGACATGGAACTTGCTGAATTTAATATGTTCCGCCACCTGTTCCAGCTTAATGGGCTCAGCATAGTGCTCCTCCAGGTATTCACAGACCGATTCAAGGAATTCAAATTTTTTGGAAGAAGTACATGCCCATCCTGAAGATGAAGATTCATCGGTGGTAACCGGTACTTTGGTACGTAATAAAAGTATGATGAGATCATACAATCTGGATACCATTAACCATCGGTATCCCGGCTTCTGATTTTTCTTCTCGGTAATGATGTCATCTATATATTGAGTCAGATTGCTCTGACTTCCCGTATTCGAGGGGATAACTGTTGTTTTGTTGAAAAGTTGTCCGAGATCCTGAATTTCGGCTTCGGTCGTGAAACTCCCCGTTAACAATTCGAGTCGGAACAAGATAATGGTCAAATGTTCGGTCCCCGGCAAAAAGCAGTGCACATCCCCTGGTTTGACCAGCAGCACATCCCCTTTTTCCAACTCACATACGTGGTCGTTCACACCAATTCTGGCGCTCTTACCATTGACGAGAACCAGTTCAACCTCATCATGCCAGTGTGCAGCATAATTGAACTGATTTCCTGTATGAATTACCCGAATGGGAAAACCTTCTTGCATATGGCCTGTCTCCAAAAAAGTGGGTACGCCCATCGTATCAACCTCCATTTATTTCCAACGCAAAATATTCCTCGTCTTTATATTATGCATAAATGGCTACTCTCCTTTCTTTTTAAGAATTTAAAATTCTATAGAATGCAAAAAAACTCCTCAACTCAGGTTGAGGAGCCGAACAGAATCACGTTCCACGCATTGAATGTCCAGTGTATATAACGTCTCTACGATCTCTCCGTTCAGCAGTTGGAAGAGAACATGACCTGCAAGCTGGCCTGCATCCCTCTTCGGCTGACGAAATGTGGTCAGAGGTGGATTCATGTACTGAGATGCAGGTATATTGTCAAAGCCAATTACGGATAACTGCTCAGGTATTGAGATATTATGCTCCCTGAAGGCTTCCAAGCCGCCGATCGCCATTTCATCATTTGCAAAAAATACAGCGGATGGCAACTCTCCTTCAAGCAGTTTCTTGGCTGCATCGTACCCATCTTGCTTCATGTATTGTCCGCCAATTTTCCATTCGGGGTTCTCTTCAATGCCTGCCTCCTTCAAGGCTTTCAAATAACCTTGATAACGATGGAGATTACATTCCGATTGTGATGGGCCACTAATATAAGCTATAGTCCGATGCCCTTTATCGATCAGATAACGGGTAGCCAAGTAACCACCTTGCGTATCACTCATCAAAACCTTTACAATATGTTGAGCATCCAGATCCCGATCCATGACAACAATCGGAAACCCTGCTTCAGATGCTTCAATCAGCAACTGATCTTGAATATTCTGAGCGATAACAATAGCTCCGTCAATTCTTCGTTCACGAATGTAACGATGGGCTGTCGACTTCTCTCCACCCAACGAACTACATACGATCATATCGTATCCATGACTCATAACGACGGTTTCTATTCCATTCACCAAATCCGAGAAATACGGGCTGGACATGTCATGGACAATAATACCAATGGTTTGGGTACTATTTCGTTTTAATTCGGATGCAGGACCATGCCTAACGTAATTGAGTTGACTCGCTGCCTCAAGCACTCGGATTCTTGTCGGCTCACTTACATTCCCTTTATCGTTGAGTACGCAAGATACGGTCGAACTGGCTACACCAGCCATCCTAGCTACATCTTTAATCGTTGTCATCATATATACTCCTCAAAGACAGTTTCATCTGTTTAGTCCTTCATGGCAGTAACACAGCAATACACACGGGATAGTTCACTAGCATTTTAACACGTCAGTCCAATCATGTCTCTTAGCAAAACATCAACTACGATAAAACATATTAAAGAAACCGAGGTGCCTTCATGAGATTTAGTGAATATGTAATAGGTCAGCGCTACGAAACCACATCCTTGGCATTATCCAAGCGTGATATTATTGAGTTTGCCACAATCTATGACCCACAGTACATGCATTTGGATGAGGAAAAGGCCAAGCGAGGCCGATTCGGCAGTTTAATTGCTTCTGGCATGCAAACGATGAATATCTCCTTTAAATTATGGATTGAGGTCGGGGTCTATGGAGAACATGTCGTGGCGGGCACCGGAATGAATAACATTCAATTCCTGAAACCGGTCTTTCCGGATGATGAACTTCATGTCATTGCAGAAGTCATTGGACTGACTCCCAGACGAAAAGGAAATGGGATTGTTACGGTGCTGCTGAGTACTTTCAATCAGAAGAATCAAAAGGTATTTCAGGCAGAATTAAGTGCTTTAATCGATAATTAAGGACGAGAAAAAGCCCAAAAAAGCCGCCAATTGGCGGCTTTTCGTAAATATATCACATTGAAGCATTTTTAAGCGTTATACCCTTTCAATACCTGCCCCAAAATCTCTACACCCTTGACAATCTGTTCGTCTGACGGGGTTGAGAAATTAAGTCTGATGGCATTACAAGGGTCTTGCTCGTTCACCAGGAATGCATTTCCCGGTACAACCGCAACCCCTTGAGCTGCCGCTGTCTTGGCATAATCAAGCATGGGCACATGTGCTGGCAGATCACACCAGAGGAACAGTCCACCATCCGGTTGGGTGTAGGTAATGGACTCACCCATATGCTCTTGCAGCTTGTCCATCATCAATGTTGCTTTTCTCCGATAGACCTCACGAATACTGTTAATGTGCCCTGCGTAGTCATACTCTGTCATGAATTTGTATGCCAGAATCTGTGGAAGCATGGCTGTATGTACGTCTTCTCCCTGTTTGGCAACAACCATCTTCTCCACGACTTCATGTGGCGCTTGTACGAAACCAACGCGCAGTCCTGCCGACAAAATTTTGGAGAATGATCCAACATAGATGACCAGACCCTCATCATCCATAGACTTGATGGTTGGCACATCGTCTCCATTGAATCGAAGTTCTCCGTACGGGTTATCTTCCAAAATCATAACGCCATACTTCTTAGCCAGCTCGTATATGGCCTTACGTTTCGCAAGACTCGTTGTTACACCGGTAGGATTCTGGAAACTTGGGATCACGTAGATCATTTTCACATTAGGCTCCGTTTGCAGCGCCTGTTCCAGCTTCTCGATATCCATACCGTCCATCTCCATCGGAACACCTGCAAGCTTTGCACCGGATGCCCGGAAGGAGTTCAGGGAACCAATAAAGCTCGGGCTCTCACAGATAATCGTGTCCCCTTCATTACAGAACACTTTACAGGCCAGTTCAATCCCCTGCTGCGCTCCAGATACGATGAACAATTGATCGGATGGTTTACCTGTATCAAAACCTGTCTTCAAATGTTGAGTCAATGCTTCCCTGAGGGGGACATATCCTTCCGTAATCCCATATTGCAGAGCTGTGACCGGGTCATGCTCCAGAATGGATTGAGTGAATGTACGAATCGCCTCAATAGGAAAGGTTTCCGGAGCAGGATTTCCCGCAGAGAATGGAATCACATTTTGTCCCGAAGAAGCCTTCAGAATCTCACGAATAATGGATGGTTGCAGTGCTGCGATACGATTGGAAAATGAATAGTTCATCTTAAATAGTGCCTCCCGACATTTCATCTGAATTAACTCTCTATCATTACATTAAATTCTATTATACGAGCATTTCCCGAATTTCCAAACTGTCTCCACAAAATTAATGTCTGTACGCCAAAAAAGAGGCCGCCGTCAGCAACCTCTTTCGCATAAGTATTGAGCAAAATTTCGCCTATTAGCGCGCTGCGTTCATCTCGGATAACCGTGTGGCCTTCACAACATAAGCGGCTAGACCAGGGATCATCCGGGCCAGACCAGGATAGAATTTATTGGTCTTGGCAAAAGCCAGCTTTTGGATTCTTCTTGCGCGTCTGAGCAATTGGGTGAATTCACGGCTTGCTTCCAGCGTGTAATTACTCTGCCAATCGGCATGTTCAATGTCACCTTGCAGGTACTTGTCAGTCCACCTTGCACACAGGAGTGAGGAGCGAAGGGCAATGGACATTCCGTCTCCACATAAGGGTGGTATCATCAGCATGGCATCCCCAATATGCGGATATTGAGACCACGGCTCAGGAACGTTGGACAGATGCAGCGGTGCAATCGACACTTGCGTTCCATCTACAGGGTTTCCTTCGGCTAAACGGGCTGCCAAACTCACGTTTGTCAGGGATGCCGCCTGTAAAATATCGTTTACAGACTTGCCACTTCCCTGGACAGTATCCAGTGTCAACAATGCAGCGACATTCACATTGCCGTCCTCAATCGGGGAAATCCCCACATAACCTCCCTCGCAAAAATATAACTCTACCCGTGCTGGAATCTGGATACCGCTGAAGTGAGATTTAATACCAACATATACGGTTTGATCCCGCAGATCAGGTGCGGAAGCCATCCCACGCGGTTTCTTGGTCCCATGTGCTCCGATGACGGCTTTGGCTCTGTAGCTGATCTGCTCATTTCCTTGTTTCACCTGAACCTCATAACTGGCATCCTCAAGCTGCTCAATGCTCGTTATCGTCGCTTTAGTCACAATCTGAGCTCCGGCCTCCTGAGCCTTCTGATGCAAAATCTGGTCCAGCTCATATCGACTTATGCCATATGCGAATCCCGGCAGCGGTGCTTCGATCACTCCGCCTTGTGGCATAACGATTTTGGCATGATCCATGGGGCTGGGTTTCTTCGAATGGCCCAGAAGGTGAATGTCCAGAACCTCTAACATCTCCTTGGTTTCGGGTGACATGAACTCACCGCAGGTTTTGTGCCGCGGGAACTCCTGGCGATCCAGCAAAAGGGTCCGATGTCCTTTTCCTGCCAGTTGCATTGCACATGTACTGCCGGCAATTCCGGCTCCGATGACAATCACATCTATCGATTTCGACACGTAAGATCACCTACCTTTCGTGGGAATAACAACAGAGTAACGAAATAAGGGCTTCCATTCATAGGTCATCGTATCATGATTAAGACGTTGTTTAAGTTCCTTCCAATCCCTCCCTGTAAAACCTTTGGCTACGGAAAGAGGCCCATCATGACGAATGTACCGATTGCGCGAGATCATCCGTGTAGTAATCCAGACCGCCTTATAGGATACGGGATGGCGGTGAATATCATTAATGACGACACCGTATCTGGATGCTCTTAGCATATGAGAAACCATATCAACCAGCTGATCTCCGTCAAAATGATGTACAAACTGAGAGCCTGTCACGATATCTGCTGAAGCATCCGGCAGTTGTGTAAGATCGGCACGTTGTACCCGGACTCGGGGTTCGTCACGGAATAGTTGTCTCGCTTCCTCACATGCCTCTTCCGTCAGATCAACCAATGTAATCTCCAACTGAATGCCCTGACGATCCGCCCATTGCAGTAGTTTCTGGTTCACATCCCCTGAGCCTGCCCCCACATCCAGAAGAGTCAGCTTATCTGGCCTACCGACAGAGTTCCATAACTTCTCTACACCAGCCAAAGTTGGCCCAGGTGCTGCAAATATTTTGTTAAGACGTCTGAGATGTCTAAGCGCTTCACGCAGCTCCTCCCCTCCCAGAGAGAAGTCATCCATCAGTTCATCTTCCTTGGCTCGAATGGACAATGTTCTAAAAAAGGACATGATCGTGCTCCTCCATCACTGAAGATAATGAGGGTACATAAGTGAATTTCATCAGCTCTGCGGTGAGTCCCGGTCCAAATGCCATGGCTACACCATCTGTAGATGATTGATCCTGTAACTTCATGTCCTCACGCATCGCGTTCAGTACAAACAGAATGGTATTGGAAGATAAGTTACCATACGTTCTGAGGACATCCCTGCTATACTTCGTTTGCTCGTCTCGCAGCTTCATTACATTCTGCACAGAGTCCACAATCCCGCGTCCTCCCGGATGAATGGCCCATAGTTCAGGACGCTGTTCACTTTGCAATAAAAGACGCAGTTCCTCTTGCAGATGAACACCTAACAGCTTCGGAATACGTGGGGATAGATACAGGTCATACCCCAGATTCCCCACCTCCCAGGTCATATCTTCAGTCGAATCCGGAAGAAGCACAGAATAACCCGTTCCCAGACTCAAATAATTCTTGTGCTGAGGTTCTGGTGTGCCCACTACACAGGAAGAAGCAGCGTCTCCGAAGAATGAAGCTGCAAACAGCGCTTCCCGATCTTGTACGGGCTGAAAATGAATGGTGCACAACTCTACACAGACCACAAGGACCTGTGATCCGGGAGCTCCCTGCACGACATCTCGTGCCATCTGGATGGCTTTCAACCCTGCAGCACACCCCTGAAAGATCAGCGGCAGTCGATTAACTCGGGCAGACAAACCCAAATGACGGATGAGCATAACATCAAGACCCGGCAGATATTGACCGGTGCAGCTGACCGTGATGATATGTGTGATGCTCTTTGGAGATACGCCTGAATCCTCCAGGGCTTTCTCTGCCGCCTCAATCCCGAGTGGAAGCGCCTCTCGCTTGTATGTATTCATTCGTTCTTCGGTTGTCGGGATGTCTGATCGCTCACCAGAGGGCAGATAACGGCATTCTTCCAGTGAACCCAGATAGCTCGGTTCCACGGTATATCGTGTTTCAACACCACAGGACTTGAATATTCGCTTGGCAAAACGGGCCAAAGCTGGCCGATCTTGAAGAGAAGAAGCGATTAGTTCTGCAATATCTGACTGCGCTACGGGGTGAGCAGGTAGAGCCGTTCCCATGCCAAGAATCGCGATATCGGATGGACTGTTATATTGGTTCATAATAAACCTCCTGGTATTGGTCATTATTTCCTCTAATTTAACAACTCTTACCCTTAACGATATCGTTATAATCTCAATAAGGCTCCTAATCTAGTTTATTAACACATCCGCAAGCTCAGAAGCTTGGTTTCACCATGCCATTGAAGCAATTACACCAATGAACGAAAAAAAGCCGCCATTAGGCGACTTCAAGGTAACTATATTCCTTCTAAGCGTCATTCTGATTCTGTTTATTTGTTCTGTTTATTTGGAAAATGCTTCTCTGATCTTGTCACTCATTCGGTACCAGGCATCCTCAGCCATCTGGAGATCCCCAGAATGCGTAAATCCATGAGCGGCTCCCTCGTACTCCTTAAGAGTCACCTTCACACCGCTTGCTTCCAGCCTTGCTGCATATGTTCTTGCTTCTTGGGCCAGTGAATCTTTCTCCGCGGTAATGATCAATGCTTCTGGAAGTCCCTCTACTGATGTTGCGAGCACAGGTGAAGCCAACGGGTCTTGCGCATCTTCTGGCGTATCAAGGTACATGGCATTGAACGTTCTGGCGATATCGGCTGGAATGGCTTCTGCAAAACTCGGTTTCTCGGCCGGATCTGTAGCCACATCCAACACGGCATAATCCATAATTTGCAGAACAATTGGCAGCTCGCTACCTCGTTGCTGATTCAGTAAACACACTGCTGCAGCAAGATTACCACCAGCGCTATGTCCCCCAATAGCGAATAGAGACGGGTTAACCGAGAAGGATTGCGGGTTGGCGTGGACCCACTGTACAACGTCGTAACATTCATGGACCGCTGTTGGGAACTTGTGCTCTGGTGCAAGACTGTAATCGATATTAACGACCACACAATCAGATCGATCAGCAATCAAGCGACACCATGGATCATCCATCTCTGCTTGCCCCAAGATGAAACCACCCCCATGCATATTAAAGAAGACCGGCAGAGGCGCGAAATGGTCCCTATCCGGTGTATACACAAGTACACGTGTATCACCTTTAGTTGTAGGAATCATGACTTCTTTTACTGTGACCGCATACGTGGAACTGGGTTGAAGAGCTGCACCTGTACCGACGACATTTTGACGCATACGTTGTACCATTGCCAGTTGTTGTTGATCCATAGATATCACTCCTTAAGTTGATTGCCAATACGCCTTCTTCCGTTGTCACTTTAAGTATAGATGACACTCGTCTATTCCGTCATGTGCAATTCATTCGATATGTATTGATCAACATGCTGAAACGTGGACCAAAATTACCTTTCCCTGCCCTTGATCTTCAATGTTAACATTCAGTGCCAGGAGATCGGTTTGGATCCGTGCTTGTTTCCTTTTTTTTGTGGAACATCATCCAGACCCCCATCAAACAAAATAAAACGCTACACCCCATGCCAAACAAGCTACTGGTTTTTAATGCAAGAGGTGAGCCTTGCATGGTAAGTAATGTCGCTTGGGTCACCACGATGGATACCATCGCATCGGTGAAGTTAATCATTTTCAATGTAGATATAATCGGGTTATGGAGATGACGGTTCGCCCAGGTACCATACACGGCAAAAACCAACTTGGTAAAAGCGACTGTAGCTACGATATACACGATGATACCCTCATAAATGAAAGCATCGCCGATTAGATACATTCGCAGGCAGACCATCGAATAAGACGCGCCCAGTAAACAGAGGAACAGACCTCCGCGTTTATATACCGTAAGCTCTAATCTATATCTTTCTTCGGGAGAGTCCATCCTCTTGGTAACTGTATACTTATGAAGTACTTGGACTTTCGCCACACACAGAATCAGATAATATACAGCATTTGTAATGAACCATCCCGAAAGCAGATATATGCCCAGGATTAACTTGCCTATCCCTGTTACAGCATTGATAACAAGGGAAGCCACATTAAACAAGGCCGTTCGATCTTGTTTATTTCCAAGGTAATGGAACCAAATGGACTTCAAATATGTCTTCATTTTCATAGGATATTCATTCTGTTAGAAATGATGCCTCACTCTTCGGTCAGAGAATCCCGAACTCTTTTTGGAAGGGATTTAATAACCATATCATAAGAGTGATCGATCATGACGTAGACATCCTCATCGGACAAGGAACCATCCAGCGTAATGGTATTCCAGTGTTTTTTGTTCATATGATATCCCGGTCGAACTGCTTCATGCTGCTCTCTCAGGTTCTCTGCAATAATGGGATCACATTTTAAGTTCAAGCGACAGTTCTCTTTGTTTTCAAAAATAAGCGCAAACATCTTACCCGCAACCTTAATCGCGACTGGATCAGGTCCGAATGGATAATCCTTGGTCGCACCTTTTTTCTTCAAACTGTATTTAATCATCGTATCCTTCAAGTTATTACCTCCCTTTCACCAATGGACGATATAATGATACCGAATGTAAGTTCGTATGTAAATAAGCTCGTTGCACATAAAAGCACATAACAAAACCTCCTCCAAATGAATGGAGAAGGCTTTATCTGGATTTATTTAACTCTTAATTGGCTCTATCATTCCTAGTTTTGCTGCTGCGGCTGAATGAGCCATGGTTAGATTTACTGCTACTGCTGTTTGATCTACTGCTATTGGGTCTGCCGTCGTTTGAACGACTACTGTTTGATTTACCACTCTTGGCAAACCATTCGGATTTGGGCTTGCGTGCCGGGTTAGCTTTGGACTTCGCCGGTTTGCCTGCAGCCGATTTGTTGAACGAAGGTTTACTGCCTGATGCTTTGCTGGTTTTATCAAACACAGGTACACCTGTCATTGGATACGGATGACCTTTCACTTCAGGAATCGTCTTTTTGATTACTTTCTCGATATCCTTCAGGAATGGAAGTTCATCCTTCTCGCAGAACGAGATGGCCATACCGCTTTTGCCTGCTCGGCCTGTACGTCCAATACGGTGAACATACGTTTCCGGAATGTTAGGCAGGTTAAAGTTAATGACATGTGAAAGTTCCTCTACGTCAATTCCTCTTGCCGCGATATCCGTCGCAACTAATACACGTGTTGCACCACTCTTGAAGTTGTTCAGTGCCCGTTGTCTCTCGTTCTGAGACTTGTTGCCATGAATAGCCTGTGCCGTAATATTCGCTTTGGCCAAATCACGTGTAACCCGGTCAGCGCCGCGCTTCGTGCGTGTGAACACCAATGCCGTGACGATGGATTTATCCTCCAAAATTTGGTTCAACATATGTTGCTTCTTGCCGTTCTCCAACAAATAAATAGACTGCTCAATGCGGTCTACCGTTGAAGATACCGGTGTGATTTCTACTTTGACTGGATCAACCAGCAGGGTTTTAACCATTTTGGTGATTTCAGGAGGCATCGTAGCTGAGAAGAACAGCGTCTGCTTTTTGTTCGGCATTTTGGCAATGATTCTTTTCACATCATGAATGAAGCCCATGTCTAACATCCGGTCTGCTTCATCCAAAACGAGAATCTCAACCATCTTCAGATCAATACGTTTCTGATTAATCAGATCGTTCAATCTGCCAGGTGTTGCGATAATAATATCTGCACCTTGATTCAACGCACGCTCTTGTACTTTTTGCGAAACGCCACCAACGATTGCCGTACAACGAATGTCCGTATACCGGCTATATACCTTGATGTTATCCGCGATCTGAATAGCCAGTTCTCGTGTTGGTGTCAAAATTAATGAGCGAATATGTCGTGTGGACTTCGATCCTTGCCCTTTGGATCTTTCGCTTAATAATTGAATGATCGGCACCGAAAATGCGGCCGTCTTGCCTGTTCCTGTCTGTGCACATCCCAGCAGATCTCTGCCAGCTAATACAGCTGGTATGGCCTGTTCCTGTATAGGGGTAGGATTAGTATAGTTTGCTTTGCTTAACCCTTCCATAATAGAGGGGATAATATTCAAGTCCTTAAATGTCATGTTGTCTCCTTCATTTACGCACATCTATCAATAAGACGCATCTTTTATTTCACACGTAACATATAAGGATACCATTAAAAACGTAATTTGTACATTATCTTTTTAAAATCACTTTGTTTAACTGACCAATTTAAGACCAACTGCCGATCCGAGCACCATAGCGATAAACAGAATTCTTAGGGCATTTCGAGGTTCTCCATAAAACACCATACCCAGAATGGCACCGCCGGAGGCTCCGATTCCCGTCCATATGGCATATGCTGTCCCCATCGGAAGAGTTTCCATTGCAATGGACAGGAACAGGAAGCTCAAACCAAACCCGCCTACCAATAGAACCAGTGAAATGAGATTACGGTCTTTGTGCAACTTGTTTATCATAAGCACTCCGATCATCTCAAATATACCTGCCAAGATAAGAAATACCCAGTTCATTATAGCTGCACCTCCTTATTCTTCTCTTTGCTCAGCATTTTAAGACCAATCACGCCGAGTAAAAGTACACCAATGAGTACCATTTTTCCGGTTTGAACAGTCGCATTAAACAGAACAATCTCTGCAAGTACCGTGCCAGCGGTACCCAGGCCAACGAATACGGCATATACGGTTCCCACAGGCAGTGTCCGCGAAGCTGCAATCATCAAGGAGAAACTAATGATAATTGCAACCAACGTAAACCCCCATTCCAGCAGACCACTGGCATGTTTCAATCCAATGACCCAACCCACTTCAAACAAAGCAGCAATCACAACCGACATCCACGTTTTATTCATTCTTGTAACACTCCTTCTCTACTACATTTTTTTGTACAGCCCGTAAGGTTCATTAGCGTAAAAACAAAAAAAGCCCGGGAAACAAACTGCATGTAGCAGTTCATCTCCCAGGCTTTTATCCCTCCGTGGCACAACCAACAGGTTGCGGGTTTTCTCTCGGACCAGACCGACACATACATCGCGGAACCCTAGAAAACCTGTTTTATTCTAATGTGTCTCCAATTATACACACTTCCACTATCTTGGCAACCCCTTATGTGTGATCACGCAATTTATTTGATAATCAAACCCATTAATCCTACAAATGTAGCGGCTTGATGTGGTGAAATCACACAACCGTTGAGATCTTCCATGGTCAGCACCAAGGAGTCAAATTCGCAATCGCTGAGATCCAAATCTTTCATTTTAGTTCCCGTTAAGGAAGCTTGGTCGATTTTACATTGACTGAACTCCATTTTTTGCAGTGCCAGATAGGCAAAGTCCGCACCAATCAAGGTACTTTCCGAGAAGGAGACCTGTTTCAGATGGGCAAAACGGAAATTGCTGTAGTCGCCTAGACCATGAAGGAAACTGACATTTTGCAAACGGCTATTGGAAAAATCCGTTCCGACAAACTTGCAATTATGCCATTCGATCCGGTGCATGAAGGCACCAGAGAGATTGACATTGGAGAAGTCACAGTGTTCGAACCGGACATCGGTGAACTCAAATTGTTCCAAGGTAGACTCCGAGATGGTCACATGTCTAAATACAACATTTTCAAAGGAAACCTTACTCGCTTCCTGTTGATCCAATGTAATATTCTCGATCAGTTTGTGTTTGTACTCCACTTTGGATTCCAGGAATGCAATCGTTTCCGGTTCGAGCAACTGCTCCTGAATCTTGGGTTTGTCCATTTTCATATCGTATTCCCCGATTCCTTAATAGCTACGACTCGCAGTCGGCTTCTGTCCAGATACCACTGTCCATCCCGCATCAGTTGTGGCTGTACTTTTTTCTCAACTGCTTCCATAATAACATCCTGTTCCGCAGCTGTGATACCAATGAATAAATACTCCGCGAAGCTGGTCAACCACTTTCTGGCACCTGGCTTGAACGGGGTAAATTGATCCACATGCTGAGCCAGACTAACTCGAAATCCGTGTTGCTCCAGAAGATTAGTATATTCGCCATTGGTCGGGTGATACCACGGATTCCGTCCTTCCCATTTGTATCCACGGGCATCCAGTTCTTCCTGTACCGCTGTAATTAATATAGCTGTGTTACCATTTGCAGCAAACTCAGCCACGAATCGCCCGCCCCTCTTGAGCGCTAACTGTATTGATCGTACTACAGCTGGAGCATCCTTTATCCAATGCAGAACGGCATGAGAGAAGACCGCATCAAACGGTTCTTCTGTCCGATAATGACAAGCATTTGCTACTTGAATATTCATATCAGGATATCTCTGTTTAGCTTGCCTAATCGTCTCTTCTGAAAAATCTATACCTGTTGGCAGCGCTCCTGCGGCTGCAATTTTGGCTGTCATCTCCCCATTGCCACAACCCACATCAAGAATACGTTCACCTTTGGATGGCTGGAGCAAGGATAAGATAGGTGTTTCCTGTAACGTAGCAAAAGGAGCGGAATGACCACTCGATGATTCGTTCGCTTGACCGGATGAATGTCTGTTATTCATAGATTATAATCTCCTTCTCAATTAAGGATCTAATGTATCCATAATAACTTCAATATAAGAGAACTGTCAATTCACTCATCAGATCACTATAAAAAAAGCCGCCGAATGGCGACTTTAACATTAAGAATTCGAATCAACTGAGATTTCCTGTTACAGGATGTGGTACATACGCTTCTTCGAGGAAACTGATCTCTTCCACAGTCAGCTTTACAGAAAGGGCTGCTATTGCATCCTCCAGATGATGAATTTTGTTCGCCAGGACAATCTCATCCCGACGAGCAAAGTCCTTCAATGCACGCCCAACAATTTCCTCACTGGTTCCATCCGAATAGAAATTGGCCGTATCGAAGAAATTAATACCAGCATCCAATGCTTTCTGGATGAACGGTCGACTCTGCTCATTTCACACTCTCCTTGAATTTGTTCTGTGAATGGATGTTGTCTCGACCTCTTCGATAACTAGCTCTAACCAGCATGTGAAGTATATCTCTCGATGTACGGAATTTTCTTCGAACTTGATCTGTGATTCGAGCCTGTCAATCAAAATTTGCCTCACATGGTTTGATAACCACTTCATCACCTTGTTCACCCAACTTTTCAAATAAACTTTAATCGCTTGGCTCTGTTAACATACTCTTAGTATGCCGAGTCATGGACTGCAAGCGGTATATCAATCGTCTTAATTGATTGCCTGATCCTCTCAGGCCCCTTTTTGGTTCTATACGGTAAGCTTTATAATATTACCTGATTGCTTCCATGAATCTCCCGGTCATCGGGCAGATTATCAAAGCATCCGCCGATGCACCCTACTTAAGTCTTAAGCTCGAATTCACACTGAACCAAATTCTCGAAGTATTGAACGAATGCAATATCAAGGTAACATTCAACGAGAACGCCAGACGAGCCATGTTTGTAGGTCAGATGGAATCGTCCATTCAGGACGCTGTACTCCGACTTGTTCGATTGCTGAAAACGCCGGGAGAGATTCCGTTTCTAGCTCCGTTGTATTCACTCTCTATCTCACAACTATCACACCAAAGGCAAACCAAAAAAGGACAACCACAATGAGTTGTCCTTTGTTCAGTATCAGAATTCTGCGTATTTATGAGAAGGAAATCGGAACTGTTCTCCTTAATTTTTGAACAAAATTAGACCAATGCTTCGACCCGCTCTGGCACGTGGATCTCTTCGTGCAATAATTGAGCGATTTCACGAGTCAGTGCATCCACATTCTCTTGACGAGTTGCCCAGCTGGTGCAGAATCGCACCGCACTGTGTGTAGCGTCAACCTTTTCCCAGAAGGAGAAGGTATAACCGCTGCGTAATTTCTCAAGCAAACGATCAGGCAGAATCGGAAACTGCTGGTTGGTTGGTGAATCGTACAGGAAGCGTACCCCCTGCTGTTCAAGTGAATCATGAATTCTCAAAGCCATATCTACGGCATGGCGAGAAATATCGAGATACAGACCGTCTTCAAACAACGTTTCAAATTGGATACCCAACAGTCTGCCTTTGGCAAGCAGGCCACCTTTTTGTTTGATCATATAACGAAAATCCGGTTTCAGCGCATCATTCAAGATGACAACCGCCTCTCCCATCAATGCGCCAATCTTGGTTCCCCCGATGTAAAATACATCGCACAAGCGTGCAAGATCAGCAAGTGTCATATCGCAATCGCGTGAAGCGAGTGCATATCCAAGACGTGCTCCATCCACGAAAAACGGAAGACCACATGCTCTGCTCACTGTATGCAATGCTTGCAGTTCTGCCTTGCTGTACATCGTTCCATTCTCCGTTGGCTGGGATATGTAGACCATGCCTGGTTGCACACAATGTTCCGGTGACGACTCATTCATATGCGCATCGTAGACGGCTCTAACCTGCTCAGGCGTGATCTTTCCGTCCTCGCTTGGAACTGTAAGCACCTTATGTCCCGTAGCTTCAATAGCTCCCGTCTCATGAACCGCAATATGTCCCGTGGTCGCAGCAATCACACCTTGATAAGGACGCAAAATAGATGCAATCACCGTTGTATTCGTCTGTGTACCGCCAACCAAGAAATGAACATCAGCTTGCTCATTGTCACAGGCCTGACGAATAAGCATTCTCGCCCGTTCGCAATGCTCATCCGTGCCATACCCGCTCGTCTGTTCCATATTAGTTTCCATCAGTCTTTGTAAAATTCGTTCATGCGCACCTTCGTTATAATCACATTCAAATCGTATCATCGTGTGGTCTCTCCTGCCTTCTTGTTCAACTTCTCTTGTATGTTCATCATGGAGGTGTATACCTCTTGAATCTCTTCTTCATTCAATTCTTGCATCAGCTTCAGGATCTGTTGATCGGATCGATCATTCAATTGGGCATACAGTTCCTCACCCTTGGCTGTCAGACGAATCAGACTGACCCGGCTGTCGGCCGCAGAATCCACTTTCACCAGCAGTCCTTCCTTGGACAGCTTGTTCACAATTCGGCTCATATAACTGCGATCAATGGTAAGTGTATCTACCAGATTGTTCGCAATACTCTCTCCCCGAATTCCAATCTCAATAATGACCCGCACTTCTGCAAACGAATACCCTGTCCCGAGAATATGCTTATCGAGTACACCAAGTATGTTGGTATAAAAACGGTTAAAACGTCGCATGTCAGCCAGTATATCTGGATTTATGTACTGAGAGTCGATGTCAAACCCTCCTTTTTAGTGGACATTGTCAACATTATAATAATCACGTTAGTGGACGTTGTCAACATTATATTTTGCATAGCATTTTATAACTTCATTTTTAATATCCATTCAATAAAAAAAGCCGCGCATATGCACGGCAAGGTTTACTTGATTTAGATACTTGATCCAGATACTTAGTCAGCCACTTAAGTTTCTATATAAATTGAACTAAACATTTACACAAAACGGAGAGGACAGAAAAAACCTGAAGAAGCGAAGCGTTCGCCTACAAGCTTTCTGCAAGAAAGCTAAATCGGAAGCATACGCTATCCCCGGATTTCCCCCTTTCTAGAAGGAATCAAAAAATCTGGGGATAACAGCGATCGGAAGGTTGTTCTGTCATCGGAATATCCAGTGTAAATTCAATTTATATGGATTAAGAGTGACTATATTGCACCTGATGAAGACGGCTGTATATGCCTCCAGCGGCGACCAATTCCTCATGGTTGCCCTGCTCAGCGATACCATCTGTGTTTACTACGATAATTCGATCTGCATTCTTGATAGTTGTCAGTCTGTGTGCAATCACAAGTGTAGTTCTACCCACCGACAACTCTGCGAGTGATTGCTGGATCAGTGCTTCCGTTTCCGTATCCAGCGCGGAGGTTGCCTCATCCAGAATAAGAATAGGCGGATTTTTCAAGAACATACGAGCAATAGATAACCGTTGCTTCTGTCCTCCGGATAGCTTGACTCCACGCTCGCCAATGACCGTATCCATGCCATCAGGTAACGTGAGAATCAGTTCCTCCAATGAGGCACGACGGGCGGCATCCCAGATTTGTTCATCCGTTGCACTCAGATCACCATAGGCAATATTCTCCTTAATGGTACCCGAGAACAAAAATACATCCTGTTGAACGATTCCGATATGCTTGCGCAAGGATTGAAGCTTAACGTTACGAATGTCGACGCCATCCACAGTGATACGTCCCTCTTCTACCTCGTAGAATCGGGGCAGCAGGCTGCAGATCGTCGTTTTGCCTGCACCCGAAGGACCAACAAAAGCAACCGTTTCCCCTGGTCGAACAGACAGACTGATATCACTTAGAATACGCCGACTGGATTCATATCCGAACGAGACGTTCTCGAAGCGAATATCACCCTTCACACTTTCGAATTCAACGGCGTTTTTGCTATCCGCAATCTCAGGTTCTGTATCAATGATCTCCAGATAACGCTTGAAACCAGCGATACCCTTTGGATAACTTTCTATGACGGCATTGATTTTCTCAATCGGGCGGAAGAAGATATTGGACAGAAGCAGGAAGGCCATAAAGTCACCCATATTGATTCTGCCATCGATATAAAACCAGGCTCCACTGATCATGACAAACACCGTAACCAGTCGCATCATCATATAACTGACCGAGATACTTTTCGCCATCGTTTTGTAGGCAAGCAGTTTGGTGTTACGGAAATTCTGATTGTCCACCGCAAAAAGTTCTTTCTCATGTTCTTCGTTGGCGAACGATTGCACAACACGCATACCGCCGACGTTATCCTCAATGCGCGCATTGAAATTGCCGACGTCTCCGAAGAGTCGCCGATACGTCTTTGTCATGCGGCCACCAAATACGATAATGACCCAAGCCATAATTGGGATAATGATAAAGGTAAGCAGCGCAAGCTCCAGATTAATGTTAGCCATCAACCAGAACGATCCGATTAATGTCATTACTGCGATGAATACATCTTCAGGTCCATGGTGAGCAACCTCGCCGATGTCGTTCAGATCATTCGTAAGATGACCAATTAAGTGGCCTGTTTTACGATTATCAAAGAAACGAAAGGACAGCTTCTGCAAGTGAGCGAACATCTTCTCACGCATGTTGGTCTCAATGTTAATGCCCAGCATATGTCCCCAATATGTAACGACATAGTTCAATACGGTATTAAGTGCATAGATGGATAACAGCACAACACAGGCAAGCATAATGAGAGGCCAATCCTGACCTGGCAACAATTCATTAATGAATTTGCTGACGGCAAGAGGGAAAGCCAACTCCAGAAGACCTGCGAGTACAGCGCATCCAAAATCAATCAAAAACAGTTTTTTATAGGGACGATAATACGAAAAAAAACGACGAATCATACTTATTCACTCTCCAGATCCTTATTGGGGTTTACATCTTCATTTTGCAGCTCGAATAGATGGATATACTCGTCGATGACCTGATCAATAGCTTTTAACTCCCCACTGATCATCGGGCGAATATGTTCGTACTCCTCCTGTCCAAGTTGTCGGACAAGCGTTGTTCTCCGATTCTGCATTTGTTCCAGAAATACAAGAATTCGGCCGCGACGGAATGTTTGTGCACCACGGCCCCGTTTTCCCTCATGTTCACCATGACCTCTTCCACGTCTGGAACGCTCACCACGTTGCTCATTGTCACTCATATCACGTCTCGGACGCTCTCCTTGATGTACACTTCCATCCATTTCTTCAATATGACGATCTCTCATTTGTGCCACCCCCATTACGTGTATACATATGTATACGACGCATTTATGTATACGATTGTATACGCGACAAAAAGAAGTGTCAACCTAAATTTTCCAATAGATAACGAAGTATGTATGTTCACCATCTGCTTAACAGAAAAAAGCCGCGATTTCGCGGCTTCTTTTGTTGGCGACACTATTTTATCTCACTCATAAACTTTCTATATTCTTGAACCATTTCTTTGGATCGGGTGTGATGCAAATAATGTTCTCCCTCAAATGTCATCACTTTTCCATGTACAGAATCTTTGACTTGCTCTTCATGTAATGGTATCCATCCTTCCGTTTCGGTATCATTCGCTTGTAAGAAGAAAATCACAGGAAGATCTTTGGGGAAGGACAAGTTCTCAGCTGCTTTGAAATTAGGACCAAAGTTTTCGCCTTCATTCAGGTTGTTCGAATTAAACGTATTTTTGAGTGAAAGTATTCTAATTTGTTCTCTGGTCTCATCATCAACATCGGGTGCAATCAGTTGATCAGGGGCCAGTTTCATTAACAATCGGTAGAATCCTGATTTTTTAAGCAGTTTGTACGTTTCGGTTGGAAATGGATCATCATTACCTCCCTGCGTTGGGACACTGCTCTCAATTCCGACAAATGAACTTACTTCGTTTGGATATTTGTTCACATAATCCAGGCCGTATATCCCTGAAATGGAGTGAGCCATGAGCGTGTAATTATGAATACCAAGTTGCTGTAACGCTTCATGAATTTCACTAACCATATTTTCAGTGGTACGCTCTTTTTCAGTAATGTCACTTAACCCATAACCGAAAGGCTCAATGACAACGACTTTGTAAAATGGAGATAGCTCATCGATAAGCGGTTTGAAATCAAGGGCTGGGGCAGGTGTTCCGTATCCAGGAAGCAATACCACCGTTTCTTTGCCTGTTCCTTGAATCAACACATTCATGTTTTTCCCGTCAACTGCTACAAACTGACCATAGGGTTTTATTTTCCCTTCTTCCGATTTGTTGCTAAATACATTAACAATAAAAACAGTGGCAATAAATAATGCAAAAGCGATAACGATGGCTCCGAATATTTTGAGCAAAATGATTAATATTTTTTTCATCATGATGGTTCTCTCCTGTTGAGTTCGTTTGGTGTTCAGCCGTTTGGAAATCCATTCATTTTATTTTTTTAATGAAATTTCGAATTTGGAACCAACCTCACCTGCAAATACAATACGGCCGTTTTCTGGTAAAACAACATTATTCTTACCGCTGACCACGGTGTGATTAATACAAATTCCGGTCTGGTCATAGACAGCAAAGGCTCCCTTTGCAGGCATCTTCACTGTCATGACTTTTCCTTTCGCAGTCGCTGGTACAGAAAACCATTTGGAATATCCATCTGCTTGAATGGTTGTTGCGGATCGTTTACCCGAATAGATTGGTTTCACCATTTCCTCACTGGCGTATACATAACCTGAAAATGTAAGATACTCTCCTCCGTTCTTTTTGGAGAAATGAACGTCCATCGTATCACGTCCGGCAGTACCCGGAATCTGCAATTGATTGGCTGCTTCGTTGGCTCCAATAATCTTATTATTGGACATATACCCCGGATTCTCTTTATTCAACTGAATAGGCAGGATCGATGTAGCATTAAGATAGAGCATTGATGTGTATTTCTCATTCACCAGATAATATTTTTTACCATCGCGCTTTGCCCATGCAGCGTTAATCTCCTTGGATAATTTATTGGCTTCAAGCTTCTCCCCATTATATTCTGAGAAAGCCAGCTGTCCGAGTCCTGGAACGGATATATAAGATCGTGACCACAAGTAGGTTTTCCCATTTTTCTCCACAACGAATTTCAACTTGTCTGTACCTTCGTTATTAACAAAAGTACCATCTGCTGTATATGTGTATTCTTGAGCCGGATTACTCGGAGCTGTAAGTGAAGATACAGTCATTTTTCCAGCCGTATTTATTTTGATCTTCATAACCGAATTATTGCCGCCATATATACCTGCATATTTGGATACTCCTTTAGGCATATTTGCCTTCACAGGTACGCCAAATGATTTTTCTGGCTTCCGTTGTGTAATGATGTCCTTTTCCTCAAGTGCGCTGAGTAATAATTCATTCGCAATGAAATTATTGGTTAAGCTTGACCCGCCTGAAGAGATAACGGCTGCAGCCATATTGTATTCCGGAAGTACCACTAATGAAGACTGATAAGATAACGTATCTCCACCTTTCATAACGGCCTTAATGCCGTACTCGTTGAATGGGAACAAGTTCACACTATCCCACCCCAACCCGTAAGACATCAGCGTATCGCTATCCTCTGGCCACATGCCTCTTTTATACTCTTCTTGCGCCATAGCTTCTACAGACTTACTGGAAAGAATACCATCAACTTCTCCCGTGAAGATTCTTGAAAATTTGACCAGATCTTCAGCGGTGGAATATAGACCTCCAGTACCGATGATATTATAATTCTCTTTTGGAAGTGGTCCCTCATAAAAAGGGGAATAGATTGCCGCCATGTCTGACGGATTAACCACATCCTGTGGTGTTTTGGTATGTTTCATATCCAAAGGCTCCGTGAAATACTTGTGTATAAATGCGGTATAACCAATGCCGCTCACTCTTTCGACCAGAATCTCAGCTAACGTAAAGCCATCGTTGCTGTAGACTGAGTATGCACCGGGATCTGCCTTCAGGTTTTGATTCGCCAATTGCTCCAGAAACGTATCATGTGAATACGTGTCATTATCTCCGTACAAGGTGGCATTGCTGGTTGAGGTGCCCAGAAGACCGGAGGAATGATTCAGCAACATACGGGGTGTAATCTGTTTGTATCGGGTATCTTTCATTTTAAAGTCAGGCATATAGTTCACAACAGGCGCATCCAAATCAATCTTGCCTTCGTCAACCAGCTTCATTACAGCGGCTGTAAGCATCATTTTACTGGTTGAACCAATGCCATAGACGGCGTTCGAAGTAAGAGGT
Source organism: Paenibacillus xylanexedens (assembly GCF_017874615.1). Taxonomy (GTDB): domain Bacteria; phylum Bacillota; class Bacilli; order Paenibacillales; family Paenibacillaceae; genus Paenibacillus; species Paenibacillus xylanexedens. The sequence continues at coordinate 110,522 of NZ_JAGIKV010000011.1, forward strand.
AGCTTGTCGTTTATATCGTTCTTGCCCGTTTGACCGGACACCACAATCTCTCCACCATCGATGAGCGCATATTGCAGACTCGTCGTACCATATGTCTCGGTCAGTAATTTGGCTTTTTCGATCACGGCTTTCTTTGTTGTCTCATACGTAAGGTTGCTGTTGTTCATGGGAGCCGGTGCGGCCATTGCAGACATTGGGGCAAGTATCGTCAGCATGAGAGTCACAGCAGCTATAGTATTTCTCTTTCTTGCTCTCCTCACACTCATCTTCAGTTTTGTTACCTCTCTTAGTTTCATTCTTGCATCTACTCCTGTCTTCATCATTGTGTTAAGCCACCTTAACGTGGCCGCTAAAGACAATATAACAAACCAAGATGTCCCCCTAATGACTGCAGCATGAACGGAGGATGAACAGGCAAAAAAAGTTTGCATCATCATACGCAAGGAGGTTTATACAGGGTGTTTATAACCTAGTGAAAGCATGAAATCCAATCACTCTGTGGGTGTTGTGATTGGCAAGATGACTATGAAGGTCGTTCCTCGTCCATATTCGCTCTCCACCCGGATGTCCCCTTGATGAAGCGAGACGATCTGCTTTACAATAGCTAGTCCCATACCGCTTCCTTCATATTTCTGACTGTGGGAACGATCAGCTTTAAAGAAGCGGTCAAATATACGCTTTTGGTCTTCCGGGAGAATACCAATACCCGAATCCGTTATGCGGATCGTCACGTTCTTGATATTCTGTTTGATCCTGATGCTAATTCGGGCACCATCTTCGGAAAATTTGATGGCATTGCCGAAGATATTGATCCACACCTGATTTAACTGGTCATGATCGACCGTGATTTTGGTGGGCTGCAAATCAAGATCAAACTGAATGTTACGGGCCGACCATTGGGGTTGAATAGCGACGATTACTTGTCTGATCTGTTCATCCAGACTGAGCGTGGCGAGCCGCATTTGCAATGATTGAGATTCAAGCAAACTCAGCTTTAGCAGACTATCACTTATTTTGGACATTCGTGCAGTTTCAGTGATGATAATATCGAGATAATCGCTTCTTTCGTCATCCGGGAGGTCTACCTGCTTGAGCGCTATAGCAAAACCGGAAATGGAAGTGAGTGGAGACTGAACTTCATGGGACACGTTTGCTACGAATTCCCTGCGCATCTGCTCAAGCTGCTTTAGATCGTGCATCATTTCTTCGAAACTACGAGCCAGAGTACCTATCTCACCCTTTTGTTTAATATTAAGCTTGACATTGAAATCTCCGGCAGCTATAAGCCGGGTCGCTTCTGTCAATTTTTTGATCGGTCTCACCAGAAACATAGCCGCAATTAGTATCAATAGGCTCCCTGCTATTAACGAACAAATCATAAAAGTTAAAACAAACTTGATAAGAAATGAGGTGGAAGAGGAAGTGAGGGGCTCTACAAACATTGCTACGCTTCCCATTTCAGTTTTTATCGGCAATCCCAAGGAGAACGTATCGATCCCATTGACTTGGACGCTTTCCCCATCCAGCACTTTCTTCACTTGTTCTGTCGTCACTAGGAAAGGATGTTGTCCTTTAAGTTCTCCATAGGATTGGAATTGATCCGTTGCTTTATAGATTCGAATGTGATAGGAATTGAGTTGTTTCATTTCACTTATTAACATTTCTGCTTCATGTAACGGCAATGTCTCGTAGATGCGGACGATATCCTGGCCAAAGTCAAGCAAGGAGCCTTGTAAGTTTTCGTTTAATTTATCTTGAAATATCCAGGTTGTAGCAAGAAAAGAAAGGATTATGCCCCCGATCACAGAGACCAGAAAGGTCAGGACAACGCGTGTATACAAGGAACCGATCACTCCTGCACCTCAAGCCGGTAGCCAAGCCCGCGCACCGTTTCAATACGAAAATCGGAGATAGCCGCAAAACGTTCGCGTAGACGTTTAATATGCACGTCTATCGTTCGATCATCGCCAGTATAATTAATCCCCCAAACTTGCTGGATTATTTGCTCCCGCGTATAGACTTGTCCCGGTAATCCAGCAAGCTTATACAATAATTCGAACTCCTTAAGCGGCAAGGTGAACGACTCTGTACCCCTCATGACCTTATAAGTCTGCCGGTTCAGGATGACGTTGCCTAACTGGATGGTCTGCGTTAAACCTATACGGTATCGTTTCAACAGTGCCTTTACGCGAGCCATCAACTCAAGCGGATCGAATGGCTTCGTCATATAGTCATCTGTCCCAAGCTGAAATGCTTGTACTTTCTCCCAGGTCTCGTTTCTTGCCGTCAACATTAGTAACGGAAGATCCGGATTGGCTCTTCGAAGTTCCTCACATAATGCCCAACCGTCCATGACCGGCATCATAATATCAAGAATGACCAAATCGACTGGCGTGGAGGTATAGATAGCCAGGGCTTCCTTTCCGTCTGCGGCGTTTATGGTTGTAAATCCGTCGTTGCGCAAAAATAAACAGACAAGTTTGCGAATGTTCGCATCGTCGTCAGCAACCAATATCGTAGGCATCGTTTCCACTCTCCTAAAAAAGAATAATTCTTCAGTTGAGCAAGAGCGAAGAATTCTAACTGAAGTGACAAACTAATTATAGTTAAATTGAACAAAAGCAGCCGATTACTTTGATCGGCTGCCTTCTTAGTTTCGTTAAATTAACGTATCCCGTTAGCTCAATCATATGAACTCTGAGATAAACATTGGTGTAAAGTGCATTCTTAGTGATATCCTCTTTGCTTGAAGCGTAATAAATACTCACCCCTATACCTTCAGCATGCTACCTTACTAGAACTCGTCTATTTCAATGAAATTTCGAACTTGGAACCAACCTCACCTGCAAATACAATGCGGCCGTTCTCTGGTAAAACAACCTCATTCTCACCGCTGACTACGGTGTGATTAATACAAATACCCTTCTGATCATATACAGCAAAGGCGCCATTTGCAGGCATTTCCACCGTCATGACTTTTCCCTTCACCGCTGCCGGTATCGAAAACCATCTGGCATATCCATCTGCTTGAATCGTTACTAGAGATTGTTTACCCGAATAAAGTGGTTGTACCATTTCCTCACTGGCGTATATGCTACCAACGGCTGTAATGTACTCTACTCCGTTCTTTTCAGCAAAATAAATCTCCTTTGTATCACGTCCAGCCAGGCCAGGGATTTGCAGCTCAGTGACTGCTTCGTTTGCTCCAATAATCTTATTATTGGATATATACCCTGGGGTCTCTTTGTCCAAATGAATAGGGAGAATTGGTGCCGAATTGAGATAAACCGTTGATGTATATTTCTCATTCAGCAGGTAATATTTTTTACCTTCACGCTGCTCCCATGAGGCCGTTATATCCTGGGATAATTCATTAGCTTCCAGCTTCTCCATTTTATATTCGGAGAAAGCCAATTGTCCAAGTCCTGGCAAGGATATATAAGATTGATACCACAGATAAGTCCTTCCATTCTTCTCCTTAACAAATTTCAACTTTTCCGTGCCTTCATCGTTAACAAAAGTGCCATCTGCTGTATAGGTGTATTTTTGAGCCGGATCACTTGGAGCTGAAGGTGTGGATACAGTCATTTGTCCAGCAGTATTCATTTCGATCTTCTTAACTGAATTATTGCCGCCATATATACCTGCATTCGTGGCTATTTCTTTAGGTATATCTGCCTTCACAGGCACACCAAACGATTTTTCCGGCTTCCGTTCTGTGATGATCCCCTTTTTCTCAAGTGCGCTGAGTAATAATTCACTCGCAATGAACTGATCTTTGGCACTTGTCCCACCTGATGAGGTAACGGCTGCAGCCAGATTATATTCCGGCAGTACGACTAATGATGAGTGATACGATATGGTATCTCCACCTTTTGTTACTGCCTTGATACCGTATTCACTGAATGGGTACAGATTTACACTATCCCACCCTAAACCGTAAGATATAGACGTATCGCCATCCTCTGGCCACATGCCTTTTTTGTACTCTTCTTGCGCCATGGCTTCTACAGACTTATCGGTAAGAATGCCTTGGACCTCTCCCGTGAAGATTTGTGAAAACTTCGCAAGATCTTCAGCGGTGGAATAGATGCCTCCAGTAGCGATAACATTATAATTCTCTTGTGGAAGCTGACCCTCATACAATGGAGAATAGATTCCCGCCATTGCTGCCGTGTCAACCACATCCTGTGGTGTTTTGGTATGTTTCATGTCCAAAGGTTCCGTAAAATATTGGTGTATAAAAGCTGTAAAACTCATGCCGCTAACACGTTCAACCATAATCTCGGATAACGTAAAACCATCGTTACTATACACCGAAAACGCGCCGGGATCTGCCTTCAGGTTTTGACTCGCCAATTGGTTCAGAAACGTATCATGTGAGTACGTATCATTATCCCCGTACAATGTGGCATTACTGCCCGTGCCTCCCAGCAGACCGGAAGAATGATTCAACAGCATGCGTGGTGTGATTTGTTTGTAGCGATGATCTTTCATCTGAAAATCAGGTATATAGTTCACAACAGGCAGGTCCAAATCCACCTTGCCTTCTTCAACTAACTTCATAACAGAAGCTGTGAGGAACATTTTACTCGTTGATCCTATGCCATAGATCGTATCCGGCGTAAGAGGCACCTTGTTGTTTTTATCGTTTTTACCCGTCTGACCGGACACCACAATCTCGCCACCATCGATAAGGGCATATTGCAGGCTTGTGATTCCATGCTTCTCGGTGAGTAACTTGGCTTTCTCCATCACCGTTTTCTTGGTTGGTTCATACGTAAAATCACTGCTACTTGTAGCAGGCGCGCCCATTGCAGACATTGGAGCTAACATTGTTAATGCCAGCGTTAACAGGGCGATTGAAGTGCGTTTTCCCTTTTGTCGTCCCATTCACATCATCTCCTGAATTTTAAGTGTTTTGGTAATTAGAGTTCTTCTGGGTCTACAAATTCCACCTCCGGATACAAGTCGTTTGGTCCCTGAATCAGATCTCCACCTGTTTCTTTCAATTGCTTGTTAAAGAAATCGAGTACATATTGATTTACGATGTTTGCTCCTCTTTTACCATTGATATCTCCTGTGATACCGGACAGTTTAACCAGCTCTGAATAGAACTGAAGGTCCGTGAAATTGAAGTGTTGGGTTCCTTCTATATAGATCACATTTCCCCCATGATTGATAACATTTTTCATAATGTGTAGCTCATCTGAAAGAAATTTGGTTACTTCATCATCCGAATTTCTATCCATTTCAAAATTGGCTAACCAGTCTTCAAAACTTCCTGATCGGATGAACATAAACGGCTTGTTTATATCATCTCTATTTTCCACTTCATATAGTGACCCATCCATATTAACCCCGGCCTTGATTCTCTGATCTAAATACGTTGCATTAAATGCGGTTGCACCCCCAAAAGAATGCCCCATCGCGCCGATGTGATCTAGATCGATTTTTCCTTTAAACTGACTTTCGATTGCACCTGAATTCAGCTTTTCGATTTGATCGATTACAAACTTCACGTCTTTCGTCCATATATCCCCTGTTTTTGTACGTTCATCTAGTGTAGTCGTACTTTTTTTGTAATCCGTTACACGGCCATCTGGAAAAAGAGTAGCAAAGGTGCTATACGTATGATCGATGGTGACCACGATATACCCATGACTGGCCAGATTCTCGGCCTGTGATGCTTGAAGAACTCTACTGGTTCCCATACCATGAGATAGCAGCACCACGGGATAAGGACTTGTAGAAGGTAATATTTCTACATTTTCATAAGAGTTGGTTTGACTATACTTCAAGTAGTCGAGCAAAAATTCGGGCAGTTTTAAAGAATTAGAGAAGCTCTGAATATACTTTTTGAACATTTCTTTATTATTTGGAAACAGCGTGTCACGCTTGTTATTATTGCTGTTTTCAGTTGGGTACCAAACTTGAACCATTAGTTCTCTCTTATCGCTTTGATCTTCAGTGAAGATTTCGTCTCTGTTCTGATCTGTTAAATGAAATGTTTGAGTACCCACCTTCTCTGGACCATCAAGCTTCGGCAGATTAAAAACAGGTAAGTATACAGACAAGACGGTAGAACCAACAAGCAGAATGACAATTAAGGAAGATAAACTATATTTCAAGAACTTCCCTATTTTTAGATTCATCATCTTTTCGGAATGTCTGAATAAAACGATGATTATGAATAGAGCCGTCATGATATATACCAAAAGCAACTGCCATCTGTATCCCTCAACAAACAATTGAACTAATAATATAACGCTACTTCCTATACCCAAACCCAAGCCTATTTTCTTTGCACTTCTTTTAATAAATAGTAGGTCTATGAGTAACGCGAAACAGGATAGAACTAACAGTATCTCAAATAATCTCAATTGAATTCCTCTCTCTCATCACGGCAACGGCCAAATTAATCTATTATGGAAAAACCGCCCCACAGGACGGTTCTTCATATTCGTTTATACATATCTGTGAACTCACGAGTGAACTTTTACAAGAGCGTTACTTCGCTTCGTTCATGAATGCTCTAACATCTTCAGCTATTTCTTTAGATAACGTATGGTGCAAGTAATGTTCGCCATCCATTGTGATTACTTTTCCATGTACCGAGTCTTTGATCTGTTCTTCGTGCAAAGGTATCCATCCTTTTACGCCAGTATTATTCGCCTGTATAAGGAAAAGAAGTGGAAGGTCTTTAGGGAAGGTTAAACCTTGAGCTTCTTTAAAATTGGAAGCAATATGACCCATCTCATTCAAAGTCGTGGAACTGTTCGAGTTTTTATTCGACAGCATGTTCATCTGCTCTACGGTATGTTCATCAAATGCGAGACCAGCATAGGGGTCACCACTAAATTTGACCACCAATCTTTGGAGACCTGATTTTTTAAGGAAATTGAACATTTTCACAGGTAATTTAGCATCCATACCCGGTTGTGTTGGAACACTGCTATCAATTCCGACGAATGCAGTTACCTCATCCGGATATTTGTTCACATAATCAATGCCGTAAATGCCTGCAATGGAGTGTCCCATCAGCATGTATTTGTCAATATTAAGCTGCTGTAGAGCTTCATGAATTTCACTTACGATATTCTCTGTGGTTCTCTCTTTTTCCGTTGCATCACTTAAGCCATAACCGAAAGGCTCCACCGCTACAACTTTGTAATATGGAGATAACTCGTCGATGAGAAGCTTAAAATCAAGCGCTGGTGCAGCTGTTCCGAAACCTGGAATTAGCACGATCGTTTCTTTGCCTTCACCTTGAATGAGCACATTCATATTTTTCCCGTCTACGGATACATGTTGACCGTAAGACTCTATCTTTTTTGCCTCTGAATTGCTACTGATCACATTCGTAATATAAACAATACCTAGAAACAGAATAATGGCGATTACGATTGCCCCTAATATTTTTAGTATAATGTTTCGTATTTTCTTGGACCTTGATCCATTCTTTTCTTTCTTTTCCTCTGTTTGTGTCACTGTCATCTTCTCCTGTCTTGAACTGTTGGTTAGGCTGCGTCATTGCCGTTAATGAAATCTTAACGAATGAAGATGTACTCCCTGTGACGGCAATATGAACTGAATATGAACAAGCAAAAAAAATGTCATATGTAACATACAAGGAAGCTTGCATGTTACATATGACATGAACATTCGGTTTAGATAATCCGATGGATATTCTATTCATTGGCCTATCCTGCGAGCCTAACTATCCATTGGTGTACTGATTGGCAACGTGACAAAAAAGGTCGTTCCTTGACCAGGTTCACTTTCCACCTGGATGTCTCCCTGATGAAGCGATACGATCTGTTTAACGATAGCGAGTCCCATCCCACTCCCGTCATATTTACGACTGTGGGAACGATCCGCTTTGAAAAAGCGCTCGAATATACGCTTCTGATCTTCAAGGGGAATACCAATGCCCGTGTCGGATATTCGGACAGTCACATTTTTGATATCCTGTTTGATACTGACACTAATCACGCCACCATCTTCAGAGAACTTGATGCCATTGCTGAGGATATTCGTCCATACCTGATTTAACTGGTCGTGATCTGCAGTAACTTTAACCGCCTGCAAATCAAGCTCAAAATGAATGCTGCGAGCAGACCATTGCGGCTGGAGCGCCACAATGACCCGCCTGATCTGTTCATCAAGGCTTAATGTGATGAGTTTCAGTTGCTGTGACTGCGATTCAAGCAAACTCAATTTGAGCAGGCTATCACTCATTTTGGACATTCGCTTCGCTTCAGCGATGATAATGTCCAGATAACGGCTTCGTTCGTGATCTGAGAGATTTACTTGCTTCAGTGCCGAAGCGTAACCGGATATCGAGGTGAGCGGAGACTGAACCTCATGTGAAACATTTGTAACGAATTCCCTGCGCATCTGCTCCAACTGCTGAAGATCATGCATCATTTCTTCAAAGCTGCGGGCCAACGTACCAATCTCAGTCGTTTGTTTAATGTTCAGCTTCACGTTGAAATCTCCAGCTGCAATCCGTTTGGTCGCTTTGGTCAATTTCTTGATCGGTCTAACCAGATATACAGAAGCAACCACAATCAACAAGCTTCCTACAATCAACGAACAGCTTGCAAAAATAAAGCCAAACTGAACCACAAAAGAGGCTGAGGGCGGTGAGAGTGTTTCTAGAAACATCGCTCTTGTACCCATTTCCGTCTTGATCGGTAGCCCCAAAAGAACGGTAGCGATACCTTTAGGTGTGTCCTGCACAACCCCCCCGTTTAACACCTTCTTGAGTTGATCCGTCGATACGGGGGATGATTTATGTTCATTAAGCTTCCCATAAGACTGGAAATTGCCCGTTGCATCATAAATTCGAATATGATACGAATCAAGTTGTTTCATTCTACTAACGAATAATTCTGCTTCATCAGCAGGCAGCGTCTTATAAATCTGCACAACGTCCTGGCCAAAGTTGCGTATGTTAATTTGAGCATTTTCATTCAATTGATCTTCAAATATCCAGGTTGACATAAAAAAAGAAATGATCGTACCTGCGATGACAGAGACCAGAAAGGTCAGAACAACACGAATATATAAAGATCTGATCATTCATAGACCTCAAGTCTGTACCCTAGCCCACGCACCGTTTCAATCCGAAAATCAGGTGTAGTCGCGAATCGTTCGCGCAGGCGCTTAATATGCACGTCTATTGTTCGATCATCTCCGGCGTAGTCAATTCCCCATATCTGATCGATTAATTGCTCACGTGTATAGACTTGTCCTGGTGTTCCAGCAAGCTTATACAGCAATTCGAACTCCTTAAGTGGTAACGTAAGCGACTCTGTACCTCTCATCACCTTATACGTCTGACGGTCCAGAATGACGTTGCCAAACTGGATTGTGTGTGTGGAGCCGATTTTGTATCGTTTCAGTAATGCTCGGACACGAGCGGTCAGCTCTAATGGATCAAACGGTTTAGTCAAATAATCATCCGTACCCAGTTCGAATCCTTTCACCTTCTCCCAAGTCTCTCCTCTCGCCGTCAGCATGAGTAACGGGAGGTCGGGATTGGCTCTTCGGAGTTCTTTGCACAGTGCCCAACCATCCATGACAGGCATCATAATATCAAGGACGACCAGATCCACTGGAGTTTCGCCATATATAGTGAGAGCTTCCTTACCGTCCGCAGCTTCCACTGTTGTGAATCCATCGTTTTTGAGAAATAGACAGACGAGTTCACGAATGTTCGCATCGTCGTCTGCAACGAGTATAGTAGCCATATGTTTTTTCTGTCCTCTCCGTTACGTTTAAATGTATAGTTCAACTTATATAGTAAATAGTACAACATCGTGCTTATAGTATATCCACAGCAAACATCGTATGTTCTTTCAAAGTTCCCTGGATTGGCACAGGCTGTGACCCATTCTCCTTGAATCCTGCTTTTTGAAGGACACGGATGGAACCTGTATTATCGGGCACAGCGCCAGCTTCGATTCGAGTAATTTCAGTTTCGTGTTTGGCAAATTCCAGTACACATTGCAGGGCTTCGCTCATATATCCTTTTCCTTGATGCAGAGTATCCGTTACATAACCAACGATCCATTTTGGGGTAGAACCCAGTATGATCTCGAACAAAGAAATTTCACCGACGAGTTCATCCGCTGTATGTAGAAAAATACCAAAAGAATAGCGATTTCCTTCTTCTTTCTTCTTGTTCCAGCTCTCAATGAGTGACCTTTGCCCTTCCAAGCTGTAGAAAGACTCCTCCCGATCACTTGCTGATATGTTCTCGATTTCCGCACGATTGCGAACCTGTAGATCCAGAAGTAATGAGGCATCATCCACATTCCAAAATCTCACATAGATACGTTCTGCACTATATTTCACCACATTATCCCTCCTCTATTAACGTTAGGTGCAATTATAGCAGGTCATTATAAGAGTACGAGCGAATCAACGAGAATTGTTTCGCCAGAAAATGCGGGGAATATGGCATATCCTTACGCAACCAGGCAACGATGGTTCCAATCAGAGCAGAAGAACCGTACCATATTGCGATTTCTTTGTGAATGCCGGATTCTTCGAGTTCATCTTCCATCTCTACCCGATCAATTTTGGCTTTGACCAGCGTACTTAACAATTTGAGCAGTCGTTCGGTAAAAATCGGTGTGCGCTTTGTAGCAAGAACCACCTGATAGAACGAGGCGTTCTCTGCAAAATGCTCCAGTAACTTGACTAGAACAGGCCAAGCCTCTTCCGTTCTTTGCTTCTCAAAATGAGGGGCATATTCATCCACGATCCGTTCAATATTCTCAATCATCTCATCCGCCATCTTCTCCATCATATCCGTAATATCACGATAGTGCAGGTAGAAGGTTACCCGATTGATCGTCGCTCGTTCGGCAATTTTGTTGACTGACAACTTCTCGATATCCATTTCCTGCAGCAACTCAACAAATGCACCTCGAATTAACTGACGCGTTCGCAATATTCTTGGGTCCACGGCTGATTTCTTCTCGTCTTTCACGTGTATCCCTCCTTCAAATTTTAAACATTACAATTTTAAACAAAAAGTCGTTTATTCTTCATTTAAACAACAAATTCATTTTATTTGTAAAATAAACGACGAAAACACGTCATAACGTAAATTGTAATCTGTCCGAATATGTATATAATTCAATAAATACAATGTAAACTATACAACACGTTGTAAATTTAGTCACGTGTGGATTGAAAGGATGAAAAGGATTGAGTCAGGCTAGAGTACAAGAAGAATTATCCGTAAAGAAAGGCCCCATCCTGTTTATCATGATTTTGGGAGCCTTCCTTGCAACGTTGAATCAAACGATCATGAGTGTCGCTACACCGGAACTGATGGGTGATTTTAACATCTCCGCCGCAACAGCACAATGGTTAACGACCGGTTACATGCTGGTGAACGGGGTGCTGATCCCGATCACGGCCTACTTCATGCAACGCTTTTCAACCAAGCAATTATTCCAAGCTTCCATGTTTATTTTCCTGATTGGTACCATCGTATCCGCTCTTGCAGATAACTTTGGCACACTGCTGACAGGACGTATGATTCAGGCAGCGGGTGCCGGCATTATCATGCCGCTTTTAATGCACGTTATTTTGACCTTGTTTGCCCCTGAAAAACGAGGATCTGCAATGGGTATGGTTGGTTTTGCCATCATTTTTGCCCCTGCAATCGGGCCTACCCTTGCCGGTTATATCCTCGAGAACTACTCTTGGCAAACGATGTTCTACGGCATGATTCCATTAACTCTTATTGTCATTGCTTTTGCGTTTGTATACCTGAAGAATGTATCCGAACGGGTCAACACAAAGTTCGACACAATCAGTGTGGTGCTGTCCACGATCGGATTTGGCGCATTGCTCTATGGTTTCAGCAGAGCAGGAAGTCTGGGATGGTCAAGTGCAGAAGTTCTTATCTGCATTGCGGCTGGAATTGTTTCTCTTGCCCTGTTTACATGGAGACAGCTCGTTTCTGAAACTCCGCTGCTTGATCTGCGGGCATTCAAGTACAACATGTTCTCCTTGACCACGGTCATCAGTATCGCTATTACAATGATCATGTATGCTGACATGATGTTGCTTCCCTTGTATCTCCAGAACGCACGTGGTTACACTGCACTGGAGTCCGGTTTATTGCTTCTGCCAGGTGCACTTGTCATGGGCTTCCTGATGCCAGTAGCCGGAAAATTGTTTGACCGATTTGGAGCGAAATGGCTCGCTGTTATCGGGATGGTGATCACCATCGTGACGACAATTGGTTTCATCGACTTAACGGATTCAACCAGTTATGGTTACCTGGTATTAATGTCTACCGGCCGCCGAATTGGTATGGCTCTGCTCATGATGCCGATTCAGACTGCGGGGCTTAACCAACTGCCACCAAGACTTGGTGCACACGGTACAGCTATCTCCAACACCGTCAGACAAGTGGCTGGCGCTGTAGGTACTTCATTGCTCGTAAGTGTCATGACCTCCCGTACAACAGCGCACGTACAGGATATGATGGCGACTGGTGCAGCCAATGGTCTCAGTCAAAAACAGCTTGCTACAGAATCCATGATCCAGGGTATCAATGATGCTTATGTTGTTATCATCGGTATCGCTGTTGTGGGATTGGTCCTTTCCTTCTTTATCAAACGCACCAAACAAGCCAAAGAGGAAGAAATCAAACAGGTGGTAAGACAAAAAGTTTCTATGAATTCAAATTAAGGTGTCCAGCCTCATACTTGCTTGCATAACAAAGCGGCAGATCAAGACGGTTACGTCTGATCTGCCGCTTTTTAGGTTGTGTCCCGTATGATTCCTTCTCACTCCGCAACGATCTTCACTGGCAGATGGGTCAATGACTGTCCCGGAGCTGAAGTGGCCAGATTATTCTCCAGATCAAAGGACTCCACCGGTTCAATCCGAGCAATCTTCTCCACAAATGCAGTCAAGGCAATGCTGAGTTCCATTCTTGCCAGCGGGGCACCCAGACAAAAGTGTGGGCCATTACCAAAGGTAAGATGTCTTTTGTTATTCTGACGATGAATATTCAGCTCAAAGGGGTCTTCAAACATCTGTTCATCCATATTGGCTGCACTCATCCAGGAGATGACAACATCTCCTTTTTTCAAATCCACTCCGAGCAGTTGGTTATCCTGCTTTACTGTCCGATGTCGCTTGGCATTGTGGAATCGATAACGAAGCATTTCTTCCACTGCGAGCGGAACCCATTCGGGGTTCTGCCTGAGTTGCCCATACAAGCTCGGGTCATCGTAGAGGAAGGAATAGAACGTATTTGAAACCATATGACTCGTTGTCTCTATACCGGCTCCAAGCAGAAGCATGGTCGTGCGAACAACCTCATCCTCCGTGAACTTCTCACCTTCAACATCGACATTTAACAGATCCGTAATGATATCCTCACCAGGATGAGTCCGTTTGTGTACCACAATAGGATACAGGAATTGATAATACTCTTGCGCGGCAGTTTGTTTTTTCAGTTCACTCTCCTCAGCCGTCTTTGGATTGATGGGTTGAAACAGAATATCTACCCAGTTCTTGAAGCGATGGCTGTCTGTAAGAGGGATGCCAAGCAGATCGGCCATAACCATCGAAGGCAGCGGAGTGGCCAACGCTTGAACAATATCAATGGTCGTATTTGGCTCAATTTCTGCTACCAACTGCTGCGCAATGTTCCGAATTCGTGGCTCCCAGTTTTTCAGACTACGCGGTGTAAAAGCAGCCGATAACAACGAACGACTTTTTTGATGACGGGGAGGATCAATACTTGATATGTTTAATTTGTCTGGAGGTGTGCCTTCATTGTTCTTTGCTCCAACGGCAATGGTCGTCCGGGTTCCTTCGGCTGAAAAATACTCATGATTACTGAGAACCTGCTTCACATCATCGTATCTGAACACATTCCATGTGTCTGTATCTTCGTGATAGTACACTGGTTGCTCAGACAGCATTTTTCGAAACCAGTGAAGTGGGAAAAACTCTTCAGATCTCGACCGAAACCCCGTGATGTCCTCAACACGTATCACTTCTTTATACATTTGGAATCCACCTCTCAGCATCATTTCGTGATTGGTTACATGGGTACCTGAATTGACAGTTCAGCACCTGATTCCATTTTATACCATGCGTTCATTTATTGATATAAACCATTTGAACTAAATGAGAAAAACCCCTTAATATAAGGGGTTTTCGTTTTATACGTATCGTATATTATTTCTGTCGATGTTTCAGAGAGATAAGCCATACGAACCGATCAATCGCCTAGTTTCGCTAATGCTTCCTGTAGCTGCTCCAGTTGTTCAGACAGGGTTTCAATCAAGTTCTTCGTTTGGCTTGCCTTCTCCATTAAGATTTGCTCTTCAGAACTGTCTTCCGATGCATTCCTGATTGGTGATGACTTCAATTCCGACAATTCGTTTTTGTATGTTTCTTGTTTCTCCAAAGCTATGCGCAGTTTTTCTTTTGTCGTACCGATCTGATGCTCCAGATATACGATATCGGACGAGTTCGCTCCATCGGATACACGTTGTGAATATGTCATGACTCACCTCTTTCAATTTCATCCATTGCTTTGCCAACAGTGTAGGGCTCAATATCGATATCCAGTTCCATGCCGAGAGCTAGTTTCGCCAGTTGACTCCCGATAAAAGGACCCATGGTCAATCCAGAGGCTCCAAGTCCATTCGCGGTAATCAGACCTTGCCAGCTTGGGACAGCCCCCATTACTGGCAGAAAGCCAGGTGTGAACGGACGGAACCCAACTCTTACCTCCTGGAATGTGCTATTGGCTAGCCCCGGTGCCAGTTCCAGACCTTTATTCAAAACTTCCTGCATGCCCCCTGCAGTGACTCTTGTATCATAACCCTCCACATCATTTTCATGAGTGGCACCAATCACGATCTTCTGTTGATCAAAGGCCAGCAGATATTGATCAGAAGGTGGCATGATCACAGGCCAGCGGCCTGTATCCTCCCCATCCGTGACATGTAGATGCATAATTTGTGCCTTTTGATAATGCACTTTAAAGTGTATGCCGAGTGGCTTCAGCAGTTCGTTGGCCCATGCACCTGCACAGACAACGACTTCATCTGCCAGGAAACTCTGATCATTAACACTCACACCAATGACCCGATCTGCTTCGAATTGAAGCGTGGCGTCTCCATGGATCACTTCCGCTCCATTTCGCTGTGCAGAGCGGATCAATGCATCGCGCAGCGCTCTTCCATCTATACGTGCAGCACCACTGATATGTACCGATTGATAACGTTCATCCAGCAATGGAAAACGTTCACGGGTTTCTTTGTCATCAAGAGGTGTAATGTCGCCAATCTCCGGCGCATCTGTTTTGCGAAGATGGGCCCGCTCTTCCATCTTATTGATTTTGTCCACATCCGTATGAATACTAAGCGCGCCCACTTGAGCATAACCGGTTTCCGTTTCTCCTTCGCCTTCAAGCTCCGCTATGATGCCAGGATAGAACCGCGCACCTGCCTTGGCGAGCTGATACCAGTCCTGATTGCGACGCTGTGACAGCCATGGACAGATGATACCGGCAGCTGCATCCGTTGCCTGTCCTATATCTTTTCGATCTACGATGATGACCTCTGCGCCATGTTTGGCTAATTGATAGGCTGTTGATGCCCCCAGAATACCCGATCCGACTACGATGACTTTCTTCATGTTTGCATCCCTTTCTTTAATCACTCATTCCTTATAGCGTATACCGTTTCGCATTCTGTTGGCAAGGCAGGCCGTACTTTTAGATCCATAAATAGAGGCTGATCAGACCACAGTTCATACTCATTCATCCAATTAATAATTGTTGAAGCATTTATATGAAAACGTTTTATATATTGCCCGTCATTCAATTAAAATTATCCCATTTATGTAATATAATTCTTTCTAGGTTTCTTTTAACGCTGTAACCACGCCACTTACGCACATGATCCTTTAACGAAAAGAGGAATAACACGACGATGCCGAAACCTAGCATGGGGAATCCGCTGGATACCGATATGCCGCTCATGATTACAGGGCAAAACCAGTTGACCGTTGATGAATTGATGAATTGGAGCGACCATTCACGGGATTACAGCATTGTACAGTGCATCGGAGGAACAGGGCGAATCGCAGCAAAGAATCATGAATTTTCGATCAAAAAAGGGACCGCTCTCATTTTGTTCCCGGAGGTAACCTACCGTTACCACAATCTGAGTGATTCATTACGATTTGATTGTCTGTCTTTCAATGGCTATTTGTTGCCACGGTTCTTGCATACCTTGCAGATCGGGGAGCTGCGCGCCTTCAAGCCGGATGGAATGCTTCATATCCTGTTGCGTGAAATTACGTTGGCGCTGCAGTCCCGGCACAAGGATCAGATCTGGCACGTATCCGCATTACTGTACATGCTTTTGGTCAGATTAACCATTGAAGGTGAACGCTATAGTGCTTACGAACGTTCTGATGCCCGATTAAGATTGGATGAACTCATTACTTTTATCAAACAAAATTATCATCAGGATATTTCTCTCCCCTTGTTGGCTGAGCAGATGGACGTTACCGAGCAGCACCTCAATCGGATATTCAAAAAAGAATTTCAAATGACTCCACTGGAGTATTTGATGCGTTATCGGTTGTTGAAAGCCAAGGAAATGCTCATCGAAAATAACGCTACTACCGCTCATGAAATAGCCAAAGCCGTTGGTTTCAACAGTGCCAGTTACTTTGGGTCAGTGTTCAAAAAATACGAAGGGATCTCCCCTATCGAGCTACGCAAGCAGTATCTGGATTAAAGCGCCTCCATATCGATCTCGGCCAGCGAGGATAACCGCAGTTCATGCATGGCGAATTCCAGACCACGCGTTACCTCGTTAGGTACGATGATACAACGAATACCTGCTGCATTGGCTGCCTTTAAGCCATTAGGTGAGTCTTCGAACACAATCGCTTCGGAAGCCTCGATCCCAAGACTCTGGAGAGCAAGAAGGTACAGTTCAGGGTCCGGTTTCACTCGCTTCACATCCTCGGATGTATGAACGACTGTGAAATAATCGAAAATGCCTAATTTCTGCAAGTAACCATGCACCCAGTCCCGTGTAGAGCTGGAAGCAACCGCAAGCTGAATCCCCTTCTCCCTCGCAGACTGAAGCAATTCATACACCCCTGGAAGAATGGCGGCCTGTCCCAAATAGACTTCGTATTTCTGTTCTGATATCAGTTTGATATGATCATGATCTATCTTTTTTTGGAGCGCTTGCTCCAGATACAGAAATGGATGAAATTCCTCAAAGGATGTCCCCACATTTTTCGACCATAGCTCCAGACCAAGTTCCACTCCATGCTCTTCATAAATATCGCGAAACGCATAGTACCAGGGTGTCTCCGTATCCACAATGAGTCCATCAAAATCAAATATAAATGCTTTTACCATGAACCTGTTCTCCCTCCAATGATCTGCCGGGGGAGCGGATTAGAAGCGTGCGGTCAAGTCCGGATGAGTAACGTTCACTGATAAAAAGTGACACGTACAGCCCGTTCCAGTCGGCGATTGTGCAACTAATCCAGCTCGAAGTTCCCCCTGAATCGGCATGCCGAAATATCGAATTAGTTTCCACTCTTCCCCATCGGGTGAATAAAAGAATGATATGCAGTCCTCTACTTTGCGTATACGCAGATAAGGATTAGGTACGGAGACTTCAACCGAATTGCAATCATCGGATGAACCATCACGTGTCACCACCGACACGATGGTAGGCACTTTTCCATCATACTCAAAACAAATTTTGCACCAGTTAAGATCATCCGCCATCACCATCAGGCATCCGGAATCATATTGATTTTTCATATCAACGGTTAATTGGGTTGTAATTTCGAAGTCCTCAGGTACAGGCATGGACAGAAATGGTGCGGTTGCACGAATATGCTTGCCCGCTGGATCTTGGAAAAAGTCGGTGTCAGCCTTCGTTTCCACCAGCACACCTCCCTGATCCGTATAGGACCAGCTTTCGGGCTCGTTCATCCAGCTCCATTGCTTCCGTGCTTCTGTTGTCATTACGTTAGTCATTTTTAGCAGCCTCCCAAGTTAAAATATGTTCTAGAGGTAGTTCTAGTTTTTTTCTGTACTACATATTCGCTCCAGATACAGTAAACCCCTTTTTCTACATATTTTTGTAAGGTTCCAGCACTTGGGAGTGCTTTTGCGGATCTGGCAGGAAGAACATAATGACCATGAGTACGACATATAGACCAAGAATGACACTGAACAATAGTGTTGGATTGTGATGATAGAGCAGGCCCGTCAGGTAACCGGATGGAATGGCTGTAAGCGTCATGACGGTCTGCACGGCCGAGAACATATCGGCTTTCTCATGCGTACCCAATCGGTTCATCAGCAGGGAATCCCGGTACGTCTGCAAAATGAAGTTACCCGCAGCGAGCACGATTAGCGTGAGAAACAACATCCCTATATTCCCCACAGGGATCAACAGAAACAGAATGGCTCCGGCCGTGCTAAGCACAATGGAAAAACCAACATACTTTTCTTCCGAACGCCGTTTCAGTCGCGGAATGATGACCAGATAGAGCAGCATGACGGTTACCGCAGTCACTACTGGGATAAACGAAATGACACGGTCATCAAACTTCAACTGTTCCTTGAAGAAAATGACCTGAAAGAAATTCAGTTGCAAGATCAGATTGGACAAAACCGTGATCAGAATAATCGGAAAAAGTCTCCGTTTGTAGAACGATTTGCCGAACAGGCGCAGACTGGAACCCAAGCTCTGAAGCACGCGGGTTTTGCTATGCAATCCCATAAGTTCCTTGCCGACCTCGGTCTCATCCGTGTATCGGTTACGAATGAAAAACATGGCGGTCATGAGGATGCCCCCGACAAAGTAAATAGTGGCGAGTGTAGGCACAATACCATAATCAGCAATGACAACTCCGGCAATCGGCGTGAGTACACCAGCCCCTGTAATGATCATGTTGAGAATGGCAAATACCTTAGATCGTTTGTGTTCCTCCACATCCTCTATGATCAGACAGTTAAAGGCGACCGTTACAAACTTGGATGTTGCGTTCAGTAAGTAGGCGATCAGGAACAGCCAGAAGTTCTGGGAGAAGGCCCAGATGAACATGGGAACACTCCAGGCAAGCAGATCAAAGATCAGTGTTGTGCGTTTGCGCCCCAGCTTATTCGTAATGGAACCCGCAAACAATTGAAAGATAAAGGCAAAATAAAGATTCACCGAATTGATTAAACCGATTTCTATGTCCGAAAGTCCGGCTTCCTTCATATATAAAGGAGCGTAGAAGAGAACGATCGTGCCCGGAATGGCCCATACCGGTTCGAGAAAAATGGAGTAGCGTGGATTCTTCGGCAAATCTTGAAGCAATTTCAATCGATATCCCTTCCTTCTGCGGTTTTCACCGCTGCGAATTCCAACTTCTCGCAGCGGCAAACCCGCTAATGTCTATATGCTTATAGGATAAGAGCTGTTTTGACCGAATTCATCGGCAACTTCTCTCCAGTATGCATGTCATAACCAATCGTTCCATTAAAGGCCTGTTCATAATCACTCAGCAGTTCCTTGGCTGTCACCATCTGTTCCAGTTCCGGGATGCTTTGGGCAAATTTCAGTGCCGTACTGATCATCGAGTGATTAGCCACCGCGCCGATGATACTAATGCCATCATTAATCACGGCTGTTGATTTGAACGTCACCTCATAGCTGTCGTCATATCCCATAGGAATAATTTTGCCGCCTTTGGCAATCAGCTCAAACCCTACATGAAGTTGGTTACCAACCGCGTCCACTACAATATCAAACTTTTTGTTATTATTGATCTCGTATACTTTATCCAGTGTCAGATCCTGAGGATAAAACACATGATCCGCGATCCCTGAAGCGAACTCTTTGCGGTATGGATCAACTTCCGTGCCTACGGTAAGCCTTGCCAATCGTTTGCTAACTAGCTGACACAGGGAACCGATTGCACCAGAACCGAGGACCAGTACGGAGTCACTTGGCTTAGTCCCTGCTTTCATGAACGTCTGAAGTACACATCCCAGTGGTTCGATCATCATGGCCGTTTCCCAACTCATGGAATCCGGGATGGCATAGATATACTTTTCGTCCCCAACAAAATATTCAGCAAAGGTTCCGTGTGTCGTCATCCCTACTTGATAGTCATCAAAATTCTCGCAGTAGATGAACAGACCCTCACGGCAGTATGAGCAGGTACCGCAAGATTGCGTGGGATCTACCAATACCCGATCACCGATCTTGAAACCACGAACGTCGTCGCCCACCTCAACCACTGTGCCTACGCCTTCATGACCAATGATCGTTCCTTTATTCGCCGGCACTTTGCCTTTGACAATATTCAGATCTGTCCCGCAGATGCCGGAACCATAGATTTTAATTTTTACCTGGTTTGGCTTTTGAATGGTTGGCTCCTCAATCTCCTGGTAAGTCACCTGTTTGAGATCCTGATATACGAGTGCTTTCATTGAATAATTCCTCCTAGTCGATTGTCGATTATGATCTATGGATTAAGCTTCAAACGTTTTCGAAAGTTGCATCGCATGAAGATGTTCCTGCTTCTGAATCTCTTTCCAGTCTGACAGGATCTGCAGCAGCGCTTCCTCGACCCACAGCAATTCTTCCCGTGTATGGGCATCCGAGAAAATAAAGTAACCTTTAGTGAAAATGCCGAAGTGAGCCATTCTCTTCACCATGAACTCGCGGAAAGGATCGGTTTGGAAGTTATCTTCAGCCAGGGATTGGATGCAGAAGCTTGCATACGTCCCTCTCACTTCCAATTGATCCGTCAATCCGAGTAACACAAGTTCAGATTCCAGACGATCCATGATCCGGGTTGCCGGATCTCGCCAAGTCGGCCATACTTTCGCATTTTTCATTAATCGTTCACAGGCAATGGCTGCCGCGAGCGCTGTCGTTTCGCTGGAATGAGCATTACTGAATCTGACCTGTCCCGACAGAGACATCAAGTGCTCAGGCCCCATAACCGCTGCGAGCGGTAAACCGTTGGCCATACCTTTAGAGATACAGAGCAGATCAGGCCAGATGTCATATTCTCCTGCTGTAGCCTGCTTGCCCATTCGAATACCGGAAGTTACCTCATCAAATATGATAATGATGTCCAGAGACCGACATAGGTTTACGGCTTCCTCCAGCGCGTCCCTTTTCCACTCGTTGGGGCATAGAACAATACATGCGATATCCTCGGGAGACGCGGTAATCTGAGCCTCAATTCGCTCCGTAGTAGGCTTGTTAACCCAGATCGTTGAACGCTCGATATCTACCGGGATGCCACGTTCTTTCGTCTGGCCACCATAATAGCCGTAGGCAGACCAGTCGTGCCACCCATGATAAGCTGTCGCAATAACCTTGCTTTTGCCACTAGCGGCACGGGCCAGACGCACGGCCCCACTCACTGCATCAGCACCACTCTTGGTGAAGCGCAGCGATGGATAATGACCCTCGAACCGCTCCAGAATCAACTCCGCACATTCAAGCTCAATGTCGGCAGGCAAAGAAAAGCTTGTCCCTTTTTTCAACTGGTGAATGACGGTTAATTGGACTTCATGTCTGGCATGGCCCCATGGTGCCGTACCCATGGCCATTTCACAATCCAGCCATTCATTACCGTCGATATCTGTAAATCGGGATTTGTACGCCTCTGCACAACATACGGGTGTATGCCCCGGAAATAAACGTTCAGGTGCTTTGGCTAAAGTGCTGCATCCGCTCGGAATTACCTTCTCGACTTGTTCCAACCACTCCAGATTACGGGTAAACCGTACGGCACGATCGAGCGTGCTCTCTTTTTCTTTCACCTTAAGTACCTCCCTGTTTATTTTCGTTGTGAGTGTATTACCGAACTTTGGTTCCAGGCCAGCATCCATCGTATATGCGATCCATCGTGATCACATTGCCATACAGGTCAATGATCAGATCCTTGGCTCGATGAGCATGTCTCATCTCAATCCAGTAGCGGTTCTCCAGCAAACGGGCGAAATTGTCCACCAAGAACAATAACCGGTTCTCACTATGAATCAGTTCCTTGCCCAGTACCTGTGGCAGCCAGATGGCTCCGTTGGAATTAAAGCGGTTTGAATAGTCCCGTACTTCGGCTACATTTGCAAATTCGGCTTCCTCCAGCTTGGTCCAGAATGTATCGGCATCACTTCGAACCTCGGCAAGGTCAATCCCGACAATCGGCAGATGCTGGTATTCCTCTTGGCTTTCCAGCTGTGTTTTCAGATGACTGAAAACGAATGGCCACACATCAGCCTCGATTTGACCGCCCCACTTTTTCCAGAAGCGTGCCAGATTGTTCTTGCGGTTGAAGTTGCGGTGAATGCCGCTGCTGCGTTCCCAGTGATATGCTTGAATATTCGGGTTAATAACCGTATCGTATCCGGCAGCTCGTGCCCGCATCTGATAATCGAAATCCTCGTATCCGTTAAAGAACTTCTCATCGAGGTTGCCGATCGTCTCATACACCTCCCGCTTCATGCCAAACATGGCGAACACCACCAGTTGAACAGAGAAGGTTTCTTTTGGGATATCATCAGGAGATGCGTTCAGGAACAGGTGTCGGCCGATGGTGTCCGCAAAAGCAATGCCGCAATGCTGCACGCCTCCTGTTTGCGGATACAACAGAACGCCCCCAATCATGCCAATCGTAATATCGCTATCCAGTGTCTCTTTCATCATCGGTTGCCAGTTCGGTTGAAGAATCGTGTCAGAATCCAGGAAGAAAATGTACTCTCCCTTGGCTAGACTCAGTGCGCTATTAATCGACACGGCGCAACCGAGTGGAAAATCATGCTGAAGAATCTCGATGGTCACACCTTCTCTTACTTCTTGCTTCAGTTTATCCAGATGTTGAAAGACTGCTGAGCCGGAACCATCGTTGATGAAAATAATCTGAGTGGATGGGCTTACCGTCCGGAGCAACGAATCTGTGAACAGGTTCAAAATGTTATAGTCCTGGTTGACTGGCACAATAATGGTGTAAAGCATAGAATCCCTCCTGATTGGGTTGATGGAATGAGTACATAAGCTGATTTTGAACCGCACAATTGCTGGTGTTTCTGTCCGGCCCCCTCACTTGAATATTTTGTCTTTATTTGGTAATGATTTGAATCTACTAGAAATTTATATCATTTTTTGTAAACTGGAAATCTTAAATTCTGAACTCTGTTAATATTTGAATATGTGAGAAAATCAAGTTTTTGTAGCTTGCGCACTGAGAAACGCTGTTGTGAACGCAAAAAAACACCCTCAGAGAGTCTCCGTTCCTCATGTAACGGATTCTCTCTGAAGGTGTTAAATTGTTCATCAAGCTCAAATTATGAATTACTTTATCTACAGTTGAATCTCTACATTTTTGTCCGGATCGCTGTATTTATAGATGCCCGGATTCAGTTCAATATGTCCATCAAATGGAATATCTTTGTAGGTGTCTATATGAATTTTTACAGGTGTCATCCCTTGGGGGTTAATTTCAGGAACGACTTCTTTGCCATTGATCCGAAGCATTGTTTGGTTAACACCTCTGAAACTAGGCGTTTTGGAATATGACTCTACAATTAATTTCTCCCCATCCTTATAATAAGAGAATTGTATTTCAAGTCCATCGACAGTGAGTTTGGTGTACTGCTTTTGTTTCGCGGGTTCATTTAAATGAATCCAGTTTTTAGTGGTATCTCGTTTCTCAACAATGGCATCTTTCAAGATGAGTTTCATTGGAACATCAGACCAATTTTGATACCACTCAGGAGATTCAAAATGAAACAATTGCTGATTATTTTCAGAACGCCCCCCTTTCGTGGTTTGCACCCCTGTGATTGTTTTATCATCTATAATCATCTGAATCGATTTATATTGAACAATACCTTCTGTATATGAACCTTCTTCATCAATTAAAATCTGAAGATTCAATGGAGTAATCACAAGTTGATCTAAAGTGACACCGGTTTTTGCTTGGAATTCAGGATTGGTATACAGTTTTTTCGTATATATCGCCTCACTTGCTTTTTTCCCATTTGCGACAAAATCGAATTTCCAAGTACCCGTCAATCGTTTTGCTGCTTCAACATAACTGAAATGAAGGTTCGCATTCGCCCAATCCGCTTCCGATATATCAAATACCTGTTCAATCAACAATCCTTTTTCTTCGCTAGGCAAGATGGTCGGAATGGCATCTACAACCTGGGCCCCGGTATGAACTCTCAAGCGAGGATTGACGCTTTCCAAATCTGATGATACTACCTCGACTTTATAACGGATCACCGTTTGATTATCTGCATGCCTAACCGATTCAATATGAATCGCCGGAAACTGTGAAACGCCAGTAACCATTGATTCTCCAGTATGTTGATTAGATTTTAGGAAAATATCCCTATCCCGATAAAGAATAAGATTCTTTGCTTCGAATGTAAACTCTTTGGTACCGCCCTTTAAAGTATCAGCTGTTTCATAGATCCCAATGAGTTTCTGAGTATCAGGGTCGCGCCCCAAATAACCATATACGTTCGCTCTCGCATCGGATTCTCCTATTATAGTATTTTCCTCAGTCGCAAATTCACTATATGGAGAAAGATCGGTTGATGTGTCAAGAGATATCAGCATCTTCATTTTTTCTCCATCTGTTACAACACCGTTTAGATTCATTGTCACACCTGAACTAGCGGACTGAAGATCATATTGCTGACCGATACCATTATTTATTGCGCTTGCGACGCCCCGGCCTCCGATTCGATCCCAATCAATCGTCATACTGGCGAATACAGGAATAGCAACAAGTAAGAAAAAAGTAAAAATGATGCTTATAGGAATTGCTTTAGCTCGATATCCAGCAGACTTTTGTGAAGAATTCAGATTGACTCGTCTTTTATGTGCTTCTTTTTCAATGGTTGTCCACATCAAGTCATAATCCGGAGGAGATATATTTTTTTCCTTATTAGAATACTGATTCATTATTACTCAGCTCCTTTAGTTGAGGTTCAACCATTTTATTAAGAAGTTTCAACCCTTTGTTTAATCTGGATTTTGCAGTCCCTTCAGGTATGTTCATAACTTTAGAGATCTCGGGAACAGTCAAATCATTGATAAATCGAAGGACAACAACCGTCCTAATCTTGTCAGGAAGCCCACTATATAATCCTCGTAGCTCTTCTTTTGTTTCCCTATGGTACACACTCTCTTCCACAGGGTTATAACTCTGGGATTTGGACAACAAATAATGCCGAACTTCTTTCAACCATCCAGATTTCCGTCTTCTCATAACGCTATGACACTCATTTGAAGCAATCCGCAATATCCATGATTTCATGTTCCTTACCTTAGTTCTGTCAGCCAAAATAACTTTGACAAACACTTCTTGGCAAATGTCCTCGGCATCTGCTTGATTCTTCATCAGATAATAACAGAAGTAATAAACTTGCTCTTTGTACAATTCAAAAATTTCTCTGTCAGTCATTCTATAACCCCCTTTGCCGTGTTTTCATTAATAAGACAAATAATGCTATGTAATCGTTCATTTTGTTTATAGTTGGTTTTGCTAAATTCTCGAATACATAGAATAGATTAGTTCAATGTCTCTGCTTGAACAGGTCTATATACATGTAAACAAGCAAAAAAAGCCGCTAAATTAGCGACTTTATGAAATCATTTGGTCATAGAGTAACGAGCTGATGCTGTTGAGTTAGTCTCACCCCTATTTTCACCTCTGCTTAAATCCATGATAAAACGTATCCACCACAAGCGCGGGGGCTGCTTTTCTCGCGATGTGACCACTTACAACCTGCTGCCACGTCAGGAACATGATGGAATACAGCACATCGACAATCCAGGTTTTATCGAGATCGGAGCGGAAATAACCTTTCTGTTGTAACAGACCGACCGCGTGCAATACAGGTTCTCTCAGTTTCAGATCCGCTCCCTCAATCTCGGGATTATAGTTAATGGTGGTGTCATGAGCCAGAAAATATATTTTGTCGCCTAATGGAATCAACGCCTCGATCAGCTCAGGTATGTACTTTTCACAGTGCTCCTCATCCAGTTGAATTTGTTGCATGGTCTCACTGACCACCTCGATTGCGCGTAATCCCAAATGAACCATGAGCTGTTCGCGGCTTTCCACGTATCGATGTAACGTAGCGATCCCGATTTTTGCAGATTCTGCAATTTCATTCATGGAAGCATTCGGTTTTTCAATCAGCAACTTGGTGGCCTCGTCCAAAATGGAATGAAGCCTGGTTTGTTTGATTGTTGTCATTTCCTTTTTCATTGGTATTACACCTCTTGGCGAATTAGTCTACAATTGATCTAGTCATCCATCAAATGATTGGATGAGATTATAAAATTATAGCATACTTCCTCACGAGTAATACTAAAAGCCGCCATTTGGCGGCTCTTAGCATGGTTATCTTTCACGTTACTTACAGTTCGATGATTCTCGTTGCAATATTTGTACAAAATTCACGATCATGCTCTACAAAAAGCAGGGTTGGCGAGTATTCCAAGAGTAAGTCTTCGATCTGCATACGTGAAATGACATCTACAAAGTTGAGTGGTTCATCCCAAATATGCAGATGAGCTTTCTCACTAAGACTTTTGGCAATGAGCACTTTCTTTTTTTGACCTGCGCTAAACGTTGAGATATCTTTCTCCAATTGCAGTCTGGAAAAATCCAACTTTCGAAGTATCGATTTAAACAGGCTTTCATCAACCCCCTGTGTGGCCGCATACTCAGATAAATGCCCTCCGAGATCGGACGTGTCCTGCGACACATACGAGATTTTAAGCTGATGATCCTTTCGGAAAAGACCTGTATAAGGGATATCTTCACCACAGATCAGTTTAAGAATGCTTGATTTGCCAGATCCATTTTTACCGTACAGGGCAATACGATCCCCTTTTTCAACCGTGATACTGACATCTTTACACACCGTATTGGAGCCGTATGATATCGACACATGTTCCAATTCAACAAGTTCCTGCTTGTGAAAATCCAGCTGATGAATCTGTAGACGTTCTGCACTCTCGATATTTTTGAGAAGTTTGGATTTCTCTTGAATCGCAGATTGCTGCCTTTGTTCGATATTTTTGGAACGTTTCATCATTTTGGCAGCCTTGTGCCCAATATATCCTTTATCCACCTTGGAGCCGGAATTTCTCGTACCATTTTTAGTTTTTTCAACTTCATGTGACCATCCACCGGTCCGTTTGGCTGAATCGGATAAACGCTTGATATCCTTTATTAATTTCTCATTACTCGCAAGTTCAAACTGATCTTGCCTTCTTTTATTTTCCCACCAAGCGGAGAAATTGCCTTTCTGAATCTCGATGTTACTTTTATTGATGGAAAGAATATGGTCCACGCTGTGATCCAGAAACGCCCGATCGTGAGATACCAAAATAAATCCACTCTTGCTGCCAAGATAATTACTGACAATTTGTCTTGCATGAAGATCAAGATGATTGGTAGGTTCATCAATGAG
Source organism: Paenibacillus xylanexedens (assembly GCF_017874615.1). GTDB lineage: Bacteria > Bacillota > Bacilli > Paenibacillales > Paenibacillaceae > Paenibacillus > Paenibacillus xylanexedens. The sequence continues at coordinate 138,084 of NZ_JAGIKV010000011.1, forward strand.
CAGAAACCGATTATCCTTCAGGAACAAAGCAGCCAGCATCACCTTTGTTTGTTCTCCGTTGGATAACGTATCGAAAGGCCGATACAGCACATCTTCTGACACTTTTAACAGGTTAAACTCGCGCACAACTTGCCAGTGTAGATATTCAGGATGAATCTCGCCGATGACATCAACGGTCATGGCTCCCTTATTCTCTACCTGGTACGGAAAGTATTCAAAGCTAACATTCGCAGAGATATGTCCGCTATATTCATATTTGCCAAGCAACAGATTGAGGAATGTCGTTTTGCCTCTGCCGTTCCTTCCGGTAAAACCCAATTTCCAATCGGAGTCCAACTGAAAACTAACATTTTCAAATATATTATCGTAACTGCCTTCATAGGCAAAGGTCAGGTTAGTAACGTTGATTAAAGACATGCATATCATCCTTTTTATGTGAAATATAAAAGTAAACTGACGGGATTTCACCATAGAACATGGCATGGATTCCCTCACTTTAATATTTGAACATAATCAGAATTTAGATTCGCTTATACAATAAAGAAACCTGGCGATAAACCACTCAGCGCCAAGTAGATCTATGCATAGGAGGACAAAGTGTCGGATTCTGATTAGTCATATTGTGAACCATGCCACTGTTCATGTTTGTTGACAGGTCCACATAAACATCCACAACCTCTAATTCCGTCATGACTCCATACCCCCTTTGAAAAATCACAATTTATTACAGAAAACTTAACATGGAATACGACATGGGTCAAGGCAGTACAGCCTCGATCTCATCTCCTATCCCCGTACCGTTAAACCATTGTGTTTAATGGCTTACACACCTCTACGTAAATTTTGATGATATACTCATCGGGATTACTTTCTGCAAAATAAGTGAGCACTCAAAAACCATTACCCGATTTGTTTCAGGTAATGGTTTTTGATATGCCTGATAACCGAAGCTTACCACCATGCGGCACCTCACGGAAGGTAGGCATCCTGTACCTCAACTTTTCGTTCATTCCCCATCGCAATGTATCTTACGTTAATGACATTTCCTTTCTGAAAATGGGGAATATGTGTAATTGGAATATAAGTCTCTACAATTGTTGGGAAGGTGCGGCCGTCAACTTGGGTTACAGTTAAATCCAATCGCACGCCAGGCCTTCCATCCCTACTGGATGATGTCTGTACAATATCATGAATTATTGCTTCTGTTGGAATTCCGTCCATCAGAATGCTCTTGCGAAGGTGATGTTTCTCTTCATTGTTACGTAACAGTTTAAATGCCATAATCGTAGTGATCGTGCCTGTTATAAGCCCAAAGACAATAATAGCAACAAAAATAATTAATGTGACGGTCATGATAACCTCCTTTTAGTTGAAACTTATGTTAACTACTTCTTGTTTAGATCTCTTATTCCTGCCAATTTGCTTGAATTAGGAAAGCTTTAACGTCAAAAAAGCCGCCTTAAGGGCGGCTTCATGCTGTGTATGTTCAACTCAACTCAATCTACTTTCGCACCATACGAGCGTACAAACAGAACGGCTTGTTCGCGATCCAAACGTACGCCTTTGATATCCAGTGATTTCAGATCGATGCCTTCCAGGTTAGCCCCTCTAAGATCGGCCCCTTGCAGCTTGGCTCTGCTTAATACAACTCGGGTAAGATCACAGTCTCTCAAATCCGCTTTGGTGAAATCCGTCTCCGTAAAGTCAGCCTCAAAGAAACGAATTCCTCGCAGATCCTGTTTCCCCAAACGTGTATGTCTCAGATTTGTGTAGGACCAATCGCCGTGACTTAGTGTGATGCCATCCATTTGTGCACCAGAGAAGTCTGAGCCTGTCATCTTGCAGGAGTTGAATTTGGAAGCAAATAGATTCGCACCACCGAAGGTGCAGTTTTCAAAAGCCGATTCCGTATGAATCGAACCATTCATGGAAGCCCCTTTGAAGTCACACTCGATAAAACGACAGTTACTCGTCTCGATTTCTTCCATAGAAGCGCTCATAAATGTACACTGCTTGAAAACACAACTTATGAGTTCTCCATAGCGCAGGTCACGTCCCTCAAAATGTACTGCTTCATATTCCTGATCCTTATATTGATACACTGGCTACACCCCACATTGTATATTTCTCCGTCTTTCTTCATTAAAGAACTTTTATACTATACCACACCCCTGTCAAGTACCTGCTTAAACACCCAAAAAAGTCAAGTTACTTTTTTTATGAGAAAAATCTGAAGAACTAAAAAAGAGACGCATAAAGCGCCCCTCCAGCTCACACTTTTAACTGTTCCAATGTGGGCTTATATATGAAACTCTCCAGTTAACTGCTTGTTCTATTCCTATCAGAAAACATTACACCAGTTTTTTGGACATCCTGTACAGGGATAACGAAGGTTTATTGATTTCCCCTACTCTTTCCAGTGTTGGAGATTATACTTAATCAAGCTCCATTTCCGAAGTTCAAACAGCTTGGAGAACGTTGGCAAAGCAAGTTTGTTCATTATAGTAGTCGGATAACACATGATCATGCCCAGCGTTTGGTTATCCTTTTTGGCTTCATAAGCGTACTGGTGACTGAATCGGTTCTGATTCGAACGCCATAACTTGTTAAATGTTTTTTCTATAATGCCTTTATCCTTGGTACCTGCAAGCGAATAGGCCATATATTCAAGTGCCATCTGATTTAGTTGCCCGCCGACTAATGATTGTGGACTGGCTTTTGTTATGGAAATCTTATTCATCGCTGTCACTCCTCTAGGTAGCTGAAATTGGATTAAAGCTTGGCAGCAGGTTGGTTGAATGATAACCCCTCAACGATCACATTCACCGTATCAATAGTTAATCCGGTCAGCTGTTCCACATGTAATCTCACATTGTTTTGCAATTCCCTGCAGACTTCATGCACTTTTGTTCCATAACAAACGACAATCTTTAAGTTTATCTCCAGTCTTGATTCTACCTTGCGGATATCTATGCCATTTTGCAGACTTTTCCCGCTCCACTTTTTGGTGATGCCTTCTATAAGTCCTGTCGACATGGAGGAAATCTCACTGGTAGTATTTGCGATCTTGCCGACAATTTTGGAGATCACATCATCCGATATTTGAATTTTTCCCAAAACATTTTGAATGGACATCCTAGGTACCCCTCTTTACACCTGCATTTTTGATAGGTAATAATATCATTTAATATAAATATAAATCATGCAGAGTCCGATTTCAACTTTTGAATTGAGTCATCCTCATTTCTACCTGTACATAGCAAAAAAACCGCGATCATCGCGGCTTCTTCTAGTCATACTATGGGAATTTCAATTGAATACGGACAGGAATGCGGGAGGATAACCCACTCTCTTTGCTGCCTTCTTCTGCTTGTACGATCCACTGCCTGCCAATTAACGATTGTAGCAGTTCAATCTCTTCTGCGGTCAGACGAATATGCTTCAGTGACAGTTCATCTTGAACGTAATCCCGATCCACCTTACGGTCAAACCGGAAATCGAGCAATCGTTTCAACCCGTTAATATGCAAAAACTTGAACTCATAACCTTGACGTATCGCCTTTTCCCAATCGTCTCCGATATCAGCTGCTGTCTGTAGTCTCTCATCAAAATCCATCGCGGATTCCTTAACCAGAGGCAACAACCGGGAATAGTCTCGACGTTGTAAACATTCAATAATCACTTCTTTTGGTTCCCCACTTGTCAGAACATTCTCTACAAGAAGCCCTACAGGAATGGACAGCTGAGTTCGACTCATTGCTCGCCCTCCTCATTCCCGAGGTACTGATTGAACCAGGCATTCACCTGCTCGAAGCTATCGATACGTAATGAAGGTTTACCGCTTTTCAGCAAAGTGTGGTTGGAGCCCGGATAACGAATCAGTTTGGTCTTTTTGCCGTAACGTTTTAGCGTAGTATATAATTCCTCCGCTTGCGCAATCGGTGTCCGATAGTCCTGCTCTCCGTGCATGATCAGAAGTGGCGTCTCAATGTGATGTGCATGGGCAAGAGGTGAGCGAGACCACAGGAATTCAGCGTTTTCCGCCGGATTACCACCAATGACTCCCTCAACATAGGAAATTCCGATATCACTCGTTCCATACATGGACAACCAGTTGGAGATGCATCGCTGTGTTACAGCCGCCTTGAAACGGTGGGTATGCGCTACAATCCAGTTGGTCATCACTCCGCCATAACTGCCACCCGCTACACCCAGACGTGATGCATCAAGGAAATCGTATGTAGCCAGGGCATAGTCAACAGCTTCCATTAGATCCCGGTAATCCCCTCCGGCAAAGTCACCACGGCAAGCTCTGGCAAACTCCTGACCGTATCCCATACTTCCGCGTGGATTAATCCATAGCACAGCGTAACCTTGCGCAACGAGTGTCTGCATCTCATGACTATATGTTCCCGTATACATCGCGTGGGGTCCACCATGAATCTGCAAAACTAGTGGCAGTTTCCCATCGGTGTCGCGTATTGCCGGTGTGGCTAACCAACCTTGAAGCGGCCATCCATCGGAGGACGTAAACTCTACACGGACTGGCGCATTTACAGCCAATTCAGCCATGAATTCATCATTTCGCCGGGTGAGTCTGAACATTTCACCACTGTCGATATTCACGCGATATAACTCTCCAGGGTGTTCAGCAGTCAACGCAGCGATTACCAGCGACGAACCATCTGGCGTTAAGGTATACTGATACACATCCTTTTCATCAGCACCCGTAACGGATTGACACGCCCCATCTTCTTGAATACGGTACACGTCCACATTCCCGTTATGTGTTCCGAGTACATATACACCGCGTTCCGGATGATGGGCATCCGAGATAGGAGAAGCTGACGCACCTGCCGACTTCATATCTCCAAGCGCCGCGTTACCAATCTGCATATCTAATTGAGGTGCGATTGGCCTGGGTATACCTCGATGAACGGGAACAGCGTATAAGCTGTTGTGGCTCCCGCTTCCATACTCACGATCACTGGCGATCAGAATCAGCTGCTGCCCGTCGGACGAATAGGAGAATTGGCTTATCGCCAGACTGGAATCCGTCACTTTGAACAGATCACTTTCTCCCAATCGAATGCTGTATACATCGGTAAAGTAAAGCAGATCCGCATCAAGTTCCTCGTCCTCTACTTGTTTCGAAATGAAAGAAAGCTGCTGGCTATCTGGCGACCATGCTGGAGCACTGATATTCCATAGCCCGGAAGTCACCTGTGTGATTTCCCCGCTTTTGATCTCATATACAAATAAATGGCTGTATTGACCATCCCACCAGCCAGCCCCTTCCGCCTTCGGCGTTGTACGCTCGAAGACTTTACCTCGCAGCACAGGTGCTGGCTCCTGTTGGACGTCTGCTTTCTTCTGTTGGTCCTCCGGTCGTACTTTGCTGGTAAACGCAATGTACTGCCCGTTCGGTGACCAGATATAACTCAATATTTTACGTGCGGGAGATATCAGCATGATCGGCTCTTTTTGATCTGAATGGAGCGTCCATAATCCTTTGCCCCCATCCACTGAGCGAATGAATGTGAGCTGTGTGCCATCCGGCGACCAAGCAGGTGAGGAATCCTTTGTTCCATCGGAAAGTGCAATATCTTCATCACCATCGAGGGAAATCCCTCGAATTTGCGTGTTATATTCGTTTTTATCCTGATCTATGGTCTGTTCCACATAAGCCACTTGTCCGTTCAGACTGATTACTGGCTGACTGATCCAACGATAATGACGCAGATCCTTCGGCATAATTGGTCTTTGGTTCATATTGATGGCTCCCTTCTCCGTTTATTTATGGGTTGTCTCCGTACGTGGATCAAGCACATCACGCAGCCAATCTCCAAGGAAAATAACACCGAGTACGGTAAATGTAATGGCTAGTCCCGGGAATGTAGCGACCCACCAGCTTGTTGCAACGTATTGTCTGCCATCACTGAGCATACCTCCCCAGGATACATCGGGTGGTTTGATACCCAGACCCAGGAAGCTGAGTGAAGCTTCCATAATAATTGTCGTGCCGACATTCATACCGCAGATTACGATAAAGGATGAAAGGATATTCGGCAGAATGTGTTTGAGAATCAATCTTCCATTCTTCGCACCAATCGATCTGGCCGCCTGAACAAAATCACGCTCTTTAATACTAAGAACCTCACTTCTTACCACACGGGTGAATGGAACCCAGTTCGTCACCCCGATGACAAAGATCAACGTTGTAATACCCGGGCCAACAATTGCCATCACAACAAGCATGAACAGAATGGTTGGAATCGCCATGAATGCATCACCTACACGCATGATGACAGCATCCAGCCATTTCCCATAGAATCCGGATACCAGCCCCAGAATCGCGCCAATGATTCCTGATACAATCACGGCACCCATCCCCACGATTAAGGAAACTCGGGCACCATATACAATTCGACTCCACATGTCTCTGCCGAGATTATCGGTACCCAGCCAGTATTCGGCTGTTCCACCCTCAAGCCATGCTGGTGGTTTAAGTCGGTTGAGCGGATTCACCGCTGCCGGATCATGACTCGTCAATAGAGGTGCACCTATGGCAATTAACACAACCAACAATACAAGCACAGCACCAAACATTCCGGTCTTGCTGATGATCAGTTGTTGCCAGATATAACGAAATCCCGTTGGTGCACGCCCATTGTCTTGTTCCTGTTCTGTACCCGGAATTGGCATTTCATTGCTGCCTGTCATATGATTGCACCTCCTTCTAGTCGTATTTGATGCGCGGATCGAGTAGCCTGTAAGCTACATCCGTCAAGATGTTGATTACCACAACGATAAAGGCAATGACAAACACCGCTGCCTGTACAATCGCCATATCATGTGTGTTGACTGCAACGACCAGCAACTGACCCAGTCCAGGCCAGGAGAATACCGTTTCCGTAATCAAAGTGCCCCCGATCAGACTTGTAAACTGCAAACTCATAATTGTAACGACCGGAATCAATCCGTTCCGAAATGCATGTTTTACAATGACAACCATCCGGCCAAGCCCCTTGCTGCGAGCTGTTCGAATATAGTCCTGGTTGAGAATCTCCAGCATGCTGGAGCGAATCAATCGGGTCATCTGCGCAGCCAGTCCAACGCCAAGCGTGAATGCCGGCAAGATCAGATGTGACAATCCTCCGCGACCCGATACCGGCAATACGCCCAGCATGACGGAGAACAAGAGGATAAGCATAATCCCCATCCAGAAGTTTGGCATCGCCTTACCAATGACGGATATTCCTGAAATAATGAGATCGGTAAACGTATTGCGTTTGACAGCTGAAATGACGCCAAGTGGCACAGCCATAAGTACGGCAAAAAACATGGCGGCTACCGCCAGTTCAAAGCTGGCAGGCAATCTCTCCAGCACAAGCTCTAACGCAGGCTGATTGTAGCGAAAAGACTGACCAAAGTCTCCCTGTATCGCACTGCCCAGAAACTTCACGTATTGCGTATATAAAGGCTGGTCCAAACCAAGTGCCTGCGTCAAGACAGCACGATCTTCAGCGGTAGCCGTTTCAGGCAACATTAGCGCAACCGGATCACCGGTGACTCGAACCAAAATGAACACAATTAATGAAACAATGAACAGCACCGGAATGATCTGCAGTAGTGACTTAAGTACGTATTTGCCCATTCCTTGTTCACCTCCCTTTTAAAAAAGAACGGCAGGAACATGGTTATCCAGTCCCTGCCGTTCACGGCCTATCTTTTCAATGACCGGTTGTTATACCCGATGTTACTGTGCAACAGGTGTAATCTCGTCAGCATAGAACATCTCGTCACTGCGTGGCGCGAAGTTCACTTTAGCATTTGTTCCGTAGACACCTTCCATTTGGTACAGATATACGGCTGGGCGTTCTTCAGAGAAGATCTGTTGTACTTGCTGATACTCTTTCTCACGAGATGCAAGGTCCATGTTCACCAATGCCGATTGAAGCAGTTTCTCTACTTCAGGATTGTTGTAATCCGACTCGCCTTTTGCTTCTTCCAACATATAACGATTGTAGTTATTCGAAGCATCGAACAAGGAGTTACCAATACCAATCATGAAGATTTCTTTGAAGGATTTGGAGCTGTAACGTTCACTGAATGCACTTGCTTCCAGGACATCCAGGTTGATTTTGAATCCGGCTTGTTCCAGCATTGCTGCAACAACTTCAGCCTGTTCTTTGTATTGTGCGGAAACGGAGATAGTCATCTCGGCTTCACCTTCCGCATAGCCAGCTTCTTGCAGCAACTGTTTCGCTTTTTCTTGATCATAAAGTGACGTTTTGTACAATGAAGGATCAGCACCGAAGTTGCCTGGTGTTACGGATGTGCGGGTTACGATACCTGCTCCGCCGGCAATGCTGTCCACGATTCCTTGTTTGTCGATAGCCAGGTCAATCGCTTCACGTACTTTCGGATCAGCCGTGATGCTGCCTTCTGTCTGACGGAAGATCAACTGAAGCACACGTTGGATTGGCGCTTTGACAATCTTTTTATCTGCTTCGCCTTCGATCCGGGCAATGTCAGTGGACGGAATGGAAGACGCCACATCTACACCACCAGCAAGCAATTCGGATACACGTGTGGAGGCTTCAGGAATAACGCGGAATACCACTTCATTCCATTTTGGTTCACCGTCGAAGTAGTTCTCGTTTTTCACCAGTTCCACACGATCATCTTTGGTCCATTTACTGAACTTATAAGGGCCTGTGCCTACCGGTTGTTTCAGGAAAGCATCAAATCCTTTATCTGCAATATATTTTGCTGGCAGAATGCCTGCTCCCATTTTGGACAGACGATTCAGGAGCAACGGATCTGGACCATCCGTGATGATGTCTACGGTATAGTCATCCACCACTTTAACTTCTACGATATTTTTGAAATAACTGTTTTGTTTCAGTGTCTCGTCCTTGGCAACGCGCTCCAGCGTGTATTTTACATCTGCTGAAGTGAATGGATCGCCATTGTGGAAGGTAACACCTTCACGCAGCTTAAATCTCCACGTTGTATCATCGACTTGATCCCATGATGTCGCAAGTCCCGCAACTTTCTTCTGTTCACTGTCATTTTTGATCAGATAATCAAAAACGTTGACCAGAACCGCCTCACTGGATGTGTTGTTATTGTTGTGCGGATCGAAACTCTCAATATCGGTTGCCGCAGCAATGGTCAGTGTTGTACTTGCGTTTCCACTGCCCGTTCCTTCTGTTGCGGAACCATCATTCGTGCTTGTCGATTTTCCTCCGCAAGCGCTGAGTACCATTACGACTGCCAGTAACGTGATCCACAAGCCTGTCCATTGTCTTTTTTTCATTGTGATTGCTCCCCCTCAGAAGTTGTATTCCGTGCCAAAAATTCAAGTGCTACTGCAGACAACATGCCCACACCATAAGGCATCGCTGTCTCATCAAGATCAAACATGGGATGGTGGAGTGGATAACGAGTACGTTCCTCATCATTCCCAGATCCTAGTCTGAAAAACACACCCGGAATCTGTTCACAATAAAAGGCAAAGTCCTCGCCCCCTGTAGAAGGTTTGATATAAGTCCATCCCTTCTCCGCATTAACCTGATCACAAGTCTCTGTTAGCAGGTCAACCATGCCGAGATCATTCACAACAACAGGGTATCCATCACCGTAGACGACTTCGCATCCTGCTCCAAAAGAATCGCAGACCCCTTTAACAACCTGCTCGATCAAAGCTGGCATCCGCTCACGAATGGCAGGTGAGAGTGTACGAACCGTACCAATCATCTCCACTTCGGGGGCGATGGCTGTTCCCATATAACCTCCCGTGATTTTGCCAATCGTGACTACTGCCGGTTCAAGTGGATCAACCATCCGACTGACGATATTTTGCAATGCGGTGATGACCTGAGCGGATACCGCGATTGCATCAATACCCTCATGCGGACGAGCTGCGTGGCCACCCTTGCCAAACACCTTGATAATCAAGGGATCAGCTGATGCAAACGCCACGCCTTGACTCACACCCAAGGTTCCCGTGTTCTGTCCAGGTGTCATGTGTAATCCTGCGATGGCATCAACCTTTGGATTCTCCAGAACACCGTCCTGAATCATGGCTCTTGCACCTGCAAGTCCCTCTTCTGCTGGCTGGAAAATAAATTTGATATTGCCTGATTTCGGTCTTCCAAGACCAGTAAGCAGTTGGGCGGCTCCCATCAGGATGGAGGTGTGAGCGTCATGTCCACACAGATGTGCTTTGCCTTCCATTTGCGAGCGGTATTCCACCGCTTTCTGATCCTGGATTGGCAGAGCATCCATGTCTGCGCGCAAGGCAAAGGTTGGTCCATCGGTCTCTCCGCGAAGCAGGCCTGTAACCCCGGTCTGTCCGACATTGCGTGTAACTTCCAGCCCCAGGCTTTCCAGATGCTCAGCTACGATAGCGGATGTGCGATGCTCCTCATAACCGATCTCCGGATGCTGATGTAAATCTCTGCGCCAGGCGCTTAACTGGGCTTGTAGTGGCTGAGCCAGCTGTATTAGTTCTGAACGATTCATTTGCTGTCATTCCCTTCATTTTTGTCCGATTCAGAAACCAAACGGGCATAGATTGCATCCGCCGAGAATTCGATATGCCTTTTCATCGTCTCCTTAGACTTGGTGTTATCATGGGCTTTCAATGCTTCAAGAATCTCCATATGTACACCGTGGTTGACGGTACGGATCCGGTCATCATAAGGCATCAGGTCGAGCGCCGGATTAATTTTCGTCCGAATCTGTCTGACGGCTCTCTCACAGTATGGATTCCCCGAAGCCTTGGCGATGGTCAGATGAAATTTCACATCCAGCGCCCTGAACCATTCCCTTGTGCAGTCTGGCTCTATACTTTGCTCCACGTAACCCTCAAGCAGCTCCAGTTCGCCTGCGGTGATCCGCTCAGCAGCGAGAAAAGCTCCCTCTGGCTCGATGATGGTTCGATATTCAAACACCTTCAGCATCTGTGACCAATCCCGTTTAATTTCTTCTCTGGTCCGTTTATGCGAATTGGCTGTCAGAGGCAGTACAAATGTTCCGCCTTTGGCACCCACCCTTTTCTCTATCAAGCCTTTCTCTTCCAGTGAAGAGAGTGCCTCGCGAACGGTAATCCGGCTTACGTTAAAAATCTCTGCCAGATCTCGCTCGGCTGGAAGCTGTTCTTCACTCATTAATTCTTTCAAAATAATGGCTTCTTCCAGTTGTTCCCTAATGAATTCACTAACCTTTTTGGTAGATACTTTCTCAAAACGAAATGAAAACGTACTGGACATCTAAACACTCCGATCTGTATATGGTCTAGACCTTATACCATTAATATAATTCCGACTAAACTTATATGCAATACTTTTTTTCAAGTAAATTCATATTTTTTTCTAACCACCTCCAAATTGAAGCATTTTGGCACAAAAAAGACGCATCTACACGCAGCAGATGCATCTTGGCGCTTTCGATATTTTGCCCGTACACGAAAAACCCTCTGCCCCAAATAACAGGACAAAGGGTTCTCTAATCTATTGTTTTAAGCCTTTTCTATGCTTCGCTACCGTTATTCAAGTACACAGCCTTGCCTGTGCGAGCAGATTCATAGAGTGCTTCCAGGATTTGAGATACAACCAGCGCTTGTTTCGGTGTAACGACTGGCTCCTGATCGTTCTCAATCGCTTCAATCCACTTTCTCATCTCAACATCCGGTGCGCTCTCGCTCTTACCATCGTAGAAAGCTACCCCGCCTGCACTCAGTTCAATCTCATTGGTGTATAGACGGCTAAATTTCTCGCCATTGATGCGCAGTCCGTTCTTCATATCCGCACCCGCTTCGCTACCGCTCAAGCTACATTTCGCCTCATCCACATCCAGTGAGTTCAGTGCCCAACTGGATTCCAGCATAATCGTTGCCCCATTCTTCATTACAATCATGCCAAAGGCCGAGTCTTCTACGGAGAATTGTTTTGGGTCCCACGGGCCCCAGGCATTGGCCGCATTTTCACGTTGTGAAAGCTCATGATAGGTCGTACCCAGCACAACTTTTGGTTGATAGTTATCCATCATCCAGAGCGTCAGATCAAGTGCGTGCGTACCAATATCAATCAGCGGACCGCCACCTTGCTTCTCTTCATCCAGGAAAACACCCCATGTTGGTACTGCTCTACGTCTAATTGCATGTGCTTTGGCAAAATAAATATTACCCAGATCACCAGCCTCGCACACCTTCTTCAAATACTGACTGTCTTCTCTGAAACGGTTGTTGTATCCGATGGTCAGTTTTTTGCCGGTACGTTCTGCCGCTTCCAGCATGAGCTGTGCTTCAGCAGATGTCTTCGCCATTGGCTTCTCACACATCACGTGTTTGCCTGCCTCCAGAGCAGCAATAGAAATCTCGGCATGAGAAATATTCGGTGTAAGCACATGCACAATGTCTAAAGACTCATCCTTGAGCAATTCCTGATAGTCCGTGTAGACTTCGGCTTCAGTAGTGCCATATTTCTGCTTGGCTTCATCTGCACGTTCCTGAACGATATCACAGAAAGCCACCAGTTCAACATTATCCAATTTACTCAGACTCGGCAGATGTTTACCATTTGCGATTCCGCCACAGCCAATAATTCCGATACGATATACTTTACTCATATATATTCACCCTCACTTAAGTATTGGTTGTTTCATTTTGCGAAAAGCCGATGGGGTCATCCCCAGACGTTTGCGAAATACAGCATGCAAATAGTTGGCATTATTGAATCCTGAAGCAAGAGCGATCTGTTCAATGGATACGTTACTTTCTTCCAGATTGCGGCACACGGCGCGCAGACGAATATCCTCCAGCACACGGCTGAACGGCATCTCCGGCTGTACTTGATAGAAGATTCGTTGCAACTGCCTGCTACTGATATGAAGTTTCTCAGCTACATGCTCCAGCGTGACCACTGTAGGGTGATTCGCCTCCATATACTGCACTGCATACTCATAGCGATACACCGACATATCCCGCACAGGGGCTTCCGGTCGATTCCCCCCGGTGTCGTATGCTCGCACGGTTTTAAGTAATATGCTGATGACCAGTTGCTTGATCGATGTATAATAACCTAACAATTTCTGATCACATGCCTCGTAGGCTTCCAAAAAACAATGCATCGCCCGATGATAATCATTCACCGGAGTAAGCGGAAGCGTTCTCAGCTTTTCCATCGTTTCCTCGGATTCTGCTGCTTCCCAGGGATCAACATGTTCTCTTGGCTTGTGAACGATATCCACATGAAGACATAATTCATCCATGTCCTCTTTGGCATCAGCCTCCTGATAATGAACGACACCCGGTCCAGTCAAATAAAGCATACCTTCCGAGAGTGCATGTGTCTGATCATCGAGAATAACTTTGCCTTTACCTCTTGGGATAAAATGAAACTCGAACTCCGCATGATTATGGAAATCCACAACTCGGCCCGCTGGAAAAGAAGTCAGATGAAATCGCATCACGCGAATCTCATAATGTCCCCATACCATTGAAATATCCAGTCTCTCCAGGAGATCCTGCCGTTCAAGCATTTTCTCATAAGGATACAGGCTCAAGATTGCATACCTCCTTAATAAAACCTAACCCTTCAACTCATTCAGAGTGATTCTGCGCCCTTCCTTAGCTGAAAGATTCGCAGCTTCCATCAAACGGGTCAACTCCATAGCGATCTGCACGTTTTCAGTTGCATCCGTATCATTCTGTATATGTGCAACCCATTGATTGAATGCGCTTTCTCTTTGGTCTGCCAAAGGAAGTTCAGTCCAGTCATCATATTGTCCCTGTGCTACTTTCGTGCGAATCAATAGCTTTTCTTCGGGTGTTCCGTACAGAAGTGTACCTTCCGTACCATGAACCTCAATCGTAAATGGAGAATGGCTGTTCACAAAACCGGCTTCAACAACGCCGACTGCTCCAGAATCCGTAAACAAGGTTGCAACGGCATTATCTTCCACTTCTTTGCCTGTAATATATCCAAAGTTCGCATTAACCGCTGTTACTTCCTGACCCAGAAACAATTTGGCGAGATACATTGGATGGCAGCCCAGATCAATCAACGCACCGCCCTGACAATCCTTCAGGTCATAGAAGTGTTCAGGCAACCAGTTTGAAATTGCTCCATCATGCGATAAACGCGCTCTAACATAGGTTATTTTACCAAGTAATCCTTGGTTAAGTACATCCTGAATCGTTAATGTATACCCTGCATTCAGACGTGGTAAGGAAACCGTCATCTTGACCTTGTTTGCCTTTACCTCATTAAGGATTCTGTTGGATTCCGCCTGTGTCGATGCAATAACCTTCTCTGTGAAGATGTGTTTACCTGCTTTTGCAGCAGCGGTGATCACCTCTTCATGAATGCGGGTTGGCGCATCTACAATAACGGCATCGATGTCATCCTTGGCCAGCATATCTTCGAGTGAAGCATAGAATGGTACGTTTAAGAGTTCAGCCGCTTCCTGTCCGCGTTTGGCATCGTCATCCCAAACGGCTGCGATGTCTGTATCCTCATGTTCCTGTGCCTGCTTGATGTAATCCCATGCGTGAACATGCCACAAGCTAATTTTTCCAATTCGAATGGTCACTGTTGTCTTACCTCCATACTATATAATATTCTGACATTTATCTATAAGTTATCACAGACTTAATCTATTTTTAATAGAAACTCACGACAATAAATGTATAAAATCACGACATTAGGTCATTAGGTATTTATGCAGTCTGCCCTAACACTTTGGTGTGAGTGCACATAAAGGAACACATGACAAAACCTCCTGTCCACACTACCGTGAACAGGAGGTTTCTTATAGTTATGATGTTCAAAAATCAACTTAACGTAACGCATACCCTTGTGTAACGATTTTGTACCCAGGTACCGTCTGGCTTTGCCCCTGCATCGTGCCCTTAACCCGTTCCAGCACATCGCTCTCATAGACGGAAGCACATTCGAATCCAGGCTGCACATTCAATTCAGCCGGTTCGGAATTCAAATTATACCACCGAGCAATCAAATCTCCGGTTTCCTCTGCGATCTTCAATGTGGAGAAGGCTAGTGACGAACCTTGTGCATTCCATGCCAGCCATTGCTTCGACAGAGGCAGTTCAACCTTTTTCCCATCAGCACCGGCATGACTTTCTCGCTCAAACGTGCGTGCTAGTGCCCCTAGCTGTACAGTCGTCCACAGAATCGGATACACATATGCGGATGCACATGCTCCTGACTGTGCCGCATCGCCCGCAAATGGAATAATAGCATATTCCACACTCTGAGGTCCCAGACATTGGGCTTCTGGTGTTTCAAACACACCCCAATCTCCAAGTTCCGAAGAGGCACGCAGCAGCGTAACCGCAATCGTACTGCCCTCTTCATGCTGTAAAATCTCGTACTCATTCAGCCCATTGTTTGCAATCATCAAGCCATGATCACCATCGGTCACATGTACAAACGCTTGCTGATGCTGCGCATTACTCGGATTGACCCATTCTTTGGCCGGTGTATTGGACCGTTTGGCGATTTCAAAGATGGAATCCGCATAATGATCGTCTGTCACCAGTCCGGATGGAAAGAGTGCGCGCAGTCGGTGATCTTTAGCCTGATTGTTAAAGTCAGATTTTACCTTGACCATATTACTGCCTGCTTCCAACGTATACGTTGTCGTAATCAGCAGCGGAACGATGTTCTTAACTCGCTGTGCCTTCCGTTCTGTAAAAGGAACCATCTGTCGCTTCTCCAGCTCGAACAGTTCATCTGCTCCAGCAGGAATATCCCAGCGTAATACACTTTCCATGACCACCCGGTACGGAGACTGCTCCACAATCCGCAGGTCTGCCTTCAGATGCTCTGTGGTCAGCGTTGTCTCTCCCTCCGGTTGACGGTAGACATATTCATTACCGATATCACCGGTATTCTCATATGAATTCAATCCCTTGTATACAGCACCTGAGACCTTATCTTCAATTGTTGCCGTACCATTCTCTTCAACCGTCACCCGTAATTGACCGTTCTCCATCATCATTCCCTGCATCTCGATGACGTCGCTCGTATCGGGCATCTCAGCAATCTCAGCAATCTCTGCTTGCTTCTCTACTGAAATGAGAGCATACGTCTTATACCCCAGCGAAGGTACATCCACCGCCTGGAAAGTCACTCTTACTTTACGAGCCATATAAGGCTGTCGGAAACGATCCTTCGGAAGTTCATAGCTAAAATGCGCACCCAGATCCTTGATTTCTGCCGAATACACGTGTCCATCCGAATCGATCAGCTGATACGCTGGTAGTGCATCTTTTTCCACCTTCTGCGCAAGTGCCTGAGGATTAGGACCCTCTGGGAAAAATGCTTTGTCCACAATCAGGTCCATCTCAATAATTCCATTTCGATTCCACCCACTCGTGTTGAACACAGTGAACAGCACTGCTTCCTCTCCCCAAGTCTCAGCAGGTTGCACATGAATGGACTCAGCAATCGCCTGCGCGCTCTGGGAAACCAATTTCTCTGCAAGTTGTCTGCTCTTGGCGAAGCGGGTCACCATCTCACGGTGAACCTCATCCACACTGCATCCGCAGATGCTATCATGTGGGTGGTTCTGCATCAGCATCTTCCATGCATGTGTCAACAGATGGTGCGGATAATCTTTTACCCCAGCTATATGGGCCATGGCAGCGAGTGGTTCGGCTACTTTTTCAAGCAACGTCTGCCCCTGCTGATTCAACTGTTTCAGATAAACCCGGGCGGATGCCGTATTCACCAGTGTTCCCCAACCATCCGTGTGCTGACTGCGAAGCTCGCCTTGGATGGTCGCCAGATGCTCAGGCACATCCTTCGTAACTGCCTCAATGTAATCGTCAAAATTGGAGTGAATAAATTCAACATCAGGATACAATGCAGCCGCCGTGCGTAAAGCCTCTGGCAGATCCGTCTGGATCGGCTGATGATCACAACCATTCATGAACAACAGATGTGGAGTCGAGGCAAACTTCTCGGCATCCGCCAGATTTTTATCCCAATATACTCGGGCTTTCTCCGAATCAACCGGAACTTCCATCCCATTGCAGTACCAATTCGCGAACAAAATGCCGAGCACTTCCGAACCATCCGGCGAACGCCAGATCATCTCCGAATAGGGAGATTCATAACTGTCTGCATCAACCACCGCATTATTAAATCCCGTAGGCTTTACCCCGCGTCCAAAGATCGCGTTATGAATATCCGCCTGTTGCAGAATCTGCGGTGCTTGTCCCATATTTCCAAACGAGTCTGGGAAGTATCCCGTCTTGGATACCACACCCAAGGGTCGAGCATCACGATGACCGATGAGCAGATTACGCAAGTTGGCCTCGCTGCTGGTCAGAAACTCATCCTGTAACACATACCATGGACCGAAATGGATGCGTCCTTCGCGGATATAACGATCGAGCCTCTCCTGTTGTTCGGGCCGAACCTGCAAATAATCTTCACGAATAATCGTCTGCCCATCCAGATGAAAATAACGATATTCCGGGTCCTGATCAAGCGTGTCCAGCAGTTTATCCATCAGCTCAATGAGCAGTACATGATGGTGTTCATAAGGCATATACCATTCGCGGTCCCAATGGGTATGCGAGATGAGATGTGCCGTCTTTTTGGTTGTCATGGTGCGTACCTCCTGTCATTAACCTTTGGTTGCTCCGCCCATGCTGAATCCTTTGGACATGTAACGCTGGGAGAAGATATATAGCACAACCGAAGGCATTGTATAAAGTAGTGAAAATGCAGCCAACCTGCCGTATTCAACCATACCGTGGCTGCCGAAAAATTGATAAATCGTGACCGATGCCGGAAGTTTCTCCGGTGTCTGGAGCAGGATGTATGGCACGAAGAAGTTGCCCCAACTTCCCGAAAAAGTAAATATCGCTATCGTTGCAATACCAGGCAACATTAATGGCGCCACGATTCGTCTCAAACTACTCCACACGGACGCTCCGTCAATCCATGCCGATTCTTCCAAATCGATTGGCACCGAATCCATGAAGTTTTTCATCATCCAGATGCCGTAAGGAAGTGAGGATGCGGTCAGGAACAGCATCGTGGCGATGATGCTATTTTGCATTTTGAAGAACAGAAACATTTGAAATACCGGAACCATCACGGCAGTAATCGGAAGAGCTGTCATGAACAGAATCGATAACAGGAAGCTTTTTTTGAATCTCATTTCATAACGGGATAATGGATAAGCAGCAAGGACCGATACCAGAACAACCAATATCGCTTGCCCTCCCGACAGAATCAGTCCCACACCGAATGAACGAAGATTGCTCGAATCCCCGAGTACATCCTTGAAATTTTGAATGGTCCAGGTACTGGGCATTTTGATACCCTGTTGCGCGTTTGGGTCAAATGAAGCCAGAATGATCCAGAGCAGCGGCAATAAAAAACAGAGCCCTAGAAAAACTAGAATCCCGTACTGGATTTTGCGTTGAAGCCCATGTTTGACCATAGGGATCGAACCTCCTTCATGGTTACACTTTCACTTTCATGGATCGCATGTAGAACAGACTGGCGACAATACCGATGAACAACAGAACCAGAGATATGGCTGTGCCGTATCCAAACTGATAGTTCACAAAGGCCTGATTGTACATGAAGATCGGCAAGGTTTGTGTTGAAGTACCCGGGCCACCACCGGTCATCGTATAGATCAGCGTGAAAACACCCAGTGTCTGTAGAGTAACCAACATCATATTGGTTACGATGGACCCTTTTACCATTGGAATCGTAATGTGTCTGACAATCTGGAACCCGGTGGCACTATCAATAATCGCAGCTTCTTCAACTTCCTTCGGGATATCATCCAGTGCCGACTGATAGACCATCATCGAAAAGGCTGTGCCGTGCCAGATATTTGCGATAATGACACTCACCATAGGGAAACTGAACAACCAGGAGACTGGATTCGCTCCAAACCAGCCGAGGATCTGATTCAATGAACCATTGTCACTGAAAAAGGCCACCATACAGAATGCCACGACAATCTCGGGTGTCACCCAACCGGCAATGACGATGATCCCGATGACCCGACGGAAGGTCACATTTTTTTCCTTCATTAGAAGAGCCAGAATGAAACCAAGCATTACCTGACCAATCACTGCGGAGAAGATGAGAAAGACCAGCGTACGCCAGACACTAATCCGGAAGTCGGGATCATGGAACATATTAATGAAATTCTGGAATCCGACAAACTCCAAACTCTTGGCTGCCGCCCCGGTCAGAGCCATATTCGTAAAGGCAAAACAGATCGTCAGAATGATGGGAACAATGAAAAACACAAGTAATAACAGTACGGAAGGCATGAGAAACAGAAATGAACCTGGTGCTTTCCTTTTCATAAGTCACTCTCCATTCGAACCGGAAAAAGGGGAGATTATGCCTCCCCCTCCGAATATATCGATATCCTTATTTCTCTTCGATGCTGTCAGCGCCAAGGGAACGGGATACGTTGTCCTTCAATTGCGTAATTCCCTCTTCCGGCGTCAGCTTGCCAGAGGCAATACTCTCAACAATGCTTTGCAATTGTGCGGATACCGCTGCATATTGATCGTTCGCTGGACGGAAGTGGGCCACATTCAAGAGTTCCTGTGCTTCTTTGGTATATGGACGATCTGTATAACCTTCAACTTCTGTGGAATCATTACGTGGGCTGAGGCTGCCTTCCGCTACTACACGAGCAGTCGCATTTTCCTTATTCATCAGAAACTCGATAAATTTCCAAGCTTCTTCCTTGTTCTTCGCTTGTGCAGGAACAGACCAAGCCCATCCTCCAGACATCGTAGTTGCTCCAGGTTCTTCCCCATTTTGTGTCGGGAATGGTGCAAAACCTATTTTTTCTTCAACGTTGGCGATTGGAGCAGCACCGTTCTCGGCCCATGTCGAACCTGCCCAGCTACCATCTACAGCCATCGCCAGTTTGTCTTGCGGGAACTGTTGCTGGAATGCAATACTGCCAGCTTGTCCATTCAGGGCAACCTGCATGGTTGGACCTGTTTTATCCGTGTTAAACACTTGATCTATGAATTTGAAAGAATCCAGCAGCCCCGGGCTGTTAACGACCCATTTCTTGCTGGTGTCGTTATACAGTGTATCCGCCGTACCATAGAGCAGCATTTCCAGTGTTTGCATGGTGACACCTTCACCGTTTGCTTTGCCCACAATCATATTAAGTGGCGTCACACCCGGCAGTTTTTGCTTGATGGTACGTGCTGCTTCGAGTACTTCTGCCCAGCTTGCAGGTTTGAACGGAACTACAAGTCCAGCCTGTTGAAACAGTTCCTTGTTGTACCAGATCCCGCGTGTATCCGAGGTAGCTGGAACGCCGTACACCTTGCCGTCTTCGCCAGTAACCCCTGCCTTCAGGTTGTCGACGATGTGTTCTTCCCAATCGGACCATCCCTGAACCTGTGTATCCAGTGGCTCCAGATATCCCGCAGCAGCATCGGATTTGATGATGGATGTATCTTCGGCAATGACATCAGGTGCCGTATCAGGAGATTTCATCTGCAAAACCATTTTGGACGTATAATCACCCTCACTTGCCAGTACAGGCGCAATGTTGATTTTGATATCCGGGTTTTCTTTCTCAAATTGATCCACCAAACCTGATTGGAAGAATTTCGTAAGTGTATCTTCAGATCCTGAAGAACGGAACGATACAGTTACTTCCTTCTTGCCATCACTGGTTGTGCCTGTGCTTGAGCTTCCGCCCGAACAGGCTGTAGTAAGAATGAGCAAGGATGTCATAACTGCTGCTACCGGCATTTTCAATGATATTTTTCTCATGATTCGCTCTCCTCTTGTCGGAATTCAACGAACTCCGAACGTTATGATGTACTCGCAGGTTATCTCTTGCTTTCCTATCCTATTTCTGTACGCGAAATCCGCAATAATCCAAAATCAGTTCACTAAAGAGCATGTTGGACCATGAAAACCATGGACGTGTATATTCATGTGGATTGTTGGCCGAAAAACCTTCATGGGTCAGTCCGGTATCCGCATCCGTCTTATGGATGAGCTGAAGCAATCGTAGTTTTTCATTGCGATCCTCTGTAGTCAGCCCCTGCATCGATAACGCGATATGCCAGATGTACCCTTCCGGTGTATGCGGACTACCGATTCCTGCTGCTGCTGTTCCCTCATAAAAATACGGGTTGTTCTTGGATAAAATGAAACGGCGTGTATTCTGATACACCTCGTCGTTCTCCTCGACATATCCGAGATAAGGTAAAGACAGCAGGCTTGGCACATTGGCATCATCCATCAGATTGTGATTGCCTTTCCCATCCGTTTCGTATGCATATATGGTTCCATATTCCGGATGTTCAACGGTGCCATAATCCTGAATACCTTTGTTGATCTCTTCCTCCAACTGCTGAGCAGTCGCTGCCAGCGTTTCATCCTCCAACACAGCTTCAGCAATTTCCTGAAGATATCGAAGCGCCACAACAGCGAACATATTGGATGGAATCAGATATCCATATTCACAGCGATCGTCGCTGGGACGGAATCCCGACCAGGTCATACCTGTATAGGCTGTTTCAGTACCTCGCCCCTCTCGGCTAAGCGTATCGGTCTCGGGAGCATCCAGACGTTGGAACGTGTAGGGTGATTTCGTCTCATGATGCTGTTCCACTTGCCATAACTGCATGATGATCTCGGCTGCTTTGCGGAACGTATCGTTGAATTGAGTTGTTCTGCCCGTGTTCTTCCACAAGAGATAACTGAGCTGAATCGGATAAGCCAGAGAGTCGATCTCATACTTCCGTTCCCAGATCCAATCATTCATCTGCGTCAGGTCTTCCTGATGTCCTTGTCCACTCTCCGTCTCATTAAAAGCGTTTGCATAAGGGTCCAGGAGAATATAATTCAGTTGCCGTTCAACCAGTCCAGCGATCATGTCTGCGATATCTTCATCCTCTGAAGCGAGAACAAGATAAGGTCTGACCTGAGCGGCAGAATCACGTAACCACATGGCAGGGATATCTCCCGTAATCACAAAAGTTGTTCCATCTTCTTTGGGCTGAATTGTGGTCGCCATCGTATTGGTAAAACAATTTTTGAACATTTGGTTGAGTTCCGGATAATCCGGCATACGTTTGTTAACCTGATCAATCATGTCGTATATCGAGGGGGAAATTTCTTGATCATCTCTGGGTGTCAGCATGTTGTCCTCCTTATGTAATCCAGTTTGTTAACCGCTTTCATCATCCTAAAACTAATATAATGTTATGTCAATATATTTATTTGTATATTAGTATGTTATTTTAATTTGAAGACACCAAATAATATACCATTTAAAGCAATTCTCCCCATTTTATCCGCACTAAAAAGAGGCCTCGTTTATACGAAGCCCCTGATTGAACACAATGAATATTAAGTTGTTATAATTAACCCTTTTGTTTCACCATACTCGTTGACTTACCCTTCACCAATCGGGCAGGCAAAACAACCCTGTTCACTGCCATTTCGTTGTTCTGCATACTTTGAAGCACCATCTCGAATGCTTGTTTTCCCATATCAAACTGGCTTTGTCTCATATGTGTTACACGGCTTCCTTCGGCAGCGTTTGGACTATCAAAGCAAATGATGGACACATCTTCCGGAATTCTCAGACCAAGCCGATCCGCTGCCTGTTCTGCAAGTAAAGCAATATGATACTCCGCAGCAAAGAGTGCAGTAATCTGTGGGTACTTCTGTAAATGTTCCACCAGTGTCTCGACATCACGGACCTCGACTTGAGGATCAAACACACTTGGCAGTGTCGAAAGAAAAGATTCTAACCACAGTTCCCTGTTCACCAACACCCCTTGATCATTATGAGCCTCAATGATTCCTTCAATTCTTTCTTCAATCGGTGTGGTGTTAGCTGGAGGCTGTGTCAGAAAACCGATATGTCGGTGACCGAGATCGAACAAATAATTCATCCCTTCTCGCGCCGCGCCTACATTATCCGTACTGACTGATGAAGCCGGAATGCCTTTCAAATACCGATCAATCAGGACAAACGGGAATTTGTTAACGACCAGTTTAAGAATCTCATCGCTGAAATATTCACCCTGTGCCGGGAAAATAATCAATCCATCCACACCCAGTTCCAGAAGTTCCTGAATGCTCTGTTCCTCCTGCTCGGGAATCCCGAAGGAGCGTCTAAGTACGAGAAAACAATCATGCTCTCGCGAAGCTTCTTCCATACCATATAACAGTTCTGTACCATACATATCACTGAAGTTAGTGATGACCAGACCAATGAGCAGTTTCTTCTCTGAATCTTTAACCGCAGCACGCGGAGCAGGTCTGTTAGGTCTTTCTT
Source organism: Paenibacillus xylanexedens (assembly GCF_017874615.1). GTDB lineage: Bacteria > Bacillota > Bacilli > Paenibacillales > Paenibacillaceae > Paenibacillus > Paenibacillus xylanexedens. Next base: position 161,442 of record NZ_JAGIKV010000011.1, read on the forward strand.
GTAACATATCTGCCGTATCAGCAACAAAAGAACCCCGTCCCGGCTGACGAACAATTAATTGCTCACTCGCCAGCATCTCAAGTGCTTTTTTAGTTGTAATCCGGCTCACTCCGAATTCATCACATAATTCCTTCTCCGAAGGAACACGCTCACCCACTTGATATTGATGAAGCTGTATCCGTTCACGCAAGGATTCAAAGATCTGTTCATACATCGGCTTGGATGCCGAATCTTTCCCCAATACAAGCACCTCCATAAATACCCATACTTCTCATGTTCTACATCCTAATATATCATGTTATATCATTAATGTGAAGAAAGGAGACAACTCACCTGCTGTCATATGAGAGCAAAAGAAAGAGCACCCCAATGGATGCTTCATTAATCTTAGGCGTCAGATGTGAATCGAGATACAACAAAAAGCCGACAAGCCCTGATACCTCGGCTTATCGGCTTCTTGCTTAGATGATCAAAATGCAGTTATCGTCCATGTCACACTTTGCATAATTAAGGTTGCAGACTCTCAGCGGACGGTGGACCTACTTCTGTTTCAGTCTCTTCAGGGCTCGAATCTGGTTCTGGAACGGATTGTTCTTGTGCTGCGCTGACGAACAATCGTCCAGCTGCTTCAGCCTCTACTTTGTTGCCTGCTGCATCCTGAGCGCGAATCACAATGACTCCACCATCCAGAACAAGGGATGAAGGTGTTGTGTACGTACCCGTGTAACGACCAGGTTCAGTCTCCACCAATGGAATCTCTCCTGCCCCTTGGGCATTCAGATTCAAAGGTAACTGAATACGGAAAGATGCTTGCAGACCAGGTTTACTGTCAAATGAAACGGTAACACTCTCCCCTGATGTGATTCGAACATCCTCAGCCGGAGTAATATTCGTAAGTTCTGGCAACGCCGTTTCCACATAGACGGTGCGGGTTACGGTTGTTTTGTTACCAGCGATATCGGTTGCTGTAATGGTAATTGTGTTCTCGCCTTCATTGACCAATACACGGTGACTGAAACTTCTGTCTTTACCCACTTGTACGGTTTGTCCGTTAACGGTTACCTTATCGAGGAATTGTTCCACGACATTACCCGTTACGTGAACCACTTCTGCATTGATGCGATCCCCTTGAGCTGGCGTGAGAATCGTTAACTGTGGTTTGGTCTGATCCAGAATAATGACAACGGGGAGTGAACGGTCGGTTGTTTTTCCGTCCACCACTGCCTCCGCAGTAATCGCATTAATGCCAGAACGGAGCTTCACACCGTATGAGAACTTCCCATTTGCTACCGTTGTTGTACCTGCCAGATCCTTGCCGTTGTAAAACTTGATCTGGGCGCCGGATGCTGGAGACGTTCCCGACACGGTGAAGGTTGACTGATTCGTATACGTGTTCGCAGGGGCTGTGAGCACAGGTGCATTTACCGGATATCTCACAACTGCACGAATCATGTAGTTACCTTCTTCTGCAGGTGAAGTGCTCCATGCGCCACCTACTCGCTGCCAGCTTCGACCTGCATTCGTACCATTCTCATCAGTAGCCAGTCCCGGAGCACCAGTTCCAGCTACACTCTGAACATACACGATATAGAAGTCGCCCGTTACAATGACCGGTTCCGGGAATTCAACGGTTGTCCATTGATCGTTACGAAGTGCAGTACCGTCAAATGGTCCAGCCAGTTGTCGTCCCGGAGCTCCGCCCGCACCCGATGCATCATATACGGCATATTGGAACGCTGTGCCTCCAGGTACAGGCCATTCGGTGTTCCAGAATCGGAACGATGCACCTGTCAGTTGAGCGGTCTCCAGCTCTGGTGTCATTCGAACTGCCCAAGCGTTATCCGCAGCGTTAAAAGCTCGTGCGTTCTCTGCTGTTCCATCATCATAAGCAATTTCCCCTGGGAAACCGATGAATGGTTTCAAGGCAACATTTGCCTCTGCTGTCCCATTACCAGGTACAGTTACAGTTACGGTTTTACTGTAATAATCCGCAGCCCGGATGGACAGGGTATAACTTCCTTCCAATACCTGAATATCGAAGCTACCATCTGAACCTGTGCGAACTTCACCTACCTTGGCATCTTCCACCACGAGAACGGAAGCATCAGCCAGTGGTTGTCCTGTCCGCTCATCCGTTACTACACCTTCAATCTGTCCATGCGGGATTGCCTCCAGATTAAAGTTGGCTTTGGCACCATTGCCATCCGTGATCGTTACCTGCTGTGTTCGAGGATAATATCCATATGCTTCAGCTTTTAACGTGTAATCACCTGCTACGTGTGTGAAGCTGTACTTGCCTGTAGCCGAATCCGTCTTCACCGAACGTCCGGTCTCCAGTACGGTAACCGTTGCACTTGCAGGCAGGCTTTGTGGATTAACCGAACCTGTTTCTGGTTTTTCGACTTCCGGTTGTTGCTGTTTCGTTTTGTTAAATTCCGCTTTGTCTGTCCGCGAAATTTTGTACCATGGATTATCATAGGACGGTTTTGGTTTGTCATTGTTAAGCACAACCGCACTGTCCTCCGTTACCGTCTCCGCAGCAACTCCCAGTACACGAAAATCATCAATAAACCACCCTGTCTTCACAACACTGTTATCTGAGGTCAGTCGGAACCGGAATTGAACTTCGTTACCGGTAAGTGCATCCAGATCATAAAATACGGGTGTCCATTGTTTACCGTTTGTACTATGTGAGAATTTGCCCAGTTCTGACCATGTGGTTCCACCATCCTTGGTGACTTCCACATACCCGAAGTCATATCCACTCTCAATCTCGTACCAATGATTAAACGTGAGTGTTCCTTCGGACACATCCGTCAAATCAATGACCGGAGATACGAGTGAATAGTTGGAACCACTCTCGTACGTATTGTCGAGATCAGTCGCCCAGACATTCGGTGGAGAAACCGCGCTGGCAGGTCCCGTTACCGGAATACCGCGTTCCCACTCATCTTTGGTTCCTGAATGAGTCCAGCCATTGTCATCACTGCCATCGAAATGATCGATGTAGATATCCTGAGGCACCTCTACTGTAATGGAGACCTCGTTCGATTTGTCACTTTCATTACCACTATAATCAAGTGCTGCAACGGTATAGTAATAGGTCGAATCTGTCACTGTAGCCGTATCTGTAAACGTTGTTCCTGTTGCAGTTCCAATGGATTCATAACCTGCACCTGCGGTTGTGGAGCGATATACGATATAGGATTCGAGATCCTCATCGCTCGGACCAGTCCAGCTCAAGGCTACGTTGCCCAGAATATCAGCGGTTGCAGACAATCCGGCAGGAGCGCCCGGAGCAATCTCATCCAGTTCTTCTACAGCGAAATCATCAATGTACCAGCCAGCCTTTTGCAATGAATTATCGCTTGTCAGATTGAACTTGATGAACACCTGCTGTCCCGCATATTCGCGAAGATCCACATATTGTGTCTTCCAATTGCCACCTGTACCCGTGAAAGTTAACAGCTCTTCGAACACATAATCGCTATCCTCGGAAGCAATGTATACCTTGCCGAAGTCGATGTTATTCTCCAGATCATACCAGTGCTTGAAGGATAATAACGCCCCTTCCGGACTCTCGGTGAGATCAATTGGTGGCGCAAGCAGATATGCATTGCTATTCGCCACATAAGTCCCTTGCAGATTGGTTGCAATTACCTTGTCACCGGAGTATGCACTTCCAGGACCACTGCTTGGTGCTCCCCATACCCAGGTACTTCCGGTTCCGCCAGTCGTGAAGCCCAGCTGATCTTCTTCAAAATCCTGAAGGTATCCTGGCTGAACACCATTGGATACAGCCACTTTATATACCTGACTTTCGAATCCGTTGTTACCGTAGTCGTTCACGCGGATATAATACTCTACACCTTGCGGTTCAATAAGAAAAGCAGGGATTGTCGCTGTATACGTCCCATCTTTGTTATCTCCAGCAATCCGGTTCATCGGTAGATAAACGTACTGGTTGGTACCTGTCGTTTTGGCAAAAGCCTCAACAGAGACTACCGCGACGTTATCTGTCACATGAGCGGTTAATGGTATATCGATGCCTGTAAAGGCAGAATTAACAGGGGTATGTGCCAGTACCGGCTCTTCCAGATCATCTCCGGCCGTAACCACTCTGCCGGATACTGTGCCGATCCCTTCGAGTACAGAACCCACAGCATCGAGGGCATTAATAATGCCGTGACCGTAGCCGTTATTAGGAGATGTCGGATATTGACTATCCGTTCTCGGCGTGGCTGTATCTGTAATGATCTGCTCCAGCTGATCCACCGTAAGGGAATGATTGGCCTGAAGCAGCAGTGCAGCAAGTGCAGTTGTATGCGGGCCTGCCATGGATGTTCCGTTCCAGCCTCCCTCATATACTCCGCCCGGAACTGATGAACGGATATTCACACCAGGTGCAGATACTTCCGGTTTGATCTCACCATACGGGGATGGACCCAGCAGCGAGAACGAAGCCAGGTTTCCGTTGATATCGGTTGCTCCTGTAGCAAAACTTTCAGGATAGTTCGCCGGGTTAGCAACAGAACCAGGTCCGCCCGGGTTACCCAGTCTCACATTTCCTGCGGAGAATTCCGGGAAAATCTGAGCATCACGCCAGGCTTGCACCATCGGTCGGAACCACTCATCCAGTCCTGCTCCTCCGCCCCATGAATTGTTCACGACATCCGGTGCAAGTTCAGGATGCAGATTGCCTTCCGCATCCACCGGAGCAATCAACCACTGTCCGCCATCCAGAATAATGGCATCTGTTGTTTCCGGATTGAATATCCGTACACCAATCCACTTCGCACCGGGAGCAACCCCGATCTGGTTGGTACCATTTGCTTCGGAGCCAACCATCGTACCCATCGTGTGCGTACCATGCCCGTCTCCGTCCGCAGGAAGTGAAGCATTACTGTGCGGATCATACCAGCTCAGTTCGGGATCAACGATATTGCCCGAAGCATCCAGTCCCCGCCATTTGCTGCGAAGCGCCGGGTGGGTATAATCCACACCACTGTCCAGATTGGCAACAACAATCCCTGTTCCATCGATGCCCCGATCCCATACGGCTGGCGCATTGATGTAATCCAGATTCCATTCCACGTTTTCTGTCGCAAGCTTGTCTTTTGCAGCAGGCTCTTTGTCTTTGACTCCGACTGAAGAGTCTTTAGCTGGCGTTTGGACAGCATCTTTGCCTGATGCCGCATTCGCCGGTTCTTTACTCACTTCAGCTTTCTGTAAGTATCTCGTCTCATTCGGTAGAATCTTCTCCACCTCAGGCAGCAGCGCAATCTGTTCCATGACTTCTTTGGTACTCGTTACTGCCAGTGAATTGACGATAAAATAGCTTTTATATTCTTTGACCTTGCCCAGGTCAACTTCCTTTTCCAGATAAGTTTCCAATGGATATTGTGTACGCGAGGCCGTTTCTCGCAGAGAGCTGACGACCGAATTCCGAACGGACAGCTTTGTGGCTGAAGCCGTTTGTTTGGCGATGGTCGCCTTTTCAAGGGCCTGTTTGGAGACTGCTGCTGTATCCACCTGTTCCTTCATTTTCACCAGATAGGTCACATATTCACTACCATCAAATTCTTTGGTTAACTTGGCGTTTACTTTGGACTCCGTAACTTTGGCAAGTCCAGATTTCATATCCAATTTGGATGATGTGGAGTTTTCAGCTGAAACCGGATGAATGATCGAAAATGCAAGGAGAAGCGAGAGCCCCATGGAGATGGGCTTGCGTAACCGATTAATCTTTATCAAACTTTTCCACTCCTTTTACCCGGTTTTTTAATTTAGTCTGGTACATATGCCCTTCTCTGCAGAATAACACGGTAAAATAACCTTTATTGCGTACGAAATAGATACCCTGGATTTCACATAAAGCCTCACCTCCTTTACAGGTCTGGTTAGGGAACAATATGAGTCAGAAGAGATAACAGATCAGTCTATGTTTTTTTACTTGGAAGTTTAGGAGATTGAATGAAACGGATTAAACCATGTGAGTGAATAGTGTGGGTGTTGAATCATGCAATGAGAGTGAATGTCTATAAGCATTCATGTGGAAGGGTAATCTGGAGCGTTAGCAGAACGCTTGCTAAGGAGTGGTGGATATGACTTTCGATCGTGATACGAGTGAGTAGTTCAACATTTCAATTACATATAATAGTCGATTAGGAATTTAATTGGATTTTATTGGTATAGTATAAATTCATTATTCGATATATACAAGCACTTTATTGAAAAATATAGAAAATAAGTCTATTTAATGCTTTTATGTGTCTCATGTCGCTTACGTATTTCAGCTTATCTTTCGTATTCATGCATCATTTTGATGGATAATAGCTTATATTAGTTCTATATAACCAAGACCTTTCACTCAAAATTTCAAATCAAGAAAAAGAACGACATGAGAACTCTCATGTCGTTCATCTCAAAATTTATATCTCATCATGTAATGTTCACGCCACCACTTGCATACCCGACAACCGTATTCACAAGTGTGAGTCCGGCTGCCGTTGCCGAGAACACCAGCAGCAGACGTGTCTGTGCAGTCACAGGAATAGCCAACCCTGTTGTTATGCCGTTAGAAATACTCCCCAAAGCAATTATACCAGTGAGTGGAGGAGCCAGTGTAACGACGGCCCCCGGAACCGCAGTAAATGCATTATTCGGAGTAGGTGAACTAAATAATTGCGCAGTGATGGTCACCGTTGAACCGACCAAGGCCAAGGCTGCTGTGGTACTGAAATAGGCAGCAATGGAAGTGATAACGCCATCACGTGGGACGGAGAACGCAAAGTTTATAAGTGGTCCGACAATCGTTCCCGTTAAATCAATCGTTCCACCCAGAATGCTGACTCCTGTTGCGGAGCTGCCGAAACCGATAAGGCTTGTCGTTCCGACCAGTCCACCAAGAATCGTTGTTAATATGGCAGGTCCCCCAGAAGCAAACGGTATGATGGCTCCAGAACCCGTAGCCCCAGTAACACCTGTAACACCCGTGAGACCTGTAGCTCCCGTCACACCCGTGAGACCTGTAGCCCCTGTCACACCCGTGAGACCTGTAGCCCCTGTCACACCCGTGAGACCTGTAGCCCCTGTCACACCTGTGAGACCTGTCGTTCCTGTCACACCCGTGGCTCCGGCCCCTGTAGCTCCCGTACCACCAGTCACGCCAGGTACTCCTGCTACTCCTGTAGCTCCAGTTCCCCCGGTGGCTCCGGCCAACCCTGCGGCTCCGGTGGCTCCAGTTACACCCGGATCGCCCGTTGCTCCTGTAACGCCCGCTGCCCCAACAGCTCCTGTGCTCCCCGTTACGCCTGTCGCTCCTGTTGCGCCACCTGCTGGGCCTGCCGCACCCGTTGCGCCAGTAACACCTGTCGCACCTGCTGGTCCCTGGGCACCAGCAGTTCCCGGTGTACCAGCTGGACCTACACCACCCTGAGAACCAGCAGCGCCAGCCGGGCCTTGTGGACCAGGTACGCCCTGAGGACCCGCTGGTCCTGCAGGTCCTGCCGGACCTTGACTCCCTATGTTTCTAAGCCCTGTTGTGATAGCCAATTCGGTCGCCCGGATCAAAATGACCAGTTGATCTTTCTCAGCCGAATCGATATTCCCCTGTAAAATGACAGATAGTAGCACATCCAGCAATTGCTGCAAATTGGTTCCCACACTGATCGGAGAAAATGGAACGGCCTCTGCAGATACAATGGTAAGCTCCAAGATCGCTTCGAGATCTGCCTTGGTTCCCTTTTTCAAATCCGAATGATGAACCAGAGCCAGTAATTTACGCAGTACCTCAATCAGAAGTGAAACATTGTGAGGCGTGGGATTGGCAAAAACCTGTACAATTGCTCCTTTCAACTCACCAATTAATTTGAGAAGCAATTCGGCTTCTTTGTCAAAACACTTATGATGGTGGTTATTGTGGTGGTTATGATGGTGCTCGTGATGGTTTTCTTTGTGCTGCTCTTGGGGATGGTCACAGTCCTCAGCTTTTTTTTTCTTAAATCCGCTCCAACCATATCTGGCGCGTTTCTTTGGTTTCATCTTTTTGCAGATCCTCCTTAGTGTGTCTCAATTATTCCGTAACGGGCGAACATCACTGGTTTGATCTAAACAGTATATTAGCCACAACGAATTTCGTGATTATTTTTTCATGTGATTGTATTAGCATTCTGACCCGAATATTTCTATTCACGAGTGGACATACATCCACTTACCTTGTGTTGTTCAGGCTATTTGACGTACTGGCAACGTCCAGGAATGTTGTTTTGATAGGAGTAAGACTTTTAGCAGACCTGTGCGAATGAACGGTCCCTCCCTTCGTTCCTTTAATATATTGGAGAGATGATATTCGATTGGTTCTCAATCCAGGGAAGGGGAGTAACGGACATGAGCAGGCAAGTCATTATTAATGCGGACGACTTCGGACTCTCGCCTGCCATTAACGAGGGGATTATAAAAGCCTATCAAGCAGGGGGAATTACGAGCACTTCGATGATGGTCAATATGCCGGGCTTCGAGCATGCAGTGTGTTCTGCCCGGTCACTACCGGACCTTGGAATCGGTTTACATTTCAATCTCACTTATGGATACCCTGTTTCCGATCCGGGTAGCATACCTTCTCTAGTGAAACCTGATGGTTCTTTTCATAACGGGAATAGTGCATTAGTACGAGATCCCGCTGATATTACCAAAGAACTTAATGCACAATGGAATCGGTTCATAGCAACCTCCCGATATCCTGCACATTTGGATTCCCATCACTTGTTACATCAGAACGATCCCATGATATATCAAATTATGGCGGAGAAAGCCTTTCGGGAAAACGTTCCTCTTCGTAGATCTCAGATCGTTCATTCCATCCCCAATGGGCCCATACCCCGAATGACCGAGACGATTCTGTTGGATACCTATGGAGACAACGAGGGTTTACAGCGACTGCTTCATCATTTGGTTTCTCTGCCTGAGGGAATCACCGAGATTGTATGTCACCCCGGCTATGTGGATGACATTCTGATTGGAATTTCGGAATGGACGGACATTCGTGAGCGTGAACTTGCCGTGTTCATTAATGAGGAAATTCCCCGAACAATGCGGGCCTTGAATATTTTACCTATAAGCTATACAGCGTTGAAGGAACTACCGCATGAACCCTGTGAACTTCAGGCACTCCAACAACGTACACAACCTATCGATAAGAAAATACTCCGTCATGTCCCACATCGTAAAGTCAAACGCAAACGGAAGACACATCGATTAATCCATAAACGAGGTACCAAGTCTCGCGTGTCAACAAGACGAACACAGAAGCGAGTGTAAATTCATTGCAGGATATCGATTATTGGTGAAAATGTGAAGCAACCCAAAGAGCGCATCCTCGTGAGTAAGTATACTCCGGAATGCGCCTTTTTTATTGCAATAGTAGTGAGAAGTAAACTCGTTCATCCGCCAGGTTCACCTTTTTATTTATAAAAAGAACTCAGTCCAATTCAATTTTGAAAACAATCGGCGCATTACTCTTCACAGTTGTCGTTGTGATCGTCAGTGCGTCCGCTGTTCTCTCCCATTGCGGCTGTTCTTCATAGCCAAGTACCTGAATATCTTGAATGACCCCTTGAAAATGATGAGAATTTTCCTTCAGGGATTTAATCTGCACCACCCCGTTATCTGGATAGGCAAGAACCGTGGCATACAGACTGCTTTCTTTTAACGTAAACCGTATATCTTCACTCGTAAATATCTTCGTATCCCCGTCCGTGAATTGCCCTTCCTTCACCTCTGTCGGACCCTCGCCAAACGTACGCCAGAATGACGTGTCATAGATCGCTTCCCCATTCACTTCCAGCCACTTGCCAATGCTCAGCAAAATGTCACGATCTTCATCCGGTATGCTGCCGTCTGCTTTGGGCCCAATGTTCAGCAGTAAATTCCCGTTTTTGCTTACAATATCGACGAGATCCCGAATGATCTCCTCAGCCGTTTTATAGTTATTATTTTCCGTATAACACCATGAGTTTTTAGCGACAGCCGTATCTGTTTGCCAAAAATAGGGCTTGAGCTCAGCGAACTGTCCCCGCTCCACATCCGGAACGGCACTTCCAAACATATAGGCCTCATGTTTATAATTGATAGCAACAGGCACGCCCCATTCTTCGCCTTTGTTATAATAATAGGCAGCAAATTTCTTCAGATAGGGTTTGAACGCAACTGTTTGAATCCACCAATCGAAATAGAAAACCTTTGGCTGATATTGATCCACTAGTTCACAGCAGCGAATCAACCAGTCCTCCAGATACTCCTCGGTTGGAGGTGAGTCATACAAGTCGAAGTGATCCTTGGGTTCAGGCATGGCAGGCCAATAGAAATCCCCACGCTCCAGGGGTTCCTTAATATCTGATTCAAATTCCTTCCCGTGAGACATGAAGAACCAGTGCTCGGCGCGGTGAGACGACACACATAAGGTCAGCCCCTGCTTCTCGTATGCAACCTTCATCTCACCCAGAAGATCCCGTTTGGGGCCCATTTCATATGTGTTATAGTGAGAGATAGAGCTTTTGTACATCTGAAAACCATCATGGTGCTCAGCCACAGGCATAACATATCTGGCTCCAGCCTGTTTGAATAACGTTGCCCATTCGTCTGCATCAAACTTCTCTGCCCGAAACATCGGAATGAAGTCTTTATATCCAAAGTCCTTATGAGGTCCATACACCTCAAGGTGATGTTCATAAGCTTTGGTGCCTTGTATGTACATATTTCGCGAATACCATTCGCTATCATAGGCCGGTACAGAATATAGCCCCCAGTGAATGAATATGCCGAATTTCGCTTTTGGGTACCATTCGGGTACTTGGAAGGCGCTAAGCGAACTCCAGTTGTCCTTGAATTTACCGTTCTCAATCGTTGCTTCAATATGTTGCAAATATTCGTTTTTGTCCATGAGATGTTCTCATCCCTTCTGTTATTGTCTGTAGTTGTATTGTAGTGCTACGGCCGAAAGATAGACATGCAGAACATTAACTTTTAGATGGACAATAATAACCTTGTATGGAGATGAAAAGTATGAATCACCAAACTTTGCTTACGAACTACCTGTCCAATCTCCAAGTCGAATTATTCATGGTCAGTTACAATCGGTGTGATACGGATTGGCGGGATCTGGATTACACGCCCGATTACAGCAAGTTTTATTTCATATGCGAAGGTGAAGGTTGGCTCAAGATTGGGAATGAGGAGTATTACCCTACGCCTAATCAGCTTATTTTAATGCCAGAGGGGATAAAACAATCCTACTCTGCCATTAATGACCGTCCTTTTCTCAAATATTGGTGTCACTTTAGCGCGAAGGTTGGGGGAATCAATTTGTTCCAAATTCTGAAATTCCCACACATCTGTACGATTGATCAACCTGAGTTGATTCAAGGAATCTTCAGCAGTATCCTTACATATGCAAAATCCGATGAAGTCTATGGCCATATGATGGCCAAGAGCAAACTAACCGAGTTACTATCCCACTATATAATGAATCTGGATCTGAATCAGATCTCTTTTATTAACGTGCCTGTCATGGAGAAACTATCCACCATTCTGGCGTATATTGATTCCAACATCGAAGAGAATATTTCGGTTCAGGATCTGGCCCAGATCGCCTACATGCATCCGAATTATTTCATTCGATTCTTCAAGCAGCAGATCGGTGTTCCTCCGATCCTCTATATTACTGGCAAAAAAATCGATAAAGCCAAGGAACTGCTGACCTGCACCCCGAACACGATAACGGCCATCGCGGAGCATCTCGGTTTCAGTGATTTGTATTATTTCTCCAGACAGTTCAAAAAGCATACAGGGCTCACGCCCACGGAGTACCGCAAACAAAAAACGGTACTGACAACGTAAGACGTAAGCCCTGATGCTTAGGTATGTTTACTTATTGGGATGAATTAAAATGGACATAACACTTTTGCTTTCCATTTGAAAACATAACAACTCTTCATTTCGCAGCTCGGTCTGCACATTCGCCGTTTCTTCCCCATCATTGAAGAGGACTAATGCTACGGAACCATCGGCATTTTTAAAAGCCACAGAACAAATTCCATCATCACTGGATGTTGATTCGATCCGAACAGCCTTCGGGCGGATCACAGCACTGAAATGAGCCAGAGCATAATAATCAAGTGTATACGTAAGTTCCTTTTTTTGCTGATTCACCTGGACGATCCCACGACACGTACTGCGGCCAAATCCCGGAACGGTTGGCCCGTTGTTCTCATCAAGTGCCATATTCCAGAGTACAAACGACTTGCTGTAATTACGAAGAATGTGGATTCCCGTTCGCATCACATTCGAGAAGGCCTGTTCAAAGGGCGGGATCCATTCCCCGCCTGAGCCTTCGGTGAAATGCACTTCTTTCCCTGCAAAAGCTTCATAGACCTTCGTTTGAGCAGAAGCATCGCCCCCGTACCAGTGCCAGGCCACGCCGTCCACTTCATCTCCCGCTTGTTTCAGCACGGTCAGTGGATAGTCCGGTTGATCCCAGTTGTGATCGTAACAGAGAATCTTGGTTTGAATATCATTTTGCACAAAGGCTGGTTTAAGATGATTTTTGATAAAATCTGCTTGGGCCTCGGCTGGCATCAACATGCCTGGATAATGACCCGGTTCATACAGTGCTTCATTCTGAGGTGTAATGGCATGGATCGGTAATCCATGCGCTACATAGGCTTGGATATACTTCACAAAGTACTCCGCATAAGCCGGATACCATTCAGCCTTCAGCTGTCCAGTGATCATGGAGCCGCTCGTCTTCATCCACCCAGGTGCGCTCCAAGGTGAAGCGAACAGCTTCAGTTCGGGATTCAACTCCAGCGCCTTTTGCGTTAAAGGAATAACGTCCCCTTCATCATGTGCAATGCTGAATTGGGTTAATTCCGGGTCTGTCTGCTGTTCTGGCATATCGTTATAACTGTATACCATTCTCGCATAGTCCGAAGCTCCCATCGGATTACGGATGACTGACAGCCCGATCCCTTTCTCCGGATGGAATAGTCTGGTCATGACCTCATCCCGTTGCTCCTCATTCAAGATTTGGTTGATCAAATAGGCAGATGAATCGGTAAAAGAAGCACCAAATCCGTCCATCTCCTGATACGTTAGCTGATCATCCAGATGGATCGTCGTTGTCTCCTTATCAGTATCCAGTGGTTTCAATTGCTCCTGAGATAGAGATACGAATAACTCTTCTTCACCCGTGGATTTGTACATTTTGAATGTAGTCATAGGATTCTCCTTTATTTCTATTATTGAATGCCTAGTTTCTCTTTGTTCAGTTTCATCTTTTCACTGCGTACCTTCACAATCTCTTCCCAACGGTTCTCACCTAAAAATGACTTGTAAGAAGCCAGTGCATTGTCATACGAGGCATCATCCTTGGACCGAACCATACTGACCAGCGTTGTATTCCACTTCGTATTGATTGCTGACAACGCACGAGCTTCAGGTGTACCTTGATCCGGGCTAATATTTTCCAGAATGAAGTGTGGTTTCAGCTTGCCTTTGCCCCACTCTTGCATCTGTTTAATCGCTTCCGGAAAAGCATCTGCACTGAGTGCTTTGTGGCGGTCATGACCGAAGAACATAAATTCACCCATCCGATAATCCTTTTTGAATTGATCCGCGTTATTGAGTTGCAGGTCTTTCACTGCTGGCAGCAATTCTACACTACCGTCGGCTTTGGTTTGGTAGGTTTCCCCCTCGATCCCGTAATTCATAAGTGTCTGTCCTTCTTCACTCAGCAAGTATGTGAATATCTGAATGGCCTTGGCCGGATCTTTACAGTCCTTGGAAATGAAATTGATCATCCACCCGGTTATTCCGGATTGATTTAATGTTGGTGCATTGCCTTTGGTGCTCTGCGGTCCATCAATAGCAACATATTCTTTGCCTGGATTGGCACTCATGTAGATTTGCAGGTTTCCTCCTTGTTGAGGTGTACCGTCAAGCAGCATCGTCGCATATTTACCGGACTTCACTTTTTCCTCAAAAGCGGTTCCATCATCTGCAAAACTGTCATCACTGATATTGCCGTCTCTATACACGGTGTTCAATGTCTTCAACCACGTGAGATAATCTTCATCCAGATTACGATCATAGAATTCTCCATTCTCGTTCTCAAGCGGAACACCAATGAAGTCTTGCAACGTATCTCCGAGTGAACCCGTTCCTTCACCTACGGCATTAAAGCCGAATGGAATTAGGGCCGGGAACTTCTCCTTGATCTGTTTCATCACACTCTGGAATTCTTCTGGCGTTCCAATGACCGGACTACCCAAAGCTTCGTACACATCTTTACGAATGATAAACGCCGTTTTGGCAGGAATGTTACCGCTATCATAATCCTCTTGTGTATTGGAATAGTTCGGGTAACCATAGGTTTTACCATCCGCCAATTGGAACCAGTTCAATGTATCGGCAGCCGCAACTTTATTGAAGTAGGGATCATATTTTTCCGCCAGATCGTTCAGCGGCATAGCCCAGGTTGCAGCTTTTTGTACCACAGGAGAATTGGAGTCAAATACGGTCAGCAAGTCAGGCATATCTTCACCTGCGAAAAAGGTGTTTAACTTGGTATCATCACCCGTGATGAATTTAATATTGATGTTTAAATCCTCTTTGATTTTCTTGGTAACAATGTCCTTGCCAAAATCAGTGTTCCACCAGTCAGCATTGACGTACCACGTCAGGTCGGTAGCCTCTTCCTTTTTATCCAACTGCCAAGCCGGCTTTTCCGGGTCAACCGTATACCGATCTTCAATGGATACCCAGTTTCCTTCACTCGAGCCCCCCGATCCACCGCTGCAACCTGTAATCATAAGTACGGCTGTAAGCAGTGTTGCGAGCAATTTAATCCCTTTTTTGCCTGATGCCTTGTTCAACTTCAACATATTTTTTTTCCTCCTCAAAATGGGGTATTTGTTGCTCCTATTCCTTGACCGCTCCGAGCATCATTCCCGAGATAAAATATCTCTGAACGATGGGATAGATCAGTACGATTGGTAACGTAGTAATGACAATAGTGGCCAATTGCACGCCTTTGGTCGTTGTTTCAATCACAGCCGAACCCCCGACATTTTGCATGGATTGTGTCTGTGACTGCACGATAATCTCATACAACATCATCTGAAGTGGATACAGTGACTGATCGGTAATGTATAACTTGGTCGTCATGAAGTCGTTCCATTGCCCCACCCCATTAAATAGCGCAATTGTAGCCATGGCAGGCATAGAGAGTGGAATGAAGATTTTCAGGAAAATATGCCAATCCCCTGCACCATCAATCTTGGCGGATTCTTCCAGCGAATCTGGGACATTTCGGAAGAAATTCATTAGAATCACGACATCATAGAAGCTGAATAACGCCGGAATAATGTACACCCAGAAGCTGTTTAATAATCCAAGTGATTTGATTAACAGGTATGTTGGGATCATGCCGCCCGAGAAGAACATTGTAATAACACCCATGGCAACGTATAATTTACGGCCTCTTATGTACTTTTTGCTCAGACCGTAACCAACCATGGCACAGAAGAACACATGTGTAACAACGCCGATCGTTGTTTTGGAAACTGATATGAAAAATGCCTGCCAGATGCCCTGATCATTGAATACCGCTCTGTAATTCTCCAGCGAGAATTCTGGTGACCAGAAGATGAACCCTCCTTCCGCCAACGCTTTGCCTGAACTAAAGGAAGAGATGATGACATTCCAGAGCGGAACCAGAATAACGATCGTACAGATGATTAGCAATATCATGTTTAAGGTATCAAAGATCCGACTATCGAGATCTTCTTTTGCCACCTTTCCATTCACGCGGGATGCCTCCTTCTACAACACAGATTGATTATCGTTTAATTTGCTTGTAATTTTGTTCGCCGTGACGAGTAGAATGACAGAGATGATTGAGACACCCAAGCCAACGGCCGTTGCATATGAAAAGTCACCCTGAGACATCCCCATACGGTACACGTACGAATTAATGACTTCCGCTTTATCGCGATTCTGGGAGTTCATGAGAACCAGCGTCTGATCCAGATTCGACCCTAATAAACCGCTTACAGTTAGAATCAGATTTAGGCTTATGATTGATTTCATGTTGGGCAATGTGATATTCCAGATCTGTCTGAGACGGCTTGCACCATCGATTTTGGCCGCTTCATAATACGTAGGATCAATCTTCGCCATAATTGCCAGATACAGAATCGTTCCCCAACCTGCTTCTTTCCAAATATCCGATAACGTAGCAATCCACCAGTACTTGCCTGCATCCAGCAAGATGTTCTGCGGTTGCGAGATCACTCCCAGGCTAAGTAACAACTGATTAAATAACCCCGTTGTTGAAAACCAGGTAATCAGCATTCCCCCGAGTACGATCCAGGACAAAAAGTGAGGTAAATATGAAACCGTTTGCACAAACTTCTTGAAGCGTCCGCTGTTTAACTCGTAGATCATGATCGCGAGAATGATCGGAATGACAAACCCGATACCTAATTTCAAAAAACTGATCCCCAGCGTATTCACGACTGCATCCCAGAAGTATTTGTCTGACAAAATGATTCTAAAATTATCCAGCCCTACCCAAGGAGCGGTAGCCAGCGTATCAATGACCGTGTAATTTTTGAAGGCAATCGTTAAACCGTAAATCGGGATATAACAGAAAATAATCATAAAGATAATGCCCGGGATAATCATCGATTGAATCTCCCATTGTCTCCGATAATCGACTATGAATTCTTTAACCCGTTGTCCGATGGGTTTCTTCCCATTGGGACTGATCGCATTTTTACCGGTTGATGTCTCTACGGCTAATTTATCCACGTTTTTTTACTCCCCTCCATCATGCATGCATGTTTATAAAAACGTTTTTATTTTTCGACATAAAAAACCCCTTTGTTTTTATTTATGTAAAAAAAGACCGGAGAAGAAGCTGAGTCAACCTATGTACGGTAGTCTTTCCGGTCGATCTTCACATGGCTTGAACCTCTCACCACCAGCTCACCCGCCAATTTTTGTGCAGCCCCTTGTTCTTTCTCCTTGATCATACCCACCAGTTGATTGATTGCCAGGATACCCTGTCTTGCAATTTGATTTCTTACCGTTGTGAGCGGTGGAGAAAAATACTGTGCGATATCAATATCGTCAAAACCCACGACACTAACATCTTGAGGCACTTCAAAACCCTCAGACTTCAACGCATGCATACAGCCAATAGCACTCAAGTCATTCCCTGCAAGAAATGCATCAGGCCGCTTGCCGGGGTGCAAATGAAGAAAAGATTTTATCGCACTATACGTGCTCTCCTCCTCAAAATACCCTTGTATAATGTAATCTTCATCGATTGGAAGCTGGTATTCATGCAAGGCAGCCAGATAGCCGTCTCTACGCTGCACACTGTCAAACATCGTGTCCACACCCGAAATATAAGCAATTTTCTTGTGCCCCAGCCCAATTAAATACTTGGTAGCTTCATAAGCCGCCACGTACGAGTCAAAAATGACACTTCCCATCGTATCGCTCTGATAGACCCGATCCAGAAAAACAGCCTTGATCTTGTCTTTCTCCATGGCGATAATATCTTGATCATCAATCCGAAGCTCTTCGTAGATAATGACACCATCCACCCGCCGACCCAGAATATTACTCATAATAACGTGTTTATCCTTGGTCACAAATACATTCAAACCATACCCAAGACGATCACATTCGCGAGACATTGACTCAACCAGCTTATAGAAATACGGACCTGATACACTTGTAGTGAAAAAACCGAGCATTTTGGTTTGACCGGACTTCAACAGCTTGCCATTCAGATTGGGCACATAATTTAAACGCTCTGCCACCTTAAGAACATGTGATTTTGTCTCCGGGTTCAAGACATCCACACCATTCAAGGCGTTGGAGACAGTAGATATGGATACGCCCGCTTCCCTTGCTACATCTTTAATCGTTATCTTTGCCATAAGTTTTGTTCCTTTACTATAAAAACGTTTTTATAATGTTTAAATTATCATAAAACCGTTTTCATGGCAACACTTTAATTTGTGAGTTCAGGCATCATGTACTTTATTCATAGCTATATGCCACTGCGTGCGCAAAAAAAAACGGCTCATGTATGAGCCGCCGTTCATGAAGCTTTAGCTTTCTATTCCTCATCCTGGATATACATGGAGTGAATCTGTTGCAGCTGCTCTTCCAGACGTTCCAAGCGAACAAAACGATCCGCTCGAATATATTCCTTCTGCTCCACAAACATGATCATTGTTGGAACGGTAAAAATAAGAAACTTGGATGCAACCTCTTCCACTTCGTTAGCATTAATGTGACCCAGGTATATAGATGGATAAGGTTCAAGCAACGCCCTGATCTTGGGGAATAAAGCGTGACATACACTGCACTCTGGACGAGATACATACAAAAAAACCAATTCATGTTGTTGAATAGCTTCTTCAACCATTTCTATCGTTGTTAACTCATGAATATCTTTCATAGAAGCTCAACCCTTTCAGTCATTCAATAGCTTGCTCATTTAAACTTTTTCTTTTCAAGTATAGCCTATGTGCGTTAGAATCAAATGGAATATATCCCCATATAAAAGAGGTTATGGTATGAAAAAATCATTCTTATTTCTGTTCACTGCCCTGGTAGTTGTTACTTCCTTCTCGGCGTATTCACCTGTGTCGAATGCCTCTGGCGATATTGGAGTCAGTTTGTTGTCCGATCGTCAGCAAGGTACAGTAAAGTAGTACTTGTTCAGAAAGTAACAGGCGACAATTCGGATAACATCTGAATTAGTCGCCTGCTTTAATTTATTCTTATTGATTTTTATTTCCAATTTCTCTTCCGAAGATAAGATTCAAATACAAAAGTTCCAAACGGCAAAAGACCGGCCATTCCACCCATTAACCAGCGTGTTATCTTCCACTTTTTGACCAGAGCCAAGTGAACTAGCGCAATAAGGTACAAAGGAAACAAAATACCATGAATCATGCCCATTACGGCTACAGCGGAAGAGATATCTGCAAAATATTTCAGAGGCATAGCAATAAAAATCAACAGAAGTAAGGATACACCCTCCCATATGCCCGCAATTCTGAATCGGCCTGTCACTGTCTTCATAAAGTCCATTCTCACCTTTCCCGCTAATCAATTGTGAAATATGTAACTTGTAACATGATACGAAAACTTCACGCCACATCTCCGTACAAAATATGTCGTTCTGAAGCTCATCTTCAGTATAACGTATGAGTTTGACTCGAAGATGCTTCAAATTTGAATAATTATTGAATCCATAAAACCAGATTCCCACATCGGGTCTTACGGATTCAAGTCGTGTCACGCTCGATCAGCTGGTATGTCAGCTGCTCTGTCTTCAACTCTGTTTTACCCAATACGGCCCACAACTGGTGAAAAGCCTGAGTCGATTGTTCTGCAATCGGATTGTGTATGGTCGTGATTCCAAGAACACGGGAAAGCTCGATATCATCAAACCCCACAATGGCGAGTTGTTCCGGTACCTGAATATTCCGTCTGCGTGCTTCACTCAGAATGCCGATGGCTGCATAATCATTTGAACATAATACGGCCTGTGGAAGTTCTGGCCCCTCAGCCATTCTTCGCATCGCTTCTTCGCCATCGGAGGAGCTGAATACGGAATATTGATATGCTTCAGTCCACACATGCAACCTTCTACTCTTCATGAAAGATTCAAAGGCTTCACGGCGGCTCTGGGTATTCAGACTTTCAGCCCTGCCAAATGCATTTGCAATTCGAGTGTATCCTCTCGAAAACAGATGCTCCAGAGCTAACTTATACCCCTCTGCCTGATCCATAGCAACAGACGGAATCTCGTCATTCCCCATTCGCTGCCAGGAGACAATCGGACCGTATTCCATATACGCCTTTAATTTCCGAGGATCATTGACACAAGCAATAATAACTAGCCCATCCACTCGTTTGCTGCGCAGATCTTCGAATGCCTGCAATTCAATCTCCGGATCTCCACGGGATGTATAGATAATCGTCTGAAACCCAAAATCCATGGCTGTATCAATGAATTGATTCATGAAGGTAAGAATGATCTCACCTGTGGTAGAGGTCACAATTCCAATCTGCTTTGTTTGCCCTGTAGATAACGATACCGCATTCCGGTTGGGAATATAATTCAACTGTTTCATAATATCCGTTATGATCTGTCTTGCTTCATCACTAACATACGGAGAATGATTAATCACGCGTGACACTGTCGCTTTTGAGTAACCGGACCGCTTCATAATTTCATCAAACTTGGACATCGGAGACTCCCTTCTTGCTAACGAACTATAGAATAATAGTATGCCTTAGATTGGGGTCAAAAGTAAAACTTGACGTGTAACCCGTTACAACGTTTAAGCTTTTTTTATGTCATATATGAATCATCTTAAAGTGCGTGTTCAAAAAGACCGGTTTTCAGTACCGAGAAGATGGGATGAGGCTAGAAATGGAGTAGCGGAGCGTAGGAAAAACTACGTGAGCAACGGACATTTCGGCTGAATTTCATATTCGATGCAGATGATGCCGTTAGGCATCCTTTGTAATCAAAGGCGGGCTTTTTGAACAACCTCTTAAAATCAATTTGATGAATGGAGCGATACACATGAGTAACTCTCAAAATCATACCTATCAATTCCCGGAAAATTTCCTGTGGGGTGGCGCAATTGCAGCCAACCAGGCTGAAGGTGCATACAATCAAGGCGGCAAAGGATTATCCACTCAGGATGTAGCTCCCAAAGGCATCATGGGGCCAATCACGGAAGAACCAACAGAAGATAACATGAAACTGATCGGTATCGATCTGTATCATCGTTACAAGGAAGATGTGCAACTGTTTGCCGAGATGGGCTTCAAGGTATTCCGTACTTCCATCGCCTGGTCCCGGATTTTTCCAAAAGGGGACGAGCTGGAACCAAATGAAGAAGGTCTGCAATTCTACGACGATCTGTTTGACGAGTGTCACAAATACGGGATCGAACCACTCGTTACGCTATCCCACTATGAGACACCTCTTCACTTGTCCAAAGAATACGACGGCTGGGTTAACCGGAAAATGGTTGGATTCTATGAGCGTTATGTAACTGCCGTATTTAAACGTTATAAAAATAAAGTGAAATACTGGCTTACCTTTAACGAAATCAATTCGATTCTTGAAGCACCCTTCATGAGCGGTGGTATCTACACACCAAAGGAGAAGCTTAGCAAGCAAGATCTGTATCAGGCAATCCATCATGAGTTTGTAGCCAGTGCTTCCGCTGTGAAGCTCTGTCATGAGATCATTCCTACAGCACAGATTGGCTGTATGATGCTCAGTATGCCGACCTACCCGCTGACACCGAATCCAGATGATATGATCAAAGTCATGGAATTCGAGCACAGCAACTATTTCTTCGGTGATGTGCACGTAAGAGGTCGCTACCCTGGTTATATGAAACGTTACTTCCGTGAAAATGGAATCGAGATTCAGATGGAAGCTGGCGACGAGGAAACGTTGCTGAATACAGTAGACTTTATCTCTTTCAGTTATTACATGAGTATCTGTCAGACAGCAGACCCGGAGAAACAAATCGCAGGTGAAGGTAACCTTCTTGGGGGTGTACCTAACCCTTATCTGCCAGCAAGTGAATGGGGATGGCAGATTGACCCGCAAGGATTGCGTTATGTGCTTAACATGTTCTATGACCGTTATCAAAAACCACTGTTTATTGTAGAGAATGGTCTTGGTGCTGTTGATGAATTGATCACGGGTGCGGACGGCGAGAAAACAGTTGAAGATGACTACCGAATCCAGTATCTGAATGATCATCTGGTTCAGGTCGGCGAAGCCATTGAAGATGGCGTTGAAATTATGGGTTATACTTCATGGGGTTGCATTGATGTTGTCAGTGCGTCTTCTGCCCAGTTGAAAAAACGTTATGGTTATATCTATGTTGATCGTCATGACGATGGATCAGGAACACTCGAACGTTATCGCAAGAAATCCTTCCATTGGTACAAAGAAGTGATCAGCAGTAACGGAAAAAGTTTGCAGCGTTAAGGATCTTTAAGCAAACGTAACAGATACATTCTTCTATCCCTCAGACAAATCACATGAAAAAGTGTCGGTTATACGATACCTTGGCATGTTTTCTGTTTGGGGGATTTTATTTTTATTTTCAAAAAGAAACACCCGATGATACACATCGGGCATTCTCATTAGCTACTATCACGTTGTTTACTATTTATTCTTCACTATATGTTCTTCACTACATCCCTGCTGTACTTGGTTTTGTCTTCTTCTGTTATCTTGCGAATGACCCTGCAAGGATTACCCGCAGCAATCACACCAGACGGTATACTCTTGGTCACTACGCTCCCTGCGCCGATGATCGTATTATCCCCAATCGTCACACCGGCAAGAACTGTCACACCGCCACCGATCCACACATTATTGCCCACCGAGATGGGTCCAACGATCTCCAGACCTTCATTGCGCTGCTCAACATCATACGGGTGGCCTGCTGTATAAAATCCGCAATTGGGAGCAACAAAAACGTTATCTCCAAAACTGATTTTTCCTCCATCCAGCATGACAATATTATGATTGCTATAGAAGTTCTCACCGATTTCAATATTATAGCCGTAATCACATACAAATGGCTGTTCAATCAGGAAACGATCGGTCGTTTTCCCGAGCAGTTTCTTAATTAACGCTTCTCTTTCATTGATTTTACCTGGATGGAGCTGGTTATAATCGTAACAAAGCCCTTTGGCATACAAACGCTCTTCAATTAACTCTTGATCATAATTGGCGTTATACAAGAGCCCTAATTGAGATTTCTCTTTTTCAGTCATCATTTCGTAAGCACTTCCCATCTTCTATCTATAAATAAGTTAAAGCTCTATCTCTCTAAAAATACTTTTTAAAACTCTTTTAATTATATAGATTACGATGAATAAAGCAAGTTTTGCTCGATATGAAAATGGTTTATTTCACTGACGCGTACTCTAGCGTATCAACAATAAAAAAACCTCTACCCCCATTAACTATGGGAATGCAGAGGTTCAAGCTTTTGTCTAATTTCTTTATTCTAAGCAACCGCCTGAACGGTTTTTTCCTTAACGCTAATGGCATAGATGGCAGACACCAAACCAAGCAGAATCAGAACAGAACCAACCCATCCGGTGTTCAGAATCGATGAATGATCGATCACCATACCGCCGATATAGGTACCTAGTGCAATACCTGCATGTGCAATACCTGAATTGGTGCTGATTAGCGTTTCGGCTGTTTCCGGCGAAGTTTTGATAATCAGACTGTTCTGTACAGGCGTAACCGTCCAGCTCAGTGCACTCCAGATGCTTAACAATATCAAGAAGGCAATCAAAGGCAATTGAACACTGAACGGAATGACAGCCATACTCACGATAAAGGGAATCAGCACAATGATAATGGCTTTAGCAGGATGCAGACGATCGGATAACATGCCCCCGATGCCTCCACCTGCAACAGCGGCGATTCCAAACATCATATAGATAAAGGTGACCATCGTCGCGCTGGCACCCAGCGTTTCTTGCAGAAACGGTGTGAAATACGCATATAAAGTCAAGTGACCCGCAAGCACAAGCAAAGTCGTAGCATGGATTGCCAACATTTTCGGATTCCACAGAGCCTTAAGTTGTTTCTTCAGGGATATAGCAGGAATAGGCTGTACACGGTCCATCGCAATCCAGATCGCTACCATAACCACTACTGTGAGAATAGCGATCAACATAAACACCTCACGCCAGCCTGCCAAATTGCCTACAAAGATTCCAAGAGGTACACCCAGAATAAGTGATGCACTGCCTCCCATGGTAATGGTCCCCACGGCGCGTCCTTTATATTGTGGTTCCACAATGCGCGCTGCAAGGGTCAGGGAGAGCACAAAAATAAGTGAACCTGTTGCGGCTCCGAGTGCTCTACCCGCCATCAGCATATAAAAGCTGGTACTGAACGCAGAGATCAGATTACTGATCAGAAATACAAACAGCGTACACATATATACTTTTTTACGCTCGAATCTGGCTGTCATATTTAATAAAATCGGTGCAGACAACGCATAGACAAGTGAGAAAATAGAGATTAAATACCCGGCTTTCGCCAGGGAAAGATGAAGATCCGTAGCAATCAGGTCCAGAATTCCGCCCAAGATCAGCTCAACGGTTCCGACCACAAATGCTGCGATAGCAAGCACATATACTTTCTTATTCATTTTTGAATCCTCCTCAAAAGTTACAACTACGATAGTAACCCATAAGAATGGAAGTTTCAATAGTTATTTTCATGATTATTTTCAAAAAAAAGATATAACAAAAAAACTATTCTCCAAGAGAATAGTTTTAATAGATCAATCTGGTGAGCAGTTTCTCGATTTCAGCATCCTGTAACAGTTGGTCACCGTATTTTTTGGTAATTTGAGTAAGCGCAACATCATGGTAGAAATAATCGGTCATTGCTTTAACAATCGGTTTGGACATCGTTTTGATGGCTCGCCATGAATCATGCTCCACACCGGCAAATAGCAGATATGCATGATCCACAATAAGCAGCTGTGAAGGTTCTGGCGCATCAAGCAATGGAATCAACGAGTATATCCGGTTTAAGGATGTCTCCATACCCCCAACGGCAAGTACTTCAACGTACACGCCCTGCTTTTCCTTCTGCTCCAGCAGTTCACGATATTTCTCCATTCGCTCATTCCAGGCCAGAAAAAGAATCGATGAATCTGCTTCCTCAATAAGCTGTTCGATATTCGATGCGATGGACGACTCATCTTTTAACGTCCAGATATGCTCATCTGTAAATGTACGTTTGATTTTGTAACTCTTCAATTCCTCAATATCTTTCTCAAAATCAGCCTTGATCTTATGAATAATAGACTGAAGATCCACAGCCATATATAGTTTTTTCTTCCCATCCATCGTTGTCAGCACCGTTCCCTTGTCGATCAGGCGATTAAGTACTTCATAGATTTTGGCTTTGGGAACGTTGGAGTAATTAACAATCGATGTGGCATCAAGCGGTTCATCCTGCGCGAATATAGCCTCGTATACCTGACTTTCATATTGTGTAAACCCGAATTTCTGCAACATGGTTTGGATCGGCGCATCCCTTCTTAGTGTGTCTGGTCTATCTAGTTTAGACGCATGAACTTCCCATGTCCAGTTTATCCCACGTGGCTATGTCCGATCCCAAAAGCGCTGCTGGGTCATCGTTTGAATGAATTGCTCTGCAAACGCCGCAGGCTGCTGTTCCACAATGACGCCAGGTTTGCCTATAATGCCGACCGGTTGGATCACCGCTGCACCCGTCGGTGTAGCACCGATCGGTTTGAAATGATTGTACGTTTCGATCGCATAGGATCGGGTGTATTTCTGAACATAATCGTTTTCCTGCTGTCCTCCAACAATGAACAGACCATCATATACCAAGGGCGAGCCGGTCAAAAAGCTGTCGTCCACCTTGAGCTCCACATTCCCCGTTCCACGCACCACACCCTGTCTTTCATGTAAAATGACCGGTTGAAGTCCCGCTCCCTTAAGCTCTTCCAAAATGTATTGTGTGCTCAGGCCATCGAACCCTTCCCCAACAATCACTCCGACACGCAATGTCTTGGGAGAAAACACCGTATTTGCCATGCTGAGCGCAGGTGACGACTTCGTCACTGGAGATTCAGGAACGTTAGGTACATTGACTCCGAGTTCAACGGCCAGAATGGTCGCCAGCTCTGTGCTGACATGACCCAACATATTCACAACCTGCTGACGGATGGAAACATCCTTTACCTTCCCAAGTTCAAACGTGAGTGCCTGAATGATATGGCTTCTCTCTAAGCCGTTCATGCTGTTCCAGAATAAACGTGCCTGTGAGAAGTGATCCAGGAAGCTCGGTGCCGTTTTCCGTTCCTTGAGACCTTGCACTGTGGAAGGGTAGGTTACAAAGCCACCCTTGGTACCAGGCACAGTATAGGGAGAATTGTTGGCAAGAGAATTTTCATGATAGGCAACTCTTCCCCGATCAATCGTATACCGGGAAGCGCCGTCTCTCTGGTTGTTATGTACAGGGCATACAGGGCGATTGATCGGCAATTCCTGATAATTCGTACCTACCCTTGCCAATTGTGTATCCGTATACGAGAACAGTCGGCCTTGAAGCAGTGGATCATTGCTGAAGTCAATGCCACGTACAATGTTGCCTGGATGGAAAGCCGACTGTTCCGTTTCTGCAAATACATTCTCGACATTTTGGTTAATCGTCATTTTGCCAATGATTTGTACCGGAATATCTTCTTCAGGCCATAATTTCGTTGCATCCAAAATATCAAAATCAAACTTGAATTCATCTGCTTCTTCCAGTACCTGTAGTCCGAGTTCGAACTCTGCGAAGTTGCCTGCGTGGATATTCTCCCACAGATCTCTGCGATGAAAGTCCGGATCTGCACCTCCCAGCTTTTGAGCCTCATCCCACACAAAAGAATGCATGCCAAGTACGGGCCTCCAATGAAATTTCACGAATCTGGATTCACCTTCTTTGTTCACCAGTCGGAAGGTATGTACTCCAAATCCCTGCATCATTCGAAAACTCCGTGGTATCGTGCGATCCGACATAATCCACATGACCATAGCAGCCGACTCCTGATTATTTGCAATGAAGTCCCAGAAGGTGTCATGTGCAGTCGAGCCCTGTGGAATCTCATTATTGGGTTCCGGCTTCAGTGCATGAATCAGATCCGGGAACTTGATCCCATCCTGAATGAAAAAGATCGGAATATTGTTGCCGACCAGATCAAAGTTGCCTTCTTCGGTATAAAATTTCACTGAGAACCCACGTACATCCCGATTCGTTTCGTTCACTCCTTTGGAGCCTGCAACTTCGGAAAAACGAACAAACAGCGGTGTTTTCACTCCTGGGTCCTGAAGAAAATGAGCCATCGTTAACTCTTCCAGTGATTCATATAACTCAAATTCACCGTAAGCTCCATATCCGCGGGCATGAACAACTCTCTCCGGGATTCGTTCCCGGTCAAAGTGAGACAGTTTCTCACGCATCAGAAAATCTTCAAGCAGCGTGGGGCCGCGATCCCCCGCTTTTAGCGAGTTGCTGTCATCCGATATTTTAACTCCTTCGTTGGAAGACATCTCTTTGCCGTTATTATCCCGAAGAAAGGTATTTCTTTGCTCAATCTTTTTGTTCTCATCCATAGGTTCCTTGCTCATCCCAATCACCTCCAGAATATATGTATGGGACTGAAAGTGCATTTATGAGTACCTGTTATACCGATGTCTTGATGTGAATTGCACGGGCACTAGATATAAATGGTAGGTATTAATCCCATTTATTGCTCATGACGTCTTTTGTCTAGCACCTTCTACAACACATTGTCATTTACTATAGAGAATCTAATAGAAAAGAGATGATGAGTATGGCTCGTGTCAATGCTGTTCCACAACCGGATCTGGTATTAATCTATTGGTCTAGAAATCCGCTCATTCCCGGTTCTGCGCGCAGAATCCAAAGTGTACGTGTGATTGGTAACACGTCTCCATGTACATTCACACTGGTTCCCGGTGCACGGCTGATCAATGCGCTGAACTGCTTGCTGGACAATGATATTGGATTCAAAGTGGTCTACCGCCATAAAACGTCAGCAATCAGTGGCGTTCTGTTATTAAAACGCAGATAATCAGACCCAAAGAAATGGTGCCTCTCCTTATAGGAGTGCACCATTTTTTCGTTCTTTGATCGTCAATCGACAGATTGCAAACGCCAAAAAACCGCGATATCCGCGGTCTCTTGTTCACGATGTGGATTTAATTCAGAATATCCATAACTAATACATTCACTGAATGAGCTGTTAAGTTAACCATCACCGATGTATCGGACAGTGTGATCTCCTGTTCTTGGGGAACCACTTTCTCATCATTCTTCTGATTCACATTCGGAACATGAACCAAATGACTTTCTCCAGTAAGCGTGATCAATCTGGCTGAAGTATCAACCTTCAGATCCTGAAGACAAATCCGGGTTGATTTATCTACACCATCTGCATTCACCAGTTTCACATATACATGCCGTGCGTCCTTCGTAACGGAGTGGAATACTTCCCGGTTGTAAGCTTCCAGCTTGTAATCCAGAACCTTGCTGGTATTGCGACCGTCTGTATAGGAGCAGATCAGATTCTTTCCTGTGTCCCCACCATAGTTAACCGTGATCGTATAATCGGTCCCATTCTCGAGTGGTTCATAGTTGGCTGCTCTCAGGTTACCTGCTGCCGAGCTGGATGAATAATCTCCCAAGGTGTAACCCTCGATCCCTTGTTTGTACACCTTCACTCCCGTGGCATTTCCCCCGTAACTGATTGCGTACTCGATGACATCCTTGTTTTCGGGCGAGATATCCGTCAGTCCCACGCCAATGTAAAAACCATCCTCACCTGACATTCTTTCAGCCTCAACGTGAACTTTGTAGTTGGTCCATTCGTCATTCAGCAGGTACAATCCATTTAATCCACTTGATTGTGCCTTTAAAATGAGCCCTTTCCCTGCAGTTAACGTGTATCCTTCCGATCCGGGAATCTGTCTCCATGCCTCACTAGGCTCTGTACGTTCCCTGAAATCTTCATTAAACATCAAACTGCCATCCACATTGGACGTGACCGTGACTCGTTTCACCACGATGTCTGCATGACCTGTTGCAATCTCGATGCCGCCACGCGGAATGAGATTCAGCGGTTTGCCTTTGCTATAGGTGGAGAATGAAGTCTCAAGCACCTGATCCCCTACATATTTTGCAAAAAGCTGCTGTACATAATAATTCGGTGTATACCATACGGTTTCATCATCAAACCAGATGCAGTCTGGCGTCCAGCGGTAAGTACCGTCCGTTAGTACTTTGTTGAACAATGGCGCATAGGCAGCCAAACGAACAACGTCCGCGTTATTTTCAAACCCTGTCATGATCGCAGCTTCAGCAACTGCACCTGCCAGCGTGTTTTTGTCCGTGGAAGCATATTCTCCCACAAATACTTTGGATGTTTCTTTCCAATCGATACTTCCATCTTCATGATAAGCCCGGTCATAATAGTTGTACCGATCCGCGTTATTCAGCAAATATTCATTGGAGCGGTAGTAGTGTTCATCTGCAATGGTGTCCATGTAATTGTCCTGATTCTCATACCAAGTTACGGTCTCCTCAATCACCTCAGCACCATCTGCAAAAGCAACCTGAGCTGACCCGGTGAGGTTCCCACTGAGGAATTTCCATCCTTCCTGGTACGCATCATCATCTGCTTGAGCACCAACCGTCGAGATAATGTGCAGCTCATGATCAGGATAGTTCAGTTTCACGTAATCATCTATCGAACGTTTGAATACTTCGAAGTTGGCAAAAAATTCAGTGCCCCAGTTCTCATTGCCTACGCCCAGATAACGAAGATCAAACGGTTCAGGATGGCCCATCTGGCTTCGTACAGCCGCCCATTCGTTGTGTTCAAAGTCTGTACTGAGCGCAAAGTCGATCAGGTCTGTAAAGTTGCGGATATAATAATCCCTTAAAGCGCCACCCGCAGGGTGAGCATAATCCGAGCGTGCCTGACACAACACACCGCAAGCCATGACTGGAACCGGAGCGGCATTCAGATCTTCCGCCAGTTGGAAGTACTCCATATAACCGAGGCCCATCGTCATCATGTAACCCCAGACATTATAATTCTCTTTGCGCAGCTCAACCGGACCCACAGAATCCTTCCAGTCATATACGTTATCCCAGATAAAAGATCCCTCCGAGATACATCCTCCCGGAAAACGCAAGAACTTCGGATGCAGATCTGCGAGTGCCTGGATTAGATCTTTTCTCAATCGATAGTTCGGATTACCTGTGTAGTTGGCATGTGCTGAAGCCGATATTCCCTCTTCTGTCGGATCAGCCCCCCATACATTCTGAGGGACTAAGGACACCATATCAATGGAGATGTCACCTGCAAACATAAGTGCCAGTTGACCAAGTACAGTCTCCGTTCCGGTTAGAGACAAACCGTATTTCTTCCATGTGTTCCCACCTTCAACATGCAGCGTTACCGAATCACTGATGGAAGTGTCACTTCCATCCTGCAATTGAACAGTGATCGTTCCTGCCGATTCTGCTTTTGCCCATACGGTAAAGTCATATGATTCACCCTGCTTGATGGACATGGCACAATGCTGGTTAGAGTCTGAGAATCCGCGATTCCGAATCGTTGCCCCATCCTGAACCGTTACATAATAAGCATTTACTTCAGGGTCTTCCACGTTAAAGTGAACGTTCAGTCCATCCGTATGCTGTACGAGCATTTTCTCGGTGTCGCCTGACCAGGCAAACAAAGGCTCACGATTTCGACCTGTCGAACAACCACATTCTCCAGAATCATGTGAATATGTATCAAATGTAAAGGATTCAAATGATCGATTCTGAACAAGCTCTGCATAGATTCCGCCATCTGCCGCGTTGTTAATATCCTCGTAAAAAAGCCCATACATGACTTCACTGATATCCGCCACCTTCTGATCTCCATGGATGGTGACCGTATAAGGCGGAAGATGGGCCGGTACAACAGACACGTCAAAGCTTTGGCTCAGCTTACTGTCACCTCTGTTCAGAAGCGCACGGAGCGTAACCTCCTGTGCCGATGTGATTGCCTGAACTTTTCCGTTCTCAGACAGGACTTTCGGATTACTGGAACTCCATTCAACAGACACTTTACCACCCAGCAAGTCTGCAGGTAATGATACATCCTTGGTGATGATTCGGTTGGGGAAGGACAGGTACTTGTCCACCGCAAGCTTCACAATCGCTTCATCTGTCAGTGACTCACACATCACTTCAATGACTTCATCCATGGTGAGCGCTGCCCCATAGATCCGAAAGTCGGATAACGAACCTGCAAAATCTACATCCGCTGCATACTGGGAACGTGCAATATAGTTCTGGCTATAATTCTCAGAATCGGTGAACGTATCAAACCATTCGCGCAGTTTGGCATAATTGCCACTGGATGTCTGACTGATCGAACCATCTGCCGCCTTCTCCCCGTTCACATATACTATCGGACCCGCATTGCTCAACGTTCCCCCTTGGCTGCCTGCCACGGAGAGTGCAATATGCAGCCATTCTCCACTTGCAACTCCTCGACTTGGGTGGACAACCAGATTATCGCCGGCATATAACGTTCCCAGGAGCTGACGTGTCAGAAATAAATACGGTCCCTTCTCCCCTTTGCCAAAGTCAAAAATGCGTTCCCACACATTAGACCCCTTACCGAGAAACACCCAAGTGGCAATCGTAACTCCCGTGTTATCGCTTACATCCCGAAGCAGATTCGAGGGTAATTGCAGATAAGAAGTTCCATTCGCTCCCCCGTTGAAAGTCACCGCCGATCTTCCTTTCAACTCGGATATCACAGGTAGAATCTCACCTTTGGCTATACCATCATGTCCCTTACCGGAGCTGTCCTTCCCGATCTGAACGGTATCTTCGAACGTGTATTGTGCAATTAATTGATTTTGATATGTTGTCATGTTCTTACCTCCTATGTAGTTGGGAATTGTCGGTTCATCCTTTTAATTCGTATTAATATAAAATGATTGATAAATAGTTAAATACATTTCTTAAACGTAATAATATCGCATCATCGATCCCCATTTCAATCCTAAATTTGAGAAAGACAACTGGTTTATTTGAATCTAATGACCTTTATCGGCTCTTCCCGTCTCTTATTTATTTTTCATTTTACTCTTACAAACATTACATTTATGGTTTACAAACATATAAATCAATTGATAATATAACAAATGAAAGCGCTTGATATAATGAAATACTCAAAGGAGGTCTGCCGAACCTTTTATCGTGTGTTGCCAAGTATCGGTTGATTTTTCATTCCGGGGAATAGGAAAGGGGAAACGTATGAAACGTTATTGGGTTCGCGTACTTAACATTTCTGTGCTAAGCACCACTTTACTTACTGCAACAACTTTGGCACCGGTCTCGGTGTTCGCAAATGGTTCAGGGGCAACCGTGGGTAACTCGCAGACTTCCACCACACCTCTCGCAAATCCTGCTCCAACATTTAAAAATGTTTCCGTTCATGATCCTTCTGTCATTAAGGTGGATGATACGTTTTATATTTTTGGTTCACACCTGCAAGTAGCCAAGTCTAAAGACTTTTTGAACTGGGATCTGGTAGCCTCCGGCGTTACAGATAACAATCCTGTTGTCCCCAATGTAACCAAGGAATTCGCTGAAGCGTTGGAGTGGGCGCAGACGGATACGTTATGGGCAGCAGATGTCATTCAATTGGCGGACGGCAGATTTTATATGTACTACAATGCTTGTAAAGGGGACTCTCCGCGATCAGCGCTCGGCATTGCTGTCGCAGACAATATCGAAGGCCCTTATAAGGATCAAGGCATTCTGTTAAAATCCGGCATGTGGGATCAGATTAGTGAGGATGGTACCATTTACGATGCAACGATTCATCCCAATGTGGTTGATCCGGATGTCTTTTATGATAAAAACGGCAAGTTATGGATGGTGTATGGCTCGTATTCCGGAGGGATTTTCATTCTGGAGATGGATGCAACGACAGGTAAACCACTGCCAGATCAAGGTTATGGCAAAAAGCTGACCGGAGGCAATCATAGTCGTATTGAAGCACCTTATATGCTCTACAGTCCAGAAACCGATTATTATTATCTGTACCTGTCTTACGGTGGACTAGGTGCTGATGGAGGATACAACATTCGTGTTGCTCGCTCCCAAACACCGGATGGACCTTTCCTCGATGCGGAAGGAAACGATATGATCAACGTTAAAGCAGACAAGGATAAACCATTGTTTGATGATCGTTCTATTGAGCCATTTGGAGTCAAATTGATGGGGAACTTCCTGTTCGAGAGACAGATCGGTGATCCGGGCACAGGCCTAGGTAGCGGCTATGTATCGCCAGGGCATAACTCTGCTTATGTTGATCCGGAGACTGGCAAACAATTTCTCATCTTCCATACCCGCTTTCCAGGGCGTGGCGAAGAGCATGAAGTTCGCGTGCATGAGATGCATATGAATGCAGATGGTTGGCCCGTTGTTTCTCCATATCGCTATGCGGCTTTGGGAGAGGATACCACGCAACTGACAACTCAGGAGATCGCTGGTCAGTACCAATGGGTGAATCATGGTAAGGACATCACGGCGGACATCAAGCCATCCCAGACCGTTCAGTTCACGGCAGATGGGCAGATTCATGGTGCCGTGACAGGAACATGGAGTCTTGGCACAGACAACAAGGTTCAGATCACATCGAATAACGTTGTGTACAAAGGCGTTTACACACATGAATGGAATTCGGAATCTCAAAGTACGGTTCTGACCTTTAGCGCGCTCTCATCCTCCGGAGTTTCCATCTGGGGAAGTCAAGGTGTTGAAAGGAGTGATCAAGACATTGTAGATGCGGTGAAAAAGGACCTGAGTATCAGCAATACGGATCACGTGTTCTTTAATCTGACTCTGCCTACCAAGGGAACAAGTGATGCAGACATTACGTGGAAAAGCTCCAACACTTCGGCTCTATCCTCTACAGGTGTAGTGCAGCGACCACGCGCTGGTAAGGGCGATGCCAAAGTGAAATTAACCGCAACGATTCGTAAAGGAACTGCGGTAAGCTCCAAAATGTTTAACGTTATCATTCCACAGCAAGCGGTAAGCCCACTGCTCGGGGAGTATACTTTTGAACACAAGAAACTTGCCAAAGTTGTACAGGATTCCAGTAAAAACGAATATCACGGGCAAGCCTTTAACGTGGTCAGTTCTGCTGCAAGTGGCAAAAATCAGGCTGCTACATTCAATGGGACAGACAGTTACATTCAGTTACCTGGACTCATTACAGATACAACGGATTTCACGTTTAGCGCCTGGGTAAATTGGGATGGCGGCGGGTCCTGGCAGCGTATTTTCGACTTTGGAAATGGTTTAACGAGACATATGTTCCTTACTCCCTCCCAACATAATGGGGCGTTACAATTTACCATTCATAATGAGGGACGGGATCAGAGCCTGACTGCAGCAAAACCACTGCCTTCCAAAGAGTGGGTTCATGTCGCTGTAACCCTTCAGGGTGATGTGGGTACTCTATATGTGAATGGTACATCGGTTGCAAGCAGCTCTGAGATTACTTTTAACCCAAAAGATCTGCAGGTAACGGAAGCTTATGTGGGCAAGAGTCGTTATACGGCTGATCCGTTCTACAAAGGCAGCTTGGATAATGTAAAAGTATATGATAAAGCATTAACAGCCAAGGAAATCCAGCGTCAGGCCAAAGAAAAGCCATAATTCAGAGTCCCCTTCGCTAGAGGTTGGGACCCCATAGTGCACACATCAATAAAGCAGCCAATGTTTTGAACTGAACCCTTTGTGAGACACGACTTACAAGGGAGCAGTTCATTACATCAGGCTGCTTTATTGTCACTTCGAATAATGAATGCATCCACTCATTCATCGTTCGTTACATTCACAGTTGGATCTTTGCATCTCACTTCGAATAATGAATGACCATGTTGAATTTGTTCGTCTTAGCACCGGAGTTAACGTAGGCGTGAGGCTTGTCCGCTCCAAAACGGATCGACTCCCCTGAACTCACCGTATAATCTTCCGCCCCTACTCGAATCGTAACTTCACCTTCAAAGACCGTAATAAACTCTTCCGTACCTTCGATATGCGGTTCAGCTTTCAACTCAGACTTGGGGTCCATCTCCATCATATATATTTCAAAGCGGCGTCCTTCTTCAAAAGGAAAATGCGGATAAATCCGAACCCTTCCCTCATCCTCCATCAATACTTGAATATCATCCCCCGTTACAACGGTAGTATCTGACTTCGGCTCGTGAATCAAAGCAGTGAAGGAGGTTTTCAAGCCATTAGCAATCTTCCATACGGTTGCAATGGATGGATTGGATTCACCACGTTCAATCTGACCAAGCATGGTCTTGCTAATACCAGACATTTCGGCGACCTTGTCCAGACTAAGTTTTCTTTGTTCCCTAAGCTGTTTCAGGTTCTGAGCAAGAATACTATTAATGTTTTTCAAAGTTCATCCTCCTCTTTTTATAATTATGTTGTGCTATATAACGCACATGTTGTACAATAATAAAGACCGTACGTTATAACGTACATTTCAGGTCATTATATCACACAACTAAGAAAACGTGGAGGAACCATGAACATTATACCTTTAGTGACCTATGCAATCATCGCTTCATTTACACCCGGACCCAACAATATCATTTCCATGACGCATGCCAGAAATCAGGGTTTCCGCAAGACCCTTCCGTTTATCAGTGGAGTTGCAGCCGGCTGCCTGCTAATTATGTTTCTGTCCAGTTATTTCAACCTTATTCTTCATCAATATATTCCTAGGATCACACCCGTCTTAAACGTGTTAGGATGTGTGTACATGCTCTATCTGGCGCTCAAAATCATGCGAAGTAAACCTGCAGATGCGCAAGAAAACAAGGTCAATCATTATTCATTTCTATTTGGGTTCACCCTGCAATTCATCAATCCCAAAGTCATTCTGTATGGGCTTACTGCCATATCCGTGTTTGTTCTGCCTCTTGGGCAGTCCCATGTTCATTTAATTGTATTTTCCTTACTGCTCACCCTCATCGGTATTAGTGCCAATATGACGTGGGCGTTCGGTGGCATGTTATTCCAGAGCTTTTTATTAAGATACGAGCGTCCTGTTAATATCGTCATGGGTATGTTGTTAATTTACAGTGCACTATCGATCCTGATGTAAAATGTAATAGAAAAAGCGTCCACTCATTTGATGAGCTGAACGCTTTTATTTTTTTATCCTAATTCCGGTCTCCACCATGGATGTGTAGGGTAATGCTCCGTATGAAGCACAACTTTCTCGCCGATTTTGGGAGTTGCAATCTTAACGTTCAAAGCATGTGCAGCCTTCGTAATCCGTTCGACTGGTTCATTCCAGGCATGATAGGCCAGCGTAAATGCGGCCCAATGAATCGGGATAAGCAACTTACCCCCTACATCCAAGTGTGCTTGCACCGTTTCTTCCGGCATCATGTGAATGTTGGACCACCGCTCGTCATATTGCCCACATTCCATCAAAGTGAGGTCAAATGGACCGTATTTACTGCCAATTTCCTTGAAATGAGGACCGTATCCGCTGTCACCACTAAAGAACACCTTGGTATGTTGTCCAGCGATGACCCATGAACACCATAAGGTAGAATTACGGTCGAATAATCCTCTGCCCGAGAAATGTCTTGCTGGCGTACAAGCAAATGTTAGACCCTTGAACGATAACTCATCCCACCAGTTATGCTCGGTAATCTGTTCCGAAGGCACACCCAGTTGAATCAGTCGACGACGGACGCCAAGCGGTACGATAAATCGTTTTGTTTTATCCTTTAATCTGCGGATGGAGTCATAATCCAGATGATCATAATGGTCATGCGATATAATGATTGCATCCAGCGTTGGGAAATCTTCCGGTTGAATTGGTAGATTGGTGCTGTAACGTTTGGTACCCACCCAGGATACTGGAGATGGACGATTGCCCAGCATCGGATCAAAGAGCAGTCTGTGCCCTTCAATTTCGAGTAAAAAAGCCGAATGTCCGAACCATGTAACCTGTGGATTATCGGATGCACTGAAGGTTTCAGCAGGTTCACATATCTCCATAGGCATCGTGCCAGATGGCCTCCGCTCTACATTGCCACGCATGGAATCTCTCAATATACTGATCAAGGACTTGAAGTTCATGCCTGCTGATGTCGGGAGCTGATTTTCGTATTTTGTCATTGTGCATACCCTCTGTTCTATATAATCAATCTAGGTTCAATATTTGAATGAGAACTATTCATATCGTAGCTATATATTAATTCATTGGCCGTTGATATTCAATTTTCGGCTAATTAACTGTACTTGCCCAAAACTAGTTCCATGAAATGTAAATAGAGACACGCTTGACTCTCTGCGTAAAATAGAAGTACGACCAAATACTCTACGCA
>NZ_JAGIKV010000012.1 GCF_017874615.1 Paenibacillus xylanexedens
AGCCCTGCTGTCAGGCTAGCGTCTTTAGGCGCAGTTTGGCAACAGGGGGTTATACCCCAAGAGCAAACCACCCGTTGGACGGGTGGTCCTGATTGCCAATAGCTATACTTCCTTGTCCAGAACAAAGAATTTGTACTGTCAGTTTCGGAATTTACGATTACACCTCTAATACTGGGATAAGATTGTGATAATTCAAGTTAATTTTGTTCATTTAGATGTTTAAGAGATTACAGTACACTGAAAGAACATACAAACGGAACACACTAAACATGAAAAATGTGAGGAATTATAATTCGTTGGAGGTTTTAACGTGAAGACCAAAAATATCTGGTTTAATCAACCTGCTGGAAGATGGGAAGAGGCATTACCTATCGGAAATGGAACTCTTGGAGGCATGATTTTTGGGAAAACACAGATCGAGAGAATTCAGCTTAATGAAGATAGTCTGTGGTATGGTGGTCCGATGCAGCGGAATAATCCTCAAGCACTTGAATCTTTATCTCAGATCAGAAGCCTGATTTTTGACGGTAAGATTAGGGAAGCAGAAGAACTCGCAGCAGATACTCTGGTAGGAGTTCCTGACGGGCAAAGGCATTATGAGCCATTAGGGGACTTCTATATCGCTATGGATCACAGTGAACATGAACCAAATGGATATCAAAGACATCTCGATCTGGAACAAGGCAAGGTACACGTGAATTATACCGCAGATCAATCCATTTACAGCCGAGATTATTTTGCTAGCTACCCGGATCAAGTGCTCGTTGTTCATCTCAAATCTAGCGTACCTGGAAAGTTATCTTTCTCCACTATTTTTGGCAGGGGAGCTGTTCTGGAATCAACATCCTATTCAGATATTCTTAAGCATCCTGTTGGTTTTCAATCCTATCTGGACCGGATCGAGAAGCGTGGAACGAATAACTTGGTCATCCGGGGAAGAAGTGGGGGAGAAGAAGGAATCCGATTTTGTTGTGCGATTCGCCTTATATCTGAAGGGGGGCAGGTTCATTATTCAAGCGGTCAGCTTTCTCTGAAGAATGGTAATTCTGCAAC
The DNA here is from genome assembly GCF_017874615.1 of Paenibacillus xylanexedens. Taxonomy (GTDB): domain Bacteria; phylum Bacillota; class Bacilli; order Paenibacillales; family Paenibacillaceae; genus Paenibacillus; species Paenibacillus xylanexedens. The sequence goes on from NZ_JAGIKV010000012.1 coordinate 1,054, forward strand.
AATTCTAATCTCGGCTTGCACGGATTTCCGAGTACCCAAGGAACAACTCGAAGCGGAGTGCCTCCGAAGAATTGAGGCCGCTTCAACAAAGCCATATAGCGAACTGCTCGCCGATCATGTCTCGGATTATCAATCCTTATTCAAAAAGATGGATATACATCTCGAAGATGAAAATAAAGATGTGATATATTCCGAACTTCCAATCGATCAGCGCCTTGAGCGGCTTAGAGCTGGTAAGCATGATCCGGAACTGATGAGTCTATACTTTCAATTTGGTCGTTATCTGCTTATCTCAAGCAGCCGTCCAGGTTCTTTACCTGCAAACCTTCAAGGGATATGGAATAAAGACATGCTTCCTGTATGGGACAGCAAATATACGATTAATATTAATACACAGATGAACTACTGGCCTGCAGAAAGCTGCAATCTGTCTGAATGTCACGTTCCATTGTTTGATTTTATAGATCGACTGCAAGTCCGGGGAAAGGAAACCGCTAGAACCATGTATGGATGCAAGGGGTTCGTTGCTCATCACAATTCGGATATCTGGGCAGACGCTGCTCCGCAGGATGTATGCATGACATCGACGTTTTGGACTATGGGAGGAGCATGGCTTTCATTACATCTATGGGACCACTACGAATACAATAAGGATGTTCAGTTTCTCGAAAAAGTGTACTCCACGATGAAAGATGCGGCTATGTTTATTCTGGATTATCTAATAGAGGATCCTTCCGGCAATTGGGTGATATGTCCTTCGTCCTCACCGGAAAATCGCTATATATTAGATAATGGAGAGTCGGGGGCTTTATGTTTTGGTGCTTCAATGGACAATCAGATTATTAGAGAACTCTTCATGCGTTGCATTGAAAGTACCCGAATATTGCAAGAAGATCAGGAATTCGGAGAAGTACTCCGTAGTGCTTTAACCAAAATACCGGAGACCTCCATTGGCAAACATGGCCAGATCCAGGAGTGGAGTAACGATTATGATGAATTGGAACCTGGTCACAGACATATTTCCCATTTATTCGCTTTGCATCCTGGAACACAAATTACGTTGCAATCAACGCCTGATCTGGCCAAGGCAGCTCGCGTAACACTCGACAGAAGACTGGAACACGGTGGTGGACACACAGGATGGAGCCGGGCGTGGATTCTCAACATGTGGGCACGATTAGAGGAGTCGGAACTTGCACACGATAACATCGTGGAACTTCTACGTTCCTCCACGTTACCCAATCTGTTTTGTGACCATCCTCCATTTCAAATTGATGGGAACTTTGGAGGTACTGCAGGGATAGCAGAGATGCTTCTCCAGAGTCATAACGAAGTAATCAGATTGTTACCTGCTTTACCATCAGCGTGGCCAAAAGGATATATTCGTGGTATTCGGGCTCGTGGCGGATTTGAAATAGATCTGGAATGGGAAAATGGTCGTCTGTTAAATACCAGAATTCGTTCTATCGAAGAAACAAGAGTAACCGTGTCCTATTTGGACCAAAAGATAGAATTAAACTTTCCTGGCCCCAATGCTATGATTGAATTAAAAGGGGATAAATGGAATAACAAATAAGAATTTACCGATTACCTGAGCGAATACCGGCTGACAAAATTGCCGGATGAATTCGCTCTTTTTCTTTGCTGAGATAAGATTTAGGCAAGATTTGGCGTGTTTTTGCTCAATACAATGTTTAAAGAAGACTTCCATATTTAACGTACTTACCAGGTGAAGTGCCGACCATCTTGGTGAAGCTGCGAATAAAATTGGCATAATCTCCAAAACCGGATTGATAACAGGCCTCTGTAATACTTAAACCTTCCATTAAATAAGATTTTGACAGCTCTATACGGCGACTAAGAATGTATGCTCGAATCGTGAGTCCGGTATGCTTTTTGAATTGTCGACTAATATAGCTGCTATTCGTGAACATAGCCTCAGACAATTGTTCGAGCGCCAGTTGCCTGGTCAGATTACAGTCAATGTAATCCATCGTGTTTCGAACTAGTTCAGGCATAATATCCGTTGCAACAAAATCCGTATTTTGAAAAGTTAGATTCGTTAGAAGGAGTAACTGTGTAATCAAAATATTCCCCAGAATATCCGCTCCATAGTCACTTGATGAGAGACACTGTTCAAGCTCGCCAGTTAATTGCAGCACTCGTTGAAGCTCGTGCTCTTCAAGATGTACGATATTACCCTTACCCTTGGGACGGTAGTCGAAACATGCGGATAAGTTGGTGGTTGACGTAGACAAGCGGTTCAGATATGACTTTTTCAGATTTATGGTAATTCTCTCATATTCGTTTTTGTCCAAGGCAAAGGAACGGTGCATCTCCTCCGGGTTAAGAACGAGCAGATCTCCACGTTGCAAATGGTAACAACGGTTCTCAATATAGAAGTTTACATTGCCACGAAGAAATAAGTAGAGTTCGTATGCATTATGTCGATGATAAAACGTTCCCATATTATACGTGGTGGTGCGATGAAGGTACAACAGCTCATTCTGGATTGGATCAAACAGGTATTCTGAAGTCTCATTCATATCAGATATATGACCTCCTTGTCGTTTCGCGCAATAAATATAGCCGTTTGTGCAATGAAATTGCAGACGTGAAGCTATAAAATGTAACCATCCTAGCATGATGGATACATAATTGCAAGCGTTTCCACTCAGGTGTGTACAACGCGATTGGAGGAAAAGATGGATCTGATTTTCACGGCTAGAAGTAGAGTGCAGGACAACGTAGAGTACACGGCATTGGACAAGCATGCTCTCAAGGCTGACGTAAAAGTAACAAGCGGGAACGGCAGTGCAGAAGACCCATGGCAAGCCGACATTCAGATTTACAACGAGGGCCAGAATGCCTGGGCAGGGGTTATTCATGTGGAAATGCCGTTGGACAAACAGAATCCGAGGTTTTTTTTGCCTGCATTTATGTATGGCCGCAACCGGGGCGAAGCACCCCAGAATGTTCCAAATGAGTTCCCCAGACTAAGGGAGGGCAAGCCCTCTCGTCCTTCATCACCCTGGTGGATGGTCCGAAGTGATCGTCTTTCTCATCCAGCTGCACTTATCCATGATGAAGGTCGGATTGCTGGTCTAAGCGCAAGTCCCTACTGGATCAATACAGGAAACCAGAAGCAGCAATGGTATCCAGGAATGGAAGGAAACTTTGTGCAATACGGGGGATTCACATGTTCTATTGAAAAGGGTACGGTCGGATATACGTTGGGATATGAGAATGCTCCGTTGTTATTTATCAAATCCAGACTTGTCCATGAACGAGCTGCCCTTGGAGAAAACTGTTTTGAACTTGCGGCAGGTGAATCGGTTGGGCTCACTCTTGAACTATATAACTACGAGTCTGAATCAGAACTGGGCATCAATCCTGCACTGGAAACAATCTATAGGCGGTATCACGAAAAACCAAGAGAAGGAAGTGACATTCAGACAACGGTAACGGATTTGTCCAATGCCATCTATGAATATGCCTGGCTTCCGGAGGATCGTCATTATTCCACATTTGTATATGAAGATGCTGCTGAAACCAGTGGCTACCGATACAACAAAATTATCTCAATCAGTTGGACAAATGGTCTGACCATAGCTGCACCAATGCTTATGGCCGCACTGCGCCTGAATAATGAGCCCATGCGACAGCAGGCGTTATCCTGTATTACCAATATTATCGAGAATGCCATGAATCCCGAATCCGGACTTCCGTATGACGCTTATCAGGATGGGATCTGGAGTGTTAAAGGCTGGTGGTTTGACGGCATGCGTACCCCAGGACATTCCTCATACCTTGTAGCTCAAGCGATGTTCTACATTCTGAAAAGCTACGATTATGAGAAGCGCATTCGAAATGTGAGACACGATGATTGGCTTGCTTACGTCAAACCAATACTTGATCGTCTGGAGTGCACGAAAAATACGGATGGAGAATATCCCACCATTTTGTCAGAGCGGACCGGAGCAGGTCTTGAATATGATGCCTTTAGTGGAGTATGGTGTCTTGCTGCCAAGGCATATCACTGCTGGTTAACCCATGATGAATCTTCTCTGGAAGAGCTCAGCCACAGTGAAGCCCACTATTACAACACCTATGTGCAACACATGGAATGTTACGGCGCTCCGCTGGATGCGGACAAGGCTGTTGATTCGGAAGGTATTCTGGCTTACATCAAAGCTGTTCGGTTTCTGCACGCGTTGACCGGTGACGAGCTGTTTCTAGATCACATGAGAGATGCGATCAGTTATGAATTCAGCTTCAAATTTTGTTACAACTCACCTATTAAGATTCCGCCACTCAGTACATTAGGCTGGTCCAGTTCCGGGGGAAGTGTTACTTCAGTAGCTAATCCGCATATTCACCCCATGTCCAGCAATCTAGTGGATGAGCTGTTGTATTATGTTGGACAGCGGGAAGAGAATTATGTTCGTCAACGTATGATGGATACCATCGGGTGGGGTTGTCAGACCTATAATCGTTATGATCAAGAATTCGGCTATGGAAAAAAAGGATGGATGTCTGAACGCTTCTGTCATTCGGAAGGACTGGTCACTGAAAAATATGCGGATGGTACACCAGCCAGCACCTGGTTTTGCCTGATGCCATGGGCCAGTGGATCGATCATCGAAGGCCTCGTTGGCGACTATTGGGATTATGCGCGACATGAATGAATGTATTATGCAATAACTACAACAGTCACCATATTAGATTTTTTCCGCCGATAGGGAGAGACGCTACCGGCGGTTTATTTTCGTTGGAGGAAAGGGGACACACGGATGTTAAAAGTATTACTGGTAGATGACGAGATGTATGTACGAAAAGGGCTGTATGAACTGATAAATTGGATGGATCTTAACATGGAGATTATCGGAGAGGCAGAGAACGGTGCAGAGGCACTGAATCTGATTGAATGCCTGCAACCAGACGTGATTATAACAGATATCCGCATGCCAATTCTGGATGGACTTGAACTGATACGTGCCGTAGAAAAAATGCCACATCTGGAACCTGTGTTCATTATCATCAGTGGTTATCATGACTTCACATATGCACAGCAGGCAATCAGGTACGGTGTTCATGACTATATCCTGAAGCCTATTGATGATGAAGAACTGACGGCGACGTTGCAGAAGTCAGCTAATCTGATTTGCAATAAAAGAAAACATATTCTTTTGACTGAGGGACAGGCCAGTAACATCATGCTGGAGGATGTGATCAAAGGCCATGTACAGGTGGAAGATGAACATCGATATGCCGAGATGCTCGGGATCAATCGTAACTCCAGTCTGCTCATAACTTTGATTGAAATTCAGACAGGTTTAGATGAAATTAAAATTACCATTGAACAGCTACGTGAAGCAGTACATTCTCTGGAGAGTAATTTATGCAAAATGTTCATCAGTGAGCAACAACGCGGCACGTTTGCTTTGTTACTGTTGTGGCCTGATCATCATCAAGGGGGCTCGGCGTTACAGGATAAACTGCATAATATTCATATAACACTGAGCAAAAGGTTTAACTTGGATATCGGTCTTTACGCAGGAACACTTGTCAAAGAAATTGGTGATGTCCCAAAATCCCTTATGGCGGCTGAAGAAGCAGCCAAGCATAAATATGCTGAAACCGGTGGTGTTGTGCGTTATACGGAGATCAAAGACAAACCGCTGTTTGTTTTCAATGTGTACCAGGATGAGGTGGACCAATTAATTTTGAGCCTGGAAGAGGGGAATAGGTCTGCTTACCACAAGGTTGTAGAAGAGAACTTCAAATGGTTTCATATGAATCGATTTTCTCCTCAGGCGGTATCGGGTTCTCTATTGCGTTGTATAACGGGTATTCTCGCTGTGGTCCACGAAATGGGTGGGAATGATGAAGGGTTGCAGCAGCTAAAAGAGTTGGCACAACAAAGTCATGAAGGTTGGAATTTACGACTATTGAAGAATGCTTTTCTCACCGCGCTGGAGGAAGCCGAGGATTATGTCTCTCATCTGAGGATGGAGCGATCCAAAGGAGATATCAGCAAGATCAAACGATATATTGATTCAAATTATACCGAGAACATCAATCTCAAAAGCATTGCTGCGCTCTTCTATATGAATCCCGTTTATCTTGGGCGATTATTCCGCAAAAGCTACAATCAATATTTCAATGACTATCTGCTGAACCTGCGGATTCATGAGGCGAAGAAATTACTGCGCCAGACGGATCTGAGAATGTACGAGGTTGCTGCACGTGTAGGATTTCAGAATGCGGATTATTTTGTAACCCAGTTTGAGAAATTGGTTAAGTTATCGCCTACAGAGTATCGCAATCTCCTTATGGGAAATGAGCAGCGAGGTGCACAATGCCAAGATGGAACCTGAATTACATGAAGCTTCGAGATAAGCTACTGCTCATGTATGTCTTATCTGTGTTTATTCCCATCGTTGTTACCAATGTGGTGTTCTATAATGTCACATCCGCCAATATTCGTAGTCAGAAAACTCGTGATGCCGGCATGGCACTGAACAATCTGAAGAACGACCTGCGGGTAACCATTGATCAGGGCGTAGGCCTCTCTTATTCGTTATATACTGACCCTGTATTCAATGACACCCTCTCCCGTTCATTTCAAAGTCATTTTGAGTACATTGACGCTTATAATTCCTATCTAAAAGGGCAATTCTCCGGTCAATTGAATCAGGGGATTCGCTGGTATCAAGTGTATACCGATAATTCTACCATTCTATCTTCCGGTTATATTGATCGTTTGACTGACGTGGTCCGCAACTCGGACTGGTATGTTCAATTTCAGGCATACTCCGCTCCTTATCCTGCACTGATCTCATCGGATCAGATGTTAAGTCTGGTTCAAAGGCTCGACAATCTGGACACTGGGGGGATAGAGCAGTTACTTAAAATTGACCTGAATATGGATATGATCAAGCAGTATTTTCACAACAGCGGATTTGATGGAAAAGTGTATCTTCTTGATCCGGGGGGACACATCCAATTTTCAAATGATCCTACAGCAGAAGAAGCTCAGATAGGGAAACGTTACAGCGAGATCCAGTTTCCGAACAAAATGATTCCCTTTGAACTTACGTATACAGGTATTAACTATCTGGAAGGGTGGTCCCTGCATGGAGTGATGGATGAAGAAATTGTGTTGAAGGAGGTGCGGAAGTCCCGTTCCTTCGTCGTATGGCTGGCTTGCATTAATTTTGTCCTACCTTCTATTATCATCGCGGCGATGTCCAGATCCATCCATGTCAGGCTGGTGCGTATTCTAAAACATATGAAAAAAGTAAAAACACAGAATTTCCAGACAATTCCGCCTGAAGATGCAAGAGATGAAATAGGTCAACTCACGATGGAATTTAATCGAATGACCGAAACGATCCATAACCTGATTCATGAAGTATATCTCGCCGACATCCAAAAGAAAGACCTGGAGTTAAAGCAGCAGCAAGCACAGCTTCATGCGCTCCATAGTCAGATCAACCCACATTTTTTGTTTAATACGCTGGAGTCGGTACGTATGCGGAGCCTTATCAAAGGCGAGAAAGAGACTGCCAAAATCGTGCATAACATGGCCAAGATGTTTCGCAAGTCGATTAGTTGGAATCAGAATGATGTGACAGTACAAGAAGATTTGGAACTCATCGAGAGTTTTTTGCAAATTCAGAAATACCGCTTTGGAGATAAACTCCAATATACCATTGAGGCAGATCCTGCGGTACTGATGTACCGAATCCCCAAGATGGTTATCCTTCCCTTTGTTGAGAATGCAAGTATTCATGGTATTGAGTCATCTCCGGGTGTAGGTATCATTCAACTCTTTGTTTCAATGGAAAATGACCAGCTCCATATCAGACTAACGGATAACGGTATAGGGATGTCACAAGCAAAATTGGAAGAGTTGTTAAATTACCTGGACCAAAACACCGATATGGGAGAGCATGTTGGCATGAAAAATGCGTATAGTCGCTTAAAACTTTGTTATAAAAATCACTTTACATTCGATATCCAGACATGGGAAGGAGAAGGAACACGTATCCAAATTAAGCTTCCACTTGATCCATCAGCCATGTCAGGCGACTAAATACGAGGGATATACTTTTCAAAGTAGGAGGTACACTTTCATGGGTAACTTTGAAAGCGCTATCTTGATATATTGAGAAGGCTTAAAGACACAAACAATACTTTAAGGGGGCATTTGCTACATGTTTAGAAAAAAAAACATTATAACAGGTCTGGCCATTTTACTGGCTGTAACCCTGGCAGGTTGTAATAAAGCCAGCCCGGAGGCCTCTAATCCTGACAGTAATGACAACACCCCGGTCACCTTTAAATATTTCACGTTTGGCGGTGGCAAGAAGGACATTCTGGCAAGTAGCACGACCATTGGCAAGAAGCTACAGGAACAAACGGGCGTTGACTGGAAGATGGAATATCTGGTCGGTGACGGTGCAACCAAGGCAGGTGTAATGATTGCAAGTGGGGATTACCCCGACATCATCGACTCCAGTGGTGAAATGGCCAAGTTGATGGATGCAGGATCTTTTATCCCGCTGGATGAACTGATCGATCAATACGGGCCTAACATCAAGCGGGTATACGGGTCTTATATGGACAAATTCAGACAGGAGGATGGAAAGATTTATTTCTTACCATACACTGCCAACATCGGTTACGTGTCAGAGCCTAACTTCCAGACCGGCTTTTATATTCAGCGTGCTGTGTTAAAAGAGTTTAACTACCCCAAGATCAAAACGCTGGACGATTATTTTGACTTGATTGAGCAATACAAGCAAAAACATCCGCAGATCGATGGAAAAGAAACCATCGGCTTCGCCACACTTGCGGGTGAATCGGGCAGTTTCTTCACCCTGCTAAATCCGGCCATGCATCTGGCAGGTTATCCAAACGATGGCAGTGTGATGGTGGATATGCAGAGCCATGAAGCCAAACTGGTAGCCGGATCTGATTATCAGAAACAATGGATTCAGAAGCTAAGCGAGGTTAACGCACAGGGGATGTTTGATCCTGAATCCTTCACAATGAACCAGGATCAGTATCTCGCCAAGTTGACATCCGGTCGGGTGCTGGGCTATTTCAGTTACTCCTGGCAGGTTGGAGACGCAACGAACAACCTCAAGAAGGCTGGTATTGACGATAAACGATACGTATCTCTACCAATCGTATTTGATGACAGTGTCAAAGACCAGTATGTGGACCCTCCAGGTTTTGTGAACAACTATGGTGTGGGAATTACCGTAAATGCCAAAGATCCCGTGCGAATTATTAAATATTTTGATAATTTGCTTAAGGAAGAAAACCAGATTCTGGTTCAATGGGGTGTTGAGAACGAGACGTATAGTGTGAATGATGAGGGCCGCTTTTACTTTGAAAATGATGACCAACGCAAAGCACACGAAGATCCGGAATTAAGTCGTAAATTCGGCTTTGACTATTTTAATTACAGCTGGCCTCGGTACGGCAATAACTCCGTACTGGAGGATGGCAACGCCTATGGAGCAGGTAATCAACCAGAAGTGGCTACCTTTAGCTACACGGACGGAGACAAGCTGTTGTTAGAGAAATATGGTGTGGAGACATTTACAGAATTATTCAGCACACCGGATGAGCGTCCTTGGTCTCCTGCTTGGTCCATTGCATTGGAGCAGGGCTCTCCTGAACAGATTTTCATCACCAAGGCAGAAGACCTTCAGAAAAAATATTTACCCAAAATGATTATGGACTCGCCTTCCACTTTCGAGAACACATGGAATGAATATATGAGTCAATTGAATCAACTCGACAAGAAAACATACGAAGCTACGATAACACAGGCAGTTAAGGATCGTGTAGCTGGCAAATGGTGAGTGTAATCCATAAGAGAAAACACGGAACGGGGGAATATTCACATGTTAAAACCAAAATTTAGAACAGCGGGTTTAGCTGTATTACTAACAGCTTTACTGGCTGGGTGCAGTCAGAACAGTTCGTCATCAGCGCCTTCAGCCACAGGTGATGATGAGAACAGTCCAGTCACGTTCTCGTATTACATGTTCTCTCCAGGCAAGAAGGATGCTCTGGCAAGCGAAACAACCATCGGTAAAACGTTGCAAGAGCAAACGGGTGTGGACTGGAAGTTGGAATATCTGGTAGGTGATAGTGCTACAAAAGCCGGTGTCATGATTGCCAGTGGAGATTATCCTGATGTCATTAGCTCCAGTGGTGAGATGTCCAAGTTACTGGATGCCGGAGCCTACATTCCGCTGGATGATCTGATTGAGGAATACGGCCCTAATATCAAAAGGGTGTACGGACCATATTTCGATAAAATGAAAAATGCCGAAGACGGAAAAATCTATGCTCTGCCTTATACGGCTAATCAGGGTGAATATTCAGGTAGTCCAAATGTTGGCGGAGGAGCTTTCTGGATTCAACGCTCTGTGCTCAAAGAGTTTGATTATCCCAAGATCACTACACTGGATGAATATTTTGATCTGATTCAGGATTATAAGGAAAAACATCCAACTGTCGATGGTGCAGAGACGATTGGATTTGTGTCACTTGCGGGTGTAGCCAATAACTTCTTCACCTTGCAAAATCCAGCGATGCATCTTGCCGGTTATCCGAACGATGGCAGTGTCATGGTGGACATGACTACCCATGAGGCGAAAGTCGTCGCGGGAACAGATGCCCAGAAAAAATGGATTCAAAAGTTAAATGAGATCAATGCTCAAGGCATGCTTGATCCGGAATCCTTTACGATGAACAAAGACCAGTATTTGGCCAAACTGACTTCGGGTCGTGTGTTAGGATACTTCAATTATGGCTGGCAGGTTGGAGACGCGTCGAAAAACCTGCTCTCGGCAGGCATTGATGAGAAGCGTTATGCACCACTTCCGATTGTGTTTAATGAAGGAATTAAGGATCAGTATGTTGATCCTCCCGGCTTCGTCAACAACTATGCAACAGGTATCTCGGTGAATGCCAAAGACCCTGTTCGTATCATCAAATATTTCGATAATTTGCTCAAGGAAGAGAATCAGGTTCTGGTGCAGTGGGGAATCAAGGACGAGACGTACAGTGTGGATGAAAAGGGCAGATTCTATTTTGCGAACGAGGATCAACGCAAAGCCCATGATGATCTGGAGCTGAGCCGTAAATTCGGGTTCACCTACTTCGGATCAGACTGGCCGCGATATGGCGGTGAATCTACACTTACCGATGGTAACGCTTATAGCCCTGGCAACCAGCCAGAAGTAGCCGCTGCATCTTACACCGAGGGAGACAAGAAGTTCCTTGAAGCCTACGGTATCCAAACTTTCAGTGAATTATTTAACAAACCGGAAGAGCGGCCATGGTTCCCGGCATGGTCCATCGCCCTTGAGCAAGGATCACCTGAACAGATCTTCACCACCAAATCGGATGATCTGCAACGTAAATACTTACCGGAAATGATCTTGGGAGCACCATCGAATTTTGATAAGCTGTGGGATGCCTACATGGCTGAATTAAACAAATTGGACAAAGCTGGTTATGAAGCGACCATTACCAAAGTTGTGAAGGATCGTGTAGCAGGAAAATGGTAATACGAACATTTTAAGTGCGTGTTCAATAAGATCGGTTTTCAACAATCTCTTTAAAACAAACTGTTACATGCGCAGGAGAAGACGACAGAGCATAAACTCCGGTTTCTCCTCGCATGAATAACAGCACAGGAAAGGAGCAGGTTCACCTTGGAGAAACCTAATGTCTCCCTTAACTCGATGCCTCCAGCCTCGAGTCCGAAGGGAACCAGAGCACACTCGTTCTTTAAGCGACTTGTGCAGCAACGAACGCTTGCCTGGATGTGTATTCCTTTTGTCATCTGGGCTTTTATCTTCAAGTACCTGCCGTTATGGGGATGGACCATGGCTTTTCAGAATTTCAAACCGGCGAGGTCCTTCTCCGATCAGCAGTGGGTAGGCTGGCATCATTTTAGTATCTTGTTTGAGGACAATACCTTCTACCGGGTGTTGCGAAATACACTTGTCATGAGTTCCATTAAACTGGTGTTGGGATTTGTGACAGCAATTACACTGGCCCTTTTATTGAATGAGCTGAAAAATGTCATATTCAAACGTTTTGTGCAAACCGTCAGTTATCTGCCTCACTTTATCTCGTGGGTTGTTGCTTCCAGCATTGTATTAACAGTCCTGTCACCAGATGGAATTATCAATCTGCTGCTGATGAAGCTTCACCTGATTGACAGTCCGGTACTATGGATGGGGAAGGGAGAATACTTCTGGGGTATTCTGGGGGCAACTGAGGTCTGGAAAGATGTCGGTTGGAACACCATTATCTATCTGGCAGCGATTACGGCAATTGATCCTGCGCAATATGAGGCTGCCGAGATTGATGGAGCCAGTCGCTTCAAACGGATGTTATATATCACCCTGCCTGGCTTGAAACCGGTTATTGTGATCTTGTTGATCATGAACATGGGAAGTATTCTTGAATCCGGATTCGAACCGCAATATCTGCTGGGTAACGGGATGAATATGGACTATTCGGAGAATCTGGACATCTTTGTACTGAAATATGGATTAGGGATGGGGAACTTTTCCTTAGGTACAGCAGCTGGCATATTCAAAACTGTGGTCAGCTTCATCTTCCTTTTCTCAGCGAACTATATAGCGAAAAAAATGGGAGAGAGCAGACTATTCTAAAAGGAGGCCTATGCCATGCGAAAAGGAAACATATCCCGCTTTCGGAATAGCAGCACCGGGGATCGAGCGTTTGACACCTTTAACATTATCTTCATGGTATGTCTGATGATTGTGACGATTTATCCCTTTGTTAATATGATTGCCGTATCTTTCAATAATGCAAACGATGCCATTCGGGGTGGAATATATCTATGGCCTCGTGTATGGACACTGGACAACTACAAATACATTTTTGGCGAATCTGATATTTATCACGCAACTCTGATCTCGGCGCTGCGTACGGTCATTGGAACCGTGGTGTCCGTCTTCTGTACAGCCATGCTCGCGTATACGGTTAGTCGTCAGGAATTTGTGCTTCGCAAGTTTGTTACGATGTTTTTTGTATTCACCATGTACTTCAGCGGGGGGTTGATCCCCGGTTATCTGCTGATTCGAGACCTTGGATTGATCGGTTCCTTCTGGGTATATATCATTCCGGGTGTAATTGGAGTCTTCAATATGATTGTCATCCGTTCATTTATTGAAGGTCTTCCTGAAGGCATTCTGGAGTCAGCCCGTATTGACGGGGCAGGGGAGTTCACGACATTTATCCGCGTTGTCCTGCCGCTAACGATTCCCGCAATGGCAACCGTATCACTCTTTGTAGCTGTGGGACAATGGAATTCCTGGTTCGATGTATTCCTGTACAACTCTTCCAATAAAGAATTAAGCACATTGCAATATGAGTTGATGAAGATTCTGCAAACTTCGACAACCTCAGCGACTTCATCAGCAAGTGATGCTTATCAGTCTGCCGAGAGCAATGCAACGGCGGTCACACCAACCTCGATTCGAGCGACCATGACCATTATTGCAAGTGTTCCTATTCTGATGGTATATCCGTTCTTACAGAAATACTTTGTCCAGGGTATGACGATTGGTGGCGTGAAGGGATAGTCATGACCTGAATATAATTTCATTGAACTTATGAAAACGCAACAAACTATACCGTAGTAACGTCTATTCATCCATAGAATACAACAGGAGTGAAACAAATGCATGTAAAATGGATGACGATTATTGGTGCCGTTGTTGGCTCTATGCTTATAGGGGTGGGAACGGCAGCTGCGGAAGAAACGTTTGTTGATCTAAAGTATTCAAAGTGGGCAGAGGATGGCATCACGTATATGGCGAAACGGGGAACAGTAGCCGGATACGGCAATGGGATCTTCAAGCCAGAGGCACTTGTGACAAGGGCACAAGCCGTCACTTTTATGGTGCGCGAGCTCTATTCAGATCAGCTTCAAAGAGCAGTGGAAGGCACAACTTATTCCGATGTTCCAACTACACATCCTTTCCATCGAGAAATCATGATAGCTGCTAAAAATGGACTTGCAAGTGGTTTTCCTAACGGAACTTTCCGTCCGGATGCACCACTTAGCCGCGCAGAGACTACGGCCTTCCTTACACGGGCATATGCACTCGTGGAAGGTAAGAACGCCGCAAAATGGACAGACACGGACAGGCATTGGGCAGCAGCACCCATTCTTATTATGAGTTCAAACGGCTTGGTCGGCGGTTATTCAGATGCCACCTTCCGTCCAAATCAAGCTGTCACGCGTGCTGAATATGCCGTATTTATAGCGAGAGTAATTCGCTTCGAACGTGAAGCGGCCATTCGGACACAAGATTGGGACAAACTGATATCCTATATGACGGTAAGCGAGCAAGTTGGTCAGATGCTTATGCCCGACATTAGGCAATGGAATGGTAAAGCGACAACGACCGTTAATGAGGGGCTGAAACGCACGATCCATGATCAGGACTTGGGCGGACTTATTCTTTTTGACAAAAATATTGTAGACGTGACGCAGCTTACAACGTTCACACATGATATACAAAGAGAAGCAGGTGACATTCCTCTATTTCTTAGCATCGACCAAGAAGGAGGCGTTATTAAGCGAATACCAGGCGGTACGAACCTTCCCGGTCAGATGGCGCTTGGCGCAACTGGAGATGCAACACTAGCCGAAGCAGCTGGTCAGCTGACAGGAGAGGAGCTGAAGGCACTGGGATTGCAGATTAATTTTGCGCCAGTGCTGGACATCAACAGCAATCCAGATAACCCCATCATTGGTATACGGTCGTTTGGCTCGGAGGCGGATTTGGTGACACGGCTTGGTCTGGCAACAATAAAAGGGCTACAGCAATCAGGGGTGATCGCGGCAGTTAAGCATTTTCCGGGACATGGAGATACAACGGTAGATTCCCATCTTGGTATGCCTGTGCTTGCCCATAACCGAGAACGGCTTGATGCGGTAGAATTAAAACCGTTTCGGGCTGCGATTGAAAATGGGGTAGAGATGATTATGACCGCGCATATTGCTTTCCCTGCCATTGACAACGAACATGTTAATTCCCTCAAGGACAGTGAACGTGTGCCGATTCCTGCCACCTTATCGAAAAAGGTACTGACAGGACTGCTTCGCGGAGAGCTTGGATACGAAGGTCTCATTGTGTCTGATGCCTTTACCATGAATGCAATTGCAGAACATTTTGGGGAGAATCAATCGGTAGAACGAGCCGTTTCCGCAGGGGTTGATATCATCCTTATGCCAAAAAATTCAGCAGCGGCCCATCAAACGCTGGTAAACGCGGTGAACAATGGAACGATCAAGGATGAAACCATACATGCATCTGTGAAACGAATCTTGGAGATGAAAGCGAAATATGGTTTATTTGAACGCAGTCAAACTCTTGCGCAAAAGCTAACTCAGCTTAACGGTATCATCGGATCGAAGGCGCACCGAGCAGTGGAGCAGACAATCGCAGAGCGAGCGGTCACTGTACTCAGCAGTCGCAAAGGTGTGCTTCCTGATCCAATTCAGCAAGGCGACCGGGTTGTTATTGTCGCAGCCGAGCAGGAACAGGCGAAACAGCTTGACAAACAACTGTTGCAAGCCGCTAATAACCTGTCGTTAAAGACTGAAATATCACTTGTTGGACAAGGCAACATGAATGAAACGCTCCAGGCGATTGGCAAAGCCAATTATGTCATTCTAGCTTCTTACCAATTCCGCAATGTGGCCAGCCAGTTCGGGTGGAGTGATTATCAAACCTTGATTAATGCGATGAACAAGAGTAATCAGCGATACACGCTGTTCTCACTCGGTAACCCATACGAGATGATCTATTTGCAGAACGTGCGCTCAGGGCTTGCTGTGTATGGAAAGCAGGAACCAAATACGTCTGCCGGGATCAAAGTATTGCTTGGTCAACTGAAAGCTGGAGGACAGTTACCCGTACTAACGGATTAACGCTTAATTAATGAAGAAAAAAACGGATTCCAGCATACGGAATCCGTTTTTTATTTCAAACTTTTGTTTTATCGATCCATGTACCATGCCATCACTCGGGTATTTCTTCGCTACAAACAAAATGAAGCAGCATCTTCACAAATTGCTCCGTCATCCGCATATCCAATGAATTATCATGAGCACCACGAATAGTTACCATGCGCTGGAGCATGCCCATCATCGTTGTGAAGATAAACTGAGCCAGATCCAGCGGAGGAGATGGGTTCTTAATACTGCCGTCAACAACGCCTTGGGATAAAGCGTCCAACAGGAAATGATTTTCTTTCCCGTTCTGGTTGAACTTATCATACTCTTCTCTTAATTCAGGGCTAAAATCATACATCTCATAGTTGATATCAAACAATTGAATAAACCGGATGTAGTCTGGATGATTCTCGGCATAAACAACCCATGCATTCAACATAACCGTGAGTTGTTCCCGGCCGTTCAAGTCCTTCGTTGAAGCACGGCTAACCTCATCCGTTAAATGTTCGATCAGTTGCATCTGAATGGCTAGAAGAAGTTCATCCATAGACTGGAAATGTTTATAAAAGGTCACTCTACTAAGTTCAGCTTTTGTACATACATCCTTAATCTTCACCTGGAGCAATCCATATTTCAAAAAAAGCTCCTTACCTGCTGCAATCAAATCATCACGATGTTTATTTCCCAATTGTTGATGCCAGTTTTCATTCACTTGTATACAATTGTCCTTTCTTCGAACGAAATGCGTTCAAGGTCAGTCCGAGAGAAGCGAGTAGCATAATTGCACCAAAAATATACGGGAAGTTTATGTTTTTGTCAAACAATAGTCCTGCGATCAGCGGCCCAATCACCGTGCCGAGACTGGAAAATGTAGTATTCAGACCCGATGCATAACCTTGCCGATCTCCTGCATTTTTGGATATTAACGTGCTGACCGAAGGTCGTAAAAACGAATTAAAGGCAAAGAATAACGCAGAAGCGAACAACAGAAACACAAGGTTGACCTTAATCAACATTAACAATAAAGCTATGGGTGTGATTATCAAGGAGAGACGGATCAACTTAATTTCACCGATTCTCTGTACGAAACAATCCAAAAGCCAGATCTGCACAACGATACCGATAATTGCACCTAAGGTAATAATGATGGAGATGGTTGCAGCGTCGAATCCATATTTTTGCTCTGCGAAAAGCGCGAATACTGTCTCATAACTCATGAGACCAAAGGTCATGACAAGCAACACAATCAAGTATTTGAAATAGGGGACTTTAAAAGAACTCCAGATTTTCTTGCCCAAGTGATCTCCTTTTTGAAGACGGATGGAGACCGTTCTTTTCTCGGGGGGAAGTGTCTCAGGCAATAGCAGCGTCATCAGGGCCGCAATCAGTCCCAGACCCGCTGCGAAGAAATAGGGCATGCGAATGCCCATCTCGGCGATGAGACCGCCCAGACCAGGTCCGAGAACCATCCCCAAATTCATAGCTGCGCCGAAATAGCCCATACCTTTTGCACGTGTCTCTGGCGTTGTAATATCGGCGACATATGCGAGGTTGGCAGGAACCATTAAACCGAGACTGATTCCACCGATAAACCGTGCGACATAGAGGAACGGCAATGAAGTCGACAGCGCAAATATGATATCTGAAATGACAGACAGAAACATACCCGCAATGATCAACTTTTTGCGTCCAAATCGATCAGACAGTTGTCCCCCGAGAGGTGAAAAGAAGAATTGAGCAGCACCGAAGGCTGCAACTAAAAATCCTGCTACTGTGCCTCCCGCATGAAAAAGCTTCAAATACTCCGGCAATATGGGGATGAGCATCCCTTGCCCCAATAAAGCGATAAACAGATTTAACATCAGAATGAACAGTGGAAAGCGAACTGATTTTGGTAATGTACTCATGTACGTCATTAACCCCTTCATTAACAACTTGTTAACCTTTACATTGTGTAAACCATTTTAAATGATTTAAAGGAAATATGTAAATCTTTTTTTTAGTGAGTAGAGTTATAATTGAATTCATATGGAGGTGGGAACACGTGAAATTAGAGGAATTGTTTACGGTACATGTGAACATTGAGAAATCATTTGATTTACAGAATAGCGAAGATGATTCGGTTGTCATGATTACTTTTACAGGCAGCGTAACCGGAAAGTACTTTGAGGGAATTGTGCTGGGTGGAGGAGTGGATACGCAGATTATCGGGAAGAATGGTGGTCCGCATACGCTATCGGCCAGATACATGCTCCAAGGAACCGACAACTCAGGGCATTCCTGCAAAATTTATATCGAAAATAACGGAAATATTGATAAAACGCTGAAAACTGCTTTATTTCGTACTTCTCCCAAAATGATTACAGACAGCAAAGCCTTATCCTTCTTGAACCGTGAGACACTTATTGGAGAAGGTCATCCGACGGAGTCAGGGATAGATATAAAAATATATAGGGCGCTATGATAATGCGAGACATGTGATAACTATTTTGTTCATGTGTCTCGGAGCAAGATAGCCTGTTATGCTGATTCGGAGTCGCTAAGGAGCGGCTCTTTTTGTTGTATGAGACTTTACGTCAATATTTATATGTACTCTTTTACAATGAATTAACATAGGATGGATACGGCGCAGACACTTCACACCTATAGTATGATGAGCGAAAACAAACCAATATCAGGCGAAATAAGGAGAAAACTATTCATTATGATGATCAAAAAAATCGGGATTTCAGTAGCATCACTCGCCATCTTAACGTCTGTAAGTGTATTTGACGCATATGGTGCAGGCTCCAAACGCATGATCGAAGTTTCTGAACAATCGGCTAATGTGGTTGTGAACGGTCAAAGGGTGGAAGGCGAATCATTTCTCTATAATGGGGTTACTTATGTACCTGCAAGAGCGATTGGTGAAGCCTTGGGGCAAGAGGTAGACTGGGATAACAACACCCAATCGGTGTTTGTTGGACAAAAAATGGATGATCAGCAGCAGGGATACCGCGGTACCAAAACACCATATCCTTTTAAGGAAACAAGTTATACAAAAGCTCCTAGTGGATATGAACCCATATTTATTAACTACATAGGGAGACATGGTTCCAGACATCTATCTAGTTCCAAGTACGACAAGACGTTATTTGAACTGCTCAACATCGCTGAAAAGGACGGGCAGATCACTAATCTGGGCAAAGAGCTGAAGAAGGAAATTGGCAATCTGATGAAGGTTGAAAAAGATCATTATGGATTGTTATCCACTACGGGTGGAGAAGAACTGAAAGGAATAGGGGCCAGAGTTGGGCAGAATTTCAAAGAACTATTTACATCGGATAAAAAAGTGATTGCACAGGCCACCTTCAAAGATCGAACGCCTCAGAGCAGAGATCAGTTTATTGACGGGTTAAAGGAAAGCTTGGGAGATAACAAGGTAGACATTCTGGCTTCGGCCTTTGAAGAAGGGAAAGACCCCTATCTACGGCCCTACGACTTGGCTACGAAGTATAACGAGTATGTAGAAGATGGAGACTGGGTTAAGTTATACGAGGATTATGTCACACAGAGCACTGGAACGCGTTATGCAAAAGAGGTCCTTCTGCAATTTTTCTCTGAAGACTTCTATCAACGGCTGAACGCTGGAGAGTTTGAATTGAAAGATGAGAAGGGAAAAGTGAAGCTCAGCAACCCAACCGAGGCTACTTCTAATTTATACGAACTATACATCATATCTTCGAATATTAAAGGAGAAGGTGACTTCGAATTCGGGCGGTATTTCACGGCTAATCAGTTGAAATGGTACGAGAGCATTGACAATATCAATGATTTCTATGAAAAAGGTCCATCTTTAACGTCAACGGATCTGCCGCAGAATATCATTGCACCTCTGGTCAAAGAGTTGATCGTGTCTACCGAACAGTCCATTCAGCAGAAAGACACGGCTGGTATATTTCGTTTTGCTCACGCAGAAACCATCATTCCACTATCTTCATTCCTGGATATCGCCGGAGCTAATGTGAGTATCGACAAACCGCAGGACGTGACCCAAAACTGGAATGGCTCGGTTATCTCACCAATGGGAGCAAATATTCAATGGATTCTGTATTCCAATGGTAAGGATGTTCTCGTGAAAATGCTTAGAAATGAAGAAGAGATCGCGTTCCCGATCGAAACAAGGACCTATCCGTACTATAAATGGGAAGATGTGAAGACATATTACGAAAACAAACTGCAGAAGGTAGGCGTAAGCTTGGACAGCAGTTTGGAAGACAACATTGAGCTTTTACAGAAGAAATTCTAATCGGTGAAACGATATGCATTTTATATGAAAATAAAGACGAAGATGAAGAAAGCAACTCCTCTCCATGGGGCTGCTTTCTTTTTTTGCATTTTGAATGAAATGGACCAGTAAAAAAATCCTAAAACAAAATGTGACCAAATGCCGTCCGTAAGAGTGTTAGAGGTATAAAGGAGGGCATAACAACCATGCAGCGATCAGTGCCCCAGCTGGGCGATCATGTGATGAAAGTCTATGAGACATACGCGGATACGCTGTTCCGGATTGCCATGGTGCACCTCGGCAGACGAGAAGACGCGGAGGAAGCCACTCAGGATACCTTCATCAAACTAATAGAAAAAGCCCCTACGTTCAACGATGCGGAGCATCAAAAAGCATGGTTGATTCGGGTCATCACCAATCATTGCAAATCCTTATTAGGCAGAGGCTGGCGCAAACGGGAGGTCAAGCTGGAGGGAGTCGATCCTCTTACAACAGATAACCCTGAAGATCACGCGCTGATCGAACTTGTGCTGTCATTGCCCGTCAAGTATAGATCGGTGGTTCATCTGTATTATTACGAAGATTATCCGATCCGAGAAATCAGCGAGATCCTGGAGATTAGCGAATCAGCAGTGAAAATGAGATTGAAACGAGGAAGACAGCTGTTAAAACTGGAGCTGGAAGGAGAGGAACTGTAATGAACGAAGAACAATTCAAACAAAACTACAAGAAAGCGGTGGATCATATGAAAACAAACGAACAAATGAAAAAACGGGTAGAGCAATCCTTAAACACGCAACATCAGGGACCAAAACGTCAACGTAAACCACTATACATTGCAGCAAGTGTTGTTATCGCTGCCAGCATTGGATTGGCTGCGCCAAGTGTATGGCAACAATTCAATGGGCCAGCCGCACCAACACCACAGGTGGCAGCGGTGACTCCAGGCGCGTCGGTTGACCCGATCGTGATTCCGAAGATGGAGTTGCCGAGTTCACAGGGCAAAGGCGCGATGGCTGATATGATGCAACTGGTTGTATATGGAGGAAACGTATATACACAATCCCCAACTTTGCTTGAAGGCGCAAATGCACTCAACCTGCGGGGTGAAAAGCTTGGTACTACAACTGGTGGCATCAATGAGCTGAGCGGCCAGGATAAATATACGGAGCTTGCTTCCAACATTGGCGAAGCAGACATCTATGCTGTTAATGGCTACGACAAGGATTTCCGCATCATGTCTTACACCGAGATCGATGGTCAGGTGTATGCTCAGCTATTCGACAAGAACAACGGGATCACCATCGGTACTGGTGCCGACCTGATCGGCAAGCTTCATCTCGAAGGCAACATCGCCTCGGCGCAATGGGAGACGTTCGACAGCTGGAATAATGGATTGCAGCAGCTTCAACCGTTAGCAGCAACGGACGGATCGCTGGATAGCTTTATCTCATCGCTAAATGCTGCCAAACCGATCGCAACGAGCCCGGAGTTGGAAGAGAACCTCTACGGCAAGGAAGATCGCAAGATCATCTATCTCACGCTGGAAGACAAAACGCAGGTCCCACTGGTTCTGTTTGGTGAAGGTCTGGTTCGTTACGGTAATGTTCCAGTATTCCTGGAAGTGGAGAAAGGCGCGTTCCAATCATTCTGGAACAGCTTGGGCGAGTAAGGCGAAGACAGCCATATGGCTTAACCAAGAAGAGCGAACAGGGCACACAAGTGCTTTGTTCGCTTTTTTAATTATCGGTGAGATTAGATTAATTAGAATTTTTGTAATACACCAAATGATCGGTCCATTCATTATTTTCGTATACTCCAAATATATAAACCGCATCTGTACGCGCTAACTCCTGGTGTCGATCTACCAGATCATGAAACCAATCCAGTGTACATTCACTCATATCCATTTTCCCTTTATCATGGCGGTGTTGGGAGGGATGACGGTTTTCTGGATTGAATTTATGCTCATGGCATAGCGCTGAAATAGTCCATAACCACGCTGCGAAACTCTAAAGCGGCTTTTGAAATATATCTGTTTTTGTGCGAAAGTAGAGCGATTTCCCGAACGAGTTGGTGCTCCTCTACCTGAAGATATCTAATGCGCTCGTGCGGGTTTCTGGCTGTGCTAGGTATAAAAGCGAGACCGATCTCCGCCTCCACAAGGGCTGTTAATCTTGCAGGCTCATCCCCTTCATATACATACTTCGGTAGGAAACCAGCGGATTGACATACGGAATCTACCATATCACGAACCCCATACCCTTGCTTCACCCCAACAAACCACTCGTCCTTAAGCTCGGTTAATTGAATGCTGCTTCGGTCTGCATATCGATGACCCATAGGAACAGCGACTACAATCGGATCGTCATATAGTATCTGACATTCGATATCGTCACCTTCAATCGGAGGGGAGGAGAGACAAAAGTCCACCTCGCCCCGATGTAGAAGTCTGGACATGTTTTCTAACGAAACCATT
This sequence comes from Paenibacillus xylanexedens, assembly GCF_017874615.1. Lineage (GTDB taxonomy): Bacteria > Bacillota > Bacilli > Paenibacillales > Paenibacillaceae > Paenibacillus > Paenibacillus xylanexedens. Next base: position 23,842 of record NZ_JAGIKV010000012.1, read on the forward strand.
TGCACATGGAACTGAATATCCGGCTTGTTTTTCCGGAATTCCCGCAGTATACCTGGCAATGTGCTTGCCGTAGTCACGGCCAATTGCAGTGTACCTTGATCCGGGTTGGAGAGGTCAGCGATTTCCCGCTTTCCTTGTTCCAATTCGAATAAGGCTTTTTCAGATCGCTGAAGAAATGTTCTTCCAAAGTCGTTTAGTCTCAGCTTTCTCCCGATTCGATCAAATAAAGGGACTCCCAAGTCGTCCTCTAATCGTTGTATCGTTTTGCTCAGGGAGGATTGCGTGACATGCAGCTTTCCCGCAGCTTCCGTAACATGTTCGCATCGGGCCACTGTCAGGAAATATTTTAGTTGAAGAAGTTCCATTTGCACCATTCCTTCATTCCTTCTAGTTCATCAAATCATAACATATAATGCGTTGGAATAAATGAATACGTTCAAGTAAGATAACAGCAGAAGAGAGAGAGGTGCACCAATGAACGTTCGAAATAAAGGATTGATGTTAGCTGTTGGACTCGGAATTATGTTGAATCCGTTGAATTCCTCCATGATATCGGTGGCAATCTCCAGGTTACAACAAGTGTATCAACTTAATTTTACAGCCGTTTCGTGGATTATTTTATCATTTTACATTGCCAGTGCTGTCGCTCAACCCGTCATGGGCAAGTGTAGTGATTTGTTTGGCCGCAGGAAGATTTTCCTCATGGGTCTTGTTATTGTTTTTGTATCGTCCATGCTAGCTCCGTGGTCTCCCAGTTTTTCGTGGCTCATCGTATTCCGGATTGTTCAATCAATTGGCACAAGCATGATGGTGGCCGTAGGAATGGCGATTGTCAGAATGAACGTGACTGAAAAACAAGCCTCCGCCTTGTCCACCTTGGCTATATTCCTTTCTGGAGCGGCTGCAATTGGACCTTTTATTGGTGGAGTATTGATTCATTGGTGGGACTGGCAAAGCATATTCTTCGTTAATATTCCGTTTGTCATGGCAAGCTTTTGGTTCGCCTGGAAAACCATCCCGAAGGACGAGCAATCTCCGTCTATCTCTGGTCACATGTCCATTCGGCAATGGCTTGCGTTAATTGACGCACCAGGTATCCTGATGTTTACGGTAGCTTTGGTGACTCTACTCATCGGTTTACTTTCAGTAAATTCCACAGGAGATATTTCAACATGGCATCTGCTGACAGGGGGGATCGGGTTAATTGCACTCGTCATGTTCATCCGACATGAATTAAAAGCAGCCACGCCTTTTATCCCTCTGCGAACGTTTGCCTCATATCCGGAGATGACTTGGGTGAATGTGCAATACATGCTGGTGAACATCCTGTTTTACGCACTTTTTTTTGGAGTTCCTACGTATTTGAAGCAGGTACGTCATCTCAACGAAGTTCATACAGGAATGAGCATGCTAGCTTTGGGGTTATGTTCAGTCATTATTGCTCCGATCGCAGGACGCTGGATTGACAGATCGGGATCACGGCCAGCTCTGATCGTATCCGCTTCTTTAATGACATTTGGATCTATATTGATCGTTGTTATGAATGAAACTTCTCCAATCTTCATAATCATTGTTGCCTTAGCTTTATTTGGCATAAGTAACGGCCTAAACGCGGTCGGTATGCAAGCAGCACTGTTTAAAAGCACACCGAAAGAAATGATTGGAGTCGCATCGGGTATTTTTAATACATCACGCTATCTGGGGACCATTTTATCGTCGTTATTGATTGGAATTGTTATGGGGGATACATTCAATGTGACAGGATTTCAGATGCTTGGAATCATCCTTACGGTATTAGCTGCATCACTGATCATCATGAGCATACGTCGCGAGGCAGGTTTGGTGAGTCCGGAGCAAGTAAGCAAGTAAAATAGAGAATCTGCCGTGCAATAACACGTTTACACCCAATGAATCAATAGCTCCATTGGGTGTATTTTTGGTTTTTCACCAAGTTGTCAGAAAGAGTTGATCCTTTCTTGAACGTTTAGGGTAGAAGCCGTGTCTTTGATTGAATTAGGTAAAAATAAAGATATAATAATTTTGATTAATAGGCTTGGTTAGTACATTAAGTGCATCAATATCAGATTTTAATAGGCATCCAATGATTGTTATTATCGGGGGCCTACAGGAGTAAACGCATTATAGGTGTGGCAAGATATCGTCATACCTAACTTTGTGAAATTTTTCGCAACTCTGCATTGAGCTTGGCCAAATCTGATATTGAATGTTTCTAAATTGAACAGAGTTTGAAAGGAGGCAACACAAAGAATGGCTATTGATACGGTTTTATGGAGCAGGCTAGTGACTGGTTTGACGCTCGGGTTCCACGTGATTTTTGCAACGCTTGGTGTCGGCGTACCTTTGATGATTGCTATTGCAGAGTTCATCGGCATTCGGAAGAAGGATCACCATTACATACTTATGGCAAAGAGGTGGTCCAGAGGGTTTGTCATTTCTGTCGCGGTTGGTGTCGTGACAGGCACAGCGATCTCACTACAGTTGGCCTTGGTATGGCCGAATTTTATGAAACTGGCGGGGAATGTCATTGCACTGCCACTATTTATGGAAGTATTTGCATTCTTTTTTGAAGCAATATTCCTGGGCATTTATCTGTACACGTGGGATCGGTTCAAAAATCCGTATATCCACTGGTTGCTGACTATTCCGATTGTCGCCGGGGCAGGCATGTCTGCTGTTTTTATTACAACAGTGAACGGCTTCATGAACCAGCCTGAAGGTTTTGTCATGGAAGCAGGTCAATTCATGGCAGTGAACCCCGTGCAAGCGATGCTGAATACAGCGACGTTCTCCAAAGTGTTCCATGTATTAAGCTCGGCTTATCTGACAGGAGCTGCTCTGTTAGCAGGAATAGCAGCCTTTGCGATGCTGAGAAAAGGAGTGTCAGCCTACCACAAAAAAGGCTTGAATCTAATGATGGCCGTTGTGCTGGTATTCAGTTTATTAAATTCTTTAGCTGGAGATGTGTCTGCCAAGTTTTTGGCTGAGCATCAGCCGGAGAAGCTCGCAGCTGCCGAGTGGCATTTCGAGACGGAAAGCGGCGCGGATTTGATTTTATTAGGATGGCTGAATGCTGAACATGAAATTATAGGCGCACTTCATTTGCCGAAGGTGCTCAGTTTCCTTGCCTTTGGAGATTTTAACGCCGAGGTAACCGGGCTGAACGAATTTCCACCAGATGAACATCCGCCCTTACTTGTGCATTATTTGTTTGATCTAATGGCTGGCATTGGATTCGCTCTGCTTGCTATATCAAGTCTGTACTTCCTGTTTGTATTCTGGAAGAAACGTAATCAGTTTAACAAGTGGATGCTTCGTATGGTTGCACTCAGTGCACCGCTTGCTTTTCTGGCCGTTGAGATGGGTTGGTTCTATGCAGAGATCGGGCGGCAGCCATGGATCATCCGAGGTTATATGCGGGTAGAAGAGGCCGCTACTTCTTCACCGAGTGTGAGAATTTTATTTTTCGTCTTCTTGCTTCTCTACATCCTGCTAGGCGTTATGTGTGTCGTCGTACTGAGACGGTTGTTCAATAACAATCCTGCTGAACTCGAGATGGAGAAATGGTTGAAAGAGAAGCATGATCAATCAGCCAAGATAGGGGAGCAGGCCTGATGAGTTATGAATTGATTGGTATATCCGTACTCTGGCTGTTCTTGTACGGCTATCTTATTGTAGCTTCCATTGATTTTGGAGCAGGTTTCTTTGCCTTTTATGCACGCCTGACAAAGCAGGATCACCTAATTAATCGTCTGATCTCCCGTTATCTATCACCGGTTTGGGAGATCACCAATGTATTTTTCGTCTTTTTCTATATTGGTATCGTCGGGTTTTTCCCGGATACCGCTTACTATTATGGCTCTGCGCTGCTTGTTCCGGGAAGTATAGCCGTCATTTTACTTGCTATTCGTGGGTCGTTCTACGCCTTTGAGAATTATGGTTCCAAAAATAACATCGTATATCTGTTTTTATACGGAGCTACCGGGTTGCTTATTCCAGCGTCATTGTCAGTGGCACTGACCCTCTCTGAAGGTGGCTTTATTTTGAAGCAGGGGGATACCGTTTCCCTGGATTACTGGGCGCTGTTTACGAATCCATTATCGTGGAGCATCGTTGGACTAGCCATCGTGTCCGTATTGTTCATTAGCGGTTCATTTCTCACATTTTACGCTTCTCGGGCAGAGGATCATTCGGCATTGAAGCTCATGCGGAACTATGCTTTGTTCTGGAGCACACCGACCATTATTCTCGCGCTGACTGCATTTATATATTTGGGTCAACACAATGAGCGTCATTTTCAAAACATGATGGATTTATGGTGGCTGCTGGCGCTTTCCGTTGCGTTTTTCATGATTGCCATGTGGCTGTTATATAACGGACGGCGTTACGGATTAGCTTTTATATGCATCATGCTGCAATTTCTCACAGCCTTTTTCGCTTACGGGATTGGGCAATATCCTTACATTCTTGATCCATACATCACCATTCAGAGCAGCGCCACATCACCTGCAATGGGCTTTGCACTCGTCGTTGTGTTTATCGGTGGTCTATGCCTGTTAATTCCTTCTCTAATCCTGGTCTTCAAACTGTTCCTGTTTGATGCGGATTATGTGAAAGGGAAAAAATAAAGGAGGAGCGTTCAATGAAAAGGAGAGGCAAATCCAATCTGATCTCACAGCAAATGTCTTTACAACGAAAAAACAGACTTCTCCTTGCGATCATTTCGCTGGCCCTTGGTGTAGCTATTATAAGCCAGGCCACTTTGGTGGCTGAAGCAGTCCAGCGAATCTTTGTAGAGAAAGCTTCCTTCTCATCAGTGATGCTGTTGCTTGTCCTATTACTGGTTGTTATGGCTGTACGCTCACTGTTGTCGTATGGCAATGGGAAAGTGGGCTTGCATATGGCAGCACGCGCCAAGACGAATATGCGAGCATCTGTGTTGCAGAACCTGACCCGCGCTTCCATGCCTTCAACCCTTCGTGGACAGACGGGAGGAAAGGTCAGCGTTGCTTTGGATGCTGTGGATGAAGCCGACAGTTATTTCAGTCAATATATGCCGCGTATGATGGAAGCTGCGATGATCCCGATTCTGATTCTGGTTGTTACGTTTACGCAGCACGCCAACACAGGCTGGATTATGTTGTTTACGGCACCGTTTATCCCGCTGTTCATGATCTTGGTTGGGCTCAAGACAAAGAACAAATCAGAAGAAAAATACGCGCAACTGGCTGAGTTTTCCGGTACATTTCTGGATTCGCTTCAAGGGCTGGTTACGTTGAAAATATTCGGACGGGCTAAACGTCAGCAACAGGAAATTGAACGCAGCAGTCTGGGGTATCGTGATGCCACCATGGGCATTTTGAAAATTGCATTTACAAATACGTTTATGCTGGAATCCATTGTGATGTTAAGCATTGGTATCGTCGCGCTTGAACTGGCTATTCAATTACTGGTTTTCAAATCGATGAGCTTCCACACGGCCTTTCTCGTGTTGTTGCTCGTGCCCGAGTTTTACAGTCTGTTGAAGAATACGGGAACGGCTTTTCACAGCGGGCGAACCAGTATGGGGGCCATTCGTAAGGTGGAACAAATGCTTGAGGAAACAAGTATCAAGAGCACACAAACGGAGCGGGAAGAAGGATCGGATCAAAGCGAATTAACCAATGTCGATACAATTGCAAAGACGGAAGAGCTCCGTACAACTGGCGCCGAGTTGATATCAATGCCACCAACCATTGAACTGAATGATGTCCGATTCCAGTACACACCTGATTCCTTTGGACTTGAGACAGGACAGATCTTGATTGGACCGGGAGAACAGATCGCTATTGTAGGCAAAAGTGGCTCAGGTAAAACCACGCTGCTTCATCTCATTGCCGGTTTACTGAAACCAGATTCGGGAGCAGTCCTGGTTAACGGAAGCCAGCTTTCGCAACATGATGAGGCTGCTTGGTTTGAACGTGTTAGCTACATTACACAGCATCCGTATATTTTTGCAGGTACATTTGCCGAAAATATCGCGATTGGAGCGGGTCGGAACGTCTCCAGAGCTGAAATTGAGCAGGCGGCAGATGAAGCAGGACTTGCTGGCGTTGTTGCACAATTGGAGCAGGGCTTGGATACGTTTGTTGGTGAAGGTGGCCGGGGGCTGTCTGGTGGGGAAAAGCAAAGACTTGCTTTGGCACGTGCTTTTCTGAAGCGACCAGCTGTTATTTTGTTCGACGAACCCACCGTTGGTCTGGATCTACACACCGAGCGGGTATTGCAACAATCCATTGCGTCATTAGCCAAAACGGCAACGATGATTACGGTGGCTCACCGTTTATATACGATTCAACATGCGGACAACATTTTGTTTATGGATAATGGGGTATTGGTGGATTCAGGACATCATGAAGCGCTTCTGGCACGCCTGCCTCAATACGCGGAGATGGTGGATGTACAACGGAAAGGAGGGTTAGCATGAATGAGCTGACGATTCTGTCAAAAGCGATGATTCAGGAGCGCAAGGATATCTTGCTTTCGATATTGGGCGGATTTATCGCCGGCATAGCAGGGGTAGCTCTCTTTTCCGCGAGTGGTTATATGATATCTCAAACAGTATTTGCACCACCGTTGTACACCTTAATTGTACTCACTTCCATGGTCAAACTGCTCGGTTTCCTTCGAGCCGCAAGTCGCTACGGGGAACGCTTGTATTCGCACAGGGCAACATTCTCCATGCTGAGCCGTTTGCGGACGTCCTTTTTTGCCAAACTGATCCCGGTAACGCCAGGTATATTGAACAAAAACCGAAGCGGGGATCTGCTTGCGCGGATCGTGGGTGATGTGGAAAGTTTGCAAAATTACTTTTTGCGGGTCGCGTATCCACCCATCATGGTCGTTATGGTGTTTTTGGCTACCATGCTGTTCACTTCGGCCTTTTCGATCTGGATTGCGTGTTTGTTAGTACTAGGTATGCTGATTACAGCATTTGTTGTACCAGGTATTGTCTTGTTAGGTCAGCGAAAAATATACGGACGTGTCCGCCAGCAACGGGCCTTGTTGTCCACGGAAGTAACCGAAGTGTTGTATGGTTTCAGGGATTTGAAAGTATACGGCCAATTGGAACAGCGTGAGCAACAGCTTCAGCAGGCTTCCGCTGCATTGGCAACGGAACAGAAACAAGCCGCTTCGCACTTGCTGCGCGGGCAATCCATGCACGTTTTTGTGACGTATCTTGTTACATGGGGAGTACTGGCACTGAGCGCCTTTTTAATTGTGGATGGAGCATTTGCAGGTGTATTCCTCGCCATGTTGATCCTGGCCACGCAGACCGTGTTCGAAGAAGCTGCCGCAATGGCTATATTGCCTCTATATAAGCAGGACAGCGAACACGCCGCTCAGCGACTGGCGGAAACGGTGCCAACCTCCGATGTACAACCTGTACAGCCAAGCGGTGAAGTTTCAGCCGATCAGGCGGTTTCGATTGACCTATCCGGTGTTAACTTCCAATATGAAGGGGAATGGAGACCGGCGCTGAGGGAGCTATCCCTGCAACTTGCAGCAGGCTCCAAAACAGCGATTGTCGGGCCGAGCGGGTCAGGCAAGTCAACGATTATGGATTTGTTACTCAAGCTGCGCGCACCAACGTCTGGCGATATACGATTAAACGATGTTTCGGTGAAGGAACTGAATGAAGAGAGCATTTGGCAAGGGACGAATGTCGTGTTGCAGCAAAGCCACTTCTTCCGGGGAACCATCCGGGACAACCTGTTGCTGAATGGAGAAGGACATTCAGATAAACAACTGTCGGCTGTGCTGGATAAAGTGCAACTGCCGAATAAGTTGTTGACCGACATGGTGTATGAAAAAGGGGAGAACCTGTCGGATGGTGAGAAGCAGCGGCTGGCTCTCGCACGGGCCATGCTACGCAAAGGACGGTTATGGCTTCTGGACGAACCAACTTCTTCACTAGATTACGTCACAGAGCAACGTGTGTTGCAGCATCTTCTGGCACAAGCTGCCGAAGATACACTTCTCCTGATCTGCCATCGGCTGACGGGATTGGAAGAGATGGATCGGATTGTGGTCATGGACCAAGGCAAGATTGTAGAATCAGGTTCTTTCTCCGAGCTGATGGAGCAAAAAGGCTATTTTTATGAAATGAAACAAATTGAACGACAAATGATTGGAGACGCCGGGGCGTAAAAACGAATATCAGCCCTACTCAAGGTGTCGATAGTACTTCATAAAAGACTAAAGAACGTTACTGATGTTATCATCAATTAGCCGTTCTTTAGTCTTTTTGTCTATCTATTGAGAAGACTCGTTAAGCGGCAATGTTAATTTCCCTTTACATAACAGCAGATGACTCAGCCGTTTTATTTTTCTTCGCAAGTGGCTTTTTCCTTAGTGTCCTATCATACAAATATGGCTTTCCGTGATATTGCCGTGCATGCTTTTGTTTCTGCTTTTTATGTATATCAACCTTGATCTCAAGATTGGCAACGTTATTCTGGAATTCAGAAGCAACTCGTTTGCACCATTTCAATCCACTTTCTTCAGATGCACTGAAATGAACACGTAATAGATATCCGTTCACCGTTAATTCAAACTTGTATAAATTCATGATATGTATCCTTTCCAGGCGGGCATGTTATGTTACACCAAATACGATAATCTGATTATAACAGGAACGTATGTTCTGTAAAAGTGTTATTTATGATACCCGCAATTTAATAAGGTTCGCTAGACATCTTTGCAAGAGTCCGTTTAATGGTAAAATATCTAAAAATGGTTCATGTTGGGGGATACGCATGTATAAATTGATGATCGTAGATGATGAATTGCTCATGCGGGTTGGAATTCGTTCCATGCTGAATTGGGAAGAGTATAATTTCTATGTTGTTGGTGAGGCGGGAAATGGAAAAGAGGCATTAAGCCTTGCGCTTGAAGTGAGGCCTGATCTAATTATTACAGATATCAAGATGCCGATTATGGATGGGCTACAGCTTATACAAGAGGCATCCTGCGTACTGAAAACCTGTAAGTATGTCATCCTGAGTAATTTTGACGAATTTCATTATGTGAAAGAGGCGCTAAAACTTGGCGCTTCAGATTACTTGATTAAAAGTGAGATCACCGAATCCTCCCTTATTGACCTCCTGAGCACTGTTGGACAGAAACTGCAAAGTGAACATGTTCACCCAACCAACACACCCTCTATAATACACGACTATTCCAAGAGCCTAAGATATCTAAAGGATAGTTTCTTCCAAGATATTGTAAGCGGATTCATTAGTGAGGAAGATATGGTCACTAAAGCGGAAGAACTGCATTTTCGTATACGTTCGGACCAGTTGGTTGTCATGAAGTTCATCGTGAACTATTACGAGGATGCAAAGCGGAAATATGTAGAGAAGGGGGAAAAGCTGCTACGATTTTCGATTCTTAATATTATGGAAGAGATCATTCCATCGAAGTGGGAGAAAGAGATTTTTGTTGAAAGTTCCTCTGAATATTGGGTGATCGTCAATGTACTTCCTGAGAGCCAATCTGTACACGCCGACTTGAATAAACTATGTAATAAATTGCTGTCTTCGATCAAGGATTTTATGAATCTATCGCTCACGGCTGGGGTAAGTAGAATGACTTCCGGTTTCCTTCACATCAGGAAGGCCTGCCAAGAGGCAGAAACGGCTCTACAACAGGGTTTCTTCACAGGAAGCAACCAGGTGTTGTATTACGATGATATGGTTCAATCCCCAGATCGACACGAAGTTAAGGGGGCTTTAAGCCCGCAACAAGAACGAGATTTGTTGAAGTTGTGGGTAAGCAAAGACAACCAAAAGGCGGAAGAGTTCCTTGAAGGAATCCGATCCAATCTGGAACAGCTACGAGCGGATGAGAATAGCATTCGCAAGCAATATATCATGGTAATGGAAACGATACATTCCCATCTATCCCGAGCTACGGAAAGAGGTGCACCTTCTTTAACAGAAAAATCACCCTATGAAATCGTTCTAAAGGGGGAGTATTGGGAGGATATCCACCAAGATATGCTTGCTCATATTGCGTATTACTTCCAAACCGATTCCCAAATCAAACAGGAAAGCACTTACACCGATCTCGCCACTGAATTGATCGACAAGTATTATGCGGAAGATATCTCACTGCAAAGTATCGCTAGCCAAATTAGTGTGAATCCGTCGTATCTCAGCCGCGTGTTCAAACAGGAACGAGGAGAGAACTTTATTACGTACTTGACCCGAGTTCGAATTGAACATGCCAAGGCGTATCTATTGAGCAGAGGAATGAGAGTGTATGAAATCGCAGAAAAGGTGGGCTACCATAATTACACGTACTTCAGTAAGATTTTCAAAAAATCGGTAGGTGTCACTCCTGAGGAATATCGAGAATTACAGCAGGGATGAATGTAATCGGTGAATAGAGGTGCAGCATATGAAGCATGTTCGGCCCTTCCGAATCAAGTACAAAATTATGGTGATCTGTATGACGGTCATTATCCTTCCGGTATTGGTGATGACAATCAATTCGTATTACTCTTCAGAACGGTTGTTGGCACAGAACTATACAACGTTGCTAAACGATCTGGCCAAACAGACGAATATTCGCATTGACGAGTTCCTCAAGGAGATTGAGAAAATCACGCTGTTAGCCAGCAATGGGCTTAGTGACAATCTGTCTGCGACTCATGAAGGGAGTTTTCCGATCCAGGATTTCCTGCGAGAGGGTGATGAACAACATGAGATTGCCGCATACAATATTCTGATGAATTATATCATGATGAAAGATCGCGTATTCTCCATCTACCTCTACAATATGAACGGGGGGCAAGACCTTTTTGTCAGTCCACATCAACCCATTGATCCAAACTTCAAAGTAGCAAACGAATTGTGGTTTAAAAAGTTCATGCATGATAAGGATCGAACCATTACCCTCACAACACGAATCGATGAGCAATTGGAGAATAAAATACTGGCAGTGTCACACGCTCGCAAAATTCATGATGTGACTAGTGGAAAACTGCTTGGCGTGATTGTTGTCAGCATTGATATCAAATTCATCGAAATCGTCAATCGAAACTTGCAGGAAGGGCTGCGCTCCAGATTCATGATCGTTGATGAGGATGACAAGATCGTATATAACGTGAATGAACGATTAATCGGGACACTGTTCCGGGACAACGTTCGTCCGCCTGAAGCACTAAATGTCGTGGTGACCAGTCCCCTTAGTCAGCAAAAATGGACAACGTACTTATACATGCCGTTGGATGAGCTGACTGCTGATGGCAAAATATTGGGCCGTAATCTGGTGACGCTTGCCATTGTCATTGTTCTTTTTGCTGCCGTCATATCCATCTTTTTATCTCACGTGATCACAACTCCCATTAAAAAACTGCTACGGAATATTGCTCTAGTCGAGAAAGGTCAGTTTGAACAAGTTGAACCTATTGGATCAAAAGACGAGATTGGACATTTATCCATTCGATTCAACAGAATGTCGCATGAATTGAAGCGGTTGGTCGAACGGATGCAGCAGGAAGAAATAGAGAAAGCCAAGGCCGAGATGCGTGCGCTCCATGACCAGATCAAGCCACATTTTCTGTATAACACCCTTGGGTCGGTGAAATGGATTGCCTCAATGCAGCAGGCTGATAAAATCGTGGAAATGACTGATGCACTAATCTCGATGCTCCGCTATGCAACAAAATCCGATGGGACCCTCGTAACCATTCGTGAGGAACTTGATAATATAACGAATTACGTAACGATCCAGAATGTCAGGTACTACGATTGTATTCAGATGAGATACGAGATTGAGGATAGAGTGTTGGATTATCGGATGCCCAAAATGGTCCTGCAGCCCATTGTGGAGAACGCGATTTTTCATGGTCTGGCCGAGCTTGAGGAAGACGGAATGATTACCATTCGGATTCAATCACAGCTGAATAAAGTTGTGATCGAGGTCTGCGATAATGGTGTTGGTATGGATCATCATACGATGCAGAATCTATTGGAAGAGAAGCCCGGTGCAAGTATGGGAACGAATGGGATTGGATTGCATAATGTGCAGCGGCGGATTCAGCTTCATTTTGGTAAACCTTATGGAATACAGGTGGAGAGTAAAATGGGTGAAGGTACCATTTTCTCCATTCTGCTGCCTGCCATCATAGAAGCCAAATAGTCATTCATGCTTTCATTTATGCATCTCATAATGCGGTACAGCGATCATAAAAATAAGTTTAGATATAAACAAAGGGCTCGCAGTATGAACTGCAAGCCCTTTTGTTCACCCTTTGACGCTACCTAGCACCAAACCTTTGGTGAAATATTTTTGTAAGAATGGATACACGAGCAAAATCGGAATGGCACCCAGGAACATCTGAGCGGCGCGCCCCGTTCTGGCGTTCATCATGGACAACAGCTGCGTATAATCTGACCCAGATTTCAGCATGATTTGCTCAAAACTTTGCAGGAGGGTCTGGAGGTAACTTTGTAATGGATAATTGGCTGGATTGTTCATATAGATAATGCCATCGAACCACGAATTCCAGTGGGCAACGATGCTGAACAAACCAACCGTAGCGAGAGCGGGCTTGAGAAGTGGGAGTAGAATACGAAGCAATACCTGTACAGGCCCAGCACCATCGATAATTGCTGATTCTTCAATCTCCTCGGGCAGCCCCCGAATGAAATTCATGAGGATAATCATGCTGAATACGGGAAGGGCCCCAGGCAGGATCAGAGACCATATGGAATCGATTAGTCCCATTTTGACGACCACGAGATAAGTTGGAATTAGTCCTCCACTGAATAACATGGTTATTATGAAAAATCCCATATAGATATTACGCCCCATTAATTTTTGTTTTGATTTGGAGAGGGGATAAGCCGTCAGTACGATCAGAACCAGATTCACCACCGTTCCGATAACGGTTCGTTGAATGGCTACCCAGAGAGAGGAGAAAAATGATCCTCCAGTTAATGCAAACTCATAGGCTTTTGTCGTGAATTCCACAGGCCAGAACGTAACACTCCCCGCAGATACAGCCGCGCTGCTGCTGAATGAAACAGCCAGCAGGTTGATAAACGGCAGGATACATAGGAGAGAGATTAGAAGCAATATGGTGTAGTTTATGATAAGAAACAAACGCCTGCTCATACTTTTATCATAGATCATAATGTGAGTTCCTCCTTCTTAGAAGATACGATAACCAGCCACTCTGTAAGCCAGGATGTATGATACAGCAACGAGAACACTGGAAATGATCGATTTAAATAACCCGACAGCGGTACCAATTGAATACTGCGCTTGTTGAATTCCTAAACGGTAGACATAGGTATCAATAATATCACCGGTCTGATAGACAACAGGGGAGTAGAGATTATAGATTTGGTCAAAGCCAGCATTGAGTACGTTTCCAAGTGAAAGTACGGTCATTAAAACAATGGTTGGCATGAGGAGAGGCAACGTAATGTAGATGGTTTGTTTCCACCGTTTCGCTCCGTCGATCACCGCGGCTTCGTAAAGTCCCGGATCAATACTGGTCAGGGCTGCCAAATAAACAACCGTGCCAAACCCGAAACCTTTCCATATGTCACTCACAATCATCGTCCAAGGAAAAATAGAGGGTGTGCCAAGAAAGGAGATCGGTGCAATCCCAAATACACTTAGAAATGTATTGATAATGCCGTCGGAGCTAAGGATATCTAGCATAATGCCGGCCATAATGACCCAAGAGAGGAAGTTCGGAATGTAGACAAGAGTTTGGAATGTACGTTTGATTCCACTGTGTAGTACCTCGTTAAGCAGTAATGCGAAAATTACGGGCACGATTATACCACCGATAATCTTAAAGACAGACATGTACAATGTATTCCAGATCGTTCTTACGAAGTTTGGCTGATTAAATATGTGGGTAAAATTATCCCATCCTACCCATGGCGAGTTGAATCCGAGGCCCGGATTGTACTTCTGAAACGCAATAATAAGTCCGTAGAAAGGGATGTAACAAAAGATGAAGACCAAGACCAGGCTTGGAATCAACATGAGATGGTAAGCACTCTGCTGTTTCCATTTTCTCAACATACATATTCCTCCGTTCAGTGTACGCCAAATGTAATCGCTATCAAATAAAGGGGAGAGATAACCCTCGTCCCCTCTTTGTGACAAACGAAATTATTTCTTCCCGTAGGCTTCATTAACTGCCTGGGTTGCGTTATCGCCCCCGGCTGCACGCCAATTCTGGACAATAACATCGAAATAATCGATACTTTCGCTACCCATAATGATCTTGGTGAAACCTTCGGTCAGGATATCATCCAAGGTTGTGCCGTAGCTTGAAAGTATTTCTGGCGTAACACCCCATAAGGCCGTCTTTGTATAGTTCTCGCTGTCCAGTACTTTCTTGGCAAGACCATACGCATTCTTTGGAGCCCCTTGTTGCAAATAATCACCAACTGCTCCTGGGGTTGCATTCTCCATGAATTCCACACTGTTGTTATATTTTTGCCACATACCCGAAGTTGTGAGTCCACTGGTATCCTTGGATTGAAGGGCAGCGGAGACTGCCTCAAATTGCTCGTAATCGGAATTCGGATTAAGTACACGGAATGCTCCAACAACATGGGCAATATCGTTGTCCAGCAAGGCGGATAACGTTTCTGTGGATTCCTTGCCATTGCCTTCATCCACAATATAAGCATAGTCGTTCAAAATTTTGATCACTTCTTCAGGGCTCTTAAATCCCTTTTTCATAACGATATAATTGTTGTTGGCGAAGAAAATGGATTGTTTGGCTTCTTTTCCATCAACGGTAGGGATGATATAAGGGTAGAAGATAGCGTCCTTACCCAGATTGGATACTGTGTCGACACCCGGATTATAACCCCACCATTGGTAATAAGGTTGCATTCCCACTTTGCCGGCTACAATATCAGCGTTCATCGCATTAAAGTCTTTGATTGCAAATTCCGGATCAATAATGCCTCGCTTGTACCATTCTGACCACTCAGCCAGCGCATTTTTCATCTCAGGCTGCACGGAGCCGTACACGAGTTTTCCAGTGCTATCCTCCATCCACATATCTGGATGCGCATTCCATGCAATGGCCAGCAGGTTGAGGTAATCCAACGATTGGTCTACCGCTATACCATAACCACCGTGTTTTTCCATGAATTTTAGTGCGATATTTTTGATGTCTTCCACAGATTTTGGATCTTGGACACCCAATTCTTCTTTCCAGTCGTTCCGGATCCAGATGAAGTCTGGTTGTTCAATTAATCCCCAGTGCATCTGTGGTATTCCGTACAGCTTACCGTCCTTCTTTCCAGATTCGTAACTGTCCGCATCTGCTTCCATGTAACCTTTGAGACGATCTGAAGCGTGTTGATCAAAGACCTCGGAAAGGTCCATGACCATATCTGCTTCGACTAACTGTCTCAGTTGTGATGGATTAACTCTGAATACGTCAGGAAGATCGTTCGATGCGATAGCCAAATTGAGTTTTGTATCGTACTCATCGCTGACCCAGTCTGTTTTGACATTGATATTAAACTTCTCTTTGTATCGCTTAATCCATACATTGTTGGTGATATCGTCGCCCTTTGGATATTTTGCTGAAGTGTATTCTGATGTTACGGTGTGAATGGTTGTCGTTCCAGCCTCGTTGGAATCCGTGTCCGTCGTTGAACCTTTATCGGCACCGCTTCCATTGCTACAGGCTGCGAGTAATAAGGTTGACATGCACACAGACAAGACTAAGGCTTTCGTTTTCTTGTTCATTTCTTTTCCCCCTTATCAGTCATCATATTTCAATAACGCTTACTTGAAAATATTCTAAACGAGAAAGGGGGAACGTGATATAAAGGTTATTGACGAGAACCGGTATCTTTTTTTACTTTTGAGTTGTAGTGGAGAAAAGAGAAATGAGCTTTGTGCACTTTTTTTACTTTGTGCTCCTTCTTTTTTTACTTATGTCTCCAAAAATTGCTTTAGATGACGATCGATAACGAGTGAATCCTCTTCATTTGCTCCGATTCCAAAGCAGTGTCCCCACTTGGACTCTATAGGTTGATACACCGCGTTTGGCATATGCTGAGCATCATACGAACTGTCTTCTGGCGTGAAAAACAAGTCACTTGATCCTGGCATAACGAGTGCAGAAGCAGTGATCTTGCTTAACGCCTGTTCGAAGTTGCCGTCATCGACGGGATTATCGCTAATGTCTCCATAGATTCCTGTACGCAACATGGTAATCAAGTCGTTAGCATCGAAGGGAAGAAATACTTGATCCCAGTAATCTTCTACATAAGATTTCAAGGAGTCGTAACCCTCAGATTGGTACAATTTCTCCAAATAGTACGCCTGCGAGAACCCCCATGGAGCATAAGCTCTTCCCATCGCTGCGAGACCGGCAACCGGAGGGCGCTCATATCTACCATTTTTATAATTCGAATCTGCCTGTAACGCCGCGATCATTGCTTCGAATACCAACTGTGTATGGGGTCTGCTCTTTGCCGTTCCGCCAAAGGGAGCAATACGCTCGACCATCTCAGGATAACTGGTTCCCCATTGATAAACCTGCATGGCTCCCAGCGACCAACCCACAACAAGTTTAATTTTGGAGATACCGAATTTTTGAGTGATGAGTTGATGTTGGGCATGCACATTGTCATACATGGAGATGAGAGGGAAGTTGTCCTTATCATATGGGGCAGGGGTATTACTTGGAGAGGATGATAATCCGTTACCCAACATATTGGGCACAACGATAAAATAACGACTGGGGTCCAGTGCTTTGTCCGTTCCAATTAACCATTCATTATCTGTGTGAATTCCAGCAAACCATGTTGGGACAACAATAACATTGTCCTTTGCCGCGTTTAAGTTTCCATAGGTCTTGTAAGCGATAAAGGCTTGAGGGAGCTGTTGTCCCGATTGAAGTAATGTATCTCCAAGGTTATATGTTTCATAATCGTTCATAGATTGATTCTCCTTATAAAATAGTAATAACTTGATTTCACTCTACAATACGTCTATTATCAATTCAACGAAACGTTATCGAACATATCATTCATTTATTTTGAACTTAGGAGGTGCCTGACTCATGGAAATACGCCAGCTAAAAACCTTTTGGACACTTGCATCGACCTGCAGCTTTAGTCAAACTGCTGAATTATTGAGCTATGTACCGTCTACCATAACCATGCAAATCAAATCGCTGGAAGAAGAGCTTGGGGTGAAATTGCTGGATCGATTAGGCAAAAAGGTCGTGTTAACGGATGCTGGCCAACAGTTTCTGCCGTACGCCACTAAGATATTAAACGACGTAGAGGAAGCAAAGTGCATATCCAGTCAGCACGGAGAATTGGCGGGAACGGTTGTGATCGGAGCAGACGAAGTGCTGTGTGCATATCTTCTTCCAGCTTTGTTCAAACGCTTCCGAGCGGAATATCCTGGTGTGCGGTTATTGTTCCGCCCCTTGTCTGGGCAAGAGCTTAAATCGAGTCTGAGAGAAGGGCATGCCGATGTCGTTTTTGTATTGGATGAGCCTATTAATTCCAAAGACCTTCAGTCAGAGTTTTTAAAGGATGAGACCTTTCAAATGGTGGTTTCTCCCGATCATATGTTAGCATCGCGTTCCGAGTTGGTCATCGATGACTTCCACAAACAGCATTTTTTACTGACCGAAAAGAACTGTTCGTATCGCACTTATTTTGACCAATCCATAACAAAGAAAGGTGTGGATGCTCTGACAGAGCTGGAGTTTCATAGTGTAGAAGCCATTAAACAATGTGTTGTGGCTGGTCTAGGGATCGCTTTATTGCCTGAAATGGCTTTGAAGAAAGAGTTGAGAGAAGGGGAAGTGGTTGCACTGCCGTGGGATTTATCAGATGTATCCTTTTCTGCGCAAATGCTCTGGCATCGGGAAAAATGGATCTCTCCGTCTATGGCTGCTTTCATGGAGGTCGCCAAGAGTGAGTTGATTTGATTGTTCAGAATTTGTTTAGATGTATGTGTTAAAATATTCTTTACAGAATATATGGGGGATTAGCAATGGAGAGAAAGATTAGAAATTCTGCAAAAGCATTGATCATTAAAGACGGGAGAATGCTTGCAATGAAGCAGGATGATAATGATGAAGTCATCTACATTCTGCCTGGTGGGAGCCAGAATGCAGGTGAAACCCTGACGGATGCTGTGAAGCGTGAAGTTGCGGAAGAAATCGGAATAGATGTAGAACCGTTATCACTGGAATTTGTCATTGAAGGTGTATACGGTGAAGCTCTTCATCGTGTAGATTTTGTTTTTTTATGCGAGTACATAGGTTTGATGGACCAAGATAGTTCTATTCTGCCAAGTGACGAAAATCAAGTGGAATATGAATGGCTCGAAATTAAAAATATAAACGAACTACCTTTATTTCCTGCAAAATTACGAAAGCAGATCATTCGATTGGTTGATGGAGAAAAAACGGTTATGTATTTAGGAAATGAGGAAGATGACGACCTGAATAGTTAGATGTGTACACGTCGTAAACAAGCGGCCGTCTTGTATTTATAAAGGAAAGGCTATTTCAAAGGACATGATGATCCAGTGAAATAGCCTTTTTGTCGTTGAACAAAGTGTACAGAGCGATTCAAAAATGAACATCTATGATAAGGGGTTACACTAGGCCAGGAATTATAGTTCTTGTTGCTTCACGCCTGCTGTCATATTTTTCTGACCCCATATTACCATGGATTCAATTAAAGGAACCAATTCCTTGCCTGATTCTGTGAGCGAATACTCCACTCTCGGTGGCACCTCGTTATATTGCTCCCGATGCACGATGCCGGAATGAATCAAATCCTTCAAACAGTTCGTTAACATCGTTCCGGTAATGCCAGGCAGTCTTCTTTTTAATTCATTGTAACGTATACAGTCATTTTCACTGAGGATTGCCAGGATCGGAAGATTCCACTTGCCTCCAATAACCTGAAATGCATAAGTCGCTGGACATAACTGATCGAAATTAAACTCGTATTTCACTTGATACCCTCCAATAGTATACTTTTTGATACTAAGTCAGAAAAAGAATCGTACTTGTTCAGAAGATTGTAGACATTATAATCAAACTAACACAAGAAAATCAATTCATAAGACAATATAAAGGCGGGATAAACGTGAGTAACGAATCTATGATGTGTGATCTGGAAACAGGCATATGTGGTGTGAGCGAAGAAGAGGCGATGCAAGAAATCAATCTGAATCATGTTGAGAAAAGGATAACTCTATATTACGCAACAGATCCGATCTGCTCTCACTGTTGGGCGCTTGAGCCTGTGCTTCATCGGTTTGTTGAGGAATACGGCCATTATTTTACGCTGCAAATTAAAATGGGTGGGCTACTGGCTAGCTGGAATGGTTTCTCGGATGGCGCTAACGGGATTCAGA
Organism: Paenibacillus xylanexedens; assembly: GCF_017874615.1. Classification (GTDB taxonomy): domain Bacteria; phylum Bacillota; class Bacilli; order Paenibacillales; family Paenibacillaceae; genus Paenibacillus; species Paenibacillus xylanexedens. The sequence continues at coordinate 43,303 of NZ_JAGIKV010000012.1, forward strand.
AACCTTCGGACGTTGCAGCGCATTGGAAGGAAGTGGGTGAGCATTCACGCATGCCTATCGACGGTTCCTTATGGCACGATAATCCAATACTTTCTTCCTATCCGCCATCTCGCGTATTTAAGGTCATTCAGAGTACACACCCTGGTAAAGAGCAGGACTTCTTAAGACGTGCGCGTGAAGCCGTGTTTGCATTTAATCGAAATATTGGAGAAGATGATGTGCTGGCGGATATCGTTGATCAACTGGGCTTGAATGGAAAAGAAGTGGTTGAGGCGGCTGCACAGCAATCTGCACAAGATTTATTAGAGGAAGACTTTGAGAGTGTCGCTGGTTTGGGAGTTAGAGGTTTCCCATCAATTATCATTGTGAATGAAGAGAATCAGGGTATAAAAATTGTCGGAGCGCGTTCTCTTGAAACATATGTGCAAGCACTTCAGCAGGTGCTCGGTGGTGATCTGAAACCCAAACAGATAATCTCGTTGGAGCAGAAAATCAATGAAGGACACCTTCTTTTTTCTAAAGAAATGGAGGTCTTGTACAGTATCGAAAAGAGTGATATTGAATCATATGTGAAATCTGAATTGGCAGAGCACACATATCGTATGGGTCATATTTTGAATGAGATGTATATTGAGCATATCTGAGGTAGGAGCCGTGTTAGAATCTTCCTGCTTTCGGCACACGGATGTGTTATTCGCACAGGCAAGTCGTCCACCCATTGCGTAGACTGAAGTAGATCAAGTCAAGTGAGGTGAATTCCATGGCTAAAACCAATGAAATACACGTCCGGGTGAAACGGCTCAAGGATCGCCCAGTCTGCGTGACTCTTCATAATGGCGAGACGTACGTCGGGTACATCTCTGGTGTTAACAGCGAAGGCGTAGTGCTTACCGGGGGCGGAAAGCTTACTCAGGCCGCAATCACAGCACCCTCATCTGAAGGCAGTGCTCGCAAAACCAAACCTAAGGCAGGGGCTACGAGAAAAACAGCATCCTCTCGAAACCGTAAACGGGTGAACAGCACACGTAAGTCGCAAGTACGATCCCGGTCGATGTCTCGCTCAACGTCTAGGCAAGCCCAGGTATCCTCTTTCATGCCTATGCTAGGCTCAATGTTAGGTGGCTTTGGCGGTGCAGGGTCGATTGGAGGTATGTTAGGCGGTGGCATGCGGTTGTTTGGCATGATCCAGCGGTTTACACCTGTGGTCAAAATGGGGTATGGCATGATTAAGCAGATTCAGCCATTTATGGGTGCAGTTCAAGGGCTGATGACTCCAGCAAACCAAGCAGCTCAGGCTGAAACCGAAGGTGAAGAGGAAGCACAACAAGGATAATACTTGAAATGAAAATCGTGAAATAGAACACAACCTTCGTTGCATAATGGGAAGGAAGCATTGCTAGTATGTTGGGTGATCTGATCTCTTTCTGATCTGTTCTGTTCCTTATCTTCGTATCTGTTCTGTTTCAGCTTCTTCGCTAGATGCTTAACTGCAAGCTGCTCTCCGTACGCCAAACGGAGGGTGGCTTATTTGCTTATGCTGTATATGAGGTTCGAACCAGCTCGATTTCGCATGCTTGCTCAGTGCTAACGAACCTCAGAAACCTTATCCGGGTCAATATCAAGCCATTAAAATTCTAACGAACATGACACACCCTATTTGCTGCAAAATGTAAGATATAGTGTGGAAAAGGGGCTGATTCTGCAGCATAACTTCTCCTGTGTTCGTTAGAATTAGAATCCGCCCTAAACGGGTTAAATAAGACTCCCTGTGTTCGTTAAATTCGTTCGTTGCGAGGAATAAAAACTGAGGTTTCAAATACGCGTCTAAAATCTAACTTTGGAACTATGTAGTTCGGACGTTTGCCATCATACAGCAAAAAAACACCGCGCGCAGGGAGCTGCACGCGGTGCGAAAAACAATGCTGATGTTGCAGAGTAGGAGAGAATTCAATCCCGCTCTTATTAAGCCTTTAAGACTGTTTGGTTTTGAGGCGAATCACGTTCCATGATGCTTTGTTCAAGACTGCTTGCACTTTACCTTGGTCAACCGTTGTATATCCACCGTTGTGAGGAACAACGTTACGTGGGTTTTCTTTGGTATTGGTGGCTTTCAAGTCGTTGTTCTCCAATACGATATGCTCCACAAATGTGGTTTCTCCGAAGGAACGCAGATCCACATTCAGTTCCAACTGCTCATCCAGATGTCTGTTCACCGCAAAGATTGTGATCGTGCCGTTCTCTTCATCATGCACACTGATCGCTTCAAGGTAAGGCACATCTGTAAAGTCTTTGGAATCATATTTAGGTGAAGTTGTGATGGATCGCAACACCGTACCACGACCGAAGTTGGATGCATGCATGAACGGGAAATACGTCGTCTGGAACCAGATCGCTCCGTTATTTTCTGTCATGATTGGTGCAATGGTGTTAATCAACTGAGCAAGGCAAGCCATTTTTACACGATCGGCGTGCTTGAGTATGGTAATCAGATAACAGCCCACAGCCAGTGCATCTTCATGAGTATACACATCTTCAAACTCTGGAGGCGCAATCTGCCACCGTTCTTCCATACGGCTTGTGCCGATGGATTTCCAGACATTCCATTCATCCAGAGACAGCATTAATTTCTTTTTGCTGCGTTTCTTGGCTTGTACAAAATCACAGATTGAAGCCACACTATCAATAAATTGATCCAGATCCAGCGATGTCGCCAGGAAGTCATACGTGTTGTCTTTATTGTTGTTGTAATACTGATGCAGGGACAAGTAGTCCACATTTTCATAGGTGAGATCCAGTACGGTTGCTTCCCAATCTGCAAATGTACTCATGTCACGGCTGGAACTGCCGCAGGCCACAAGCTCGATCTCAGGGTCTACCCATTTCATCGCTTTAGCGGTCTCATTGGCAATACGGCCATATTCATATGCAGTCATTGCACCAATCTGCCATGGTCCGTCCATTTCGTTACCAAGACACCACGTTTTGAATTTATGCGGGTCCTTGTAACCATGAGAGATACGCAGATCACTCCAGTATGTGCCAGATGGGTGGTTGCAGTATTCGATCAGGTTTCTGGCCGCATCAATGCCGCGAGTACCCAGATTTACAGCCATCATCACTTCGGTTCCAACCAGTTTGGCCCAATCTGCAAATTCGTTCGTTCCAACGGCATTCGTTTCAATCGTCCACCATGCCAGTTCAAGTCTGCGTTTACGCTCGGCTATCGGACCAACGCCGTCCTCCCAATTGTAACCGGATACGAAATTGCCGCCCGGATAACGAACGATGGGTACGTTCAGTGCTTTGATCGCTTCAATGGCATCCTGACGGAAACCTTGAGCATCTGCCGTAGGATGACCTGGATCATAAATACCGCCGTATACGGCCCGTCCCAGATGTTCTATAAATGAACCATAGACACGCGGATCTACTTCAGCAATCTGAAAGTCTTTATCGATAAGCATTTTGGATGTAAGCAATGGGAAAACCTCCATAGAATTAATTTTAGGGTTGTAAGAAACTTTATTTCAAGATGAGTTCGCATAAAAGCAAAATCAACTCATTGATTTGTTATCTAATATGTACCATAATGCTTATATATTGAGCAAGTTCATTTTTATGAGTTCGCAAAATAACGAATCCTGAAATTGAAATAGATCGATTTTACTCAAAAAAGGAAGTGAACATCATGATGCTTGGGACAGATGCAGCTTCATTGCTAATTTACGAGGCACTGGCAAGTGAAGCCCGTTTAAACATTGTGCGCCTGCTGCTACAAAACAGGGAAATGCATATCAATGCGCTTGCCCAAAAGCTTTTTCTGAGCAAAGCTATTGTAAGTACACATGTCAGCAAGCTGCAAAAAGCCGGAATTGTCGGTAGCCGAATGAAACGGGAGAACGGCGGAACCTATAAGTACTGTTTTATCGTACGAGAGTTCATGACTATTAACCTGTCACCAGAGCCTGTTGACGCTCCTTACCATGAAATATCCATACCGGTAGGTCAATATACAGATTATGAAGCGTGGCCGACCTGCGGGATTGCGACAACTACGCAAATGATTGGACAGTACGACACACCGGCCTGCTTTATGGACCCGGATCGGGTGAACGCGGGAATCCTTTGGATGGCGCGAGGTTTTCTTGAATATAAGATTCCCAATTATCTGTATAATGATCAGCATCTTCGAGAGATTGAAATTTCCCTTGAATTAAGCTCGGAAGCGCCAAAGGTGAACGAAAACTGGCCTTCTGATATTCGCTTTACCCTTAACGGCAATGACCTCGGTACTTGGACAAGCCCTGGTGATTTCGGGGATCGGAAAGGTAAACATACGCCACTATGGTGGAAGCTGGATGTCAACCAGTATGGTGTATTGAAAATGCTGCGTATTAACGGGGAAGGCACGTTTATTGATGGTCAGCGCATCTCGGACGTGCGCGTTCAAGACCTGAAGCTGGATGCATCCACCTATTGGACCTTTGGATTGAAGCCGGAAGAGGGCGTAGCTGGCCGAGGCGGACTCACCCTGTTTGGCAAAGGTTTTGGCAACTATGATCAGGATATTCTGATTCGATACTATTATGATGCTCAGGAAAATAAAACTCCAGACGAATAGGATTTTCGTTTTGATGTCAATTTATAGAGGGAAAGTTACACGATGAACCACCTGCAGAACAATTCCAGAGTAATGGTATTGACAACGATTACATAGCTGATATAAGATACAGCTATATAAGGAGTGTCACTGATTCGATCAGGCACCACCAAAGTCTGGATTTCACAAGTTTGTTTATTACTTGTGAATTGGACATTGGTGGTGCTTTTTGCATACTGGGGGTGATTGCATCATGAGGTTTAAAAAATCGTTAAATAACAACATTGCACTGGCGGAAGACGCCGAAGGCTGCGAAGTCATTGTCATCGGAACGGGTGTTGGCTTCAAAAAAGTAAAAGGACAGCCGATTGAGCAGAGCCAGATCCAGAAAATGTTCCGAATCGGCTCAAATGATAAATATCAGCGAGTTGAGCAATTTCTCAGTGATATCCCACTGCAAGTCATTGACATTACGGATCAGATTATTGAAGAAGGCAAGACGATGATCGGAAAAAAGCTGAATGACTCGATCCTGTTAACACTTGCGGACCATATTCATTTTGCGCTGGATCGTTTCAAAAAAGGCGTGGATGTGCAAAATCCGCTTCATTGGGACATTCGCCATCTATATCCTGCCGAATACCGTGCCGGAGAATGGGCAGTTCAAAAAATCAATGATGCTTTTCAAGTCTCATTGCCATCTGGTGAATCAAGCTCTATTGCCCTTCATTTCGTGAACTCACAATTCGAGTCGGGCAGTATGAACCAAACGATTAAAATTACACAGATGATTAATGACATTTTAGGTATCATGACAGAACATTTTGGAATGGCACTGAATCAGGAATCTGCTGATTTTTCCAGGTTCATCACCCATCTGAGATACTTCATTGTTCGTCAGTTGAACAGGGAAGTGCTCTCGTTCAAAGATCAGCAATTTCTATATGATGTATTGTCGGAGCGATATCCTGTCAGCTTCCAATGCGCACTCAAAATAAAGGAGGCGATGGAGCAGCAACGCGGATTCGTGATTACTCCCGATGAGATGGTATATCTCATGATCCACATCGAGAGAGTGACATCCCGTACCGATACGGATTAATCTCCATACAACCTGTTTGAAGTTATACCATCATCAATATGAATTGAATATGGAGTGTTACTGATTCGATCAGGCACCACCAAATGTTTCCGACTCCGCATCTGCGGCGGGCCGGTATTACATTTGGTTTTTTTTTCGCCAAAAAAGGAGGAAGCAACATGAATCATCGGGAGTTGTCCAAAGAAATTATCCAGTTAACAGGAGGGCAAGAGAATATTACCCAAGCCTGGCATTGCATCACACGGCTTCGTTTCAACGTTCGAGAGCAAAACAAAGTTCAATTGGAACAGATCAAAGCGCTTGATGGTGTGCTTGGCGCTCAGTTTCAGAACGATCAGTTTCAGGTGGTAATTGGCAACCAGGTTGCAGCCGTATATGAGCAGATCGAGAATCAGATGAAGCAGAGTGGCATATCGAGGCCCGAAACAGACGCGCCACGCTCTAAAGGGATTAATGCTGTTTTGGATACGATCTCCGGCATTTTCACTCCGATTCTGCCTGCCATCGTAGGTACCGGGATGTTAAAAGGGATTCTGGCACTGCTCGTTACACTTGGAGTGATACAGGAGAACAGCGGTGAGTATCAAGTTCTGTCTTCCATCGCAAATGCGGCCTTTTATTTCTTGCCATTCCTTCTGGCTCTATCATCAGCCCGAAAGTTCAAAGTGAATGAATATATCGCCCTGACGCTTGCAGGAACTTTATTGTATCCTACGATTCTGAACGCGTATCTGGCAAACCAGCTTGAACCGATTCGTTTTCTCTCGCTGCCCGTGTCCATTGTGAATTACACCCAGTCCGTTATTCCCATTATTCTGGGTGTGTGGCTTCTGAGTTATGTACATCGCTGGGTGGATCGTTTTATTCCCGGTCCAGTCAAAGTCATCTTTACCTCGATGATTGTGCTAGTCATCACGGTGCCGATTCTATTAATTGCGATTGGCCCCCTAGGGAATTACATGGGCATCTATCTGGAAATGGGCACTTCCTGGCTCTTTGCCCATTCGGGTCCGTTAACCGGCATTATTCTTGGCGGCCTCATGCCTCTGATTGTTATGACGGGAATGCATTATGCATTCTTCCCGGGCACATTGCAGAATCTGAGCAAACTCGGATATGACGTGCTTTTGCTGCCGATCAACCTGATAACCAATATGAGTCAGGCTGGTGCAGTCACGGCTGTTTTCCTCAAGACCAAAGATAAAAGAATGAGATCCATTGCTTTATCCAGTGGCATATCTGCTTTGCTTGGCATTACTGAACCTGCACTGTACGGTGTCACCTTGAAGCTAAAAAAACCATTTTACGCTTCACTCATCGGTGGAGCAGCAGGGGGTGGCTTTATTACCGCAGTGGGTCTGAAATGCTTCGGTTTTGCTGTACCAGGATTGCTTTCACTTCCGTTATACATTGGCCCGAATGGTGGCATGTCCAATTTCTGGTATGCATTAATCGGAATTGGCATCAGCTTTAGCGTTTCCTTCGTGGTGACTTTGCTGCTCAAGTGGGATGAGCCAAATGCACGCAATTCCTCCGTGTCCGACTCAATACAAACATTAACCGAAAAGGAACAGGATACAGCCACTGCCTTTTCTCAAGAACCGGTGACACCTGTCACAGTACATTCCATTGAGGATAAAAAAGGGGAGGTGTTCAGCCCGCTTACTGGTGAATTGGTGCCGCTCGCAGAGCTTCCGGATCAAACGTTTGCCGAGGAAATGACCGGGAAAGGTATTGCCATTCGTCCGCAGGATGGACGTGTTACAGCTCCTTTTGACGGAACGGTCACGTTGGTTGCCAAAAGTAAACATGCGATTATGCTGACCTCATCCAGTGGAATCGACATTCTCATTCATGTTGGACTAAACAGTGTGTCGCTCAAAGGGAAATATTTTGACGTGAAGGTTGTTGCTGGACAAGAAGTGAAGAAGGGTGATTTGCTTCTGGAATTTGATATGGATGGCATCCAGGGTGCGGGTATTGATCTTGTGACACCAGTCATTGTAACCAATACGCCGGATTACCTCGATGTAGTACCTGTTCAGGTGAAGGGGGTGATTCCAATGAATGAATTGCTTCTCCTCACCGTTCGTTGACAGCTTCATGCATACCACATACAAAAAAGGAGAGAAATAACATGACAAAAACAATTAAACACTCATTTCCTGAAGGATTTTTATGGGGCGGAGCTACCGCTGCCAATCAGCTCGAAGGTGCATATGACGCAGACGGCAAAGGACTCTCTACCTCAGACATGGCTCCATTCGTTCCTCACGAGGAGCGCAATGGCAAGGATTTTACCTTCGACGTGGATTCTGTTCAATTGGAAGAATATCTGAGCGGTAACACCAACGTATATTTCCCGAAACGGAACGGCGTGGATTTCTATCATCGCTACAAAGAAGACATTGCCTTGTTTGCAGAGATGGGTTTCAAAGTGTTTCGTCTTTCGATCGCGTGGACACGGATCTTCCCAACAGGAGAAGAAGCAGTTCCCAATGAAGCTGGTCTTGCCTTCTATGATAACGTGCTCGACGAACTCTTGAAATACGGCATTGAGCCGCTCGTAACGATCTCTCACTACGAGATGCCCGTAGAGTTAACCCGCAAATACAACGGCTGGGAAAGCCGCGAGATGATCGATCTGTATCTGAAATTTGCCAATACGCTGTTCGACCGTTACAAAGACAAAGTGAAATACTGGATCACCTTCAATGAAATGAACATGATGCTGACAAGTCTGTATACTGGCGGCGGCATTCTGGAAGATAAAATCAAGGGAAACCCGGAGCAAGTGGCTTATCAGGCAACGCATCATCAGTTTGTAGCTAGTGCGCTGGCTGTCAAAAGCGGAAAAGAGAAAATGCCGAATGCACAAATCGGCTGTATGATCTGCCGTCTGGAAACGTATGCTGCTTCTAGTAAACCGGAGGACGTTCTGCAGACGCTGAAGGAAGATCAGATGAACCTGTTCTACCCAGAGGTGCAGGCACGAGGCGAATACCCATCCTATATGCAAAGATATTTTGAGGAAAACGGCATTGAACTGGTTAAAGCTCCTGAGGACGATGCCATTATCCGGGACAATACCGTGGACTTTATTGCTTTCAGTTATTACATGACGTATATCGGAAAATATGACCCCAATGACAACAGCAACTCTGGTATGCTGGTCAGTCAGATCAAAAACCCGCATCTGAAAGCTACCGAATGGGGATGGCCTATCGATCCAATTGGTCTTCGCGTCGCGCTGAACCGATTGTATGATCGTTACCGGATGCCGCTCTTCATCGTTGAGAACGGGCTGGGTGCTATCGACACACCGGAAGAGGACGGGGCAGTGCATGACCCTTATCGCATCAATTACTTGCGCAGCCACATTGAACAGATGAAAGAAGCTGTCGCTGACGGCGTTGAATTGATGGGTTTCACTAGCTGGGGACCTATCGATATCATTAGCTGCTCGACTTCTGAAATGGGCAAACGTTATGGTTTCATTTATGTAGATCAAGACAATGCCGGCAATGGTTCATTGGAAAGAACCCGCAAGGATTCCTTCTACTGGTACAAACAAGTTATTGAATCTAATGGAGAAATCCTGTGATTATACAAAATTCTTACACGCCGCCCGTATGGGCGGTTCTTTATTTTACACTAGTAAAATCAGGGATAATTATGTAAAATTGTGATATTCAAACAAGAGGAGTGAATTCAATGTCTAACAAGGTGATTGTGCTTTAGGTTCACAGAAGGATATTTGCGTTATAGGGATTCCTTTTGTGGACATTGCAGAGCGGGAAACCGTCCAAACAATGTTTACTGGAGGAGATTATTATTAATTTTAACGAAGCTGTTAATATCAGCAATACACATGTACTGACGCTGGTACCCGAGCTGTTTCATCTGGAGGGTTACAATATTCAGCTTATTCCGCCTCATGAGGGTGGACGTAATGTCGTTTACACCTGTGAGCAAGAGGGGCGTGAATCGCTAATTCTACGGGTGTCTTTTTTGCCTGACAGAAGGCGGGAAGATTACATTGCCGAACTGGAGTATGTCCGGTATCTGTTTGAGCACGGTGCAAGTGTCTCGAATTTAGTCAGCTCGAAAAAGGGCGATCTGTTAGAAGAGGTCACTTATGGTGAGCATACGTTCTTTATCTGTATGTTTGTGAAGGCCACAGGGAAGTTGCTGGTAGAGAACCATTATCAGTACCGGGAAGGCGTTCCACTTAGCGAATACTATTATAATAGCGGTAAAGTTCTGGGCAGAATGCATCAGCTATCGAAAGGGTACACTCCCGTCCATCGCCGGCATCATTTGATTGACAATTACAGCGGTGAATATATCGATAACCTGGTACCTGAATCATTTCCTCTGCTTAAGGAGAAGATGGTTGAGCTTCTGAATACCTTAGAAGGTTTGGATACAAACCAAGAGACATTCGGCATGATCCATTTTGATTATAATGACGGGAATTACTCGATCGATTTTGATACCGGTCAGATCACCGTGTATGATTTTGATAATTCATGCTTCGGTTGGTATATGTATGATCTGGCAGATCTATGGACACATGGCGTCGGCTGGATTCAATTTGAGCCGAATGCGGATAAACGCAAACAGTTCATGGATGACTATTTCCAAACCGCCCTCGCTGGATATACTTCCGAAACCAAGATCGAAGATTCGATGCTGGAGAAGCTGCCTTTATTTATTCAAGTCACTCTCTTGGAGAATATTCTAGGTCAATTTGAGGAAATGCAGCGTGCTGGCGAAGAACCGGAAGCTAACGAAGAACTGTTGTATCTCATTAAATGTCTGGAAGAGGATATACCGTATAAAGGATTTTTCCATGAGATGTATTCCACTGAAGCTCCTTTTGAGTATGAGGGACGCTGAAGGGACCTGTACGTAAACTAAACCCTGAATAACCAAGGATTCATCAATTGGGGAGGCAGCCGGATGGACCGGTTGCCTCTTTGTTTGTCTGCGGTATTTTATTCAAATTTGGAAGGGGGCACGTTGTAAAATTTTTTGAATGCTTTGGAGAACGTAAAGGGGTCGGGATAACCCAGAAATCCGGCAATTTGCTGAATCGTATATTTTTTCTCATACAGATAGTCTCTGGCCCGGTTCATTTTGATCTGATTGATATATTGCCCCGGTGTAATACCGAGAATTTTTTTGAACAACGAAATAAAATATTTCTCAGAGACGCCGGCAATAGCGGCAAGTTCGTTAACTCGGATGGCACGATGCAGATTCGCATCCACGTATGGGAATACGTTCTGCAGAACTTCCAGACTTCCTTCGATCTTCCTCGGTTTTCGGTCTTTCAGAAACTCACCGTGATACAGCCCTTGCCTATGTAATTCCAAAATTTTGGCGATGACGAGAAGCAGAGAGGCTTTCAAGTAAAGTGGACTGGCGGAAGCGCCGCTACTCTTCTTGAACCTTCGATAGGACGAGGTGAACAGCGCTGATTCCTCTTGAATCAGATTGCCAGGTACAATGCCCGGGAGTTGAAACTCTCCGAGAATTCGCTTTTGCTCAGCGATGCTGAAATCAAAGTGCATGTATACGAATCTGCACAACTCTCCGGTCGTGGAAGCAATATAGGGCATATCCGGATAAAAAAACACCACGTCACCCGCTTCCGCCATATGCTCGATTCCATCGATGGTAATCTTGAGGGAGCCTGCTGTAATGAACCACAGATCATAATCGGAATGAGACTTGTGCTCCGTCCAATTACTGTCATGCGTTTGTTCCAAATAAGAGCTCATGCGAAGTGTGATATACTCCGAAAGTTCGTCGATTATACTCATATTTACAGTTCCTGTGTGCATCTAATCCAACCTAATCCTCTCGACTTTATGACATCCTTTATATTTCACTATCATAACAAAGGATTTATCTCTTGTTAACTATCGTACGATATGACATGTATTGAAAACTATCACACATTCCGATTCCAGCTCACTCACCTATAATGAACTTATATCGTTACGAGGAGGGGTTATTGATGAATGCTACAAGTACACAGCATCCAAAGGTAGTTGTTATTGGGGCGGGCAGCCTATTTTTCGGTCGTCAGTCCATCTGGCAGATGGTACACTCCCCATATTTGAATCAGGGAACGCTGGCTTTGGTGGATACGGACGAGGAACGGCTCTCGAAAATGGTAAAACTAGCGGAAATGGTCGCCAAGGAGAACAACGTATCCCTAAAGATTGAGGGTTCAGTGGACCGAAGACAGGTACTACCGGGAGCCGACTTCGTTGTGCTCAGCTTTGCGGAAGAATCGGTGAAATATCGGGGCATCGACTGCCAGATTTCTCTAAAGTATGGGATTCGCATGTGTTCCGGCGATACGATTGGCCCGGGCGGAATCTTTCGCGCGATGCGGGAACTGCCAGTTATTATGGAATGCGCCAAAGACATTGAGGAGTTGTGTCCGGATGCGTGGGTGATCAATTATATTAACCCGTCTACCGTTCACGGCATCGCTTTACATCGTTATGCACCGAAGCTCAAATCATTTGCGCTGTGCGATAGTCATCATATGCCGCATAAAAAAGCCTATTACGCTGTACGAGCCGGAATCATTGGAGACAATAGCCAGTTCACTGAAGAGATCAACCAGAAATTCGATTTTCGTATCGCTGGTGTCAATCATTTCACTTGGCTGCTCAAAGCCGAGTATGAAGGAACAAATGTGATGCCCACTATCGCAGAAGCCATGCGTAAGATGGCAGGTGATGAGAATAACGGTGGTGATCGCGGCGCAAAAGCTCTGTATAACGATGCAATTAGCTATGAACTGTATGATATTTTCGGAATCATTCCTACTTGTACGGCGCATACGAAGGAATACGTTCGGTATTGGCAGGGTCTTGGCAAAACTGCGGACGCCATTCCGCCATTATCGATCTGGGAGACAGAGGACAGATATGAGCGTCACGACGAAATGTGGCGTCAGGTGGATGACTTTCTTGCAGGGAACATCCCGATTGCCGATTATATGAGCACCTTCGGACCAGATCATGCGACTGACATCATCGAGAATATGGTGGGGAGCTTGGGCAAAAAGTTCTTCATCAATACGCTCAATCAAGGCGCGGTAACTAATATGAATAACGATTCGTTCCTGGAACTACTGTGCGATGTAGATATGGATGGGGCGAAACCACTTCATGTAGGCGAGATGCCACGTGGAATAAGAGGTATGCAAGAAATTGTACTGGATACGCATGAGCTTACAGTTGAAGCTGTTCTGGAACAGAGCTACGAGAAGCTGAGAAGGGCGATGCTCACCGACCCGCTCGTGAGTTCCATCAGTGACGCGGATAAGATCATCCATGAATTGTTGGAACTGGAGCGTAAGATGATTCCGGACGTTTGGTATAAGGACAGACTGCAGTATAGCTAAGAAACGATAACGATAGAAGACCGCGTCGGCTCCTTCCATGGGACTAACGTGGTCTTTGTTTTTATCGTTTGTCATGTATCAAGAAATCCTACTTCACTTTAAACAATCCAGCATGGTCTTCATAGTACGAAGTAATAAAATCACGAAATTCTCCAACAGCAGGAGATAACCATTTTTGTTTGACCCAGGATAGGCTAATTGGATATATCGCTGAATCATCAGCAATTTTTACATAACGTAACCCCAGTGCTCTACATACAGAGATAGGAAGTAATGCCACACCCTGATTAAGCCTGATAATTTCAAGCAGGGTATGAGAATCGACCTCAAATGCATGATTGGGCAGGAAACCTGCTTTTTCACAGAGCATGGTGGTAAACCGGCTGTACTCCTTATTATCGGCAAGGGAAATAAAGGGCTCATTTGCAACAACACTTAACGAGATGCTTGTCTCTCCGCCGTATTGATGATTTGTTGGCACAACTAGAACAATATCCTCTTCAACAAGGACAACACTCTCAATCTCCTCATCCTGAATCGGATGCCCGGTAATGCCCAGATGCATGTCACCTTTCTTCAAACCTGTAATAATTTCACTGCGGGTCCCAATACCCTGATGAAGCTTGGTTTCAGGGGAACCGTTGATATAGTCACTAATGAGACCAGTGAGAAATCGGGTATTCGTAATCGAGATCCTGATCGTATTGGATATTTGCTGTTCCTCCGCTTTAATCTCCATCTCTGCATTTTCAATTTCAATAAAAATCCGGTTTACATGCTTCAATAAAATCTCACCTGAGGAATTCAATTGAATGTTTCTTCCTCTCCTGTGGAATAAGGGGGTACCCAGTTCATCCTCAAGTCTTTTAATCGTTAAGCTAAGAGAAGGTTGAGCAATATTCAATTGCGCAGCTGCCTTGGAGATATGTTCAGTATAGGCAACGGTCTGAAAGTATTTGAGCTGAAGCAATTCCATTTATCTGCACTCCTTATTTATTCTGATAAATATATATAGTACTTATTATGTATTATATTAAATTTAAATATTGATGTAGAATTTTTTTATGAGATACAGATCAAATTTTAAATAACAAAAACCTGACTATATAAGTTGAACTAATCATTTACACAATAACGGAGAGGACAGAAAAAACCTGAAAAAGCGAAGCGTTCGCCTTTATCACCGGATTTTCCCCTTTAGAAGGGGAATCGAAAAATCTGGGGATAACAACGATTGGAAGGTTGTTCTGTCATCGTAGTGTCAGTGTAAATAATCTTTAATTCAACTTATATAGAACCAAAACATAAGGTAGGTGTCTTTGATGAAAATCGATGTGAATAACATAGCTAAAAATCTGAATACACCCCTAACAGCTCCGGCATATCCAATGCCACCGTACAAATTCGTGAATCGTGAATATTTGAATATTATTTACCGGACCGATGAAAAAGCTTTACGAGCAGCCGTACCAGAACCTCTCGAAATTACGGAACCTTTGGTTAAATTCGAAGTGATGTGGATGCCAGATGTTTCTGGACTGGGTGCATATACAGAAGCTGGACAAGTCATTCCTGTGCAATTCAATGGGGAGGAAGGTGATTATGTGCATTCGATGTACGTAGACAATTTCCCCGCGATTGCGAGTGGTCGAGAGCTCACGGCCTATCCGAAAAAGCTGGGCGCACCCAAGTTGTATACCGATTCGGATACACTTGTTGGCACACTAGATTATGGATCGTTGCGTGTAGCCACGGCAACGATGGGATATAAACATGTGGAGATGGATAAAGAGTTCGCCAAACGTGAAATATGCCGACCTAATTTTATGATTAAGATTGCTACAGACTATAGCGGGAATTTAAGAATATGTGATCTGATCCGTACTCAAATTACGGACATCGAAGTGAAGGAAGCTTGGACAGGACCTGCCCGACTTCAACTGTTCGAACATGCGTTGGCACCTCTTGCAGATCTGCCTGTGTTGGAAGTGGTGTCCGCTTCTCATATCCTTACCAACCTAACCTTAAACGCTGCACAACCTGTATATAACTACCTGGAAGAAAAATAAGGAGGAAAAATAAGGAGGAAAAATAAAATGAGAATTGCAATTGTAGGCGCGGGATCCTTGGGAACTATCGTAGGCGCATATCTTGCGGATGGTGGACTGGACGTTGAGTTAATTGATGCATATCAAGAACATGTAAATGCTTTAAATCAGACGGGTGCTAAAGTGACGGGTACCACAGAGTTCCAGGCCAAAGTAAAAGCAATTACTCCTGATCAAAAATCAGGACAGTATGACCTCGTGTTACTTTTAACCAAACAACTCTACAACGATTCCATCCTTCAGGAACTACTTCCATTCTTGAAAGAAGACAGTATGGTGTGTTCCTTGCAGAACGGAATTCCGGAAGAAAAAGTGGCGTCCATCGTGGGTGAAAAACGTGTCATTGCTGGTTCCGTTGAATTTGGCGCTACGTTCATTGAACCTGGTGTGTCAAGTCTGACTACCGAGTACACTCAATTTAAGCAGTATGCTTTTCAGATTGGCGAATTAAATGGTGAAATTACCGAACGAATTCAACGCGTAAAATCGGTGTTGGACCTTGTGGGTGGAACTCATATTTCCGATAACCTGGTTGGAACCAAATGGTCCAAATTGCTGATCAACAATGCATTTAGTGGTTTATCGGCTGCATTGAATGGGGAATACGGAGACATTATCGATCATGAAACCGGCATTGTGAGTGCAGCTCATATTGCGGACGAGACGATTAAAGTTGCTCGCGCCAATGGGGTCACTTTGGTTAAAATGAATGGATTCGACATCGCTTCACTCGAACTGAACAGTGAAGAAGATATCCCTGAACGGGTGAAAACATTACGTTACGTGATGGAGCCCTCCAGACTGCTCAAAGCAAGCATGCTTCAAGATCTGGAGAAGAACCGCAAAACGGAGATTGATTATATTAACGGGGTTGTTTCAAGCAGGGCAGAAGGTACGGGAATTGCGTCACCTTATAATGATTTAGTTGTAAAACTGGTTAAATCTGCTGAAGAAACTCAAACCGTTCCTGATTTTGACACGAATATAAAAGCTTTTGAAGAACTATTAAGTGCACAATAATAAATTCAATTATTTCAACTGAAAGTCGCTAATATAGCGGCTTTTTTGTTGTATCAGTAAATCTAGTCAGGCTTGATTTTGCGACAGATAGAATATTCTTCGTGATTTTTGTTTCCTAACATTATACAAAAAGGGGGATTAATTTTGATATAATATAGACTTGCTGGTTATTTTTCTATTCGAAGGAGATACATATGAGGAAATCTTGGTGGGAATTCGTGATTTATTTTGTTGCTTTAATATTTTTCTTATTTATGCTAATAAACGAATATTCCCCAGTTCTGATCGTGGGGGTTGTTTCCGTTACCATTCTTATCGCATTTATTAAACATGTTTTTTATCCTTTAGTATTTGAAAAGCGTATAGATCGCTTAGAGTCCTTTTTATCCAAGCAGCAAAATACACCTGGGACTTACATTATTTATGTTTTTGCGAACAGACTTGATGATGAGGCAGAACTTGTTATGGAGCAGATTATGCAGAAATATAAGCGAAGAACAACACAAGCACAGTTCAAGGCAGCTTACGGATTATATCGCAAGGATATGTTTGCCATTCGACAAGCTGTACCTCATATCGGCTTATCAGACTACCGTACTTATTACGAAACCGTACTACTGTTGGAGGACGGGCAAAGGGATCGAGCGCGGGAAAGACTTCAATTCATTAAAAAACAGTGGATGCGATCAACATTGCTCGCGGGTATTGAACTCAAAGCAGAAAACCGCGATATCGCTATCCATCACGCTCTTGAAGCACTTAACTCTTCCAGAGGTGTTAATCGTTATGTCTTGTATAAGGAATATGAAAGAGTATTACCAGAAGTTATTGGACACATATCGTAAACTCGACATTATTATTAGCTTGCTGTATATGGAATTAATAATTGTTGGATAATAAATTAATAAATAATGAAGAAAATATACTCCCATTAGAGTCGCTATTTTAGCGGCTTTTTTTCTTTTTTACTGTCTACATACAATAAGAACCAAACATTCAGCTTGCCTTAAGTGCTTCACTAGAAGCCTGCTTCCCGCCTTTTTTACGAACAAAACTAATGATCAGCAGTAGCAGTGGTAACAAGCCAAATAAAAAAATGGACATATTGCCAAGAAAATCACCCAAAGCTAACGTTTCCTCCAGGTTTTTAGGCAAGTAAGCAATTACATACAAGACTGGCAACATCGCGAATTGTATGCTCGTAATATTTTTGAGACGAAACAAATCTCGGATCCCGATTGCCGCAAAATAGTGTTTAAAAGCATAGGTTGCAAAGATCTGCATCAGCCAAAACACAATGAACAGCGATTCATATCGCTCAAAAAGAAACCCCTCAATTTCAAAACTTCGAACCATGTCGAACGTCGGCCACATTCGTGTTTGAATTCCTGGCAAAGATAAGTTTCCTACAACGGTAACAATCGTGACCAAATATATGATCGTACAACTAAGTATGCTGTATATAGCAGCTTTATTGCTTGCTTTCACGTCCACCATGTAAGCTGTGATGATGAGTAAAACTTCATATCCAGAATAGGAGAGACACGAAGGTTTAAGACCTTTCAACACAGGCATGAATCCATCGCCTAGGAGCGGTCTGAGATTATTGATTTCAAACATTTTAGTACTTAAAAGGAAAACCAGCGCTAACAATACGAGCGTAACGGGCAACACGATTGAAAAGACCCGGATGATGACCTTAAGGCCACCCGTTAACATATAAATACCAATCCACAAACTGACCATAATGGTGACCCAAGTAGGCGTACGCTCAAGGATGTACATACTTGTAATTTCGGCCATGACTCTAACTTCGAATGAACAAAGAACAACAAAATACACGATAATTAAAAGTCCCAATAGATAAGCAATCCACTGACCTGTGATTTCGGGTATAAATTCGAATACCGTTTTACCGGGGAATCTACGACACAAGGTTACAAGGAGGATGCTGATTGTGGTTACAATTAATCCTGATAAAATGACAGAAATCCATACATCTGGTGTCCCTACTGCTTTACTAATTGTGCGAGGGAGTGTTAGAATTCCAGCTCCGAGTATTGAATTGATAACTACAATAATTACCTCGGAGGTATTAATATTAGATGTGGATTGCTTCATTGGCCTTCGCTCCAAACCGGAGAATATATTTCTAGGTAGTATCGCCCAACGCAGTTGTTTTATGTAAGAATTCAGTTGGATGAGTTAAGCTTATTACCTTTGGAGTATATATATACTAGTTCTGACGAGTGGATTGTTTATGTCTCTCCGATTGTAACAGCTAGAGCTTATATGAACTTTATAAAATGTAATTCTTTACATAAGTTTTACCTTTAGGAAATGAACCCTTGATCTCCACTTGTTATGCTAGTTCTGTTTGGAGTTACATAAGCCAATCTATCAAACAGACAAGGGAGAGAATTATGATCAGTCACCTCTACAAAAAGATGTTACCCATCCTGTTATCGCTTTCTTTAGTAATCGGATGGTTTGCGGGATTTGGGGGAGCAAATTCAGCTCAAGCCGCATCGTTATCTGAGCCTGACATTCTGTTAGAACGTAATGCCAATTGGAAATACTTCGATCAAGGACAGAATCTGGAATCGCAATGGCGTGCTTCATATGATGATTCATCATGGGAATTCGGACTCGCACCGTTTGGCTACAAGGATAACGGCAATGGCATAAGCACTTCCTATTTTGGACCTCTCAAAACGGAAGTAAGCTATGGTGAAGACAAAAAGTTAAAATACCGCACGACCTATTTAAGAACAAGCTTAACCGTCAACAAGGATGAGATTAATGGTTATGGACAAATTCTCGGCACATTTGGCATTGATGATGGGGCAGTTATCTATGTAAATGGTGTTGAAGTACGTCGCTTTGGCATGCCTGAAGGCGAGATTCAGTACTCAACCAAAGCAACATCAAGTCAAGACTTGCCTGTAATGTATGAGGACATAGATCTGACTGAGCCGCTGAAAGCCTACCTGCACGATGGCAACAACGAAATTGCGGTCGAAGTTCATCAACAAAGCGACAGCAGCTCAGATTTGTATTTTGACATGGAGCTTAAAGCATTGGCGGAAGCACCATCGCTGGATATCAGTAAAGTAACCGTTACCTTCTATGGTGATGCTACAACGAGTAAAGGCTTTACTTGGTATACACCTCTTGCATCCACACAAAGCACTGTCCAAGTGGTACCAAACCAAGGATCGGCTGCTGACTTCAGTCAGGCGCAAAGCTTCAACGGACGCTCATCCGTGGCTTCCAATTCCCCGGGAGAGATGGTGCATAAGGCCGAAGCAACAGAACTGACACCCGATACCTCCTATTATTTTCGTGTTGGCGATCAAGATCTGGGCATATGGAGTGAGGTTGGCACATTCAAAACAGCTCCCACTAACGGAGCCTTTAGGTTTATTGACCTGACGGATACCCAAGCTAAAGAAGAGGATGAGGCTATTCTATCTGGCTCTACGCTCTCCAAAGCGTTGATCCAAGTTCCAGATGCTGCGTTTGTTGTTCATAATGGTGATGTTGTAGAAAATGGAACGTCAGAGCAGGAATGGAACTGGTTGCTTGGTCACTCCCAATCCAGTCTGATGAACACGACCATTGCTCCATCCGCGGGCAATCATGAGAACAAGAATTATGCATTCTACGAGCACTTTAACCTGAAGCAGCCAGACAATGCTGCAACAGTAACAGGTGCATATTATTCTTATGACTACAGCAAAGCTCATTTTATCGTATTGAACTCCAACGAAAATTCCTCGGAGTACGCCAACTTCTCCAACGAGCAAGTGGCATGGATGAAGCAGGATGTTGAAGAGGCAAAGGCTGCCGGAGCAGAGTGGATCATCGTCAACATCCATAAAGGGCCGTATACAACATCCAATCACGCCACAGACAGCGACATTATCGGCGCGAACGGTGTACGAAATAAAATTGCTCCGTTGATGAACGAACTGGGTATTGATTTGGTTCTTCAAGGGCATGACCATATCTATGCACGGACCAAGCCAATAAAAAGCGATGGCACGGCTGAAGACGTGTCCAAAATTACGGAGACTCTGAACGGACAGAGTATCGAATACGCAGTGAAGCCAGATGGAACGATCTATATGATTCCAGCTACCGCAGGGGCAAAAGTATATTTTAAGAACCAAAAGCCAGAATTAGGCGAAGCGTATTTCAGCTTGTTCGAACGTGCTGAAGAGAACCATGCAAGGCAGTATGGTGATACTACGAGTGCAGCCAGAGGACAGGTTCAGAATTTCGTGTCATTCACAATCGATGGCAGCAAGCTTACTGCTGTAACATATGAGATTGACCAACATACCAATAACGGTGAGCCATTCATTGTAGATCAATTCGGAATTCTCAAAGAAACAGATACAGTTCCCGTTCCGGAACAGATTAGCAAGATAACGGTAACTTTCCATGGAGATCCGACCAAGGATAAAGGCTTTACATGGTATACATCGGATCAATTACTGCAAAGCGACCTTCAAGTCGTGGAGAAAACAGAAGCAACACCTGACTTCAATCAAGCCAAGCTGTTTCAAGGACGTTCTGTACAGCCTGCCAATTCTCCAACGGAGCGGATGCACAAAGCAGAAGCGACAGATCTGAAAGCAAATACGACCTATTTCTTCCGTGTAGGTGACGCTACCAAGCAAGTATGGAGTGCGACAGGTACGTTCCGTACAGCACCGGCAAAAGGCAAATTCACCTTCATTGATCTGGCGGATACACAAGCAAAAGAAGAAGATGAGGCTATTCTGTCCTCCGAGACGTTGGCCAAAGCACTGACTACTGTACCTGATGCACAGTTCGTTGTGCATAACGGTGATATTGTTGATAAAGGTGTCAAAGAAGAACAGTGGAACTGGCTGCTCGGACACTCACAGGAAAGCCTGTTGAATACAACCATTGTCCCGTCCTCAGGGAATCATGAGGACGAAAACTATGCATTCATCGATCATTTTAATGTACAGCCTGCAGTGAATTCCGCAACAGAAACAGGAGCTTATTATTCGTACGACTATAGCAATGCGCATTTTGTTGTATTGAATTCCAATGAGGATTCAACGGAGTATGACAACTTTTCTTTAGAGCAAGTCAAGTGGCTCAAGGAAGATGTTCAGGCTGCCAAGAAAAAGGGAGCAGAATGGGTCATCGTCAACATTCACAAAGGCCCATACACAACATCGAACCATGCAACAGACTCTGACATTATGGGAGTGAATGGAGTGCGCTCCAAGATTGCTCCGATCATGGCGGAACTTGACATTGATTTTGTTCTTCAGGGGCATGACCATATCTATGCACGCTCAAAACCAATTGATCAGAAGGGGAACGCACGTCAACCAGAAATGATCACGGAAATGCAAAATGGACAGAAGTTGGAGTACTCTGTGAATCCCGATGGTACAATCTATCTGATTCCGGCAACAGCAGGTCCAAAAGTTTATTACAAAAATCAAAGCACAAGTCTGGGAGAGGCCTACTACAGTCTTTTTGAGCGCGCGGAAGAAAATCATGCGGCTCAATATGGACCGGACCCAAGTGACAACCGTCGTCCAATACGTAGTCAGGTCCAGAACTTTGTGGGTATTACGATAGATGGTAGCAAACTGACGGCGATAACGTATGAAATTGATCAGAATGTGAATGGGGCAACTCCGTTCATCATTGATCAGTTTGGTATTTTGAAGAAAACAGAGATAACGATTCCGGATCCTGGTACAACCAATCCGGGAACATCAAATCCCGGCTCAGGTAACGGGTCTAGCAGCGGGAATAACTCCTCAGGAAACGCTGGAGATACGGCAACCGATAACCGTCCAGACAACGGTACTGGTGATGGAAGTAATCCCGGGAATGAGACGGATACAGGATCAAACAACAATGGTAATAGTGAAAATACACCTCCAATGAAAGATACGGCTGGGCACTGGGCCAAGTCTGCCATTGATCGGGCGCTTGCAGCTGGATTCGTGAATGGATACGGCGACGATACATTCCGTCCGAATCAGAAGGTTACACGTGCTGAATTCATCACGATGCTGGGTCGTGCATTTAATCTAAATAACATAAGCGACAATGTTCAGTATACGGATGAAAATAAGATTCCCTCTTGGTCTAAGCCTTACATTACAGCAGCTACATCCCTAGGCATTATCAATGGTTACGCAAATGGTTCTTTCGGCCCGAGCAAAACATTAAACCGCTCCGAGATGGTCACCATGATCGTGCGTGCAGGCGGAATTCCTACGGATTCTAATACGAAACTAAACTTCAAAGATGCCAAGGATGTTCCGACATGGGCAGTTTCGTATGTAGCTTCTGCTGTAGAAGCCGGATTGGTAGATGGTGTGGGCAGCAATCGTTTTGCACCGATGCAGACAGCTACGCGGGCGGAGGCGATCACACTTATTATCGGACTTTTGGATAAGGTAAAATGAAATGACTTAGTGAAAATAATACAAGAGAAACCAATGGGAGACTTATCTTCTCTCATTGGTTTCTTTTTGTGTGCAAATGTAACAGTAATTATTCCTTCAATAAATGGTATACTGATCCCATTGTCTTTAGTTATGCTTGATTAAAAATGTATAGTTGATTGATGCTAGAGGACTTATTCAATTCGCAAACTAATATTTTCTTTAGATGAGGATGTAGGTTATGCCAAAGAACGATAATATGTTAGCCATTCTATGGATGCTGAATTCAGACACCAAAGTAACTGCAAAACAGATGTCCGAAAAGTTAGAGATCAATATAAGGACCGTATATCGATATATTGATGCATTATGCGCCAGTGGAGTACCGATCATTTCCGATACAGGTCACAACGGCGGGTATAGCTTGCTGAATCAGCATATCAAAGCACCTCTGTTATTTGATATTGATGAAAAAAAGGCACTTCTCCAAGCTGCTGTGTTTGCAAGAGAAGCTGGATACCCTTTGAGTGAGGCATTGGACAATGCAACATCCAAATTGAAAATGTATACAAATCAGGATCAGGAAAACACACTTCGCCGTCATTTAGCCGGGTTTAACGTTATCAATCGCATGGGAGATCCATCCGTTCAGCCGATCTTGGCGGAATTGGAGCAAGCCGTGGCTAATGATTGCTCTGTCGAAATTGATTATCGCAGAAGCCGTGATGAACAACCCAAGAATAGAGTAATAGACCCGTATGGAATGGTTTACTGGAATAATAAATGGTATACCATTGCGTTTTGCCACTTGAGGAATGAATTCCGCAGTTTTCGAGCAGATCGTATTCTGCGAATCAAGCTTACTCCGCTCCGCTTTAAGCGTTCGGAAGCCTTTTCAGCCCGTGAATTTTTTCTGCAAAATTTGTTACCTGATGTAGGGGGCAAAGAGGGGTTAATTTCCTTGGTTATCGAAGGCCGATCAGAGGCATTGGATGACTTGGGGCTGCATTGGTTTATGGGACATTATCTGAAAGAGCGGACTTCTAATCAAGCCATCTTTTTATTTGATGAAAAATCAATTGATACATACGTCCCCTATTTTCTCCTATCCTATGGGAAGTCCATTCAAGTCATCGAACCACAGCGTTTGAAGGACAGACTTGTTGCTGTTGTATCCGAGTTAATGGAATACTATCAACTTTAACAACTTCCCTGACAGTAGATGTCAGTGAAGTTGTTTTATAATGATGACAATCTCGGATTACTGAAAAGGAAGGCGGAGTAGACATATGAGTGAACAGACAGAAAACAAGGCAGTATCAGGAAAATATACAAAGAAGGGTACACCTAACGGCGTTACATCGATTACCCCATTTATAACAGTGAAAGACCCTTCTGAAGCAATAGAGTTCTACAAAGTTGTTTTCAATGCAAGGGTGAAGGATATCACTGAGCATCCAGATGGAAATGGTAATACGATTATTGTTCATGCCGAATTAGATTTTGGAAATGGTTTTTTACAGCTGGGGGCTGCAAACCCGGCATATCAATTGGCTTTGCCCCCAGATCAAGATCATGCATGTTATTCTTTGGGGATTTATGTCATTAATGTGGATGAAACCATTGCAACCGCCGTATCCCGAGGGGCGAAAGTAAGAGAAGAGATTATTAACTTTGCGTCTGGTGATCGATTCGGAAGTATACTAGACCCTTTTGGCGTACGCTGGTCTATTCTTACCCGGATTGAAGATTTATCGGAAGAAGAAAGTAGTCGAAGAGTCGCTGAGTGGGCCAAAAGCTATTAACGTGGACACAAGATCCGCTTGGCCTCCTTTATTCTGATTGGATTGATGAATGGGTGCTCGCTAAGCATTTTTGCATAAATATCACTTTTTTGAAGCCTGCCTTGGCAGTAAACGGGCCCGATTCCAGTTCTTTTTTAAGCATATAACCGAACCGCTCATATAATTTTTGTGCTGAAGGATTTGTATCAACGACCTCTAGATTGATTTTAGTGATTTGCTTATTTCTTGCGACTTGTTCCAACTTACTTAATAGCAATTTACCTATGCCATGACCACGTGCTTCTTCAGATACGGCAATAGGGTCAATATGCAATACATGTTCGTGATACAAATGAAATTTCAAATAAAACGCATAAAATAAAAATCGCCAAGTCGCTACCACTGGGGAGTACACGTTCCGAAAAGCTGCATAATTGGCAGGTGTGAACGCTTTTTTTCCTATATTGTAACCGAGAAATCCAACTACTTCTTCATTTCTTAATGCGTAAATGCCCTGTTCAAATTGAATAGACTGAGCTAATAGTTCTACTGCTTGTTTTTTCGTTTTTGCATAAAACCAAAGATGTGTTACTTTCAATGGAAAAGCTTTGTAAAATAAATGAGCAACTTGTTCTTGTTGTTGTGCATTAAGCTGCTGTGTGATTTGAATTTGGTTCATTCATATCTCCCCAATCCTTCATTTAAGACTTTGTTGATGTTCTATCATTTATTTTCCTAAAATGCAGAAGCGTGAACAATTCACATTTCTTTGAGTTGTGGGTACATTTCTTAGATTTCTTCGTATGTTGCTCGGATGTTGCTTGCCACTCGTTGGATTGGAGTGGAAGGAGGAGATCACAAGATGAGTGGTAGGGGTTATTTCACCGACAGTTCTCCCATGAACGTACAGTTTCTAAAGTTCAAAGATGAACCGTTTCGATGGCATAACTCCATTGAAGTGGTGATTATATTGGAAGGAAGCATTCATGTTGCCATTGCAGATGAGCAACGAACATTAGGTGCTGGTACAATAGAAATTTTCAATATCAATCAAGTTCACCGTCTATGGCAAACCGATGAAAGCAATGTCGTCCTCCAAATAAATATCGATGCTGAATTTGCAAAGGAATATTACCCTGATTTATCCTATGTATGGTTTGCGCATGAATTTAGCCCTGGAGCATATCTAGGTTTAGAACGAGCAGAAGGAATCATTGAGGCCATATGCACGTTAATAACTCCAATTGTAACTAAGAGCGAGATGCCATTTTTAACGTTAAAGAATACAGTCGAACAGTTGTTGGACCTGCTTATTATGAATTTTGATGCGAAAAGAATGTTCGAAGGGAACCCAACCAAGCTGCAACGAATAGGAAGAATATATGATTACTTATTCAATAACAGGGGGTTTATTAACAAGGCATCTTTGAATGATATCGCCAAGCACACAGAGGAATATTTAAATTTGGATTATTTATCATCACAATTCAAGTTATTAATAGGAGATACGCTGCAAAACTTGCTTCATTACTTGCGCATTGAGCACGCAATCAAACAATTATTGACGACAGATCGAAGTCTGGTAGAAATATCAATTGAGAGTGGTTTTTCTTCACCCAGATATTTTTATCAACGATTTAATAAGATTTTCCCGGAAGGACCGAAAGCATTTCGTGAACAACATAAAAAGAAACAGAAGATGAAAGATCACTGTAGGGAAATCATCGATCCAGCATTAGTTTTTGCAAGACATCGTAGATTATTTGAAATTCCTGAGACGGTAAACAGCGAACTGAATAAATGGATTCACATCGATATATCTGGACATGATGAACAAAATTCAACCTCTCCATATTTGATCAAGCTATCTGAATTAGTAAAAGGCGATTCACATGCGTATCTTAAGAAGATCCTTCAGGAAAATAACGTGAGACCCAACAACATTTTTCGATTTGAAGAAACGTTGGATACTGCAAACCGTGACGATTTTCAAGTTTTGACATGGCTGCTCAACCAATTCAGGGAAAACGATATCTTGCCTGTATTTATCGTCAGGACGAGTAGTAACGCTATTCCATAACAGATAACCACCATACAAGGACTACTTCAAAACTATACCCTCACTTATGGCGCAGAATATATGAAGGGATGGAGAATTGAACTTCAATAATACGAAGGAACAAGAGAACAACCACACTCATAATGTTGATAAAAAAGTTGCGAAGCTTTGCTGCTTTGGATATGATTATCTAATGTTCGATTAAAAAAACTTATGTAATCAATTAGTGATAAAAGATAGTGAGGTAGAAAAAATGATCGCAAAAACAGAAGAAGATTTTAATGGCTTGAAGGAAATTGGTAAAATTGTGGCTTCCATTAGAGATGAATTGGTTCAAAAAACCATTCCGGGCATAACAACTAAAGAACTTGATGATCTAGCCGGAGAACTTTTTGAGAAAGCTGGCGCAGTTTCTGCTCCAAAAAGTGAATATAATTTCCCAGGATTCACTTGTATTAGTGTTAATGAAGAAGTGGCACATGGCATTCCGGGAGAGCGGGTTATTCAAGAGGGGGACATCGTCAATATTGATGTGTCTGGCTCGAAGAACAGTTATTTTGCAGATACGGGACTCTCGTTTGTCGTAGGTGAAGGTGAAGAAGTGTTAACGAAAATTTGCGACGTTGTTAAACTGGCATTTGAAGCAGGTCTTAAGAAAGCAAAACCGGGTTCCAAAAAAAGCGGGATCGGAAAAGCCGTATTCCAAACTGCTAGACAACATGAATTAACGGTTATTAAAAACCTTACAGGACATGGTGTTGGACGTGGAATACACGAAGCACCTGACCACATCTACAACTATAATGATCCATCGGATGATGAATTGTTAAAAGAAGGCATGGTTATCGCATTCGAGCCATTTGTCTCAACTTCAGAAGAAGAAGTGGACCAAACAGGGGACGGCTGGACCTTTGTTACTAAAAACAGCTATGTAGCTCAAATCGAACATACCATTATTCTTACTAAAAATGGTCCGATTATTGTCACTCTTTAAGGTGTTCAAACTGAAAGTCGCTAAATTTAGCGACTTTTTTTGTTTTTGTTTTATTGGCACGTCAAAGCAAATCATAATATAAACGTTCACTTATTAATTTATGTTGAAATTATGGAAGGATTTAACGTATATTTAGATCTGATCTTTATGTTATAGACAGAGGTGATTGATTGAGCACATCAAAAAAGCGCGTTCAAGTCATTGATGGACTGCGCGGATTCAGTCTGGCCGGCATTGTGCTGGCGAATATGCTGGCTTTTCAATACGGAATGTATGGCCAGAGTAAACCCCAACTGTTCGGGATCGGCGGAGCAGATCAGGCTTTCCTCTCGTTCCTGCTGATCACTGTGGTAGGCAGTTTTATGCCGATTTTTGCATTTATGTTTGGCTTCGGAATGGTTAAGCTCTCGGAAAGCCTAAAATCACGAGATTTACGACCAAAGTGTCATCTGGCACGCCGTTTTCTACTACTGTTTGGAATCGGATTACTGCACATCATCTATCTGTGGGAAGGGGATATCCTGACATTTTATGGTGTACTCGGTTTCTTCTTGCTCATGTTCCTTAATCGGAAGCCCAAAACGCTGCTCATATGGGCGGTACTGCTACTCATGGGAGCGGGCATACTTGGTCTCCCGGCATCTAATCCGATGAATCCGCTGGCGATTGAGTCCATTCATATGGAGAACTACATCATTCAAAGTCAGCATGTATACGGCAACGACACATACGCGGAAATCAGGAATTTCAGTAATAACGGCGATCCATTCGGCGGGGATTTGGAGCTGTCATTTGCCCTGATAGCCCTGATGTTAGCACCACTCATGACGGTGCCGATGTTCCTGCTCGGCATGCACGCTGCCAGAATTGGCACGTTTAGCGATCCCCAAACGATGCGAGCTATATATCTTCGCCGGGCATCGTTATTGATTCCAGTAGGTTTGATACTCAAAGCATACGGTGTATTGGCGCCACAATTGGGTGCGAAAGGTTGGCTCGGTATCGGAATCGGGGGGACGCTTGGAGGAACGTTGCTTGCACTGGGATACATATACGTATTTGCGCTGTTGTATGCGGGAAACCGCCGTTCCAGCCTGTTGGGCAGGTTCGAGGCGGTTGGCCGTCTCTCGTTGACGAATTATCTGATGCAGAGCGTAATCTGTACGACAATTTTCTATGGATATGGCCTGGGACTGTTTGGAAGTGTTGGCGTGTTTATCGGAGCAATTATTGCGCTTGCTGTGTACGGTATTCAATTGTGGCTCAGTCCGCTATATCTCAAGAAATTTAGCAATGGTCCTGTCGAGTACCTGCTGCGGATTTGGACATATCTGTCCTGGAAAGGGCAGCCAAGAAAGAAGAAAAGATCGAACTTAACTACGAATGAAAACGCACCTGGTGTCCAGTAAGCATAAAGTGTTATCGTGAAACGCAAAAAGAAGCTCGTTCTGATAAAGAAAGGGCTTCTTTTTTTGTAAGATACTAATTTGTAACAGATAAGATACGCCAGTCGGATCCTTCCTTTTTCATAAAGTACAGCTTATCTGTTTCGTCTGCTACTAAGGGGAATCACTGAAATATACATTTTGTTGCTTCACAAAAACCTCAATAATACCATCTGGAAGCAAGTTAAACCACGGATCATCGATGTAGTGAAACTTGTTAATTCCCGCTTCCTTAAGGGCAGCTGTGATTTCTTCTTTACTCGAATAGGTGACAAGATGCGGTTCAGGTAACTCCTGGCTTGAAGTATTAGATAAGGGCTTCAAGTCCGAAATTAAAGTACTGCCAGTATAGGAACTTCCAATTGTAATAAGTATATCAAAATGTATATTTTAGATAATAAGAGTCTCAAATAGCTCGAAGTTCTGTATACAAAAATAAATTCGGTACTTATTTTATTAATGGGGACGGACAGTTAAGTTTAGCCGATACAGATGTTTTTTTGTACGCATTTTTCGACAAGAACATATGTTTGTTTTTTCCTTTTCTTTTAAGTAAATATTTTGTATGATACAAGAGACGTGAATGGTAGAGGAGGAGTTTGGATGTATCGACAAGTGGATGATTTTTTAAAGGAATGGGCAGTGGCTGTGAAAGGAACATTGCAAGTATTACAAGCCGTAACAGATGACAAATTAGGACAAAGTATTTTTGAAGGGCATAGTACACTAGGTTGGTTAGGCTGGAATTTAGTAGAAACAACAGGTTATTTTAGTCATTTAGCAGGTTTAACTGTACCAATGATTGGTCAAGATGAGCCAGTTCCAGCGACAGCAAGAGAAATTGTAGCAGCTTACGAAAAAGCAGCAGAGGCGGTCAAGGAAGAGGTAGCCAAGCTATCAAATGAGGACTTGCTAACAGAAACAGGCTTAGAAAGTCTTGCAACAAAAGGTTCATTATTACGTTTCTTAATTGACCACCAAACACATCACCGCGGCCAAATGATGGTGCTATTACGTCAAGCAGGCTTACCAGTACCGCCCGTGATGGGTCCAACAAAAGAAATGCAATAACGAATAGATGTCTTTCTTGGTAGTGGCTCCTCAAAGTTAGAGTCTTTAATAGGCGGCTGATTGATTGGTTTGAGTTCGGTATTGCATTTAAATTAGAGGTAGGTGCAAACATGATCCAATTAACAAACCGCCAGGCACGGCAATTTCTATTGCTGAAGCATGGACTTTTGGGCGAATATAAATTTAGTGAAAAGCAGGGCGTATTGGACTTTGCTCGGCAGGTCAGCTGCATTCAATACGACCCCATCGATGTTTGCGGAAAAAACGCCGAATTGGTGCTACAGTCGCGAATCAAGGGATTTACCAAGGGAATGCTCGCCGAGTTGCTGTATGAGGATAGAAGCCTTGTCGATTATCCCGACAAGAACCTAGCCATTATCTCTGTCGAGGACTGGCCGTATTTTGAGCGATACAGGCAAGCCGCAAGGCAACATGCCGAACGTTATCCCGAAATGGAAGCGTTGACTACGCAAGTACGGGTTCATATCCAAAATCACGGTGCACTAAGTTCGGATGATTTAAAATTGGATGGGGATTTCTCTTGGCAATCGGCCATCCACTGGAGCGGTGGAAACAATTCATCTCGATCGGTGCTGGAACAGATGTATTCGACGGGTGAGTTGATTATCCATCATAAAAAAGGAACGCGTAAATATTACGATATAGCCAAGAAGTACATACAACCAAATCTGCTGAATGCATCAGAGCCGCTGGAGGATGAGCTTGAGCATCATAAGTGGCGGGTACTGCGTCGAATCGGCTCTGTTGGTCTCTTATGGAATCGTGCGTCAGATGCATGGCTGAATATATGGGGGCTGAAAGCAGCACAGCGCACCGAGGTTTTTCGCCAGCTATTAAACGAAAATCGTATTGTTGCTGTTGCTGTGGAACAAATGAAGGATATGCTGTACTGCCTCGCGGAGGATTTACCGCTTATTGAAGCTGTTCTGAGAAATCAGGAGCAGAAATTGCGTTGTGAGCTTATTGCCCCTCTAGATAATTTCATATGGGACAGAAAACTGATCAACAAATTGTTTGGCTTCGATTACACCTGGGAGATTTACACGCCTGCAATCAAACGAAAATTCGGCTATTATGTGCTGCCTCTATTATATGGAGAAAGCTTCATTGGACGGGCCGAGATAATCGTGGAGCGTAAAACTGGAACGCTCGTTCTTAAAAACATCTGGTACGAGAACGGTGTGAAGCAAACAACGCAATTGCGAACAGCCTTGAACAGTTGTTTCCAAAAGTTTGCGATATTCAACGGGTGTGAGACGATTTCGGCAGAGTCTATAAACTGATATTTCCTGTATTTGTATATAGGTAATGAATTTGGATACCGTTCTGAATCGACATCCTCACCAACCATAAATTAAAAAAGGTCATTCCGCTAACGGATAACGTTAGTTTAACAAACAGGCCACAATTGGTACATTTATCACTCATAAAAGAACTCTCCAGACTAGGAGGGTTATTGCATTTTTATCCATATGTTTGCGGGTGGTGTCAGTTACGCTGGTATTGCCCCTAAGAGTAGGTAGTTTGTTCTAGCTCGAAGAATGACCATAATTAATTTTGTGTGCTTATATTACCTTTATTTGTTATACTCACTGAAGAATAAGAAATATCCCTAATGTTTCCTGTTACAATTTGTAGTTTTATAGATTCAACATATCAACTCTAATACATAAGCTAACTATTATAGTGCGGGCAGTGGTAAGGTAATGCGAAATGATAGATGTAGCATATACATTCAACTTTTTCCACTCAGGCTTGAAAGGATCGTTATTGTGCTAAAAATTATTAATTTTCTTCTTTTCTTGCTGATCATATGGGTAGTTATCTTTTATCCTTTTCGTTTTGCTTGGTTTGAAGGTTTGAAACAGATTCCTGCAGATCTTCATGTTGTTTATTTACTTTTCTTGTTCTTTGGATATCTGATCTGCTCAACCGCTATGGGACTTATGGTTGGCAAGATGTTCTTTAAACGAAAAGAGCAGTAAGTATGTGTAGGTAGGAAGTTTGGAGAATGGACAAAGGTATTTTAATCAATCTATTCTAACTTTTTCCTGAATTCCACGATTGTTATATAGAACATTTGGATTTATATCAAGAGTTTCTAGGACATGTGTTTTTTGGCGATGAAGTGGCTACTTATGTTGAAGGATTGCTTCGTGAAAATGATGATACAGAACAAATTGAGCAGTTTTTCAATTTTTTTGAATGGATGGCAACTCAAACGAGCCTTTATATTGTACAAGTATTATCTACTACAACCTTGTATGATTTAGGTGGGCATGCAAAAAGCTCAATGTTATATGAAGCAGCATACTAAAAGACTTTCTCAAGAAATAGAAGATCTGCACTCAGGGAAAGATTTTCCATAGAATACTCTGCTGGAGAGTAGGTATTCAAGAGTTTATATCGTTGGTTTTATAATATCATTCAAAGTCGCTAAAGCAGCGGCTTTTGTTGTTTTATTCATGTAATTGCCTATCTCAAAGGTTGAGGGGAAAGAACTTATTCCAATGATCGATTAGATAATTATGCATAACTTTTTGCTTTGGATAGGCCTCCATTCGCATCAACCAGTGGGGTGGAAGCAATGAAGGAGTTTGCTACATTACAGCCTTACGCCTGTCCTGCCCAGATTATTGACTTGGATAGTGACTCAGCGAATCTGGAAAAGATTTATGGGATCACATTCCGTTTTTCTAAATCTCAGCAGTCAATAGGCTTGTGGGATTTGCTTTACGCCATATGAATCGGAGGGATATTTGTTATTTACAAATTTTGTTCTATATATTATAGTCATTAAAGACAATTTATATCTACAATATTAGTTCCAAACAAGTGAACCGTAAATGCTCTGGCAAATACAATTAGGTGAGGAGTATGAAAATGAATCCTAAGATACAAAGAAAAATTGAGCAGTTGGAGAATATCGAGAGGTTCCCAGCAGAGGAGTTATTTGAATTTATACAGCTTAATAAAGAGGACGAACTATTAGACCTTGGGGCTGGCACAGGTTATATAAGCTTTGCTTTTGCTAATTATGTGAAAAGAGTAGTTGCATTGGATTACGATGCTGATATTTTACAGTATCTAGAGGTGAAAGCTAAGGAAAAAGGCATAACCAACATTGAAACCACTGCCGCAAATTTCAAAGAGATGCCACTCGCGAACGAAAGATTCGAAAAGGCCGTGGCTTCCATATCGTTACACGAAGTTCAACCTCTTTCGTCCGTACTGCTTGAAATCCATAGAGTATTGAAAGACAAAGGGATCTTTGTGTGCATTGAATTAGAGGAGTCGACGAAGCCTACTGGTCCAAGAGTTTCATCCAAGGAAATGGAAAAGGAAATTGTAAAGGCAGGTTTCTCAGTTATTAATACGATCCATTTACCAACACAAGTTGCTAACCAACCCGTCTATATCATCCTTGCACAGAAAAATAAATAAGTTCAATTTATAGAAGCCACTCCATTCGTCTGGGGGGCTTCTTCTTTTGCTAATGTTCAACAGCATCATAACTAGGAGCACATTTTTTCGGAGAACTGAGAGGCAACTAACGCATTAAATAGGAACAGTTTCCATCTGGACATATATCCTTTGTCTTAAGACATGGGAAAAATAGGTTCTTGAATTTCTTTCCCGATGTACAGCCGAATCCGAGATTGTGATAGGCTGTATCTACAAAAGTATTACACGTTTTAAATGGAAGGGGATAATTTACCTGGATCAGGAACTTGCGACCACGATTGCTATCGAATTTAAGAACAATCAGAAGGTATTGAATGCGATCGGAGACGAGACTCGGCAAGCCATCCTCATAGCCTTGATTCAAGGGCCGCAAAAACCCGGCATGCGCGTAGGAGAGATCAGGATGAAAACTCACCTTTCCCGACCGACCGTATCACATCATCAGAAAATATTGAAAGAATCACAGATAATAAGTGTTCGTAAAGAAGGAACTCTCAACTATTACAGCCTTGACTCCGGTAGCAAGTTGAAATTATTGAAAAACCTGGTGAACGAGATAGAAAAGTTGCTAACGCAATGTGAAGAACAAGCATCGGAACAAGAATTAGGAAACATGGGGAGGGGGAGTTGCGAATGAATCAGACAGTCGCAGCGGCAAACGGAGTGGACATTCCTCAACTCGGGTTCGGCCTATATAAGATCAAAGACAGGGGGACTTTTGAGAGGACTGTCGAGGAGGCTATTCGAATGGGTTATCGCCATTTCGATACGGCCAAAATTTACGGTAATGAAGCGGTACTAGGTCGGGTCATCCAAAACAGCGGCATTCCCAGGGAGGAGTTCTTCATTACCTCCAAGGTATGGACGACAGACCTGAAGTACCGTGCAACGAAAAAGGCGTTCGAGCAGACTTGCCAGAAGCTGAACGTAACGTATCTCGATATGTATTTGATTCATTTTGCCGGTCCTCAATACGTGAATGCCTGGAAGGCGATGGAAGAATTATACGACGCAGGTAAAATCAAAGTTATAGGTGTAGCCAATTTCGAGATCCGGCATCTGGAGCATCTGAAGAAGCATTCCCGGATTTCGCCGATGGTAAATCAGATCGAGACCCATCCGGAATTTCCGCAACACGAATTGCATGATTATATGGTTCGACATCGGATTCTGCATGAGGCTTGGGGACCGTTGGGGCAGGGAAGCAAAGCGCTGCTGGAGCATCCGGAGCTGGCGGCAATTGCCCTTTGCCATCAGAAGTCGGTTGCCCAAGTCATTTTGCGCTGGCATTTGCAACGTGGAATTATTGTCATCCCCAAATCATCGAATCCTCAAAGGATTAAAGAGAACAATGAAATATTCGACTTTGAGTTGAATGAGAAGGAAATGGAACAAATACGACGATTGGACACGGGTAAGAGATATTCCGTAAGTCCGAATGGCTACATGGTCAACCCGATTTATATCCATTTAATGAAGTTATTTATTCGCTCTCATTGATGGATCATAATTCGATTTTGAACAACAACCGAGCACTCAAATTTGGTGGTCGTTCCCCAAAAGATTCTTTCTTCCCGAACATAAAGCGACACTTCGATTCCCGAAGTCCAGTTGAGTATATAAAAAAGGTGTCTATACGTAATTATTTTCTTGGGGCTGTCCTGTGAGTCATGAGCATGACCGGGTACAGCCCTTTGTCAGGGTTATACAGTTCTAACGGACCTAGCACACGCTATTTGCTCCCATTTGCATAGGTTTGAATTCTAACGAATCATAGAGACGTTATTTCATCGAGTTGGTCCATTTATATGATGTTTAGGCGGTTTACGATGGAATAAAGTTACTGAGGTTCGTTACATACTGCGTTCCTTAAGAAGCCGCCGTTTAGAGTGTGGTAGGTTCGTTAGCGCTTGAAGCGAAGGGAATTCCTTTTGAGATAGTCCCATCTTTACATTCGATGAGTTGTTCTTCAGCAATCGCTTTTAAAATATTGTAAATCCATGTAGAGACATGATATGATGAGAAGAAGTTCTTTTGAATAAGGTTACCTAAATCAAAATGAAGGAGCGTCATTATATTGAACAATAATAAGGTTAAAGTTGGTGTCTCTAATAAAGAAGGCCAGTTAGGTTTTGTCTTTTCGAGAGGTGGTCTGCGAGAAGGTTCCGGGAGAAAGAGTATAGGTGTGACTAAAAAAATATCTTTAACTCTAACAGAGGACATGTGGGGGAAAATCGAAAACCATTGCACAGAGCATAAACTTTCTCGTTCGGAGGCTATACGTAACATCATTGAGTCCTTCTATACAAAATAATTTTTTTATTCGAGGTAGGTGAGGTCTTTGCTCGTAGAGATAACAAAAAATTCTCTTATGAATGCCATACAATATGTGATAAAGGCAGTAGCAGCAAATAGTTCAATACCTATTCTTCAAGGAATACATATTCAAGCAGGTGCAGATGGCGTTACTTTTACGGCAAGTAATACAAGTATGACGATACAGTCTATGATTGCTCAAGATGGTTTTTCTCTGACTGTAAAAAGAAAAGGGGCAATCGTTATACCATCGCGTTATTTTCACGATATTATTCGTAAATTTAATGATGACAAAGTTATACTTGAAATTAAAGAGCCAATGATTCTTTCGATTGTATCCGGTCATTCTCAATTACGTTTATGCGGCATGGACCCTACAGAATTCCCTTCCATTGATGATGGAGAAGCGTTCCCTTCTACTAAACTACGCATTAGTACTTCCTTACTTCGTTCGACTATTAAACAGCTAGCAATCGTAGCATCAACGTCCGAGACCAGCCCCATATTAACAGGAGTTTCTTTGGAATGCAGTAATGATTGTCTTAACTTAATTGCTACAGATGGAGTGCGGCTTGCATACCGCGCTTTGCATTTAGAAGATGCTACCCACAACATTTTGAACGCTGTTATTCCAGCAAAAAATCTCTATGAATTATCTAAAATATTAAACAAAACAGATGACACAACTGAAATTGAAGTGAGTAATAATCGAGTTAAATTCGTGACAACTGGACTGAAAGTGGAGTCTGCTCTTATTGAAGGAACGTTTCCATTCATAAAGAATGTAATCCCTCAATCTTATTTATGTGAAATCGCAGTTGATACAGCATGTTTGTTGAAAGCAGTTGAATGTGTAACTGTGATGGCCAGTGAACAAGTGATTAGATTAGTAGCTAATGCAGACACATTAAAACTATTGTCCAAAACAGCCGATGTTGGAGATATTCAGAATGAAATTCCACTATTAGAGATGTGTGGGGAAGAATTTGTGGTATCACTAAATGGAAAGTTTTTTATCGATATACTTCGCAACATGGATTGCGCTAGCGTCCGATTAAGATACTCCGGGAAAACAAGTCCCATCGTCGTACTTCCAGATGATTCGCTCATGTCTACTCTGTTCTTGATTACTCCAGTGATGACCCGGTGAACCGTATCATCCATAAGAGCAAGTTTTTTACTGACTTTTTCGTGCAGAAATTGCAAGGTATTCATTATTTATTTCCCATAAAATTACCTTGAAGGGAGGGAATACGATGGATTGGTTGGTCAGGATGAATAGTGCCATGGAATATATCGAAACAAATCTAGCGGACACTATTTCATATGATGAAATAGCACAGAGAGCCTGTTGCTCTACCTATCATTTTCAAAGGATGTTTCCATTTATTACTGGCGTAACGTTATCGGAGTACATTCGACGTCGACGGTTGACATTGGCTGCATTCGAACTGCAGACAACAGGCTCAAAGGTTATAGATGTAGCTATGAAATATGGATATGATTCGCCAGAGGCGTTTGCACGCGCCTTTAAGAATCTTCATGGTATTATGCCTATATCCGCGCGTGATACAGGCGTTTCTCTAAAAGCCTATCCTCGAATGTCCTTTCATATTTCAATAAAAGGGGATGTCGAAATGAATTACCGTATTGAGCAAAGAGATTCTTTTGAGATGTTTGGAGTATATGGAATTATAAATGCAAGGGACTTGAGATTCCGGAGAGATTCACAAAACTTGCTGTCCCAACATTAACGTGGGCGGTCTTCCCGGAGCCGCAGTGTGATATGCAAAAACTATGGGAACGAATCTATTCTGAGTGGTTTCCGACATCTGAATACGAACAGGTTGAGGGCCCTACTTTCGAAATGTATTATGGAATGGCACGGCATGGGAATGTTTCAGGAGAAATCTGGATACCGGTGAAGAAAAAATAATGCTCTTATGCGAGCGAAATGCAGGCTTTAACGGAGATGACAACTGAAAAAATTTAGATTAATAAAGGGTCATCCCCACAAAGGATGGCCCTATAACTTACCGTTGCAAATAGCGCTGAGAAACTTAACACAAATCGAAGGATAGGGGATATTGTTCGATTATTTTATATTGAGGGGGTTAGGTATGGATATTAAAATTCGAGAAATTATATCAGATGATTATGCTGAAGTTGTTTCTTTATGGAATGATGTACTTGAAATTCGTAATGTTAATGATGCAAACTTCCGAGTGACTATGGAAGAGATGAATAAGGCCGGGAATTACAAAACATTTGTCGCATTGATCGAAAATAATGTGGTCGGTTTTGTAACTATTGTACAGGCATTATCCGTAGGAGTTCCAATTGGTTATCTACATATTCAAGCTCTTGCTGTTAAAAGGGATCTGCAACATAGAGGGATAGGTACAAAACTACTAAGACTGACTGAAAATTATGCTAAAGAACGGGGAATATCAAGTATTATTTTATGTAGCGGAATGAAGCGTACCAACGCCCATGCTTTTTATGAGCATAACGGCTATGACAGAGATTCATATTGCTTTGATAAGATGATTGACCTAACCCAAGGTTAAACGAATATTCACTCACCTCCACAGCGTCTTAAACAAAAAATACAAAAATCGCTATGTCATTCATGAAAGTTTCTTTATATATTAATTGCACTAAAAAGACCCAACTCACTCTTTAAACTGAAGAGTGGAAGTTGGGCTTTTCGGTACTGCATTAGACATATCAATTTGATGAAGTTATTTATTCGTTCTCATTGATGGATCATATTTCTCCGGTACTGGTAGGGCGTAACTCCGTATTCCGCTTTGAACAACTGGATAAAATATTGATTTTTTCGGTAACCAACCATCTGCGCTATATCGGCTACACGGAGTTCCGAATCTTGAAGCAGTTGAGAAGCCTTCTCTAACCGCTTCCTGGAAATGTAGTTTGACACATTCTCTCCTGTCTCCTGTTTAAACAGTTTGGAAAAGTAGACGGGATGGAGATGTGCAACTTTCCCCAGTTCATCCAGGCTAAGGCCATGTGACAGATGGTCTTCGATATACGTTTGTACTTTGTCAACGATGGTTTGGATGGACATCTGTTTGTTGTTTCTGATTCGATTGACCCGATCCATGAGAGTTGAGGATAGTTCATCAGGATACCGTAACTGGTTGAATATCCACTCCACGGTTTCAGAGGGATCGCGATCCTTATCCGTCAGATATACATATAGAATGGTCTCCATGAGAAAGATTACTTTTTGCTTTTGGAGATGGATTTGATCATATTTTCTAATGATATTTCCGGCTGACTCCCAATCACCGCATGATGGAGAACGATTGAATATGCCGATGAAGTCATCAGAGTGTACGTCCTCACTTAGGAAAAACCTGTAGAACATCTGCCGGGTCACGTTTCGATCAGTCAACATAAATGGAGGAGACACGACCAATTGCTCCAGTTTAATGGTCAGTTCTGCAGCAGCTTCTTCCGGAACAAGACCGAACAGTCGTGTTCCGGCAACCCACACGAGACGATCCAATTTATCTCCGACAGCATGTTTTATAACATCCTCATATTCCTGTGTAAAACCCTCCAGCTTGAAGCAGCAAAAACGACGTTCCCCTAAAAATTCAGTATAAACATCATATGCCTTTCTTAATGTCTCATTTTGACCAAGAACCGAAAGCAGATACTCCAACCCATCGAAGTTCTCCCATGCAACAGATTGAGCGGGCCGTGTCTTTGTAATATTGTTGATGGCTTTGGACATAGCTTTCTCCACATCATCTTTGTCGACAGGTTTGAGCAAGTAATCCAGCGCTCCTAAACGAATTCCTTGTTGCGCATATTCGAACTCGGAGTAGCCGGAAAGGATGATCACTTTGGTTGGCAAGTTATGTTGGTGGATATGTTGAAGCAGATCAATACCAGACACCTCAGGCATTCGGATGTCAGTGATTAGAATATCGATGTGGTTTTGAGTCAACATGTCTCGGGCTTCAATCGAATTGGTCATCGTCTCGATCTGATCAATGCCAAAGGTGTTCCAATCGAGTAAGTGCTTCATATATTCAACGACATAATGTCCGTCATCCACAATTAATAATCGCATTAGCTATCTCCTTTCACCTCGGGAATGCTGATGAGCAGCAGGACGGACAAGCCGCCCCAATCATTAGTAGTAAAATGTAACCCGCTACGTTCGCCGTACGTATTTTTCAGACGTTGATTTACATTCCAGAGCCCTACGCCTTTAATTCCTTCAGGCGGGGTATCACTCTCAAGCCGAGCCTCCAGGCTACGGATATCATCCAGTGAAAGACCTTTTCCGTCATCGGAGACCTTGATCGTTATTGCAGCCTCCGTCTGTTTTACATCAATCGTCACCCTATGGGCACCTTGTTGTCCTTCGATTCCATGTTGAATCGCATTTTCAACCACCGGCTGGATGATCAGCGGCATGAGGGGAAGGGAGGACAGTTCCGGCGGCAGATCAATGCTGTACTCCATTTTTTTGCTGAGAGCCATAATAATCAGGAAATGTTCCGCAAACTGAAGCTCGCTTTCCAGCGTGACTTCATGCCGGTCCAACTTCGTTAAATAACGATAATATTCAGCCAGATGTTTGCTCATGCGCATGACAGAATCAGGTGAGAACTGAGCCACCGACATGATGAAAAACAAACTGTTGTACAAAAAATGAGGATTGATCTGAGCTTGGAGTTGTTGAAGTTCGGCACCTCGTCTCAGTTCCGTTTCAGTCTTCAAGGATACGAACAGATCCTGGATTTCAGTAACCATGTGGTTAAAACTTCTGAATAGGCTGTAAAACTCTCTATCCGTATTTTCGGTTATACGTGTATTGTGATTGCCTTGTTCGACCTGTGAAAACTTCCGCTCCAACAAACGAATATTACGGTAATAGTTCCGGTAAAACGTAAAGATCACAACCAGGCCAAGTGTGAAAACGGCTAAAATACTGGCAAAAAAAACTTTACGGTTGCGGTCAATCGGTTGCAGAAAATCATTCGTCTGTGTATATGTAATCAGGTAGGCGTCGATTGATTCAATATATCCGGAAAGAACATAGTAATCGTCCGAATTGGTGTGATAATCATATTTTAAAGTGATCTCCGGCTGTGGAGAAAGCATATCAGTAACCGCTTTCAATAGATTGTTGTCGACTTCTTTCTCACTCCATAACTGATGTGAATTAAACCAAAAAAAAGCGTTTGAACTGTCGTTGTTCACAGCCTTTTTCAGCAGATTTTTCAAATAATCGGTATTCAGCTTTACACCAACGACGTACTGAGTCGGTTCATTTTGTCCGGATTTTTGGATGTAAGGGTAGAGGGCAAAGTAATACAAGCTATTGCCGACGATTTGCCATCCCCGTTGATGAACATCCTTGAACGGAAGTCGCGCCTCCGGCGTACTGTTGGTGGATAGAAACGTTTCTTCAGACTTCCAGTAAATGCCGATCGATTCAATCGATCGACTGGAGAGGAGCGTTTGGCGCAAGCGATCAACAATATCGTTTTTCTTCATTTGGGAATCGTAATTGCTCAGCTCGATAACATGCCTCTGATAAAATCGGACATCACTGTCAGCTGCATATTGAACTCCGTACATGTTAGCCTCGTATATAATCCCGTCCAGAATGCCTTTCACATAATCAAGCTGGTTTTTGGAAGCGCCAATCAGATTTTCTTCAAGTGTCTTGGAGCTTAATCGGTTCATCACGAAAAACAAACTTAACGTCAGCAGCAGAAAAAAAACAAAGAAATAGATGAATCGCTTCATATACATTTTTCTGATCATATATGTTTCCTTTCATATCGCCAAACGCAGAAGTTTAAAGTCCAGATCGGATTAACTTTAATATAAGCCAAACCTTCAAAAAGCGGAAGGGCAGCAACGGCGATAAATGAAAGCGGTTTTAAAGTGCTTCAGGGTGGGGTGATGATCTTGAAATTTTGGCATTTTGGAGTGAAAGCGCTTTTGTTAAGCTTAACTGCAAGGATCGCTTTCGAAGAACCATCATAGAGGAGGTATGCAACATTAACGAGATTGTGCCCGCCAGATCCGCAAAAAAAACAAAAACAAAGCTTTCCCAGCGGACTTCATTCAAAAAGGAAATCAAGAAAAGCTGGCCTTTGTACGTACTGTGTATTCCCGCTTTTGTGTTTGTCTGCATCTTTTCTTATGGCCCGATGGTAGGTTTGCTTATGGCATTTCAGGACTACAAACCATGGCTGGGCATCACAGGTTCACGGTGGATCGGGTTAGATAATTTCGAACGAATTTTCCAGTACAAAGAAGCAACACAAGCGATAGTTAATACGTTAATTATCGCCGTTTCTAAAATTATCGTAGGTATTATCGTTCCGATCGTCATGGCTATTCTGCTGAGTGAGATCCGAAATATGGGCATTAAGAAAAGTGTACAGACACTGGTGTATCTGCCACATTTCTTGTCCTGGGTTACTGTGGCAGGGTTGATGATTGACATTCTCGGATTAGACGGAGGAATCAATCACATCTTGACCCAGATTTTCGGGAACGATCCCATTTACTTCTTGGGTGATCCTGATCTGTTTCGATTCACGGTTGTGATCAGCGATGTGTGGAAGAGCTTTGGCTTCGGCATGATTGTCTACTTAGCGACCATTGCAGGGATTAATCCATCTTATTACGAAGCGGCCGAGATCGATGGCGCCACACGCCGGCAGCAAATTCGATACGTTACCTTGCCTAGCATGTTGCCCATGATTATCGTCATTTCTACGCTGAGTCTGGGCAATATTCTGGATGCGGGCTTTGATCAAGTTTTCAATCTGTACAATCCGCTTGTCTACAGTACGGGAGATATCATTGACACCTATGTTTACCGTTCATCCTTGTTAAACGGGCAATACGGCTTCGGGACCGCTGTAGGACTGTTCAAATCGGGGATTAGCTTGATCTTGATTGTTGTCTCTTACAGGCTGGCCTATAAATACGCCAATTACAAAATATTCTAACAAGGAGGGAGAGGGATCATGTACCATAAAACGACAGGCTATAGAGTATTCTCCTATTTTAATTACGCGTTCATGATACTGGCGGGTCTGGCGTGTTTTCTTCCACTGC
Organism: Paenibacillus xylanexedens; assembly: GCF_017874615.1. Classification (GTDB taxonomy): domain Bacteria; phylum Bacillota; class Bacilli; order Paenibacillales; family Paenibacillaceae; genus Paenibacillus; species Paenibacillus xylanexedens. Next base: position 86,306 of record NZ_JAGIKV010000012.1, read on the forward strand.
TTCATCTGTTGGCACAATCGCTCAGCAGCAAAGCGGCCATTAGTGGTAATATGGTTTCATTTTGGCCGGTGGGGTTCAACGTGGACGCCTATGTAAAAACATTCAACAATTCTAATTTCAACGGTGCCATGTTAACATCCATCACTCGAACCGTATTGGGTACAACCATCAGCATGTTTATCCTTACCTGTGCAGGATATGCTTTGTCCAAGGAATTCCGGGGACGCAACGTGCTCATGTGGTTTTTTATCTTTACTATGCTCTTCTCGGGGGGATTGATACCTTCTTACATATTGATCACAGCCCTCGGATTAAAGGACACTATATGGGCGCTTGTGTTACCGGGAGCTTTCGGTGCTTATAATTTGATTCTTCTCGTCAATTTTTTCAAAACGATTCCCAAAGCCCTGGAAGAAGCAGCTTTCATTGACGGAGCGTCCTTTTTCGTAATTCTCAGCAAAATATATTTACCATTATCTCTGCCTGGCATAGCGACCGTATCCTTGTTCATTATGGTGGGCCACTGGAACTCCTGGTTTGACGGGATATTGTACATGTCGGATGCAAGTAAGTATCCGTTGGCTTCGTTCTTACAGACGGTCGTTGTGCAGAGCAATATGCAAAATATGGCGATGAGCCAGTCCGAGGTGGCAGCCATGTCGGAACAAAGTATCAAGGCAGCCCAAATTTTTGTAAGCACGCTTCCGATCATTTTGGTCTATCCTTTTTTACAACGTTATTTCGTGAAGGGGATTGTACTAGGAGCCGTCAAAGAATAATTAGGATGACGAAAAATTGGATCGCTATATAAGTTCAACTAAAATTTACACGATAACAGCGATCGGAAGGTTGTTCTGTCATCGGAGTGCCAGTGTAAATATGCAATTAGTTGAACTTATATAGAAAACAAATTGAGTATGAGTGAAGGGGGCATGTTTCCATGAAGAAAAGAACCGATTTATGGAAAATGGTAAGTATGGTTATGCTGTCGGCTGTTCTTATGGCTGGCTGTAGCAAAGGGGAGAGTGCTTCCGAGACCGCACCGGCATCGGTGCTTAAGGACGGTAAATATGATCCACCGTTTACGATCACCATCGCCAAACAGCAGGATGAAAATGCTGGAAAGTACATCAACGGTGAGACGTTGAATGACAATGTATTGACCCGCTGGGGCGAACAAAACCTGGGTATCAAAATCCAAACCACCCTGCTGGGAGGTGATGCTTCACAATATAATACCAAGCTGCGGCTGGCGTTGACGGGTTCCGAGAAACTACCAGACGTTCTGCCCGTCTATGATACCATGCTGGTCAATGATCTGATTGAGTCGGGGCAAGTCAATGAGATTACAGAAGACATCTCAACCTACATGCCTGACCGGATAAAAGAAATATACAAACAATACCCAACCACCTTCAATCCAGTGGTTAGGGAGGGCAAGGTCTACGGGATGGCGATTGCGCCGAATTTGACGGAAGGCGAAGTTATGTTGATCCGCCAGGACTGGTTAGACAGGTTAAAATTGAAAGCGCCAACAACGATTGATGAGTTTGAACAAGTCATCGCGGCGTTCACTAATGAGGACCCAGATGGGAACGGCAAGAAAGACACATACGGCTTTACTTTTTCAGGTAAAGATTCCTACAATACGGGCTGGGTCAGCGATCCGGTCATGATATTCAGCGCATACACGGGCAAACATCTTCCAAGGCAATGGCATAACGACAATGGCAAACTCACCTATGGATCTGTGGCTCCTGGCAACAAAGAGGCACTTGCCAAGTTACGCGATTGGTATGCGGAAGGGTACTTGAACAAAGAATTGGCCACCCAAGGGGCGTGGGATGCTCTGTCCGATTTTACGGAGGGGAAAGCTGGTATCATCATTGGTCGTCCTTGGCTTTACGACAGTGTGAAGGACGTGGAGAAAAATGTGGAGGGTGCAAAAATTAGTGCTTATCCGACCATTCAAGGCGTGAACGGTGATAAGACCTATCAATCCGCCCAGTTGAACGATGGTGTGTTCATGTTTAACAAGGATTTTCAGAATATGGAAGCCTTCTTCTTGTACTACGATAAAATGTACGATGCGGCGTTCAGCACCGGGGATTTCAAGTACGGGTACGCTCAAGGATACGATTACGATATCGTTAACGATGAAGTCACTTTTGATCCAACGAAATTCAATACGCCATTAGAGGCTGTGCAGGGCGTTGGGAAAATGGCATTTACTAAAAATACACCGAGTGTTGATGGCCCCGGCCAATCCTACTACGATCTGGCGAATGGAGTTAAAGCCGACACGGGCGTCCTCATTCAAAGCGCTTCTAAGGATCAAACGACTCAGGACGGATATCGGATTTCGTATGAAAACAGAGATGTTTTACTGCCAAATGAGTTTAACGGTCCACCAACGCCAACGATGCAAAATGTGTGGGAACAGTTGACCACCATGGAACAAGAGACGTTCACCAAAATCATATATGGCAATGAGCCGCTTGAAGCATTTGATACCTTTGTGAAACAGTGGCATGAAAAAGGCGGAGACACCGTGATTGAAGAAGTTAACGAATGGTACAACCAAGCCAGCGAGACGGATGTAATGACACTGATGAATTTGAAATAAAGTCTAGTTTCACCTGGATCAGCCTTCCAGCAACAGGAAGGTTGGTCTTCTAAAAAAGGAGATGATGAGACATGATCAAAGGTAAACCGTGGATTGTTATTGTCATTACATTGATGTTGTTAACAGTTCATTTAACGTCCTCAGCTCAAACCGTTCACGCTGCTGGTGAAGAGACCCATATTGCTGCAACACTGTTTGTGCTGAAGAATGAATCCGAAGTATCCAATGCCAAAATCCATTGGGCACCTGTCCAGGGAGCGACTGCATACGAATTGTATAGATCCGAGAACGATGAACCCTATCAGTTGTTACAGACCTTAACCGGTACAACGATGGATGATTATGACCTCAACATAGGTAGTTCGTACAAATATCAAGTGAAGTCATATGGCGGAACTTCCTTGTTAACCTCCGCTGTCTCGCCAGAATATACCCCTTACAGCCTTCCAGAAAACCTCACAACTTTTGATAACACAACGCAATCTACGCTCATGCTCCCGAATGAACTTAAAGTTGGAGACACCTACTACAGATTCAATTTCGTGCAAAAGTCATCAGGTGGTTTTGGCGAAATGATTCAACAGACGTCAACGGATGACATCACATACGGTAACGACAAAGTGGTCCTTTCCTACACGGATCATCCCGATCTGGCGAATTCTAAATTTGAGGGGATTAATATCCTCTACCATGCACCTACGAACAAATTTGTTTTTTGGGCTCACTATGAAAACAGTACAGACTACACACTTGCCAGAGTATCGGTCGCTTCGGCCACACCTGGAGAAGACTTTACATTTCACAAAAGCTTTCGGCCGGAAGGGAACCAATCGCGGGATATCTCCATTTTCAAAGATGATGATGATTCGGCGTATCTGATCTCTACGGCCAATAATAATTCGGACACTATTCTGTATAAGTTGACCTCCGATTGGCTGGATGTGGATCATCAAGTTTCAGTTATTTACCAAAATCAACACAGGGAACTGCCCAAAATGATCAAAAAAGATGACATTTATTATTTGTTCTCTTCCCAAGCGGCAGGTTGGTATCCGAGTATCCCCCTGTATTCATCAGCAACGAGCATAGACGGAGATTGGTCTGAATTACGGACAATTGGCAACACGTCAACCTTCTCGGCGCAGTCGGGTTCCGTCATGCGGGTGAAGCCAGATACGGGTAACAACGTGGTTATGGTTGCGTATCGCTGGATGTTCGGCTGGGCAGGTACACAAAACGGAACAACAGAGGAACGACTGCTTCCCGTTTGGTTCTCTGATGGTTACGCATTTTATGATTATTTTGATCAAGTCCTTTATAACACAAGCGATGATGTTGTCGTTCCCGTTCAAAATGGAAAACTGCTGTCACAAGGCAAACCGGCAACAGCCCAAACGGCTACTGGAACAAATCCTGCAAGTTATGCTAATGATGGTAACTATCAAACCGAATGGGTCGGCACAGGTAGTTCCTGGCCACATTGGTGGAAGGTCGACCTCGGCTCTGTTCAGCAGTTGAATAATGTGCAAATCTCCTGGTGGATGCAAAAAGGCTCTGAAGGATTTTACAAATACAAAATTGAGACCAGCACGGATAATGTAAACTGGACCGTAGCATTGGATCGAACCAACAACACATCTTACGGTTTCACCTCAGATACGCTATCTAGCATTAATGCGAGGTATGTACGAATTAATATGCAAAATGTGGCACTTCATAACAATCCCAACAATTGGTACACGCCAAGACTATGGGAAGTGAAGGTATTTGGATCGGACACCAATTAACGTTGTTCCTAAAAGAAGAGAGGTAACGGTGTGAATAATCAATTAACCAATGGTGGCATCTGGAATGATTCAAGCGGTCAGCCGATCCATGCCCATGGTGGACATATGTTATTCCATGACGACTATTATTACTGGTATGGCGAAGATCGGAGAGACTATATATATGTGAGTTGTTACCGTTCCAAAGATCTATTCAACTGGGAGTTTCGAAACCATATCTTGACCACCTCTACGCCAGCTGCACCCGTTCGAGTTCGGACAAATCTGACATTAGTGAGCGAGAAAGGTGGAAAGGTAAATCTCGAACGGCCTAAAGTGCTTTTCAACGCGGTGACCAAAAAGTATGTCCTCTGGGTTCACTATGAGAATGGTAACCATTACAACGATGCCGCATGCGCCATTGCCACATCGGATTCTCCGGATAGTCATTTCATTTACCATGGCAGCTTTAATCCGTATGGGTATATGTCGCGTGACTGCACGCTCTTTCAAGACGATGACGGGACGGCTTATTTTATTTCGGCTGCCAGAGACAATGCGGACCTGCACATCTATCGCCTGCAGGAAGATTATCTTAATGTGGAAAGTCTTGTCGGAAAGCTGTGGCAGGGGGAATATCGAGAGGCGCCAGCCGTCTTCAAACGAAAAGGGAAGTATTATATGGTGACCTCATTTTGCACGGGTTGGGCTCCCAATCAAGGGAAATACGCGATGGCTGATACGATGGATGGACCATGGGGGATGCTCAGCGACTTTGGCGATGAAACGACGTATCGAACGCAACCAGCGTTTGTGCTGAAGCGATCAGAGGAGGAGTACCTGTACTTTGCAGATCGCTGGAACGGATCGGATTACTTCCAATCCAGCTATGTGGTACTGCCCATTAAATTCAATGGGAACATTCCAATTCTACATGAGTATTCCACGTTATCTTTGCGAGAGGATGCACATCTGATTCATTTTGAACGATAATTTGAACGATAAAACGACTGATGAGAAAAGACTTTGATCCTACAGCGAATGCAGGTTCAAAGTCTTTTTAAATGAATTTTATAATTTCAAATCTAACGAATAGCGATCGCGAAGTACTGAACAATGGTGGAGCTCATGTCCAGCCATAACAAATGCAATCGATCGAGCTGAAGCAGGATTATCACTGACGATCCCTTGACAGAGCCATGCTTCTGGGGTGAGGCGACGGAGCATAAGAATAGTTGAGCGGCGTGTGACAGCATATTCTTCGCTCAAATCGGCCAGCGTATACGTATTGAAAGGGTGGGTCTGCATAAGCACGTCCTGATCGTAACCGGGATGATTCGCTTGGTCACCTCTGGCGATGCGAAGCAATCGGCTGCTCATGATTCGTTCGTTATCCAAAAGGTGGCCGATGACCTCCTTCACGCTCCATTTGCCTTCGGCGTAACGATAATTAGCTTGCTCCTCTGTCAATGAAGAGAGCAAAGTTGGTATGATGTTGGCTTGCAGCTCTAAGCGTTCGATGATGTTCCCTTCAGGAACAAGCTGGATGTACCCTTCATAATAAGCTGCATATTCCTCAGTAGTTGGTCTTTCAACCATGGTAATGCCTCCTTTGGGATTCTTAGATATGGAATATATTGTAGCATATATCCTACAGCATGAAATTAGCCCCTCCGTTTTATGAGCGGAAGGGCCATTTCATGTAAGGGGTCCCGCCAACATTTTAACGAAAATATACGCTAAGCCTTAAATTGAATTCGACTTAGCATTTTTCTTACTCTAAGCTGAAACGACGGACAATTTATCCACGGTTAGCCGGAGTGAGAAAAGTAACCCTCCAAGACAGCAAGGCTCAAATTAACCGCAATAAGTCCCGCCAGTGGAATTTTCGCTCCTTGACGGGACTCAGACTTTCACTAATTTTATTGAGGAATCACTGGTACCAGAAGGAATGAATCATAAGTTCCTTCAACCGCCCGTGGTCTGTAAGATCATGCCATCCTTGCAGTCATATTTGGAACTACAAACTGCTGAAAGGTGATTTCCGTTTTTACTGAAGACGTACAAGGCGCGGCTGAAGCAGCAGCGATTCCAAAATTTTCCGAAAAGTCTGACCGGGAAAGTTGAATCAGTGGGAGAAAATGATAGCCGCTAGGTTGGCGCTATTTGACGCTTACTTTAAAAGGTAGCTGTAAATACGAATCATACTGTCCACCGCAGTGAATAATATGCTTACCATGATTTACCGGTGGTGCGGCAGGTGTACCCGGCATTATGCCACCAACTTCATCCTTGGCGCTTACAATAAAGCGAAGTTGCTCTCCCGGATAAAGGAGCATTCCAATTGGGAACATCTCAATTTCAATCTCTACAATTTCTCCCTTGTGGAGCTTTTCTTCACGATCAAAAGTATATGCAGGCACCTCATTCGTACTCTTTTCTTCATCAAGGTGTCTCATTGATACACGAAGACGACCGTTGCTGCCTTTATATCTTAAAACACTTCCGCCGCGGTCTGTTAGATCATGCATCCTTGCAGTCATATTTGGAATTACAAACTGCTGAAGGTGATTTCCGTGTTTATCAAGCTTATAGAGATATACAAGTATATCCATATCATCGCTTCCGTCAACTTCAACATAAAGTTTTGCTTTAGGATAACCGACAAGTTCTGTCTTTTCCTCTGCTTTATAGAGGAATGATGCCTGTGCAAGAGAGGACTCGCTGTCATAAATTGCAGGCACATCTGTTTGGGCAAGTGTTTCTGAAAGATTACGAGTAACTCCGTTAAGATACATCTTCTTGTATACCGTTCCTTCTGGTGGGAACGTTTCAGACTCTATACCTTCGTAATGACCACCTTCAAAATCGTGAAGCGCATACCGCACCACAGGTGTTTTCTCCCAACCGTTATCTATTCCCTTAAGGAAATGGTCGAAGAATTTCAGGCGGTCTTCCTGCTGTTCTTCCTTGTAGAAATCCGGCCATTCCTGATTGTCATGGATACGAAGCCATTTGTTTTCCTTGGGCAGATTTCTCCATGCGCGAAATGTACCCGGAGTATGCAGTGTATTGCTGTAACTTGCTACAACATAAGCCGGACATGTTATATTCTCAAATTTGGCGATTTTATCTTCCCATAATTCACAGTTGGAAAATTGATATTTAAGCCCTTCATCATGTACATCTTCTCTCCGAACAGGTTCACCAGCATGTACATGGTTAACTTGCAGACGAGATGCAAAGTTTACATCAAGTATACCACCGCGACGAATGAGGTCGCGATAAGCATCTCCCAAGCCTTCCACCGGATTTATTGCTGCAAGGTGGGGCGGCTGCTCAGCAGCAATGAACCACTGTGAAAACGCAAGATACGAAGTACCGCTTGTAGCGACCTTACCGTTACACCATTCCTGTTCTGCAAGCCATTCAATAAGATCATAGCAGTCACGAGCCTCTTGTGTACCAATCATATAGATATCGCCTTCAGAATGTGCAATTCCTCTCGGATCAGGATTACAAACTGCATAACCATGATTGCACCAGTAAGCAGGGTCACTGCCTTCGAACTTGTGAAGACCCGAAAGTTCTGAATCAGGTATACCAATCATGCCAAAAAGATTTGTGTATCTTGGGGCTGTACCGGCTGCCTTACCATAAGGACTCCAAGAAATAATAACAGGAACCTTTTCTTCTCCAGCGGGACGAAAAACATCAGTGTAGATTGTAACACCATCTCTAAGTTTTACCGGTACATCTTTTTCAAAAATCACATCACACGGAAGTGCCTTAAAACGTTGATCTACTTGATAGCCTTTCTTTAGCACCGTTGTACCCGGGTTAAATTTGCTCAGTATACCATGCTCTACTCCATCATCGATATATTCAAATGATTGGTTGAATAACATCATTTCTTTTACTTTATCCATAGTCGTATCATCCTTTGATTTTTAATGAATTGCATTCTTTGATTCTTTACATTTTGTTACTGCGCTGGACTAAACGAACCGTAGCTGATCTGAAAGTGATGAAATCAACGTTAGCAGTACAGCTAGCTTTTGCTTAATTATGGTCGAGATCACGCTCCGCATCCGGGCGAAATGCTCGGCCCCCTTTAACCAGAATGACCGCCTCGGTCTGCTTCGTCATGTTTGTCAAGAAGGTTTTGATCGAGCTAAAGTGGAGTAAGCGTCAAATAGCCCACGTCTGAAATCAAGTTTCCCAAACGTTACTTATTTAATGCAAAATTTGCTTATTATATTTGGCTGTTCACCCTCCTAGGTGTTGCGTTATAATAACAGACAACCTGTTGTTTATTACACTTCAAATTATAAAATCGGATTAGGTTCTGTTCAATAATTAGAAATGGCAAACATGTTGGTTATGGAACACCTTTAAGCAATGTGTTGGATTAAAATCAAGGAGGGTTTTTCTTGCGGAGTTTAAATACTGATCTACGAGTTATTCGGACCAAAGAGTCCATACGACACGCATTAGTAGAATTAATAAATGAAAAAGGTATCGAGGCTATTACGGTTAAAGACATAACAACCAGAGCGAGAATTAATCGGGGCACATTTTATGCGCACTATCAAGACAAATTTGATTTAATGACTAAATGTGAAGAGGAAATCATGCTTGATATGTCTAGAATTACGAAACAAAACTTCCCCAATTTGATTACCGTTCTTGAAACTGACTCTCAGACGTTGACACCATTCTCCTTAACCGTTTCCTTATTTGAGTATTTAAATCTTCATAGTGGATTTATGAAAGCTGTGTTAGGTCCCAAAGGGGATTTATCTTTTCAAACAAAATTGAAACAATTTATGTGGGAAACACTCTATGGAAATAATCCAAGCGCATATGTAAAGGAAGAAAATCTCCTTGTTCCAGGACAATATTTAGCTGCCTATATGGGAACGGCAATAATAGGGGTCATTCAACAATGGTTGGAAAGTGGCATGAAAGAATCTCCTCAGGAAATGGCCCGTATCCTAACGACCATTACGGTTAATGGTCCATACTTTGCAGCTGGTTTAAAAAAATAATTCAGGACAAAATCATTCATTGTAGAGAACGCCGAAAGCAGCCTGTATTTATTATATGACCGCTAATGTTTTGAATAAGATAAGAAAAGCATGTCCGCTAATGTAATTCAAGATTCGGAGGCTTTGCATATGAGAGAGAAAACCGGGATTTCTGAACAGGGCAAGCAGACGATTCAGGACTTCATTCAAGCTCTTACCACTCAAGAAGATTTGAATCCCAAGACACTGAAAGAATACACAAGCGACTTGAAACATTTTATCGGTTGGTTTGAGACAGCCTACCACCAAGAGGAAGAGGTCATCTTTCAAATTGAAGATGTGGCGACTCCAACATTAACTCGATATCGGGAAGCTGCGCAAAAAAATTATGGAATTGAAACCGGCGACCATTAACCGCCGGCTTATAACCCTGAAACGTTTTTTCGAGTGGGCCACACAGGAATCTAGGATACGTCGCGATCCTTCGGAGCCAGTTAAATTGGTTCCTGAAGAAAAAGTGAGCCCACGACAGATGACAGAGAGCTGCGTTGATCGCTGCAGTTGAGCACAGCGGTTCCCTTCGGGATCAGACAATTCTAATCGTGATGTTTCACACCGGCTTACGAACAATGGAAGTGTGTGAGCTGTCTCCAGGAGATATTCAAATCGGCAAGCGGAGCGGCCAGCTTACGGTCCGATCAGGAAAAAGGCATAAACAGCGGGAAGTTCCTTTGAACGCTACGTGTAGAACTGCTTTAGAAAAATATCTGGCAGAGCTCCCTCCGGACAGTCCTTATCTGTTTCAATCGGAGAAAACCGGTGATCGATTAACCGAACGTGCTTTACGTCATTTGATTCAAAAATATATGAAAATAGCCCGGCTCGAAGGATTGAGCGCCCACGATCTTAGGCATCGGTTCGGGTACGTGATGGTAGAAAACACGCCGTTGCACCGCTTGGCGCAAATTATGGGACACGATAGTCTTGATACAACCATGATTTACGTCAAAGCAACCCGTGCGGATCTGCAAGCGGAAGTCGAAAAAATAGCTTGGCAATAGGGGGAAGAGAACGATGTACGCGAGAGTAAGGGAACTACTGACTCCGGAGGAACGGCTGCAATATTTGCAGATACCGCCTGATCTCGGCGAATGGGAATTGGGCACTTATTTCACATTTACGCAGCATGACCTTGAAATCATCCAGCAGCGGCGAAGAAATTATAATCGACTCGGCTTTGCCGTGCAACTATGCGTACTTCGCTATCTCGGCTGGACGCTTTCTGAAATAAAGGAAGTGCCGGTTCATGTTCTTCGTTATATTGCAAAGCAAATCAATGCCGATGTGGGGTCTTTTGTTTCTTACGGCGAACGGGAAGCTACGAAATATGAGCATCTGGATGAAATCCGGAAAGAGTATGGCTACCAGACATTTACCTTGAGCGAGTATCGCTCTTTGTGCAAGTATCTTTTTAGCCATGCAATGGCAAACGGAAATCCCTTACACCTGATTCAGCTTGCACTCGAAGATTTACGTAAGCGTAAAATCATCCTACCTTTAATGGCCACGATTGAAAGAGCAGTTTGGGAAACACGCAAACGGACAGAGGAAAAAATATTTAAACTACTCAACAGTTCACTGACAGAATTACAAATTGCTAAGCTGGATCGCGTCATAACCACCATGCCGGAAAGCAGCAAAACCTACTTGGCATGGCTCAGGGAAATACCAGGTACCAGTTCTCCGGACTCTTTTTTGAAGGTTATTGAAAAGCTCGAATACATAAGGGACTTGCAACTGCAAGCCGATACGAAAGGCATCCATCCGAACCGGCTACGGCAGCTTTCAAAAATCGGTTCGCGTTACGAACCTCATTCTTTTCGCCGTTTTAATGATCCGAAAAAGTACGCTATTTTAGTAGCGTACCTATTAGAGCTGATTCAGGATTTGACAGATATGGCTTTCGAGATTCACGACAGGCAGATTATGATACTGCTCTCCAAAGGGAGAAAAGCCCAAGAGGAAATTCAAAAACAAAACGGTAAATCGATCAACGAAAAAGTTGTTCACTTTGCCGATCTTGGGGCTGCGCTTATTAAGGCACGAAGTGAAGGAATTGATCCGTTTGTTGCGCTTGATGCCGTTATGCCGTGGGATCAGATCGTCGCATCCGTGGAAGAAGCTAAACGGCTTGCGCGGCCCGTAGATTACGACTATTTGGACTTGCTGGAAAAGAAATTCTATGCGCTACGGAAATACACACCAACGCTGCTAAAATCGTAGCCGTCAACATAAGGATTTCGAGGCATACCTTGTACCGAAAGCTGAATGGAATGGCATCGATACCAACTCTACGAAACTTGCCGTCAGCTTGTCTACAAAGGAATATCTTGAAGAACGGATTGGAGCGCTTCTTCAAAGATTAAACTGGGTTTCGGACCATATCGACGAGCTGGACGGCGTTAATTTGGAGAACGGGAAATTGCACATCGAGCGTTTGGAGAAAGATGTTCCCGATGAATCACGGAATTTCAGCCTTTCCCTCTATGAGTTGCTACCACGAATCAAGCTAACAGATCTGCTCATGGAAGTAGCCAACTGGACGAATTTTCAAGATCAATTTATTCACGCTTCGAGTAACCGCACTCCGAACGAGGAAGAAACGACAATCCTTATGGCTACCCTTATGGCAATGGGAACGAACATTGGGCTTACAAAGATGGCTGAAGCCACGCCAAGCATTTCATATCGGCAAATGGCCAATACAGCACAATGGCGGCTGTACGAAGACGCAATGAATAAAGCACAGGCTGTTCTTGTTAATTTTCATCACAAGCTGGCACTGCCCTCATATTGGGGGAACGGTACGACCTCGTCTTCTGATGGAATGCGCGTCCAGATCGGAGTTTCGTCGCTTCACGCAGATGCGAATCCACACTACGGGACCGGAAAAGGTGCTACGATTTATCGATTCGTAAGCGATCAGTTTTCCACGTTCTATACGAAAGTCATCAATACGAATGCTCGGGATGCCGTACATGTCATCGACGGTTTGCTCCACCATGAAACGGACTTAGACATCGAGGAGCATTATACGGATACAGCCGGTTACACTGATCAAGTCTTTGGTTTAACGCATTTGCTTGGGTTTCGTTTTGCGCCGCGCTTACGCGACTTGGCTGATTCCAAGCTCTACGCTATAGGGAAACCTTCCGATTTTCCAAAATTGGAAAAGCTGCTGCGCGGACAGATTAATACAAAGATCATTCAAGAGAACTACGACGATGTACTCCGGCTGGCTCACTCCATCCGAGAAGGTACCGTTTCAGCATCACTCATTATGGGGAAAATCGGTTCCTATGCAAGACAAAACAGTTTGGCTACAGCACTGCGAGAAATGGGACGTATCGAGAAAACGATCTTCGTCCTGGATTACCTTTCGAGCGAGGCGCTGCGGCGAAAAATCCATCGGGGGTTAAATAAAGGAGAAGCCATGAACGCACTGGCCAGAGCGATAATCTTCGGCAAACACGGCGAACTGCGGGAACGTGCGCTACAAGACCAGCTCCAACGGGCCAGCGCATTGAATATTATCATCAATGCAATTAGCGTTTGGAATACCGTCTATCTACAGCAGGCAACCGAACACCGCAAAAAGCAAGGAAAGCTTCAGGAAGAGCTACTAAATCATATTTCTCCGCTTGGATGGGAGCATATCAATTTTTTAGGTGAATACAAGTTCAATTTCAGGCAGAATACGTCTCTAAATTCATTACGTCCGCTGAAGGAACAAGAAGTTGAATGACCGGTGGTCAGGGTTTTGCCACCCGGATTGCTGGGCTTAGAGTAAGAATAAACGCTAAGCTGGTCACATCCGAGGGCTTAGCGTATATTTTCGTTAAAATGTTGGCGGGACCCCTGTAATTAGGCAGTTTTTCAAGGTTACATGTTATTCACTTCTAATCCGTTCGTCGTATCCCCTTAGTTTGGACAAACTTCTCCAAAACCGCAAAATCCTCCGTCACTTTTTTAAACGGTAACGTGTCCAGCACCTGTTCCCGGTAACTCTTTTTAGCCGCTGCGCTGAGACGGGAGTCAAGTATGCTGAGTATGCCAAGGTCCGTTTCACTACGAATCAAGCGTCCCGTTCCTTGCCGTAACCGCAGAAGCATGTCCGGTACAAACACCTCCATGAACGGATTCTCCGTTACAGATGCCTTATATTCATACACAGGATCCGATGGAACAGGGAAGGGCAGCCGGAAAATAATGACCTGTGACAGGTCAGCCCCCTCGATATTCACACCTTCCCAGAATACACCGGTACCCAGGAGCACTCCTTTGCTTTTCCTGAACTCGGCGATGACACTGTCCTGGGAAGATCCCTCTTTTTGAACATGGAGTGCCCACGTATATTCATTAGCCCTTGAGATCAACTTTTTGTGAATGTACTTCATGTCCTCTTTTGCTGAAAACAGGACGATTGTTCTTCCCTGAGTTAGATTACAGAGTTGAACCAATTCCTTATAAGCTGCTTCAAGATAGATTTCGCGCTGGTCATGTTGGTAATATGGAACTTTGTTCGAAATATACATCATGGCATGGTTGGTGTAGTCAAAAGGAGAGGGTTGGCGCTCTAGGAAATCTCCCTTATAACCGAGGGAGTGCGTCATATAAGAATATTGTTCCTCCAGCGTATCCCCGCCTTGGCACAGTGTTGCTGATGTTAGGATTACAGGTACCTTGCTATTAAATAAAGCGTATTTCAGAAATTGGCTTATATCTTTGGGACAGATGCTGATCGTAGCTACTCCCAGGGGGCTACTAGCCCACAAGAGATAGTTGTGCTCTGTTTCAGATAAGACATGGATGAGGGTAATAAGCCCGTTGATGGCTTCAAAAGCGTCATCGATCTCTCGCTCATGGCGGGAGGTCAAAATGGAAAGGCGTAGACTGAAATCTTTCAAATTATTGGATACATGGTTCAACGGTATTCCTTTGATTTCCGACACTTTGATTCGGTCGTTATCCTGCTTGGCATGGTGGAGCAAATCCGCGTTTACCTGTTTGAAGATGCGCTCAGCGCAGTTTTTGATGAACTTGGATTGTGAGAAGAGACTTTTATCCCCGGACTGTTTCGTTAGAAGCTGCACCGTGGTATCCAGAATGCGGCAGATTCCCCGATAAGTGAACTCGAGTGTTCTGGCATCCCGAACTTTTGCTTCCAGATTATGCGCTTCATCAATAACGATCAGAGCAGGCTGTTCTGAGATGATACTCTTGGTTCCTTCTTTTTTCTTCATCAAATCTCGTATGAGCAAGTCCTGGTTCACGATAATAAAATCAATCTCGTGAGCTTTTGCATTTAATTTCGCTCTCATATCGTAAAACAAACATGCATTTTTGTGATGACAACGTTCAAATTTGCAATCATTCACGGAAACGTGGGACCATTCGGCATCACTAACTCCAGCTTTAATATCGGCTCTTTCATCAATTTCATAATCTAATATGCTCTGCGCAAGGGCAGACACGGAGGAGTTTGCATCATCAAGACTGATCAATTCCGCCGCTCTACTTCGGCAAGCATACTGACCCATGCCTTTCCCCACCACGGAGCGAACCGTTGAGAATCCCAACCGACTACCAATAATCCTTAAATCTTTATGTATCTGTTCCGAAAGCTGAATGGAGGAGGTAGCTATAATGACTGGTTTCTGAGACATTTGATTCGTGAGCAGACTTGGGATCAGGTACGCAAAAGACTTACCAATTCCGACACCAGCTTCAATCATGGCGTTATGTCCATGGATATAAGCATCGGCGATATCAAGAGACATTTCTTGTTGTCCGATCCGCTCTCTAAGGCCAATTCGGGGGAACCGGTCATATATTCGGAAGATGGCGTTAACCAAAGAACGTTCGATTTCCTTGTCCGGTTCCTGCTTTTTTATTGTATAAAGTTCATTTAACCAATTCATAACGATCGCCCCTCTTCCGAATGATGATCTTCTTGTACTTACTTTGGAGACGATTTACCTCACAATGCAGTTGTAACGGCATTTTTTAATCTGGATACGCCTTCCTGTAATTGTTCATCTGACAAATGTGCAAAAGACAGATAGATACCATACTTCATACCAACAGACGTTGAACTGCTGACTTCTGAGTATACCACACCTTGTGACCTAGCCGATTCCCGAAAGGCCTCATAAGTGGTCACATTACCTCGCCACCAACCAAACACGTGTAGACCCGCTTCATTCTCCACCCAATCAAACCATGTAGAGAGGTGTTTGTTCAAAAGTTTGAGTAACAGATGGAATTTCCGACTGTATAATCGATTCATTCTGCGCAGATGACGTTCATATTGACCACTTGTCATGAATGCAGCTAATGCCCGTTGTTCGATCAGGTTGACGGGTCTTGGCTCGTATAATGCCTGTGCCTTTCTAAAAGTATCTGCCAAGGTAGGGGGAAGAACGACATAACCAAGTCGTACTTCTAAAGGCAAGGTTTTTGTAAAGCTGCCCAGATAGATTACACGTCCTGCTTTATCGAGTGTTTTCAGTGGTTCAACATGCATTCCGCGATATCGGAATTCACTATCATAATCATCCTCAACAATCATGGCATCATGCCGCTGTGCCCAGTCCAGCAAGGTTTGTCTGCGTTCGAGACTGAGCATTTCACCAGTAGGAAATTGTCGTGACGGCGTGACAAACAACATTCGTGCTTCCCAGTCTTGGGGCACAACTCCCTGACCATCGAGATTGGCTTCAATCAACTTTGCGCCCGCAGCCAATATGGCTTTAGAAATCCCGACATAACAAGGACTTTCTGTCACGACATAATCCCCAGGATCTGCAAGTAATTGAGTGAGTAGAGCTATAGCTTGCATGGAGCCTGCAGTTACTGCAATATGATCCGGATCAACTTGAATGCCCCGCATCCTCCGAAGATAGGCAGCAATGGCTTCTCTCAATTTTGGATCTCCGGTTGAACTAACCATAGCTGAGGTTGTTTTCAGGTGATGCTCACGCTGCCTTATCTCTGCATACAATCGATTATTCCATTCATCGTAAGGAAACTTGGAGAAATCAGGTTGATATTTGCTAAAGTCGATCACTTCGTCGCTATTCATTCCGGAATCAAGTGTATGAGCATTGGCTGGTGCATTTCTTTGAATCGACTGCTGTTCAAACTGCTGAATACGATTCCCCCAGGCGGATAAGTGATGCGTACAAGCTTTCTCGGTGGACGCATTATTGTTCAAATCCAACTGGTAAGCAACAAAGGTTCCTTTTCCATGCTCTGAATGAATGTAACCTTGTGCAGTCAACGTATCATAGACCTGATTCACGGTTCCTCTGGAGATGTGATATGTCGCGGCTAACTCTCTTGTAGAGGGTAACTTCTCTCCATGTATAAGATTACCTTCATGGATTGCATCACGAATGGCATGATAGAGAGCCTTCATCTTGGTATATTTTCGGTTCAAATATGAACTGTAAGCTACATGAAATTGCATAGGACCTCCAGAGTTATCATTGAAGTGGTACAATAAAAACCAAAAATATTGGATCTTTTTATATGACCATTCTCATTCTATACTAAATCATAGATTAGAGCGATGCCTTTATTGAAAACCACCCAAAGTTAATAGGAGGAATACAATCATGCAAACAGGTACAGATCGTGTAAAAAGAGGAATGGCTGAGATGCAAAAAGGTGGCGTCATCATGGACGTTATGAATGCAGAGCAAGCTAAAATCGCTGAGGCGGCAGGGGCAACAGCTGTTATGGCTCTTGAGCGGGTACCTTCCGATATTCGTGCAGCAGGCGGTGTAGCTCGCATGGCAGATCCAACCATCGTTGAAGAGGTTATGAAGGTTGTATCTATCCCAGTTATGGCTAAAGCACGTATCGGTCATTACATAGAAGCCAAAGTGCTTGAATCCCTGGGTGTGGACTATCTCGATGAAAGTGAAGTTCTTACTCCTGCAGACGAAGTGTTCCATATCGATAAACATGAGTTTACTGTACCATTTGTATGTGGAGCCAAAGATTTGGGAGAGGCTCTTCGCCGTATTGGTGAGGGTGCATCGATGATTCGTACAAAAGGTGAGCCTGGAACGGGCAACATTGTTGAGGCAGTTCGTCATATGCGTCTAATTAACAGCCAGCTCCGTAAAGTGCAAAACATGTCCAAAGACGAGCTGTACGCTGAAGCAAAAAATCTGGGTGTAGCTTATGAGCTACTGCGCGAAGTTCATGAAAATGGAAAACTTCCTGTCGTTAACTTTGCAGCAGGCGGTGTAGCTACTCCGGCGGACGCAGCCTTAATGATGCACCTGGGAGCAGACGGTGTGTTTGTAGGATCAGGTATTTTCAAATCCGATAGCCCGGAGAAATTCGCTCGTGCAATCGTTGAAGCGACAACACATTACACGGATTACAAACTGATTGCCGAAGTATCCAAAAACTTGGGCGCCCCTATGAAAGGGATCGAAATTTCTAAATTGGCTCCAGAAGATCGCATGTCCAACCGCGGTTGGTAAGAGCAGATAGAACAACTGGAGAATAAATAGTATCAAGCAAAGCCGATCAATGGATACAAATTGATCGGCTTTTTTGGTTATTCATGACGAAAGTAAAAGCAAAGACGGAGAGGAGAATGTCCATTTTCTTATCAATTGAGAATGATTATAATTATCATTTACGAGATTCGACATTTGCTGTATACTGACAATAACTATTTTACATAATGCATAAATAGAAAATTAAGGATTTCAAAGGGAGAGAATTAAATGTCTACACGCTTTAAAAAAGGAATGTTATTTTGTTTTATTGCTGCACTTGTTGTTGTACTTGCAGCCTGCTCCAGTAGTAGTGATGGTAGCGATCAGGCAAACAATAACTCACAGCAAGCAGCGAAAAATGTTGCAACAGATGAGAAGAAATCGAATGCAGACGCTTCAGGTGCTGCTCAAACAACGTATCCTTTAATCGTTTCAAACTATACGACTGAAAATGGAACATGGGTGGCTAAAGAACAAACCTTCGATAAGGTCCCTGAACGAGTTGTTGCCAATACACAAGGTGCGGCTGAATTAATGATCCGTCTTGGTTTGACTGACAAAATTGTTGGAGTGGCGGCGCTGTTCGGTAGTGTACCTGAAGATATTGCTGACGAATTCAAACAAATTCCTGTGCTGGCTGAAGGCTATGTAGGTAAGGAAGTGACGATAGGCGCTTCGCCTGATCTGGTTGTAGGGCGTGGTGGATTGTTTGAGGATGCGGATTGGGGTGTTGGTACAGTAAGCAGCTTGAATGATATGGGGATTAAAACGTATGTACAAAGCACCAGTGTTCCTGACGCATCGTTAGATAGTCTGTATCAGGACATTACTGAATTAGGTGAGATATTCAACGTACAAGCGAATGCAGCGGCATATATTGAGACGCTAAAAGTACGCGAGAATGCGTTGTCGGCTCGAGCTAGCGCTGAAAAGATCAACTATGCATCTTTTTCGGATAATGGTGATGGAACTATTGGAATCTACAACGGAAATGGTGATACGTTTATTGAAAGTGCAATGTCATTAATCAATATGCATAATATGCTGATTAATGAAACTGGCACACTCAGTCTGGAGAAGTTAATCGAGATTAATCCGGATGCAATGATTATTTCGAGGTATGCAGGTGGTATTGATCCTGAGCAGACGATTGAAAAGCTGCTTGCCAACAAACAGGTACAAAACATTAACGCAGTTAAAAACAAAAAAATCTACATTATTGATTTCAACAACTTCTGGGGTTACGGGGATTCCATCTTCACAGGTGTTGAAGGACTCGCTGATGATCTCGGGTTGTAATAGCTTTTTTTTGTAATAAAAGAACCAAGCTCCTGTCCCAAACTGAGGACAAGATCTTGGTTCTTTGCCGATAAATGAATAAGTACAACAAACTACGTGGAACGAAGTGTTGTTTATCCCAACGCAGCCACGCCAGTGTTTACTTCGCTTCCAGGCTCCATCAACATGATATGACATTCCTTTTCGGCGGAAGGTTTGATCTCGACTCCCTTAGGGACAATATACATCTCGCCCTTGGAAATCTTCACTTGGCCATCACGAAAATCAATTATCATTTCCCCTTCGAGCACAAAAAATAACTTATCGGTCTCCTCATGAACATGCCACTCAAAATCTCCAGCAATCTTAACGATCTTAAATTGATAGTCATTCATTTCACCAATGAGTTTCGGAGACCAAAGATCATTTAATTTCGAAAATTCCTCATTTAATTTAATTGCTTGATAGTGCATCGTCATTCCTCCTGTGTATTAATCCTATATGTTCAGTATACTAATCTAAGCTTTTGTATAACATGGATGCCTATTGAAATCAGGATGGATTATTGATGAACTTCAGACGATACTCCGTAGGAGAAATACCATATTGTTTCTTGAACACTCTGCTAAAATAAAAGGGGTCAGCAATGCCAACGGTCTCGGCAATCTGTTGTACAGACGCATCACTTGCCAATAACATTTGCTGTGCCATGTTTATACGATATTTCAATACATATTCTGCTGGACCCATACCTGCATGTCTTCTAAACACGTAGGAAAGTCGATTTCGATTAACATTATTTTGTTCTGCAAGCGATGCGACAGTCAGACTTTGATCATAGTATTCTTGGATATAGGTAGAGACGCGTTCGAATAAAACATCTGATTCACAACTATTTTGCCTATGATCAACATATATTAAAGTCTCATTCAGTACATCGCGAAACAGCATCTCGGTCTGAAACTTTGAAATACCTCCGCGCTGATTATACACATGCCAAAGACGCGTGATTAATTCGATCAGACGTGGGGACTGACCCGTTGATAATTCAAAATGCTGATGAGAAAAGCTTGTCTCTTCGAGGTCCGAACTACATATCCGGTATAAAACGAGGATGTATTCCCAGTCCGTTCTATGAAACACGGTTTGATCCAGTTTCATTTTCGCGCCGCCATGTACAACTTTTCCTGGTGAAAAGATATAGGGTGTACCATCAAATTGAAATTGTATTTTTCCTGTAAGAGGAAATACAAATCCAGGAAAAGAATCGGTATAGTCAGCCTGGGGAACCCCTGGATTTCTAGCATATCGATATACTCCTTCGACTTGAAAAGGAATGTGTGCAAAATGCGCTGCTAACTGATTAACGTCTACTTTCACATTACGTACCTCATTTCAAAAGTGTTTGCCAGTCATTCTAAGATGAATCGTTGTGCACCTTACTCCAACATTATTGATAACGATTATCACTGTCAACATATATAATGAAAAAGAAAGCTCTTTTTTACATATGGGCAATAGAATCCATCTTGTGTTAACATGTGCACTAACTAATCCAATTGTTTGCTTGAGAAGGGGAACCCATGTCAATTCGAATAAAAATGCTGCTGTCCTTCACGGGCATGCTTGTTATAAGTCTACTGTTCATCCTGCTTACGGCAAGTCTGTATACGATTGCGGCTACAGGGGATCTACAGAGTTTCCGTGATATATACAAGGTACATTATCAGATCAACCCCCTGACTGAACAGGGAGAATCGATCTTTCAAGAGATGAAGTTTCTGGCCAAAAATGACCCGGATGACCTGCAGAACAAGGTTTTGTTGCGTGAATATGATATGAAGCTTCGAGCTGAGAAGTCAGGGCTCTACATCAGACGAGAGAATAGTCAGATCTTCGAATCACTGACCTTCAACCAGCCAGAACTGAAGCAAGCACTGCCTGCCTATGATCTTAACAATTATCAGATTCGGAGCACCTTCAATATTGGTGAGCGATTTTACGCGTATGCAAAATTTGATTTTCAATATTCAGATGGGGAACGGGGGAGTATCTTTGTCATTCGTGAGAGAAGCCCCTTTGCGGAGCTTACTCGCAAGTTGCTGCCTGTGATGTCATTTCTGCTTATTGGCGTTCTCATCATTGCAAATCTGCTCTTGTTCCGCTGGATCACGCGCAGCTTCATTAAACCCTTGAATCAACTACGAAGTTCAGCCGAACATATTAAGGATGGCAATCTATCCTTTAAACTTCAGCTAAACTCCAATGATGAGGTTGGTCAACTCAGCGAAGCGTTTGAGAGCATGCGGAATCAATTACAGCTCTCCTATGCGTTACGTCAGCAGGACGAAGTGAACCGCAAAGAGCTTATCTCCAACATTTCGCATGATCTCCGTACGCCGATTACCAATATCAAAGGGTATATTGAGGGTATTCGTGACGGCGTGGCTAATACTCCGGAGAAAATGGAGAGTTATGTTAATATCATTCACTCCAAAGCAGTTAGCATGGATAAGCTGGTGGATGAACTGTTTTTGTATTCCAAGCTCGACTTGAACCAAGAACCTTTCCTGTTCAAGACAGTTGATCTCGCTGATTTCCTTGAAGATAGCATAGAAGAGCTGAGATATGATCTGGAGGATAAAGGTGTTGCCCTGGATTGGAATAACCAGGTGTCTGGTCCCGCTATGGCTGCTGTGGATCCGGAGAAGTTAAAACGTACCGTTGTTAATGTGGTGGATAATGCACTCAAATACATGGAGAATGAACATAAACGATTCGAGATTACACTTCAAGCTGATGAGAAATGGATTACGATGGGCTTTAAAGATAATGGCAGGGGAATACCTGAAGAGGCACTGCCTTATATATTTGAACGCTTCTATCGTGCAGAACAATCCCGGAATTCCTCAACGGGCGGAAGTGGGCTCGGGCTAGCAATTTCCCGCCAAATCATTGATGGACATGGGGGCTTCATCTGGGCTGAAAGCCAGCCCAATGATGGCACGAGTATATATATCAAACTGAAACGGCTGAGTGAAGAGAGGAACTAATAAGTAATGGCAAACATTTTGATCATTGAAGACGAAACAACGATTGCGGAACTGGAACGGGATTATTTTGAGCTCAACGGATTTTCGGTGGATCTCTGCCATACTGGAGATGAAGGTCTGAAGCAGGCACTGGAGGGGGACTATAATCTGATCATTGTTGATCTGATGCTTCCGGGACTCGACGGCTTCGAATGTTGCAGGCGCATTCGCGAGGTAAAAGAGGTGCCCATCCTTGTCGTTTCCGCGAAAAAGGAAGAAATCGATAAGATCCGGACATTTAATCTGGGAGTGGATGACTTTATTACAAAACCGTTCAGCCCAAGTGAGCTGGTTGCACGAGCAAAGGCTCATTTGACCCGATACGAGAGACTACTTGGCAAAAACAAACCAGCTGAGCAGGATGAAATCCACATTCGCGGACTTCATATTGATAAAGGATCACGCCGCGTTTTTGTTAATGGAGAAGAGGTGGCGATTACAACCAAGGAATTCGAGTTACTTGTATTTCTTGCGAGTCATCCCAACCGTGTATTCAGCAAATCCGATCTGTTCGAGCGGATCTGGGGCATGGATTCCACCGGAGACATTGCAACGGTTACCGTCCATATTCGCAAACTGCGGGGGAAGCTGGAGACAGACCCCAAAAATCCGGAGTATATTGAGACCGTCTGGGGTGCAGGCTACCGGTTTACTGCATAAGTTTCGTGAAAATTTAGAGCCAGTTTATATTTTGTTAATAACTTTAGCCTTGGGAGTTTCTTTTTGTCCTCTATTCTATAGATACAGGCAACTACAACCTATAGAGGAGGAACTCAACCATGAATTCTACAACCCGCAAAATCGCTACATTTCTAACCATAACTGCATTAGGTACAGCAGTGTTCCCGTTAACTGCGAATCAAGTACATGCAGCTACATACGTTACTAACATTGCGGCAACAACCACACAGCTTACCCAACAACAGATTGAAGCTGCTATCAAGGATCTGAATAGCTTGGGGATCATGAACGGGTATGCAGATCAATCTATGGGTGAACATCGAGCAATTACTCGTGCGGAGTTAGCTTCATTGGTTTTCAAAACGTTTAATTTGGAGAGCAAGACGGGAGAAACCGTAGAATTGACGGATGTGAATCCGAATGCATGGT
Organism: Paenibacillus xylanexedens; assembly: GCF_017874615.1. Classification (GTDB taxonomy): domain Bacteria; phylum Bacillota; class Bacilli; order Paenibacillales; family Paenibacillaceae; genus Paenibacillus; species Paenibacillus xylanexedens. Next base: position 109,790 of record NZ_JAGIKV010000012.1, read on the forward strand.
ATGCGCCATATGCGTCAAAGCTTGTTGAACTTGGCATCATGCAGGCTAACGATGGACAATTCAATCCGCAAACTCAAGTGTCGGATGCTGAACTCGAACAGGTCGTATCCAAAGCGATGCAACGTGATGTAAAGTCCGTTCACCATTGGATGAGCGAGTTCTACTCCGAGAACGGTACAGCAACGCGCGGCGAGACAGCAGTGCTGTTGCAAACTGCACACCAAGCTATTCCTTCGGAGCAAGCTCAAATCAAGAGCGTTAGATCACTGAATGCCATTACGTTAATTGTAACTTTTGACAAACCGCTGACAGCGGCGGATGAGGCTTTTGCCAAAGCACAAACGGACTTTGCGTTTAGTGGTGAGCTGACGTTGACCAATATGCCCCGTTTGAAAACAGGGTCGATTGCGACTTACATCGTTCCAACGTCCGTACAAGATGCTAGTGAAGTGTACAACCTGACTTACAAAGGCCAAGACGCTGGTTCCTTTGAAGGCAGTGCCACGAAAATAAACATGACAACGGTTAGTCAAGTAACGAATGATACATTCGAGATTGAAGCATTGCAAGTCAACAGTGTCGTGGATTATGGTTACATCATTTCGGCTTACAGCGGTGGTCGAGGAGCTAATGCATTCGTGCTGAATGATCAAGAGCAAGCAGGAGGCAAAACGGTTCAAATCATCTCTTCCATGCAGGCAAGACAAGTTGTAATTACGCCAGAAGGTGGCGAACCTATCGTTGCCAGATATGTTCCGTTCACGCAATCCACAGATGGCAAACAAGAACCGAAGTTCCGTTTGCCTGAGGGACAAACGCTGAAATCAGGTGTCACATATACGGTTTCTTCGGATTGGGCCAACATCGAAAATGCTTCATTTACAGCGAAATCGTTTGATGCACTAGTGGTTGCAAGTGCTCAAGCAGTGAGCGGAACATCCATTGAAGTTACACTTGACCAGGACCCTGGGGATGAACTGTTCTCTGGTCGAAGTGTAACGTTAACTTCAGCTAGCGGGGATGTTCTGACGGCCACTTATAAATATTCAAGTCGAAAAGGTGCGACGGGTGTATTCGACCTAACAAATGATGGGAAGTTGACTCCGGGTACTACGTATACAATAAACCCAGTTGGAGATTGGAGTATCGCTTCTTCGGTAACCTTGACACTGGAGTAAAGGAGGCAGTATGAGTAAATCACTGATCATCGTTGTCCTGATAAGCAGTATGTTGATCGTTCAAGGCTGCGTGCCTGAAATGATAAACGACTCTAACGTGGAGGAAAAGGCCATGACTTCACCAGATGAACAGCTATTCAAGGCAGTAGAGGACAGCGATACTGAACGCATCGAACAAATGATTCAAGCAGGTGCCAATATCAATGCTCAAGATCAGAGTGGACGAACCGCTACAATGATTGCAACCTACAATAATGATCTAACATCGGCTAAAGTTTTAATTGAAGCGGGGGCAGATGTGAATATACAGGACGATATGAAAAATACCCCGTTTCTGTATGCTGGCGCTGAAGGATACTTGGATATTTTGAAGCTGACAATCGAGGCGGGAGCGGACCCAGCGATAACGAATCGATATGGAGGGACAGCACTTATTCCAGCTTCGGAGCATGGATATGTGGATGTAGTGCAAGAACTACTGACTCAAACTTCGGTGGATGTGGACCATGTGAATCAATTGGGATGGACAGCACTACTCGAAGCGATCATTCTTAACGATGGCAATGCTCGGCAGCAGGAGACGATACAATTACTCATTGACCACGGAGCAGACGTAAACATATCGGACCGTGATGGGGTGTCACCACTCAGTCATGCGAAGAATAGTGGCTTTAAAGAAATTGAAGACATTTTGGTACAAGCTGGTGCGAAATAGAACCCTTTTAGGGTGAATAAATTAACAAACATATTGAGATATATGTAAAAATGGTTTTGATGGAGCGCCTGATTCCTTCTATGCTGAAGGGCAGGCGCTTCATTCAATCCATCTTATGTTTATGAAACTGGCTTAGTCTTAACATGACATGATTAGATACAAGAACGAGGATCTTAAAAATTGAATATCTCTGCTTTGAAGTTTGCTATAGTGTACCACCATGCTTCCGGATAAAATGGAAATACCAACCATGTAAGCGCTATCTATTATTGTGCCGCTTGTACATGTTGGAATCATTCATGGAGGTGTATGATGAAGAGGAAGTCTTGGTATACTTTGGCGGTAACTGGTGTAATCTCTTTGTTTTTTTCGGTAAGCGCTTTCGCGGGTTATGTGTTCTGGGAACCTCTAACCTATTTTAACGCAAGTACGTGGCAAAAAGCGGATGGGTATTCCAATGGGAGCATGTTTAACTGTACGTGGAGGGCTAACAATGTTAATTTCACAAGTGACGGCAAGCTTAAGCTTGGTTTGACCAGCTCTGCACAAAATAAGTTTGATTGTGGAGAGTACCGTTCCACGAATACGTATGGGTACGGCTTGTATGAAGTAAGTATGAAACCTGCCAAGAACACAGGTGTAGTATCGTCTTTTTTCACATACACAGGCCCTGCACATGGCACCCAATGGGATGAGATTGATATCGAATTTTTAGGAAAAGACACAACCAAAGTGCAGTTTAATTATTATACCAATGGGGTTGGTAATCATGAGAAGATTATCAATCTAGGTTTTGATGCATCCCAGGGCTTCCATACGTACGCATTTGACTGGCAGCCGGGACATATCAAATGGTATGTTGATGGTGTATTAAAGCATACGGCAACCAGCAATATTCCTAAAACACCCGGAAAAATCATGATGAACCTCTGGAATGGAACAGGAGTAGATAGCTGGCTCGGTCCTTATAACGGGGCCAATCCGCTCTATGCAGAGTACGATTGGGTCAGATATACGAGTAATTAAGCAGACTGAAGCAGCCGTTAGCGGCTGCTTTTTTATATATTCAGGCATTGTATTTATTCAATATATGTATTCAATATCCAATATCCTAAATTAATGCAATAAATGTTGCAATATTAGTATGGGCATAAATATCAAACATTCATTATGATTAACCTGTAAGCAACATTACATAGACTGGGGGAACGAAGTTGGACACAAGTAAAAAGAGACGAGTAGGCAGTTTGGTCATGATCGGTGTATTGGCCCTATCTGCAGCCTTGAGTGGGTGTAGTAACGGGAACGAAAAGAAAACTGAATCAAGTACACCAGCGACAACGTTGGAGCTCAAAAATGGGAAGTATGATCCACCTGTATCCATTACGTATTTACGACCATGGGGTCCAGACGTGAAGTTTAAGTCAGGCGAGGATCAGGATAACAACGTCCATACCAAATGGGCCAAGGAGAAACTCGGAATTGAGTTAAAAAACCAGTGGATATCTCCATCCACCAATAATGCATTTGAGACAAAACTGCGTCTATCGCTTGCTTCCAATGCGGACATGCCGGACATTATTTCGTATCGCGGCGAATTCAATCTGGTGCGTGAATTGATTGAGTCCGGAAAATTTGTCGATGCGGGCGAGTTGTTTGACAAATATGCCAGCGACACATGGAAAGCAGCCGTAAACGAAGATCCTTCCGTATGGTATCCATACATGCAAGATGGCAAAAAGATCGGTATTCCGATTCTGGACTATTCCTATAATGGTGATCCTGTCATGTGGATCCGTGAAGACTGGATGAAGAAATTCAATCTGGAAGCACCTAAAACTATAGATGATCTTGAAGTCATTATGGAAACGTTTACGAATCAAGATCCGGATGGCAATGGGAAGCAGGACACTTACGGACTCACCATTGGCTTCAAAAACTGGCTGAACACATGGATGTCAGAAGCTGGGTGGGTATTTGGCGCTTATGGTACAATGCCAAACCAATGGAATCTGACGGCAGACGGAAAACTTGAATACGGTTCCGTTACATCTGGTGCAAAACAGGCTTTGGCCAAATTACAGAGCTGGATGAGCAAAGGGTATATCCCGGAAGAAGCCGGCGTGTATGACGAGACAAAAGCAGCTGAAGAATTTACTGCCGGAAAAGCAGGTATTGTGGTCGGTCCTCACTGGATGCCATCCTGGCCGCTGGAGGATGTGAAGAAAAACAATCCTGAGGCTGAATACAAGGCGTATCCCATTCCTTCCGGTCCAAACGGTCAAGCAGGAAGACATGGTACGTCGAACGGAAACGGCGTAGTTCTGATTAACAAAGACATGAAGAATCCGGAAGCCTTTTTCACCTATCAGAACTATCTCTTTGATCACTATGCGAATCCTAAAGAGGGCGATGAGTTCGAGCATGGATTTGCGGAAGGATACGATTGGGTTATGGTAGATGGGAAACCATCAACCGATGCAAGTCTTACGGGTGGTTATGCTCCCGAGAAGTACACTTTGACTTTTGATGGAGCGCGTATTCCCAATCTAAGTATGACAACACTTGCCAAGCTGGCAAGCGGTGAAGAAGCAACTACACCGTTTGAGAAAAAAATCAAATCAGGTGTACCAGTACCTATGCTTGATGCAGCCAAGATTGTTTTGGATCAAAAGGATATCGTGTTCAATCAAATGTTTACCGGTGCACCTTCAATGACAATGCAGATGAACAATGACATTTTGACTAAGATGGAGAAAGACACCTTCTCTCAAATTGTATATGGCAAAACCTCTGTTGACGCGTTCGACTCATTTGTTGAGAAGTGGAAGTCTTCAGGTGGAGATCAGATTACGAAAGAAGTTAACGAGTGGTATGATTCCGTGAAAAGCGGAAAATAGGATGACGCAGGGCTGGCTGAATTGAATCATCGCGGCCACATAAGCACCAAAAAGGCATTGCAGGAGAAGATCTCCGGCAATGCCTTTTTGTATTTGATATGGAGAAGGGGGAAACCGGAGAGATTACTAGAACGTCAAGTCTGGTCTGTGTACTCTCTTAAACCGGCAGATTTTCCCGATATTCCTGCGGTGTAAGATCATAAAATTTCTTGAAAACTCGGATGAAATATGCGGTATTGTTGTAACCGACAAGTTCTGCAATCTCAAACACTTTGGCGGTTGATGTTCGCAAATGATAGGCTGCTTTCTCCATTCTTAACCGGTACACATAGGCAGTAAGTGCTTCACCTGTCTCCGCCTTGTATACCTTGGACAAGTAGACTGGGTGCAGATGCACATGGTGTGCAATTGCAGGCAGTGATACATCTCCAGCCAGATGAAGGTCGACAAAACTTTTGACGCTGCGCACAATGGTGCTGTGATTGTCTCTAAGCTCTTGTTCAGCATCATCTCGTATGTAATGAAGTGTACGCACGGACCAGTCCTGTAGCTGCTGCGCAGTGGAATAGCTGGGAGCTTGAAAGTAACGATAGGACTCTGCTGGAATCAAAGAAGAGATTTGTTTGCCATTTTTATGAATGATGTACGCAAACGCCCCCGCTATAGCAAAATACACCTCAAAAGTTGACTCAGCAATATCATGATGTTCATTGGAATGCAGCAGTTCCTCAAAAATGTGCTCGATTTTCTGTTCCACATCTTCAAAGCGACCAGCTTCGAGCAGGCTAATCAACGTTGGCGGCTGATACAGCGACCTAATCGTATGTAGAGGATTGGCATCCGTTTCATCGGAAGCGGTGACAAACAAACCTTGCACCTGACCCATCCGTTTACGCATGGACATAACCGTTCGCTCATAGAGTTCTCCAATTTCGTGGGGAAACTTGCCCCAACTGGAGACGGAAATGGAGATTGCACCTTTCAGGTATAACTGAACATTGGTTTGAATCTGGGCAGCATACTGCTCAAGCAATGTCTGAGGCGTCTCACTCCGGCTATAACTCATCGTTGTGGAATGTTTCATGCTTACCAGAACAACAATGTAATCGTGCACGTCACGTGTATGCCAGATATGAAAATGATTATGCATTACTTCACTTATGATATTACATATCGCATATTCCATTAGGGCCAGGTCGCCGTGTGCCATATCGGATAGATGTTTCTCCATACGGATAATCAGCATGCCGAGATCTTCTCCTACGGAGTAGGGAAGCTCCAGCAGATCAAGCTTGTCTGCCAGCGTCTTCTGATCATAGACTTTTCCAGTCAGCAACTCATGCAGCATCGTGGATTGAAGCAATGGCAGATGATCCTGAAAGGCGTGTAAGGCTCTTTGATGAGATGCTGCGGTTTCCCACTTTTCTTTAATTCGATGAACAAGACGTTGCACGGATTCGATCAGATCTTCATCACTAACAGGTTTCAGCAAGTAATCGAAGCTTTCCTGCGCAATGGCCTGTTTCGCATATTCAAAGTCGGCGTGACCTGATAACAGAATTGTCTGCACATGCGGCCACTTTTCATGAATCGCTGTAATCAGTGCAATGCCTGACATTTCGGGCATACGTATATCCGTAATTACAATGTCAATGTCGTGGTTGTCCATAATTTCCAGCGCTACTGCACCGGATAAGGCTTCATGAACTGTACCGATCCCGCAGCTTTCCCACGGAATGGTCTCTGCCAGCGTTTCCACGACGGAACGTTCATCGTCAACTAATAATATTTGCAGCATGGGTCGTTCACCTACTTGTCTGTATTGTCGTGCCACGTGATGTTAACTTTAATCCCACCCATTGAAGAATGATCATAAGATAGTCCAGATCCTTCACCGTACAGAAAAGATAAACGCTGATGGACATTCCATGTACCACATCCCATATTCTCATCCAGCGGTTTAAGAAGATTATCTCTCAGATGATCAAGCTGTTTCTCGGACATGCCAAGCCCGCTGTCCTCCACGATAATCGTGTACACATCATCCTCGCAGTCCGCATAGATTTTAATCTCACCATCTACCGATTTGGGCTCCAGACCATGAATAATAGCGTTCTCAATAATAGGCTGGAGGGTTAGTCTGGGAACTGTTTTATCTAAAATATCATGGGGCACGTCGATTGTAAAATGCATTCGTTCGAGACGCAGTGACTGGATTTCCAAATAATTTTTGACCATCGTCAGCTCTTCACGAAGCGTGGCTTGATCCTTTTCGGACCTGGTTATGTATCGGTAATACTCCCCCAGATTCAGTGCCATGGCTACCACGGCCTTTTCATTTTTCATTCGGGCCATGTTCTTGATATAGAACAGACAGTTATATAGAAAATGCGGATTAATCTGCGATTGCAACTGTTTGAGCGTGGCTTCCCGACTTCGTAATTTCTCCTCATATACATTCTCGATTAATTCTTGAATTCGTTGAGCCATGATGTTGAAACGTGCAAATAACAGGCTGAACTCATTGCGTGCAGAATGATGAAGCCGAACGGAAAAGTCCCCGGTGGACAAGCGATTTGTCCCTTTCACCAACTGTAAGAGCGGAAGCTGTACACTTCGGTAGAGTGTATATAATACAACAACGCTCATCACGATCAGAACGGCAATTGAAGCGTAAAAGAGATTCCGGCTGCTCGTAATCGGTTTCAAAATTTGCTGCATAGGCACATAGTCAACATAATACCAGCCGAGGCTCTTGGATTGAATGTAGGAGACGTAATATTCCGTTTTGTTCAACGTTGTACTGAACCCACCACTGGCCTGCAGTTTTGCTTCTTTCAGGGAAGGCAGGATTGCGTTCAAGGTTTCCTTTCCAGAACTATTGCTAATTAATCCATAATCGGGATGGAACATGAACGGGTCACCTTTATTACTTAACTTGTTTTGATTAAGAAGTGCAGTTAAGTGATGAACTGGAAAACTGATTTTGGTAATCAATCTGGCTTTGCCAGGTCTCGCCATCGCTGTCGTTGGATCGGTAGTGTACCAGATAAACTGATTGTCGGCATAGGTCCAGGATTGCGAGAGAGGCTCCTTAAATTCATCATCCCTGTATGGAATGTAAGCATAATAATCCGTTGATATCACTTTTTGCATCCGCGGGAAGTATAGTGTGATGGTCGAATGCCATTTGCTTGCTGCGTTGTACAGATTCATCTTTTCCAGAATGGCACTTCCAACTTTCACACGTTCATAGGGAATGTCCTTATAGTCGGGACGTTGATATTCCTGAATACTCGAATCTTGCCCAATAGACATCCCATACAATGACAGTTGGTAAATATTGGATTCTACTGAGTCAGCAAATGTCGAGAGATGATTCATCGTATTGTTTTGAATCTCGTGTTCGATAACACGCACGCTTTCCCGGTTCGAGTATGTATAGAGAAACAGCACCAGAATAAGCAGCATCACAAACAACAGTGTAATTTTGGTAAAGACATTCAAGCGTGTGAACAAAGTCCAACCTCCTTAATCTTATTAAAATATTGATATCGTTGTTGCAATATTAGGATATAGATCACAAATTTCCATTGCTATAATTTTAATATACAAGTTCACGATGACTTGTAAAATACAAAATTTAGAACATGGGGGATGCAGGAGTGAAGGAACATACGTTAGAAACGCCGCATAAACGGCGCTCCACCAGGGTTAAACAGCGCTGGAATATGCAACGGAACTGGACTTTGCATATGATGCTCATTCCAGCTGTATTGCTGGCACTGGTGTTTCAGTACATACCGATGGGTGGCATTGTAATTGCTTTTCAGGATTTCAAACCATACTTGGGATTTTCTGAATCCAAATGGGTGGGTTGGGACAATTTCCGATATTTATTCTTATATCCGGACGTAGGTCAGGTGATCTGGAATACGCTGGTCATTGCATTTTTCAAAATCATCGCAGGACTGTTCGCTCCATTCCTGTTTGCCATTTTGCTCAATGAAGTGCGCTTGACGGCATTCAAGAGAGTGAGTCAAACGCTTGTGTATCTACCGCATTTCCTATCATGGGTTATTCTCGGTGGTATTCTGCTCGATATCCTGTCTCCTCAGGGCGGCATGGTCAACCAGCTTGTCGTAGCCTTTGGCGGAGAACCGATCTTCTTCCTGGGAGATGGTACATGGTTCCGAATAACACTGATCCTCAGTGATGTGTGGAAAGAATTTGGTTTTGGTACGATCGTATTTCTGGCTTCTCTCTCAGGAATTAATCCTGCACTCTACGAGGCTGCCGAGGTGGATGGGGCCAACCGATTTAAACAGACGCTGTACATTACGATTCCGGCATTAATGCCGATTACAATCGTACTGATGACACTCTCTATCGGCAATATCCTGAACGCCGGTTTTGATCAGGTGTTCAACTTGTACAATCCGCTTGTTTATGACAAAGGCGACATCATTGACACCTTTGTATATCGACTCGGGATTCTGAACGGGAAGATGAGTTTTGCCACAGCAGTAGGGTTGTTCAAATCTGTGGTTGCTACCATTTTGATTGTTATATCTTACAGAATGGCTTACAAACTAGCTAATTATCGAGTTTTCTAGAGAGGAGAAAAGGGCTTGTATTATAAAACAAAAGGATACCGCATATTCAGCATCGCTAACTATACTTTTCTTGGGATATTATCGATACTCTGCATTTTACCAATTATTCATATATTGGCTGTTTCATTCAGCAGTATGGCGCCAGCATCATCAAACCTGGTTACCTTCTGGCCCATTGGGTTCACAACCGACGCATATGTAAAAACATTCGGGAATTCAAACTTCATCAACTCCTTGATCGTATCACTTAAACGGACTGTAATTGCGACGATCATTGGTATGGTCATCATGCTCTTAACCGCATTTCCGTTGTCGAAGGAAGACATCAGTTTTAAAGGTCGCTCCTTATATACGTGGTTTTTCGTATTTACCATTTTGTTCAGCGGCGGTTTGATTCCAAGTTACATTCTGATCCAGAAGCTTGGCCTGATGAATACAATCTGGGCGCTTATTCTGCCTGGCGCACTGTCCGTGTGGAACGTTATTCTCATGATGAACTTCTTCCGCGGTCTGCCCAAAGAACTTGAGGAAGCAGCTTATTTGGATGGAGCAGGTCATATCAAAACGTTGATTCTGGTCTACGTGCCACTGTCTCTACCAGCTATAGCAACCTTGTCCTTATTTACGATGGTGTATCAGTGGAACTCCTGGTTCGACGGCATGATCTATATGTCCGATATTAAAAATTATCCACTTGCTTCTCTATTACAGACCATTATCGTTCAGCAAGATCTCAGCAAAATCAACGTCGATCCTTCCATGTTGGAGAATATCTCGCAGCGAACCGTACGTGCAGCACAGATCTTTATCGGCGCGCTTCCGATCCTGATGGTATACCCGTTTTTACAACGTTTCTTCGTTAAGGGGATCGTTATTGGAGCAGTCAAGGAATAGGCTATGCAAATGCAAGGATAACTGAGCTGAGGGAGGAAGAAGGATGAGAAAAGGACTGGCATGTATGGTGGCATGGAGTTTAATGGCTTCTCTCGTTTATCCAGCAACTGCTGGAGCAGAAAGTGTACAGGGTCAAGCGGAGGTGGGAAATGTGCAGGCAAAAAGCCTGCACTTCTCTGTTCCCTATACAGACCTGACGGGGCATTGGTCACAATCTGCAGTTACACGTTTGCAAGACTTGAATTTATTGAAAGGTTATACGGACGGTACGTTCAAGCCCAGTCAGGTCATTAGCCGAGCTGAATTCGTCATGATTCTGGATCGGGCCTTTGGTTTCACCGGTAATGTGGCGACTGGTTCATATGCGGATATGACTTCAGACGATTGGTACTATGACGTGATGGTACGAGCGAATGGTTCTGGCATCATCGAAGGGACAGACCGTGAACATCTGTCACCACAACAACCGATTACACGCCAAGATGCAGCGGTTATGGTAGATCGAGCTTTTCAACTTTCAGCGGCTACAAATGAAGATAGTGAACAATTGAAATTTGAGGATGCAGATGATATTTCTAGTTATGCAAAGAAAGCGCTTACCTATCTGGTGAACGAAAATATTCTTAAAGGTTTCCAAGGCAAATTAAATCCCAAAGCCCCGATTACACGAGCGGAGACGGCAGAGTTACTGTCAGCGATGATTGCAGATGTAAAAAGCACTCCTGGAACATATGAGTCCCGGGTAGATGGCAACTTGATTATTAAATCAACGGATATCACGTTGAAAAATATGGTTGTCAATGGAAATCTGCTACTGGCAGAAGGCATTGGCGAGGGATCTGTTGTTCTTCAGGACGTAACTGTCACAGGAAGTGTCATCATTAAAGGCGGAGGCAGTCATTCCATCAACATTAACAACTCCAAGCTGAATCGAGTAGTCGTTGACAAACGTGGGGAACCCGTCAGAGTTGCCATTACGGAAGAAAGTAACATTCAGGAGATGCATGTAAAGCAGAAATCCATTCTGGAGATCTCTTCAAACAGCCTGATTGATTCCATGAATATTCATGCAGAAGCGAGTCAGACTCGAATGGATACCAAAGGTACGGTCCAAAAATTGAGTGTAGATGCCGATGATGTTGTGATCAACGGAGAGAAAGTAAAACAAGGATTGCGCACATCCATGGTGGGTGAAGCCCAACAACCTGCTTCATCGCAGCCTGGTGGTTCAACAAGTGTGACAAGTACACCCACACCATCTTCTCCAGACGGGCAATCACCGTCTACACCATCAACACCAAGCAATCCGGCTGGCGAAAAACCGGTTCCAGCAACAACGATTCCGCATGATCAATGGGAGCTGATCTGGAATGATGAGTTTAACGGACCTTCGATTGATTCTTCCAAATGGACCGTGCAGGATACAGGACTCGTTTATAACAATGAAATGCAATATTACAGCCCCGATAACACTCGAATTACAAAAGATCAGAATCGAAGCGTGTTGCAGATTGAAGCAAAAAAGGGTCCGAAAAACGGAAAGGATTACAGCTCTGGCAAACTGATCTCCATGGGAAAAGGCGACTGGACCTACGGTAAAGTAGTTGTACGTGCGAAGCTTCCTATTGATAAAGGCATGTGGCCTGCCATATGGATGATGCCAACAGATGAAGCACATTATGGTGGATGGCCTGCCTCTGGAGAAATCGATATTATGGAGCTAATTGGTGGCAAAGAGAGTAATAACAAGGTATATAGCACATTGCATTATGACAGTGTGAAGCCTGACGGTTCCCATGGACATGATCAGGGAAGCCTTACTCTTCCGAAGGGAGAAACTTTTGCTGACGATTATCATGATTTCCAGGTAGAATGGTTGCCGGGTATGATTCGTTTCTATGTGGATGGAAAGCTGCATCATGAAGTGACCAACTGGCAAACGAAGGCCGCGGGCCAACCCGAGTATTATACATTTCCTGCACCATTTGATCGTCCATTCTATCTGATTCTGAATCTGGCAGTTGGAGGAGACTGGCCGGGGGCACCTGAAAGCAACTTCACTTCCGAAAAGATGAATGTTGACTTTGTGCGAGTATATTCTTACAAAAATCTAGACACATGGCCTGATGTAACAACAAATCCCATCGAGCCTGCGCAACAGCGTGACCCACAAGCCGATGGCAATCAAATATACAATGATCGTTTTGCGGAAGGGTCTGCAGACAATGGAGTGCCTCTTCAGTGGAAATTCATCACAAATGCTGATGGAGCTGGCAGTGTCAAAGTTGTAACGGATGAGCAGAAAGGGAAAGCAGCAGAAGTTACCATTGATGCATCGGGTACTGAAAACTACTCGGTTCAACTCACTCAGATGCCGATGTACATCAAGAAAAACAAAAAGTACAAGATACAATTTGATGCGAAAGCATCTGCTAACCGTACAATCATGTCCAAACTGAACCAATTTGAAAAAAGCTGGACCAATTATTCGGATGATAACACCTTTGAACTCACGACAGATTGGCAATCCTATGACTATACCTTCAATATGCGGGATGGCACGGATAACAATGCCAGATTCGAATTTAATCTGGGGTTGGATGATACAACCGTTTGGTTTGCCAATGTCAGACTGATCGAGGTGGGTGAAGCTGATCCGTTAACTGTCGAACGAAACGCGTTACCTGATGGCAACTTTATTTACAATGGCACATTCGATCAGGGCAAGGAGCGTCTGGGATTCTGGTCAAGCAGCATTCAGGACAGTGCGGCAGCCAATATAAGTGTAAATAACTTTTCGGAATTCCCGATTATGGAGCGTCAGCTGGTTGTTGATGTTACTCAAACGAATGGTGACCCACAGCAAGTTTCGGTAAACCAACCGGATTTGAAGCTGGAAGCGAATACAACGTATGGTTTCTCCTTAGATGCCAAGGCAGATACAACGCGAAGCATCGACATTGATGTTGTCAGTAGTAATGGGCATACGGTACAGGTTCATCAAGGGCAAAACCTCTCCTTGAACCAAGAAATGAAAACATTTACTGGAGAAATCATCATTGGAGATGGAGCACCAATCGCACAATCCGAGTTAAGACTGTTATTCGGCAGTTCTGAAGGTAAGGTATATGTGGACAATGTTCGTCTGACTAAACGCGGAAAACCTCTGTCAGTGAATGGCTACGCACATGTACCGGCAACCGAAGCCTGGATGATGCAGGGCTTACAACTGGAGGACTCCGTAGAAGGAGGAAAACATGTCAGTTACATGGATCAGGGAGATCTGCTGCAATATAAAATCGATGTAGCTCAGGACGGAGTATATGTTCTGTCTGCCCGAATGGCCAGTGGAAAAAGTGATTCCAAGGTTCAGTTCAGCATTCAGGATGAACAAGGGACAACCGTTGCACAATCAGACCTGAGTCTCGGAGACACGGGTGGATGGCAAGCATATCAAACGGTGTATTTTCCAGGGGTCAACTTGACAGCAGGCAAACCCTATTATGTGAATTTTGAAGGAGCAGATTATAATACACGTTGGGTGGATATTTCACAAAACAAAATTCAGAACAGTGAGCTAACAGCTGATCTGAAGCATTGGGAGCTAATTCCTAATGATCTGACAGCATCACATGACGAGGGCGAAGGATTAACGGTTAAATTGCCTGGTACAAGTGAACATTGGTGGGATGCTTTGTTGCAACAAGGTCAGATCAAACTGGATGCAAACAAAACGTACCGACTTACCTTGGAGGCATCTGCTTCAAGTCCTAAATCCATGCAAGCGGTTCTTTCTCAGAATGCAGGGGATTTTGTGAAGTATTTTGAAGAAGAAGTGGAATTAACCGCGGATCAAAAGTCATATACTTACACCTTCACTATGAGGGATAGCTCCGATTCGGCAGCTATGCTTGCATTTGGATTAGGATATCCGCTCTCTACAGGTGAACACTCGATTCACATTAATAACGTCCAATTATATGAAGTGAATCCGAATGCAGATCAAGGAGGGCAGCCTGCTCATGTTAATCTTATTCCTAATGGAGACTTCTCCAAAGGTAAGGAAGGTTGGTTTACCCACGCGGATGGTAATGCAGCGGACCTTGAGATGCAAGTCAACAATCAACAGCTTCAAGCCAAAATTGGTCATGCAGGACAGCATCCATGGGATCGTCAAGTCATCAATGAAGGATTTGGCATACAGCAAGGTTTTAAATATAAATTAACGTTTAAAGCCAAAGCGGAGAAGTCCAGGAAATTGGGTTTGGGGATTGGATGGGTTGATGCAGCTGCCAACTATGAATGGCATGGTTTCTTTGGGGCACGAGTTGATTTGACTCCAGAAGAACAGGAGTTCACGTTTACATTTGATGCAACAGAAGCCAGTTATGCGAATACTCGAATTTCATTTGATCTGGGTAACATTGATGGTCTGCAAGATGGCAACACAACCGTCTCATTATCCGAGGTCAGCTTGATTAATCTGGGTCCTGCCAATTAGCTTTTGAATTCTCTATATAATGAAGAATCCGATTCCGGTATATTGGAATCGGATTTTTTGACAATCTTTCCATCTCTATTCTAAAAACGAATGAATACAAGATATAATGTCTGTATAGTTCGTAAATAACTGTGAACAAATCGTTAATTCATTGACATTGCATGTGATTTTAATTAGAATACGAAATGGACTTCAGGTTGAAAACAGATATGAGTATCTTTATGTTTAGTTTAGAGCTTAGCTGTTGAATCTTTAAATCCTAACAACGAATATAGGAGCGACAATATTACAATCCTATATAAAGATTAGGATTTTTTGTTTTTAGCTTTGGAGTATAATTTGAAAGTTGGAGGCTGGCTTTACCATGGACAAATGGTTCAAACTTAAAGAACGAGGCACGACCATCCCCACAGAAATTATCGCAGGGGTTACAACATTTTTCACAATGGTATACATAGTTATCGTAAACCCAGGAATACTCAGCAGCACAGGCATGGACTTTAACGGAGTATTCATAGCAACGGTACTGGCAAGTATCGTGGGAACTCTGATTATGGGAATATGGTCCAATTATCCAATCGTCATCGCGCCGGGTATGGGCCTGAATGCATTCTTTGCCTATAGCGTAGTTGCCGGATATGGCGTATCTTGGCAGGTTGCACTGGGAGCTGTATTTATAGCAGGGATTCTGTTTATTATTTTATCACTGACTTCATTCCGTTACATGTTGCTTGATGCAATTCCTGCTAGCTTAAAACATGCCATAACCGCAGGGATCGGATTGTTTATTACAACGGTAGGTTTGCAAAATGCCGGGATTATTGCCGATTCAGAATCGAATTTGATTACGATCGGGAACTTGGCTGAGCCGATGGCTTATCTGACCATTATCGGATTGATTATTACCGTTGTGCTGATGGCTTACAATGTGAAAGGTTACCTTTTCATCGGAATGGTGGTAACAGCGATACTTGCCTGGATCATGGGACTATTCCAAATGCCGGAATCGATTGTATCCATGCCGCAAGGCCTCGCTTCAACGGCTTTGCAACTGGATCTGGCAGGGGTATTCTCGAATGGTTTATATACAATCATATTTACCTTCTTGTTGATCACACTGTTTGATACGACGGGCACGATGCTCGGCGTTGCTGAACAAGCAGGATTGCTTAAGGATGGTAAATTTCCACGTTCGCGTGGCGCATTATTGGCAGATGCCGTAGGAACAACTAGTGGTGCTTTACTCGGAACAAGTCCAACATCGGCTTACATCGAGTCCAGCACAGGGGTAGCTGCAGGAGGAAGAACGGGACTGACAGCGGTAACGGTAAGTGTGCTGCTTGCGCTGACCTTGTTCTTCACACCGATCGTAAGTGTAATATCAAGCATTCCGGCGATCACTTCTCCGGCACTGATCATTGTTGGATACTTTATGATTAACGTTATCAGCAAAATCAAATGGGATGATCTCGAAGAAGCATTTCCTGCTTTCCTGATTATCATCCTTACTCCATTGACGCATAGTATTGCGACAGGCATCGGCGTAGGTTTCATCTTCTATCCGGTACTCAAGCTGCTTCGTGGAAAAGGTAAAGATGTTCATCCAATCTTCTACATTTTTGCGGTATTGTTCTTCATTCAGCTTGTGTTCCTGGACCACTAAAACTGTCTTATCCTATGGAGAACTGCTCTCAACAAGCAGCTCTCTTTTTTTTACTTGTTCATACTCCGTTCATATTCCCGTCACGAAGGGGACATCTTTCATGGTTACACTATACCTATGTCGCAAGAGCGGCTCTACAGATATAAAGGACAGGAGAAGATGGATATGGCAGAAGCAGTGGATGTAACAACAACGGGGACTAAGGGCCGTAAAAAACGGAACTTATGGTTGAAAATAATAGGTGGTATTGTCGGCGCGCTGGTGCTGTTCATGGGCATCACGTTTGTCGTTCATACAATCAGTAATGGGATCGAGAAAAAGAAAATTGAATCGTATGGTCAATATGTTAATGTCGATGGAAAAAATATGAATGTGTCCATTCAAGGCAGCGGTGAACAAACGATTGTGCTACTACCTGGACAAGGAACAACGTCGCCAGTACTTGATTTCAAATTATTAATCGATGAATTGACGCCTGATTACAAAGTTGTGGCGATTGAGCCTTTCGGTTATGGGTTAAGCGACGAAACCGAGACGGAGAGAACCACCGAGAATATTGTTAGTGAAATTCATGAAGCTGTACAGCAGCTCGGTATAGATCGTTATATTCTGATGGGGCATTCCATCACGGGATTGTACGCGGCGACTTATGTGAACACGTATCCGGATGAAGTCTCTGCTTTTGTCGGGATCGATAGCAGTGTTCCAAATCAACCTGGCATGGATGTTAAATTACCTTTGAACCTAATGAAATTCCTTCAAAAATCGGGCTTAATGAGAGTACTCAACAAAGTGAGCGGTGATTCATATGCATCACTTGCATACGATGAGCATACCAAAGAACAGATGAAGTTAATTTCAAATCAAGTCTCGACGAATCCGACTTTGATTGATGAACTTAAACACCTGGGTTCCAATTTCAAAAATGGAGAAAATCTCACTTACCCTCGTGACCTGCCGATGCTCCTCTTCGTACAATCGAATAACGAGAATAATCCACAGTGGATTCCGCTGCATGAAGAACAAGTGAAACAATCGGATCAGGGCAAAATGATCCCAATGGAAGGTTCGCATTACCTGCATCATACGAAATACAAAGAAATCGCCGAGGAATTCAAATCTTATATGAAAGAAATACAATAGTATAATTGATCATTGAACTGCGGTCCCAAAATGGGTGCCGTGGTTTTTTGTTATCAGGAGAGGTTAAAATAAAGACTTGACCTTAGGTCAAACCTAAGGTTTATGCTTGTATTGTGAAAAACAGCCAAGGCGGTGAAAAGGTTGAGTGATGAAATTACGATTAGCGAGCTGGCAAAGCTCATGAATGTCTCTGTACATCAAATTCGATACTTCGAAGAAAAAGGGGTGCTCAACCCTGCTTATATAGCAGAAAACCAATACAGGATGTATGGGGTTGATGAAATCTACCGTCTATCTCATATTTTGTTGCTTCGCAAAATGGGACTGTCTGTTCAAATGATCAAGGAATGTTTGAGTAATCTGACAACCGTTCAAATCACATCATTATTTCGCCAAGCGTTGGCAGACACGGAAGCAGCTATCACTCAGCTTCAGCAAACAAAGAACCTTATCAGCAAGTTGTTGCATGAGAAAGAGCATATTCCGCTTGAGGATCAAGTGACTTATTATATTGTTACTCGTGAGGAGATTCACTTATCCCTGTGGTTCCATATGGAAGCGCAAGGGTACTTGCAAGCAAGGCAACTGACCCAACATAAAGGAAACATTCCCAATTTATTTGAAGCCGACATCCATTATGCGTACGATGAGACGGACACCGTAGGAATTTATACACAAAAGGAGGGAGCGAACGATTTAGTTTTGCCTAGAGGAAAATACCTTTCTCGTCATGTATATGTACACATTGAAGCTGAACTCAAAGAACATATCAACGAATTTTATGCTTATGCAGAACACCAGGGCTATCCGTATCACGGTCCACTTATTATGGTAGAGAAATCTTATTTATCTTTATTCACACCAGAAAAGCTTCATTATGAGCTATTGTTACAAATGATCGAGTAGGGGAGGCGCACAGTGACAACTTCCATTCAGATAGAACCCGTTTGTCCCCAGTTTCATCAAGCTGTTGCTGAACTCATGGCTTATGGTTTTGGACACAAATTTCAAAAGATCACTTCATTGTCCATAACTGATCTGGCTTACGCATTTGAACAGTTTCTCAATCATCCGCCCATGGAACAAAGTACTCTTCGTGTCATTGCTCGTGAAAATGAGGAGATTGTTGGCACCATGTGCTTGAAATGGAAGGAAGCAGATAACAGAGCAGCAATAACAAGCGTTCGTGCCAATCCTCATTGGTGGAGCCAGTGCAATAGGGTTGGCATGTGGAAACTGCTTCAGTTATTAACTGGTTTACATCTGCTGAAGCATACTCCTACATTAGGCGAATGTTATGTGGAAGATCTGGTTGTACATCCACAGCACCAAGGCAAGGGAATTGGTACGCAGTTGCTTCAATGGGCACAGAAATATATGTTGCAATGCAAATCAATGTCATCTCTTAGCTTGCATGTGGCAAGTCAGAATCATCAAGCGATACAGTTATATGAACGCTATCAATTTCGCAAGCAGTATAGCACAAACAGCTTTCTGACTGGCCTGCTCTTAGGCGAAAATCAATGGCATTACATGATTTACAAAGGAGATAGTTATGTCTAATTGGAACAAACGATACATCTCAGTTATTGTGGCAATCTTACTGATGGTTGGTGCAGGACTGTACATAGTCGATCAAAGTGATTTTGACATGGAGGAACAAACCATTGAAATTCAATCTCCACAAGGTAAGTTAACAGGTACGCTCACGTTACCCAGAAACCATTCAGGCAAGCTAGGTCTAGTACTGTTTATTCACGGTGACGGTCCGATAGACTCTACTCATGGTGAGGGATACAAACCGTTGTGGGAGCGACTGGCATCGATCGGGTATGCATCCTTGTCGCTAGATAAACGGGGAATCGGGGGTTCAGAGGGAAACTGGCTAGATCAAAGCATGGATGATCGTGTTGTGGAGGCACAGCAAGCTATTGCATGGGCGAAAGAACAATCCATCATTGATGATTCCAAAATAGGCGTATGGGGTGCCAGCCAAGCAGGCTGGGTGATTCCTAAGCTTGCTGGGAAAGAACATCTCGCCTTCAGTATCTTGGTATCACCAGCGATAAACTGGTTGGAACAGGGAGAATACAACACACGCAGCCAAATGGCGAAAGATGGTTATTCCACGGAGGAGATTCAAAATCAGGTCGATTATGAAAACCAGATTAAAGAGATTTTAAAGAAACATGGCACATATGAAGAGTACACCAAGATTGCTCGAGAGGATAATCTGATTTCCAAAGAACGCTGGAACTTCATAAAGAAAAATTTTGCTTCAGATGCCACGGCGGATTTGCATCATTTCAAAACCCCTGTACTACTTCTGCTTGGAGAAGATGATGTAAATGTGGACATTGTTGATACAGAGCAAGCATACCGTAAAGGAATTCAGCCATCATCCTTGCTTCATGTGAAAAACTTCTCTAATACAGAACATTCGATGTTACCAACCTCTATTGCAGGCTCGGAATGGAAACAATCACTACGATTTCTGTTTGCTCCGAGAAGCATTACAGTGGATGGGTATATGGATGAAATAGAACATATGTTGACCGCTTTTTCCTTATAACAGAGGATTTACGATCTCTTCGTATCACCAGATAGATAATTGTCATTTCGAAATGAAAGAGCAGGGTCAGGGAGAGCCCTTATCCTGCCTTTTTGCATGTTATATGTTATATGTTAACTACTGTGCCAAATGTTCCAGATCCGGCTGCAATTTGGTCCGCAAAACATATAACATGATGGCCCCAACAAGAAACGCCACGGCATCCGCAATAACGAGCGACCAGATCACTCCATGAAAGCCATTCATTTGATTAGCGATATACAATACAGGAATTAGCGTAACTCCTTGAATTATGGACATAACAAACGCGGCGGTTCCTTGGGCTGTTGCTTGGAAGATCCCCATAAACAAAGAAGTCATTCCTGTAATAAACAAGGATAAAAAGGTTACATGAAGAATGTAGCTACCCATTTCAATTAATTGCGGGTCAGTCGTAAATAAACCAATCAAGTGGTCAGAGATTAGATAAACGATAACACCAAACAGGACGGCTAAGCCCAAAATAGCTTTGATCGTGAATCCAATCGTTTGTTTCATACGTAATTTGTTCGCTGTGAATGAGAAGGCAATCAACGGCACAACTCCCTCGCACAAGCCCATCAGAATAAATTCAGGGAATTGCAGTAAACGTGATGAGATTCCATACCCCGCAACGGCCTGATCCCCATATTCAACAAGAAAAAGGTTAAGAATAAGCGACATTGCACCCAAGAAGACACTCATAACAAAGACGGGAACACCGATTTTGAACACATTGCTCAGGATGTCCTTGGTCACCTTGAACCATTTCAGGGAGACGGTTAAGAATTGACTCTTATAACTCATATGGTAAGCGTAAAATGCACTCGCAACCAAGTTGGAGATGACGGTAGCAGATGCAACGCCAATTACACCCCAATGGAAGACAAAAATGAATAGTGCATCGAGGATAATATTTATAACAACACTGAGAATCATACCGGTCATAGAAGTCATTGCTGAACCTTCTGAGCGCACGATATTCTCCAGGGTGAAGAATAAGATGACGAAGGGTGAACCCATAAGCATAATCGTGACATACTCTTTCGTAAATCCGAAGGACTCTGGCGTTGCCCCCAGCCCATGAACGATTGGTTCAATCAGCAGGAGCCCAACGGCCATCACAATAATTCCGAGAACTAAACTACTGTAAAAGGCAAATGAAGATACATGCTTCAGATCATCTACTTTTTTCTCTCCCAGCAAACGGGAGATGAATGTACCGCTGCCTATACCAATTAAATTACCAAGGGCCATGATGACCGCGAATAAAGGTAAAGTTAATGCGAGTGCGGTTAACATTGCCGTATTACCCAGTGTGCCAAGGAAATAAGCATTCAAGATGGAGTAAATAACACTCATTGACGTGCCTAGCATCATCGGGACAGCAAAGTGAGCTACGGCTTTGGCGATCGGTGCTTTTTCAAAGTAATGGAGGTTTTCTGCATCCATGTGGGTCACTACTTTCTTCGTTAATATTGATCCAATCTAACACCGTTAGATTGAACCTTACAGTGTTAGATGTTATCATGAACTTATGAACCTGTAAAGCGTAAACTTACACTGTTAGATAAAAGGGCGGATACTGATGAAAAAACAACAGCCTCAGATTTCGGAAGATAAGATTTTGGGAATTTCGTGGGAGCTTCTCGGGGAAGAGGGCATCGAGAAATTCAGCATGAGACGCTTGGCAGACAAGTTGGGGATTCAGGCTCCATCGCTATACTGGTACTTCAAGAGCAAGCAGACGCTCTACCAGCGTCTGGCCAACCAGATATCGAAAATTATTCTGGACGAGTTTCATACTGAAGGGGACTGGAAGGAGCAGATGGAGGGGCTTGCGGTGACGGTACGGAGTGTGCTCAGCAGATACCCGTGCTCCACACAGCTCATGATGATGACGTTGCCCCATGAACCGGACATGATCCGCTTCACCAACCGCATGTTGCTCTGCATGGAATCAACACCGCTAGAGCAAGAGCAGAAATTACAGGCCGTTCTTACACTGGTCAACTATGTATTCTATTTCGTACTCGACGATTATCAGCATCAGCGCAATATCTCTGCTGTTATTAAGGACCAGGAAGCACTTCAGGGTGAAGAGATGATACATCTTCTGGATTCTATGAGTGAGAAGGAAGCTGGACTTTTCAGCAGGATGTACAAGAATGGTCTGTTTGAGGTGATGGGAACCGACGGAGCTTTCGAGTTCGGCTTGAAGCTTATTTTGCTCGGAATCGAACAAGTCATAAAGAAACCCACCGAGAATTAAACTCCGGTGGGTTTCTTCTTATACTAACGTTAATCCCTTTATCAGTCTAAAATTTAGCCTGAATTTCTTTTAAAAACAAATCCGCAGCAGTCGAAAAGACCTGATGTTTTTTCCAAACGATATTTAAGCCAGATTCAAGTCTTGGCTCTAGAGGTCTGAAGCAAAGATCGCTTTCACTGGACGTATTCACTATTTTATCTAGTGTTAATGCATAACCAATGCCTTCTTCAACCATAATGGCAGCATTATATGCAAGATTGTATGTAGTTACGACGTTTAATTTGTCAAAATCTTCACCAAACCAATCCGCAAACTCATTTTTCGAAAATGTCTGCTTCATTGACTGTCGCGAACAGATCAGTGGAACATGTAATAAGTCTGTAGATCGAATCGTATCTTTGGAGGCGAGTCGACTTTCTTTTCTCATGACCACTCCCCAAACATCCTTGTCGGAGAAATTGATATAGTTATATTTGGAAACATCCGCTGGCTGGATTAGAATACCGAAATCAAGGAGTCCCTTGTCAAGCCGCTCAGTTACATCATCTTCGTTACCGCTGTATAGGTGATAGCGTATATTGGGATATTTATTCTGTACGTCTTTTGCCACTCTTGCAATCTGTTTCATGGCTTCCGTTTCTCCACCGCCTATATAAATATCTCCACTTATGCTTTCTTCCATGGATTCAAATTCTGCCTCTAATTTATCGACCATACCCACAATTTCTTCAGCCCTATTTCTTAAAAGCATACCTTCATCTGTGAGAACAATACTGTAACTACTGCGAATAAATAATTTCTTTCCCAACTCTTGTTCAAGGTCTTTCAATTGTCTGGACAAGGTGGGCTGCGTAACATGCAAGAAATCAGCAGCGCGTGTAATACTTCCTTCTCTGGCGACCGTAAGAAAATAACGCAATACTCTAATCTCCATCGTAACTCCTCCTTTATCCTTTATATTCTACAATAAACCTTACAGAAATGCCTTTCAAGCATAACTTGTTATGAGATATGAGTATTTGCTATGTGGTGTATAAACGCTAAACTAAAAAGCAAGGCAACTGGAGAAGAAATTGAAAGGAATGAATGATATGGATAAGAAAAAGGTATGGTTTATCACTGGCGCTGGTCGAGGTATGGGCACTACTATTGCGAAGGCTGCTTTAACTGCTGATGCAGAGCAGAAAATTGCCAACCTTCAGTTAGAGATCAATGCTTACCGGGATCTCTCTAAATCCATGGCATATGAGAACTAAACGAAATCACCTGCTTGTATTCATTCTGACCTTTGGTGTATTCAGTATTTTAAATACGGAGATGGGCGTAATCGGAATCTTGCCTTTGATTGCAGAACATTACGAGGTCAGTATCTCAACCGCTGGTTTGATCGTGAGTCTTTTTGCGCTTGCGGTTGCTGTATCTGGCCCCATTTTACCCTTATTATTTTCGGGCATGAACCGCAAGCATGTTATGTTGTTCGTACTTGGCATTTTTATTGTGGGCAGCCTGGTCTCCGCCATCACATCGAACTTTACGGTATTGGTCATTGCACGTGTCGTTCCGGCTTTTTTCCATCCTGTCTATTGCTCATTGGCATTTACGGTCGCAGCGGCGTCAGTCCCCAAGGAAGAAGCGCCGAAGGCTGTGGCTAAAGTATTTGTAGGCGTGTCAGCAGGCATGGTACTTGGAGTACCCCTTTCGAGCTTGATTGCCACCAGCACATCGTTGTTCTATGCGATGTTGTTCTTTGCCGCCGTAACGATCATCGCATTTGTAGCAACACTTCTTTTTGTGCCCTCAATGCCAGTTACGAAAAGAATCTCTATGGGTACTCATCTGTATGTATTGAGAAGATCCGTGATGTGGCTATCCATTGCTGGCGTGATTTTCATGAACGGAGCTGTATTTGGGGTCTATAGTTACCTTGCCGAGTTTCTGAAAACCGTGACAAGATATGACTGGAACACCGTCAGTGTGTTGTTATTTCTATATGGCTTGGCCAATATGGTTGGGAACATGATAGCAGGGAAACTGCTCGCTAATTTCCCTTTGAGAACGATCAAGATGTATCCCATTGCATTAATAACGGTATACATCTTGTTGTTCACCTTCGGACAATTCAGTGTGCCAACAGCCTTCCTTATTTTCATTTGGGGGATCATAGGAGGCATAGGGGGCAATATCACTCAATATTGGGTGGTATCGGCAGCACCAGAGGCACCCGAATTGTCGAATGGGATCTTTCTAACCTCTTCCAACCTGGGAACAACACTTGGTGCTAGTGTATGTGGACTAATCGTAACTGGAATAAGTACACAATATATTGTAGTTGGAGGAATCGTGTTCCTTATCTTTAGTATCGTAACGAATTACTTCAGAATCTCCATGACTGGCCGATTCGAGGGCTCCAAAGTTGAAGGATAAAAGTCGGATGAAGTGATAGGCGTTATACATTACCGTTTCGGCATTTTGCTCTCATCCATATACAACAGGTTCCAGCGGTGACCGTCCAGGTCGGCAAATCCCGCGCCGTACATCCAGCCGTCTGTTTCACCCGGCTTGCCAAAGATGGTTCCTCCAGCTAATTCGACTTTTTTAATAAAAGCATCAACTTCTTCTCTGCTGTCAGCACCAATGGAAAATATCACTTCTGCGCTATGGGAAGTATCTGCGGTTTTGGCACCTGTAAATTTCTCAAACGTTGCATCCGGAAACAGTAGAATCGTTGTTGAGCCTATGACAAGCTGGGCTCTCTCGTTGCCAACATTCTCCCCATGGAATCCAATCTCATTGAAAAAGGTAGTGGATTTCACAACATCTTTCACCGGCAGGTTCATCCAGATTTTTTGTGACATGGCAGTAGCCTCCTAGAGTATATTTTTGACACTCTTACTATACTCTACCTCAATTCAAAATTACATAATCAGTTCAAAAACCAAACCAAAAGAGCAATCTCCAATGAGGTTGCTCTTTTGGTCATGACTTATTTTGCCTAACGGTGTATACGCAGTTTCTTCCTCCGGCTAGAATGTATTCTCCCCGTTCAATATGAACATTATCGCCTAGAACCGTTTTGAATAAATGCAACTCATTCTTGCATAAACCGGTACATACCGCGGCCGCTTCACAGATCGGACAATGCTTCTCAATGAATAGGAGACTACCATCATCCTGCTCCTTAACCTCGGCCATATAACCTTCATTGGTGCGAATTTCGGCCAATTTCTCCAATCTCTCTCTAACTCCTGATGAATCGCCAAGATGCTGAAGATATTGTTCTTGCATATTTTTATTTCGAACATCCAGCAGCTTGTCCAGCCCTTCAGTACCAAAAGCCTCTTTCATCGAATTGATGAGGCTGACGGATAAATCGGAATATCCACTTGGGAAAAAACGATTAGCCGCGGGAGTTAATATCCATAACTTGGTGGGGCGACCCATGGGACGGGCTTCTTCCACAGTGGTAACCAACCCTTCTCCTTTTAGCGCATTCAGATGTTGACGAATAGCCATTCCGGATAACGAAAACTGAGAGGAGAGAGTGACAACATCCATTCCCCCGCGCTCTTTTAACAGATTAATAATTGCTCTCCGGGTACTGGTCGAGACATCCTTTTTGGTTTGATTTCCGCTCATGGTGCACCTCCTTGTGACGAACTGAATCTACATGACTAACTACATTTTAAACAAAAATGTTGACAAAGTCAAAGCCGAACTGTAGCTTATACATTATAAACAAAAATGTTTACTAAGTATCCGGATACGATGTATACATACCAATTTTCTTGGAGGTCACATTTCATGTCGTCTAATCATCAAAGTATTTTCAGCCCGCGTTATTTTGCACTAACCATAGGGATTATTTTATCAGTGATGGCCGTTGGATTTGAAGGTCTATCCGTAACCACCATTGCTCCTTCGATTGCTGGAGACTTGAACGGCCTTAGCCTGTTCGGATGGATATTCAGTACCTATCTGCTTGCGCAGATTATCGGAACGCTGGTCGTCGGTCGAATCATTGATAAAAGAGGACCTGCAGCACCGTTCACTTTTGCACTTCTGTTGTTTATCGTAGGGCTGATCGCTGCCGCAACCGCAGGCGACATGTATACCATGATAGGATCACGGGCTCTACAGGGTTTGGGTGCCGGAGCTATGATGACTTGTGTGTATACAGCTATATCGTTAAGTTACCCGGATGAGTTGCGTGCCAAAATTCTTGGAGCATTTGGTACTGCCTATGTTCTTCCGTCCATGCTCGGTCCATATGTAGCAGGAGTTATCGCAGATCAGTGGTCCTGGCGCTTTGTTTTCTGGGGGATCTTACCTGTGCT
The DNA here is from genome assembly GCF_017874615.1 of Paenibacillus xylanexedens. Classification (GTDB taxonomy): domain Bacteria; phylum Bacillota; class Bacilli; order Paenibacillales; family Paenibacillaceae; genus Paenibacillus; species Paenibacillus xylanexedens. Next base: position 136,596 of record NZ_JAGIKV010000012.1, read on the forward strand.
GGTGGTTTCAGCATTGCTTAGTTTACCTGCCTTTAGGAAATTGAAAGTGCAGAAGACGGGAGGGGATAGCGGATATTCATCCACTTGGATGGCGTTACTCTTAACGTTGGGTACAGGGATTTTCCTGGTTGGTCTAAGTAGGCTTCCGAGCATTATGGGATTTGTTTTAGTCATAATTGGCTTCGTATTGATGATATTTCCTCTCCGTAAATTGCTACCGAAGGGAACACTTACGTTGCGCAGAGGAATGCCAGCTATTTTGGCAACACGTGGATTGTTCTTCGCTGCTTATACCAGTACACAGAATTTCCTGGTATTGGCTCTAATCGATGTGAAAGGAATTACACCTTCTCAGGCCGGATTAATTGTGGCGAGTGCTGCATTAAGTTGGTGTATCATTGCGTATCTGCAAGGACGGTGGGATGCGGCAGATCAGGGCAGTGGACGTCATATGAGAATTATTCTTGGCGTATTGTTACTTGCCATAGGGATTGCCATCGTATTTTGGGTACCTGTTGTGACCGTTACCATTGCAGTTATTGGTCAGATCATTGCAGGAGTTGGTATTGGATTGGCGCATCCGATTAGTGGTGTTGTCGCATTTTCCCAAACGGGGGAAGAAGGCGTGGGCCAAACCTCGGCAAATCTGCAATTTGCAGATTCTTTTACACCTGGTGTAGTGATCGGCATTGGTGGTTCCATTCTTGTCGTGTGTCAGGCTGGCGGTATGTCACTTCAATCCGGCTTAATTGTAGCCATGGGTTTCCATCTCTTGTTGATCGTCACGAGTATCATTGCCAGCACTCGGATTTCACCACGCAGATGAATAAGAAAGTGGGTGTACAGACCATTGCTCACTGAAGATCCGAATAAACTATTTACAGCTTATCGCATCATCGGAACGAAATGGACGATCCATATTTTATGTGCTCTGTCTCAAGGCCCAAAGAGATTTGGTGAAATATTCGATAACATTCCTTCCATTTCCGAAATGATCCTCTCCAGACGTTTAAAGGGTCTTCAACATGATCATTTGGTCAAAAGAACAATACGGACACGCCCTACACAAATTATTTATGAACTTACGCCAAAAGGAGCTGCTCTTGCGGCATTCATACCCTGTCTAATGGACTGGGATACCAAATTTCAAAATGATACCACCGGGAGGAATAAAGATGATCATTGAGGTCAGTGATACAGCATCGGACAAAATCGTTGAGATCTTATCAAGTGCGGATATCCAAAATGCCTTCCTTAGAGTAGGCGTTGATGAAGGGGGATGCAGTGGTTTGTCTTATACCCTTATCGTGGATGAACAGCAGGCAGAAGAAGACATTGTGTTAAATAAAAAGCAATTTAAAATATTGGTTCACGCAAACAGTATTCCATATATTGATGGTCTTAAGATTGACTATGAAGAGGGCGGAATGTTAGGCGGATTCACCATGAATAATCCAAATGCCAAAGTTTCATGTGGATGCGGGGCCAGTTTCAGAATGGCCAATTATCGTGGCGAAGTGAAAAAATGTGATTAATGAAGGAAGGAAGGAGTGCAGAGCAATGATCTCATTTGTAGTATCTGAACAAGCAATCGATTCATTTAAGAATGAATGGGGATTGGAAGAGGACCAATATGTAAGGATTTACGCAAAATATGTCGGAGGAGGCTCCGATGCCTTTACAATTGGCATAAATGCGAGTGCTACACCAGTCGATCCCGCATTGGTTCAATCCATTGGAGGATTTCATTTCTTTGTTGAAAAAACAGATGCCTGGATCCTGGAGGATGAACTTCTCCAAATTGACTGTAATGAAGATGGCATATTTTCAAGCAAAATCTCCTATTGAACATGGGAATCCTATTCTAGCCCATAATCTTACTTTTTAAACATTAAACTTTACAAAGTATAACACTTCATGTATATTCAGGAAGTGAAAAGGTTTATTTTACCATAATATCCATCAAATTATGGAGGTGTGGAAGACAAACAACAATCAGATTGGGATTTTTGATGCTCAGTACAGGGCGCCTACAATTGGGATTATGCTGGTTCTGGCAACCGTAGCTTTTGAAGGACTGGCTATCACAACGATTGCCGCGAAAATGGCACAAAGTTTAGAGGGTATTCATTTATACGGTTGGATCTTCAGCGCATTTTTGTTATCTCAGCTTATTGGAACTTTGGTTATGGGTCAGCAGATTGACAAGCGCGGCGTTTTTACATCCATGCTGATATCTTTTAGTGTTTTTGTGTTAGGAACTGTGGTCTCCGCTATTTCTTTCGATATGCACATGCTTATTGCTGGAAGAGCCCTTCAAGGTTTTGGAGCGGGGGCCCTGATCACATGTGTTTATACCTGTGTGACGTTACATTATCCAGATACACTTCGTACTCAAATCCTGGCCGCATTCTCCCTGGCATTTGTCCTGCCTACCTTAATTGGACCTTATGCAGCAGGCCTTATAGCTTCCTACATCTCGTGGCGATATGTTTTCTGGATCGTTTTACCCTTGATTGGAATAGCGTTGAGTCTCACATTCCGTTCTTTTCGTAATTTGCAGCTTCAGCAAGATCTGACAGGTCAAGCGCGAGCAACCGACTCAAAGATTATGTATGCGATTCTGCTTGCCGTTGGAACGGGGCTGTTACTCACAGGCCTTGGTATGATAACCGATTGGAGAGGTATATTACTCAGTTTGGCTGGATTAGTCATCATGATCACACCAATGCGTAAATTGCTGCCTGTGGGCACTTTTTCGGTAAAAAAAGGATTGCCTGCTACTTTGGTTTCGAGAGGGCTATATGTTGCTTGTTATTTTACAACGGAAAGTTTTGTGATCTTGGCACTAACCGAAGTGAAGGGGTTATCACCTGACCTTGCCGGCCTCATTGTAGCAGCAGGTTCTCTGAGCTGGTCCGCCGCAGCGTGGTTACAAGCCAAGCTTGATGCACGAGATCAAGGTCGTGCTCGAAAGGGTAGGGTCATGACGGGCATTGGGATTATGATCGTTGGAACAGTACTTGTGATCCTGGCTCTTATTTTGACGGACGGCGGGATTATACTCATCCTTCTCTCACAAATGATTACAGGGTTTGGTGTTGGATTGGCCAACCCTACAACAGCAGCCATTGCTTTACAACATGCCTTGCCCAGGAAAGAGGGAGAAATGTCCGCGAATCTGCAATTTGTGGATTCCTTCTATATGGGCGTAAGCATTGGAGTTGGTGGCGCTCTGATTGCCTTGTCCGAAACGTTACAGTGGGGCATATCGACAGGTGTTTTGATCGTGTTAACACTGCAATTATTATGGGTCTTGTTAAGTTTCTTGGCATCACTACGAATTACCAAACTCGTTCATCAAGAACATCATCCAATCAACCAAGTGAAGGATAACATCTCCATGTAACGGATGACGATCGCGTCGTTAAATACATCACGAAGAACGGGGGGACTAATTGCATTGGGAGGTGGGTAAGATGGCACGTGTATTAGTAGTCATTACTCCAGCTGAAGGACATGTGAATCCATCGTTAGGATTAGTTACTCAGTTGATAGACAATGGTGAGGAAGTCATCTATGTGTGCACGGAGGAGTACCGTTCCCGAATTGAACAAACCGGTGCCCAGATCATTACCTATCCGTTTCCACAAGATGCCTTCTCTCATGATCCGGTGTTGAAACCCCAGGAATACAAGCATCCTTATCAATTCATTTATATGATGGTAAGCGGTATTATCCGGAGAATCATCCCCAATGTATTGCAGGTGGTAGAGGATCAAAAGTTTGATTATATGATCTTTGATTCCCTGATGGGATGGGGAGGGACTATTCTTGCAGAAAAACTGGGAATTCCTGCGGTGTGCTCGATTGCGTCCTTTGCTTTTGTGGAGCCTCTGGGGTCTAGCTCAGTTCTGAATGAGACGGAGACGAAGGAGTTATATGAGGCTACGATGAAGATCACAACGGAGTTAGCTGAAGAGCTTCAAGTGAGTATTCCAGCCATGGAAGAGATTCCGGCACATGCAGGTCAGTTAAAGCTCGTGTACACCAGCCGTTATTTTCAGCCGCAGGCAGAAAAGCTGGATGATCGTTTTATTTTCACGGGTCCTTCGATCATAACACGTCAAGATGCTCCGACCTTCTCGTTTGAGTTGCTTCGTGAACGGTACCCGCAAACCGTGTACATTGCTATGGGTACGATTTTAAATAAAAATTTGGATTTCTATCAGCTTTGCTTTGAAGCATTAGGGGATCTACCCGTGAATGTTGTTTTATCTTCAGGAAAGTACACGGACATGACGCCGCTGGCGAATCAAGTTCCTCCTAATTTTATCGTCAAGCCATACATTGCCCAGTTGGACATGCTGCAGCATACCGATGTTTTTATTACACATGCTGGAATGAACAGCACAAGTGAGGCGTTATATTACAACGTTCCGATGGTGATGATTCCATTAACATCGGATCAGCCTCTTGTCGCCAATCGGGTACAGGAGTTGGGCGCGGGTATTACTTTAAATAAACATAACCTCAGTGCAACTAATTTGAGAGAGGCATTAACAGAAGTGCTACACAATTCACTTTATAGACGGCAGGCTTACCTCATTGGTGAATCTTTAAGGCAGGCTGGCGGTTACACACGAGCTGCCGAAATGATCATGAGTCATATGGGTTCAGGCCGGGGGAGTTACACAATTTAAATGGTTTTCCATTCAAAGTCGCTTAATAAGCGGCTTTTTTTGGTTTTAATAGTCTTAAGACTTGACCTACAGTTAACTCTATGTCTTATACTCGATTAGGCTTGCAAATTATATAAGGAATTGGAGATTTTATTTATTATGGCGAAGAGCACGAATTGGAATGTTTTTGGACTGGCAATACTACTAGGTTTATTTTCTACATTAGGTCCATTTACGATTGATATGTATTTACCGGCTTTTCCGGAGATTGCACAAAATATGAATACAACGGCATCACTTGTACAATTTAGCCTTACTGCTTGTTTATTAGGACTCGGTGTAGGACAACTTGTTATGGGTCCTTTGAGTGACGCGTACGGTAGACGTAGACCATTGTTGATCTGTATGGCAGCCTATATTATTTGTTCCTTGGCATGTGCTTTTGCTCCAAATATCGGACTATTAATTTTGTTTCGTTTCACGCAAGGATTTGCGGCTTCAGCTGGAATTGTCATTTCCCGTGCGATAGCTAGAGATCTATACAGTGGACATGAACTCACTAAATTTTTCTCTTTGCTGTTGCTTGTAGGGAATTTGGGGCCTCTGGCAGCACCCATCGCGGGAAGTGGGGTTCTTTCATTCACAACCTGGATTGGCGTGTTTATCTGCCTTTCATTCTTGGGAATTTTCTTATTAATCATGACAAAGTGGAGCTTAAAAGAAACACACCCTATCGAAAGACGTATAGTTCCTGACTTCAAACAGCAATTGGGTAATTACAGAATGCTTCTGCGTGACCGCAAATTTGTTGGTTACATGCTGGCACAGGGAATCATGACGGCAGGGGTCTTTGCTTATGTGGCCGGAACCCCATTCATTTACCAAAATATATATGGCGTCACACCCACTGTATTTGCTATATTATTTGCTTCGAACGGCATCAGCTTGATCATCGGATCTCAAATCGTGGGTCGACTAGCTAAACGTATCCCTGAGCAGACGCTGCTATTATCGGGACTATGGCTTGCTATAATAGCAAGTGTGGCTGCTTTGGTCGTAACCCTGGCTCATGGTCCACTTTTCGCATTGGTGATTCCATTGTTCTTCTTCGTATGCTCGATCGGCATTACGTCTACAGCGGCATTCCCACTTGCCATGGAGAGTCAAGCTAAGATGGCCGGAAGTGCAGCAGCACTGCTCGGCGTTGTTCCTTTTCTTCTGGGTGCACTGGTTGCTCCTCTGGTCGGCATCGCGGGTGAGGACACTGCCGTCCCGTTAGGACTCACTTTATTAATGACCAGTATCATTGCCATTGTTACTTATTTCCTACTCGTTAAAAACGTCCCGCAGCATACACCTAATCATGCCCAGTCTAATGCTGACTTTTAGTATAGAAGGAACAGCACGCCAAGCATTGGCGTGAGACATAAATGAATATGATTCCATCACAAGTCGCTGCAATAGCGGCTTTTTTTGGTTTAAGGGCAGAATAAGCTTAATCTCTCTTGTACAGCATTCAGGACTTCTTCCGGAATCTCCTTCACCTTGATATCTTCTCCTAGAAAAAGCAACCAATTGGTGATTTCGGTTAACTCTTCTGAGTTATGAACATTCATAAATGCCTTTAGGAGAGCCGTAGTCTGGTATGGATTCGTATAGGCAATTGAAAACTTTAAAGGATGGTATTTTTTGAATTGCGCAATCGCCTTTGGGCCAAGTTCCAGGACAAGGTTGATAACTTCTTCCTGCGTATTTCGTTTGAGTTGTTCTACAATCTTTTTTGTACTCCGTCTTTTTTTCGTCGGATATGATTCTACATGGATGAGGTTGTCGACTGATACGATTCGTCTCTTTTCTTCCTCCAAGTCAAAACCTTCAATGATCCAATGGCCTTTTTGATGATGAAGGTGCACGAGAACAATGGGATAGGACTTTGTTTTCTTCTCTTCTTGGACAGTAACTAACAAATAACGTTCTATAAGAAGAATTTGAATGAGTTTTTCTAAGGTAGGGTGAGGCAGGTCTGACAGATCAAGCAAGTCTGGATTATGGGGATTGGTCCCTTCAAAAAGCAATATTTGATTCAAATGTACAAGGTCATCCTGCTGATTTTCGGAGATAAGGCCCAATAATTTTTCAGCCAAAGATTGACGACTCTTCAGATAAGGAAGCTGTTGATTTCTTGTCGCCATAAAGGCAATGAATAACGCTTTGATTTCATTATCGGTAAACCGGACCGTGGGCAGGAGGGAGTTGTTCATAACAAAATAACCCCCGTCCCGCCCAACTTCAGCGACAAGTGGCATTCCCATAGCTTCAATTTCTCTGATATCTCGAATGGCTGTTGAACGAGAAATGTTAAATTCTCGCATGATTTCAGAGATGGTAAAGTGGGCACGATTATTGATATACCGCGTGATGATATTTATGCGTTCAACCTTTTTCATTGGGCCCCCTAAACAGTATCATATTCTGACATGATTTAAGGTTATTATAAACCTATCAAGTGAAAACACAAATCAATTGAAAATTTAAAGAGGACGGTGTAAACCATGAGTAATTATCATTTCGAAGAAAAAGACAGCTTTATCGTGTTAGGTATTGGAACAGAGCTTAAGAGCGACTATACAGACTATGTTGGCATCAGCAAGGAGAAGGCGGATTTTTGGTCCATGGTGAAGGAGGATGGAAGCCTGGACAAACTAAAGTCTCTGGCAACAAACGACTACATTTTTGCCGTAAACGAAGCAGTGAATAACCAGATGATGCATTATGCTGGTGTCATGACAGAAGAATCTCTGCCAGAAGCAACGAGAGTAATCCAATTTCCTAAGGGAGAATACCTGGTTGTGAAGGGCGAAGCAGAGACGGCTGATGCGCTCAGTAATATGCTTACTGGTATTGCCTTTGGTCAAGCCCTCCCCGTAGAAAAAGATTATGCCTATGTTGGCGGTCCAAATACAACAGTTGAAATGGGAGAAAAAAACGATTTGGTATATGGTGAAATGTGGATTCCTGTTGTAAGGAACTAACGAGCAGGGGAGATTGGATAGTCGGTCGTATATCGTTTAAAGTCACGAACATAGTACTATTGAAAGCCGCTAATGTAGCGGTTTTTTGTTGTTCATTAGGAGCATAATCATACATGAAAACAGCAGATCACTAATAAAATAGATGAAAGGAAGAATTATGGAAGGGAGCAGTCTGAGTGAATACTCGTCTCGCTGAAACAACCATTTGTGGGGAGTTCCATATTAATTCAGCAACCATAACAGAGGTTTTAACCCTGTGGTCAGCATCTTCAACCTTAAACGTGCATGGTACAGTAAGTATTTATAATCATAAACAAAGTAATTCATCTGTCTTTTTGAACATAATACATAATGAAGGAACGAATTCGCTTCCTGTTCTACCGGGTAACACCTGTGCTTTTAGCTGTGCCGGAATGCATCATATTGAAGTGGAGATTGAAAAGAGCTTAAACAATATTGCAAGCGGCACATTTGGAATAGATATATACTATCAGGTTCTAAATGAAGAAGAGGATGAGGAATAAATGGAAACAAAGTTGGAATAGCCCGAACCACTACTATTTCCCCACATATATTTATAGAAAGAGTATTTTTAAGGAGGTTCACAAATGGCTCAAATTGGTAATTGTAATAATACGGTTTCTCCAGCGGTTGTAAACGACGCCGTATGTACTACGATAAGTTTGTCAGATACGGGAGGGACACCAACAATTATATACGAAAATTCCTCAACGTTTCTGATAAACGGAACTATTCTAATTGAGAATAACGGAGTGGGGGCTTCACCCACCGCTGCTTTGCTTATTGACGGAGTTCAAATTCCTGGTTTTGTCGTAGCCCCAGGTAGCAGTAGATCTTATACTGCACCAACAATTAATACTATAAGTCTCATTGGAGCCGGTGCGGGAACAACAAGTATCAAAATTGCGTTCTCTTTGAATTACAGATTCTAAGTATAGGATATTCAATGTGAAATAATCCCTTCTTTTATAGGAAGTGGATTCTTTTTTTAGTTCGATGTCTAGTGATTATCATTTAATAGATTTAGTATTCCTCAAATATGTTATCATATTCTTTGTGATGACGGCTTCATTCGAGAACAGCTAAGTAATAAGCATTTTTTATTATTTACATAAAGTCAATGGAAGGCAGGAGATATAGCAGTATGGTCACGCTGATACTTTCGCTCGTTATGATTATAAACATATTACTCTCAGCGGTATTTTTGTTTTTTGAAAGGAGAGACATTGGTTATACTTGGGCCTGGCTCATGATATTTTACTTCATTCCTATTTTAGGTTTTATCGTTTATCTCTTTCTGGGACGTAACCTCAAAAAGAAAAATTTTTACGGACTTTCAGCTGAAGAGAGAAACTCCCTAAAGTTAATTGTCGAGAACCAGTTAGTGACATTGAAGGAGCAACGTAAGGAAAACAACCCCCTGCTCATGAAATATGCTGACCTGATTCAATTGAATCTCACATCATCCAATGCAATCTTAACCAATGACAATGAGATATTCATCTTCGATGATGGACAAGAGAAATTTGATTCTTTATTTGCTGATATCAAAGAAGCCAAGAAAGAGATTAACATCCAGTATTACATTATTCAACCGGATTCCTTAGGGAAGAAATTACGAGATGAATTAACTATAAAAGCTAAAGAAGGCGTAAAAGTGCGAGTTCTCTATGACGAAATTGGTTCAAAGAAACTTTCATTGAAGTTTTTCAGAGAACTGATCTCTGCCGGTGGAGAAGTAGAGGTCTTTTTCCCGTCACTGATTAGGCCATTAAATTTCCGTATGAATAATCGAAATCATCGAAAACTTTGTATTATTGATGGGGAGATTGCTTATATCGGCGGATTTAATCTGGGAAATGAGTATCTGGGCATGGATAAAAAGTTTGGATACTGGCGTGATACACATTTTAAAATGCACGGAGATGCCGTTAATCATATTCAAGGAAGGTTTATTTTGGATTGGAAACACGCCAGCAAATCCGATCAAGTAAGTTACGAACAATTCTCCTTCAACACAGCAAAGCTTGATGGTTCAAGTCCAGTTCAGATTGTGTCTAGTGGTCCTAACTCACAGGTGGAACACCTGAAGAATATGTACATCAAGCTTATAGTAAATGCCAAAAAGAGTGTGTATATTCAAACGCCTTACTTTATTCCTGACAGCACTTTTATGGATGCATGTAAAATCGCACTGCTATCCGGGGTGGATCTGCGCATTATGATTCCCAATAAGCCCGATCACCCGTTTGTATATTGGGCGACTTGGGCGTATGCTGGTGAATTATTGGACTATGGAGCCAAGATTCTTTTATATGATAATGGATTCTTACACGCAAAGACCATTGTAGTAGACGAAGAAGTCGCTTCAGTAGGGACGATGAATATTGATTCCCGGAGCTTTAGGTTGAATTTTGAGGTGAATGCAATTGTATATGACGAGCGAGTTGCGAAACAACTTCAAGAATTGTTTCATCAAGATAGCCAGTTAAGTACAGAACTTACTTCTGATCGTTATAGAAACAGGTCCCTTATTATAAAATTTAAAGAAGGAATATCACGTCTTCTTTCACCGATTTTATAGCTCAGCTTCACTGCCGATGTTATACTCAACCAGGCACGATAAAGCTTCTCACTGAAGCGCTTCTTAACGACTAGGATATTAGCAAATCATTCTTTTAAGTCAACAGTTAAAAGCTCTCTTCGACATTGAAGAGAGCTTTCCCAGTTGCACGACAGCATGTTATTAATTTAACACACCATTGCCGACTATCGTAACCTTTACTTCCGGGTGAAAACGAACTTGGGCATATTCTTTATTCCAGTTTAGGTTTTTCCATAAGTCCGGGTAATGGGCAATTAAATGTCTGCCAATACCGAAGGAATCACAACCACTTTGCTGAAGTGTTTTGATAATTTGTTCTGCGTCCTGAGTCATGTCATCGGATAACTGGCTGTTCAGACGTTCAATCGTGTCTTTTTCCTGAAGATGATTCATTGCATACTCAACGATCGTTACTGGAAGTTCGATACGGAGGTTCACATCAATTTGTCTATCATTTGCAACCTTTACCGCGATTTTGCGCTTAATTTGTGCGATATTTGCTTCATAAGTGACATAGTTCCGCGGGTTGTTGGAAGGCCCTGGGTGGACCTTTTTGACAAAACGCGCTGCTTTATTCCATTTCCCACTCATAATAATGTATAGAGGAGCCTGTTCGGTCGTAAGACTCCCATTGAACCTTTGCCCATGAAACAGGGCGATTCCCCGAGCATCAATTTCCTCTCCATCCTTATATAGATAAGGCAGCGTAAAATCCTGTCCCGGATCCAGCATGGGAGGGAGAAGGGTCTCTAACGTCATTTCCGGAAAAATACATAATTCCTCCAGACTCTTAATTTTTTTGGTAATAAAATCACCAATCAATATGCTGCCAACTTTTTTTTGGTGTAACAGATCTCCGGCATCGCCATCCACAATTGCAATTTTCACATGTGAGGTTGGGTAATCGGGTTCCCGATATAAGACGTCCAGGTAGGGATAGATATCATTTTGTGCGAGTTTGTTGCCGTATAAGATCATCCCATATTTGAAAAACCGGATATCACCAGTCACTTTAGCGCGAATTCTATCTGTACTTTGACGGACGGATCTCCCGGTGCCTGAGTGGACTTCATTACCGTTGCTCCCTTGTTGACTCTCAGAATCATCGACAATTTCAAGCGTCTGTTTAATTTCACCCTCTGAGGTGATGTCAAACGCCGAAGCATTAGCTAGTCTTGCATCTTTTAAACTATCCTGATCCCAGCATCCCGTCATCACCATGAGCAGTAACAGGGGGAGAAGAATTTTTCCTCGTTTACTCATATCATCTTCTCTTTTCGTTTCATTATATAAGATAGAACCAACAGGAGCAGAGGCAGGATCATGAGAAAAAAGTATGCCGATCTGTTGGCTATCGTACTAATTAACTCAAGTTTTTCCTTCTGTTGTGGCAGATAGGCAATTATGCAAGAAGCAATAACGACATAAGGCACCGCTTTTTTATGGTGTTTTTGTTTGAAGAAATAACTTATACCATAGGATGCCGTATAGTAATAGCCACATATGGCCCCAAAAATGGAAATTAACCAGATAGGGAGGAACAGGAAATCGGCCCGATCCATTGTCCCGAGTGGGATAGAGCGGAGCAGATATATGACCGGTTCAGGCATTAAGTCAAGTTGCTGGGGGCTGAACGCCGTTGAACAAATGAACACAGTGAATGCATACAACACCACGACTACAGCACTTGCTAAAGCAACAGACTTGAGTTTGCCACCGCTGCTACCTTCAACCATAGGAAACACAACGAGAAAAAACTCGAATCCGAACATAGCCATTAATGTTTCGGTTGATCCACTAATGATATTGGGCCATCCTGCTTCGGTTAAAGGCAAAAGATATAACAGATTGACTTCCTTGAGTCCATAACTGATCAATACCATCATGGGCAAGACCAAAAAGGAGATGAGTACCAGTACTCGGGCAATGATTCGTAATTTTTGTCGAACCAAATAGATACTGCTGAACAAGAAGAGGGCTAATATAGCCCATCGAGGCGTATCCTGCAGCATCCAGCGGTTAATCACACTGTAGGCGTTCACCAGAACAGAAGTACCCATTAACAGGAAATATCCAACGTAGGCAATGATCAGCAACTTGCCAATCCATTTACCCGTAATCAGCGTTACAATGTCATAAATGGATGAACTCGGGAATCTTCGCATCAAAAGCCAGCACAACAATATGACAAGTTGGATCAGGAACCCTCCAAGAAAAACAGAAATCCATCCACCGCCTTTAGAGATAAGGTGTATACGGTAAGGGAGGGACAGAATATCTACACCGATCTCAAATTTCAAAATGAGCAAGAATAATTGTCCCCGAGTGATTGTTGTTTCCTTATTCACGTTTTTTCCAACTCCTAGAGAACTTCTGCTGATTCAGCCGCTGCGGGCGGGCATCATGAGGACGCCCGCGAAGCGCCCAGATGGGAAATCGAATCCATACATCCTTCATGTCAGCTAATCGGAAAGGGGCCACTGGAGCAAAATAAGGCGATCCGAAGTTTTCCATCTTACAGAGGTGAATGGTTAGAATCACCAGACCAAATGCGATGCCGATATATCCAAAAAGCGCCGCTCCAATCATCATTGGAAAGCGGAGAATACGGACTGCCGAACTCATCTCATGCGAAGGCACCAAAAACGACGAGATAGCGGTTAGTGAAACCACAATAATCATTGTATAGGATACAAGCCCCGCACGAACGATAGCATCTCCGATAACCAAACCGCCAACGATGCCGATGGTCTGGCCCACTCGGCTGGGAAGTCGGACCCCGGCTTCTCTTAATACTTCAAAGATCAGTTCAAGCAACATTGCCTCTACAAGTGCAGGAAAGGGGATGTTTTGCAATGATTTCTTGATTGTGTGTGCCAGTTCGATCGGTAAAATAGCGGAGTGAAAAGAGATGGTAGCAATATAAACAGCAGGTAATGTAAAAGCAATGACAAAACTCATCATGCGAATTAAACGTAAAAAGGAACTGACAATCCAGCGACCATGATAATCATCCGGACTTTGATAAAAAGCAAAAAACGTAACTGGAGCAATAAGAGCTGAAGGACTTCCTTCGGCAAGTATGGCGACACGTCCTTCCATCAAGTTGGCAATAACCCGGTCAGGTCTTTCTGTATTGAGCTGCTGGGGAAACAGAGAGAAGGGGTTATCCTCCATAAACTCTTCAATAAAACCTGGAGCGAGCACCATATCTGAAGATATGGACGTGATTCGCTCTTTTACTTCGTTCACTAACTCCGGATTGGCCAAGTCCTGAAGATATACAACTGCAATTTTGGTATGTGTCTTCTCGCCGACGTTAAAATATCGAACGATTAGGGATGGACTAATAATTTGTCTACGGATCAGATTCAAATTAACCGAAAGCTGCTCTACGAATCCATTGTGCGGCCCTCGAATAACGCCTTCATTCTCCGGTTCGGTTGTGTTTCGGACATACATTTTCTCGGTAGAAAGAATGTAAAACTCCGGGTACCCATCGATTATGTAAAGACATTTCCCTTGAATAAGTGAATCTATTCCACGTTGCAGATCCGTATCTTTTCGACTTTCTAAAGTGGTGAACGATGGGTAGATTTCCGAATGAGCTTGGCTATTCAATGCTGTTAAGACATGTGTTTGAATGATCTCCTGATCTGCAAGTGAATCGATATAGAGAAGCACACTCTGTACACCATTAAGTAGAAGCTGTTGTTGTTTCAAATCGTCAGTACAGTAGAGGGACTGTTCCACATAAGAAATATTCATTTTTAATTCAGAAAAAGCCTGATTGGTTGGGGTCATTGATCCACCTCTTTATAAAATGCGACATGGATTATCTTGTGCAAAATCAAGACTATTATGCAATAGGCGCTTCTTATTCAAAGAACTTATAACCAAACATTGAAAAAATAGTTGCACAAAAATCCATAATTTACAATTCAATTAGAAACTTTTTCCTAAATCTAGCGTCTAATACTATGACTTTTTGAGGGGTTATAAATTACTAGAGAGTAGAAGGAGCCAAAGACAACACATGAATATGAAGAAGAAATTATCCATTTTTACCGCTTTAGCCGTTTTTCAAGCATTTGCAGTCGGTTCTGTGAGTGCGCAATCAGCACCGCAAGGTGACACCGCGTCCGTAAACACGGTCAATGTAGAATCAGTTGAGGTGTTAAAGCAAGAGCAGCCGATTGCAGAGCGTGAAGTGAAGACGGAGAGCAATAACAAATCTATCAATACTCCGCCCACTGAAGCCAAGGACACTCAAACCTCGACCGGCACTGAGGCAACACCTAAAACAGAGAGCGAGAAACCTGCATTGGATGGGGGAGAGACCCCTGAGAAGGTTGAAACGCCAGCTACGCCTGCTCAGATAGAGCAACCATCCGTTGATGGGACGTCTCCTGCAGCAGCAGGCGGGAATCTGACGTTGTACATGAATAGCAACAAAATGGAGCAGGATGGAAAAACGTATCTTGCTGGACAGCCAATGGCTGTAAAAAACGGTGTATCCTATGTTGCAATCCGTGCGCTGGTTGACCGTGTGGGATATGGCGTCAAATATGATAACAAAACCAAGGAAACCATCATTATTAGTGGTGAGGATGAACTCCGATTCAAAACTAACAGCAAGGACTATACGGTAAATGGAGAGACCAGAACGATGAAAGGCCCTGCTTATCAGCAAAAAAGTACATTCATGGTGCCGTTAACTTCCATTACTCAAGCTCTGAACATCACCTATAAAGTGAATCAGTCGGCTAAAACGGTTGTGTTGAATCTTAATACAAAACCTGTTGCAAGCTTTACCATTTCCCAAAAGGAAATCTTTGCAGGTGATCAAGTGGACTACGTGACTTCTTCCAGTTCACCTAATGGACTGGATATCGTTGACGAACGCTGGACTGGTCGCCAGGATTCATTTGATCAAGCAGGTACATATACGATTTCATATCAAGTACAGGATTCCAACGGTCAATGGAGCGATCCCTATTCAACTACGATTGAAGTTTTGGCTCCTAATCTTCCTCCTGTAGCCATGTTCGCCACGGATAAAGAACAGTATAAAATGGGCGAAAAAATAACATACACAGACCAAAGTACAGATGACGAAAATAATATTGTTAAAGCAGCATGGGAGAACAATTCACTTGCGTTCTTTGAACCGGGTCCAAAAACGGTGACACTTACGGTTACTGACAATCACGGTGCTACGAACACGTACTCCAAAGTCATCACCATAACCAATGAGACCTTATATTCATTTACCGATTTTAATTTACTCTTCACGCCGGTAGGACAGAAATTCACCTTTAACGGCGGCGAAGTGACTACGATGGAGAAAGTGCCTTATACGTACATGGATGAGCCAAGTTTGCTGATCCGCAGTAACAGTCCGGAAACTGTGAATACGGAAGGCATTGTATATAAAGAATCATCTTTGGGGCAGACCCGTTTCATGATTCAC
Source organism: Paenibacillus xylanexedens (assembly GCF_017874615.1). GTDB lineage: Bacteria > Bacillota > Bacilli > Paenibacillales > Paenibacillaceae > Paenibacillus > Paenibacillus xylanexedens. The sequence goes on from NZ_JAGIKV010000012.1 coordinate 152,409, forward strand.
CACGTGAACAATACAGGCAAAAGAGTAAAAATGTATGTGATTGCAACCAATAACAATCCAAATCCAGCCGTATTTCAACAACAGAATATGGGCTTTGCCGGACCTACACCGTATGCTACCGTAGCTGGGAAATTGTCTATTGATAAATGGTTTAAGTCGATTCAGACTGGAGCGGATCAAAAGAAAGAGTACCTTCAACCTGGAGAAAGCAAACTCATTTTGACCGAACTTAATAAAACTCCGATGAAAGAAGGACAAGTCATCTCTCTCTATTCGGATGCATATAGTGATTATTCCTTAGACTATAACGTTATCCTGGTGGAAGAAAATAAAGATCCGTTCGAGGCTCTGCCATTGCTACCTGTGCTTGATCGTGACGGAGTGCACAACCGTGGTACGTACCCGAATGCGACTCGCATTATAAAGTACGATGAGCACGTGGGAATCAAACCTGCCCGTCTTCCACTTGGTGACAATTCAAGCGATCCCAATCTGGTAGGAACAGATCCGATGGCTTACACAGACGCATCCAATGCGGGTAATTTCGGTGTATTGTACAAAATTACGCTGACCAATGTCGCTCCGCGTACACTTATCTCCTTTAATCCTCGTGGAGGGAAGTACTCCGGAGTAGCTCTGGTGAACAATCAGTTGGTATCGATTGCCGAAGGTAACGTTGCGGTTGCCAATTCAAGTGAACAAAGCGTTCTTTACCGCACCGGGTTAACTGGAGAGAGCGTAACGATTCTATTCTCTGCCGCGCCAGGAAGCAACCTGCCGGTCAATCTGCTCTTTACACCACTCCCATCGGAGAAGTAAAGGTATATATAGTTTTATATCTAAATCAAAGGCAACCGAACAGGAATGATTCGGTTGCCTTTTTTTTGCGTTGGAAGAAATCAGACTATAGTTGGGAATGAATTATCTTTGTTTAGGAGAGGTTATTTTCCAATAACATTCCCACTTGTTTTCCCATAACTTGAGGTGAATAGGGCATGTCATTAATGAACCACCATTCTACAATTCCTACATAAGCTGGCGAGATAAATTGAATAAGAAGCTCTTCATCTATTCCTTGTCTTTTTCCCTCGGACATATCCCAACCATTCTTAATATCGTCTGTGACAAAATCGAGGAACCGGCTACGGAAAAAAGGAGCTCCTTTACTAGTTAACATTGCTGAAAAGAATGAATAATGTTGTTCAAAATATAAAAACCATGTCGCACTACCCTCTAATGTATCCGTTTCGGCTTCCAATTCACACAATCTCTTTAATTCCTCAATATGCTCTTCAATAAGCTTATCCAGTAGATCGTACTTATCCAAGTAATGCAGATAGATCGTTCTACGATTAACATTAGCTTGATCAGCAATATCCTGAATCGTAATGTCATCAAAACTTTTTTCAGACATGAGTTCTATCACTGCTTTTTTGATAGCTTCTTGAGATTTCAAGCTTCTTCTGTCCACTTTAAGCATGTACCTCCACCTAACTTTCTTGAAAAGTAATTCACAATTTAAGTCGTGTTGTGTATTAATGCACGAATCCTGATGTTTTGTGGTTGTTGATACATTTTATTTATATATAATAATACACAAATGAGTATTAAGCCCTCAATGTGAATTTAAATTAAAATAGATGATTACAGCCAAAAGGAGGAAAGTTTGGTTTCAATCATTTGAATATCATCTTGGGCGGAGTACAGCATGAGAAAGAGAATATGGAGCAACGGTGGGGGTAACAATGATGTCTAAACGAAATAAATTATTTATATTTATATTAACTTTGGGTGTCTTCGGAATCTTAAATACTGAAATGGGCGTTATTGGGATATTGCCTCAAATTGCTGAACAGTTCAATGTTAGCGTGTCTCAAGCAGGATTGCTAGTAAGTCTGTTTGCACTTGCAGTTGCGATATCGGGTCCCATTCTGCCTTTAGTGTTTTCTCGTTTTAATCGCAGAGGGGTAATGCTACTTGTACTCGGTGTGTTCGTGATCAGTAACATTTTCTCTATATTTGCAACAAACTTTACATTCGCAATAATTGCTCGTGTTATCCCGGCATTTTTACATCCCGTCTATATCTCGATCGCTCTGACAGCAGCAGCTAGTTCGGTTAGTGATAAAGAGATTCCTAAAGCAGTGTCAAAAGTCATTATGGGCGTATCTGCTGGCATTGTGCTAGGTGTACCCATCACAACTTTTATTGCCAGTATCGCTTCAATTGATGCTGCTATGACTTTTTTTGCTATCGTGAATGCAGTAGCATTCATTGGTGTATTGCTATTTGTCCCATCCATGCCTGTAAGAGAAAGGCTTTCCTACGGATCTCAACTACGTGTATTGAAGAAAGCAATAACTTGGCATTCTATTGTTGCCGTTATATTTGTAAATGCAGCAACGGCTGGAGTGTATAGTTACTTCGCCGAATATCTTGCGACCATTACTCATATTTCTGGTAAAGGTCTTAGTCTAATGTTAGTTATATTTGGTGCAGCCAGTTTATTTGGTAACGTATTAGGAGGAAAATTGCTTTCCAAAAATGCAATTAAGTCCGTAATGATCTATCCATTTGTATTTGGAGTAGTCTACATCTTCCTGTTCTTTATGGGCCAATTCACTGTCCCTATGTTCATTATTGTTGTTATATGGGGAGTGCTGTATGCAATCGCAAGCAATATTAGTCAGTATTGGATTACGTCAGCAGCTCCGGAAGCTCCTGAATTCGCGAATGGATTATTTCTAACATCTGGTAACCTGGGCGTAACCATTGGAACAACTGTCGGAGGGTTGTTTATATCAGGAATGGGGGTTCGGTACATTGTAGTAGGTGGACTGTTATTTTTGATATTGAGCCTGGCGTTTATCCTATTAAGAATTTATATGTATACTCCTAAAAAACAAATCTCTCATTGAGAATTTAACCTTTTGTTATCTTGGGGACACGTTAATAACGTGTCCTTGTTTTATTGAAGAATAACCACACTAAAGGTACATCCCAATCCTTTTATGAATCATAGATATCCTTTATAAATTGAATAAAGTGAGCGGTAGCTGAGCTAAATAGCCTATTCTTTTTCCAAGCGAGTACATGATTTGTTATTCGTTCAGGTTCAAAGGGAACAAAACATGTGCTATTACTTTCCCGGATTGTATATGATCCGCTTACACATATGGCATACCCCAGTTTCCGTTCTACCAACTGCATCGCATTAGTCAATAAATTATGGGATGCGAAAATAGTAAGTCGATCATTCTCCACACCAAGCCAACTTGCAATCTCATTCTGCACAATTGTCCGACGGGGTGGAATTAAGGGTAAAGAAAGTATCTCTTGAATCCCAATGGATGATTTCTGAGCAAGGGGATCATCTCGTCTCATCAGAATACCCCACTTTTCCGGATAGGGTAATCGAACATAGTCATATTTTGCAGTTTCAATGGGTTCCAATAAAATGCCGATATCGATATTTCCTCGGTCAAGCTTTTCTCTAATATCATCTCCATCAGCACTATACAGTTCATATTGTACTCTAGGATGCCGGTTGGAGAATTTCTCTACGATTTCTGCCAGAGCTCTGGATACAATGGACTCCACACAGCCAATAGAAACCACTCCGCCAATCAGATCCTTCTGTTCTGCCATATCTCTTTCTGTCTTGTCTAAGAGGGAAACGATCTCTTTTACCCGTTGCTGATACAAGAGACCGCTATCTGTTAATGTAATCTGTCTTTTTCCTCGTATCAGCAAACGCGTACCCAGTTCTTCTTCAAGATCCATAAGCTGCCTGCTTAGTGTTGGTTGCGTAATATGAAGGATTTCTGCTGCTTTTGTTATATTGCCTACTTTAGCCACAGTTAAAAAGTATTTCAAAACCCGAATATCCACACCTTATCATCCTTTCCATAATACGTCGGATAGATCATTCACAGATGATTATACGATACATATTAGGCATGATACAAAATACACCATAGGTATTAGTAATTATACAGATAGGAATTTACAATGAATGGAGAACGTGACTTGAGAGTTGTGTAGTTAATCATACAATATGAGGTTAAAATTATGAAAAAATCAAAAATGCCATTTTCGAACCCGTTGTTATTTACAGATAAAGATTTAATGAGAATATTTATCCCGTTAATTATTGAACAAATGTTAGCATCTTTGATCGGATTGTCCGATTCAATCATGGCAGCTTCTATAGGAGAGTCAGCCGTATCTGCTGTTTCTTTAGTCGAAATGATTATGTTGCTGTTAATAAGTTTATTCGCAGCTTTAGCTACGGGTGGCACGGTGATTGTGGGGCAATATCTCGGAAAAAAACAGGAAAACCAAGCCAGAGAAGCCTCAAATCAATTAGTTTGGTTTGCTGGAGCAGCAGGGCTTGTGATTATGATTTTTATTTATATCTTTAAAGGCTTTATTTTAGATGTTCTCTTTGGCAATATCACCGACGAGGTATATAACTATGCCAACACTTATTTATTGATCGTCGGAGCTTCTATTCCTTTTTTAGCTCTTTATAACGCTGGAGCTGCCATATTCAGAACGATGGGCAACTCCAAATTGCCTATGAAAATTATGCTGGCTATGAACATTCTGAATATTGCAGGCAATGTCTTGTTCATCTATGGGTTCAATATAGGGATTGCAGGGATGCTATTCCTACTTTAATTTCCAGAATAGGTGCTGCAGTATGCATTCTAATTCATGTAACAAATCCTAAGCATGTTCTTCATCTAAATAAAACCTTGAAGCATAAGTTTAATTCATTGATGATTAAACAGATCATGCGGATCGGTGTACCTTATGGATTAGAAAATGGAATATTCTATTTTGGACGTTTGTTGATATTAAGTTTGGTATCTACATTTGGAACAGCTGCTATAGCGGCAAATTCAGTTGGCAGTACGATTACTTCATTGCAAGCTTTACCTGGAATGGCCATTGGTTTAGGAATGTCTATAGTCATTTCCAGATGTGTGGGTGCTGGAGATTTTACACAGGCTAGATACTATACGAAAAAGATACTTGGTATCATTTTTGTGGCACAGATTGTGAGTTCCGTAATTAGTTTAGCCTTGTTTCCGAGTATATTGAGCATTTATCATTTTTCAGCAGAAGCAATGCAATGGACTACTGAGATTGTGTGGAGCCATGCGATTGTCATGATATTGATTTGGCCTTTCGGAAATGCACTTCCATCGGTATTCCGGGCTGCTGGAGATGCAAAGTACCCCATGGTAGTGAGTATGATTACTATGTTTTGCTGCAGAATTATATTCGCTTATGTCTTGGTATATCTCCTTGATATGGGAATGTTTGCAACATGGATAGCTATCTATTGTGATTGGTTGATAAAAGGAGGGCTATTCATATGGAGGTATGTTAATGGGAAATGGACTAAATTCCAAGCTACCGAGCTAAATGGCAGGAAAGCTGAATAATTAATCGAATTGATTGAAGAGATGGCTTTAGGTAACGAAGTTCGCAGTGGGAAAGAGGAGGAAACAGTTATGGATTTGGGATTAAAGGATAAAGTAGCACTAATTACAGGCGGCAGCAAAGGAATCGGGCTAGAGACAGCAGTGATCTTAGCATCGGAAGGCGCAAAGGTGGCAATCGTTGCCCGCAACAAAGAGGCGCTCCAAGCTGCGGCGCAACGAATTAAAGAAACTACGGGTACAGATGCACTAGTCATTTCTGCAGATATTTCAGTAGAAGCAGAGGTACGAAGTGCGGTGGAACAGACTGCAGAGCATTTCGGTGGACTGGATATCTTGGTCAACAATGCGGGAACCTCTGCGGCCTGGCCGTTTGAAGAGGTCGGTACCGAAAGCTGGGCTGCTGACCTGGATTTGAAATTGTTAGGAGCAGTCCACAGTTCTAAGGCGGCAGTTTCTCATATGCGCCAAAGAGGTGGTGGTTCTATCCTTAATGTGACGGCGACTGTTGGGAAGACACCATCTGCGTCATCTTTGCCAACATCAGTCAGCCGAGCTGCAGGTCTTGCACTTACGAAGGCGATGAGCAAAGACCTCGCCAAGGACAATATTCGTGTTAACGCGGTGTGCATCGGTCTGATTCGTAGCGATCAGATTGAACGGAAATGGCAGGCTTCAGCACCAGAGCAAAGTTGGGAGGAATTCGCTTCCAACCCAATTCATGGCATCCCACTACAGAGGATAGGTCATACCGAAGAGGCGGCAAAAGTTATTGCTTTTCTTGTGTCAGGAGCAGCCTCCTACGTAACAGGAACTGCCGTTAACATAGACGGTGGTAAATCCTCTGTACTATAAAAAAAGCGATTTAAGCTGCGGGCGTTTCCCGGTATTCAACCGGGGAACGCCCGTTTAGTCTTTTCTGGAATCGGTTCTGGTTATAGAACAGAATATATTCGCTCGCTGACATACCTTCCTTAAAATCTTATAAAAAATTCTTGATATATCAGAAATTTATCCGATAGGTGGGTGCTATTATACAAATACAAACAAAGACGAGGTGATGAAATGCAAGCAAAATTGGCAGCGGACGCCATTCCCATCTCCAAAAAGCGAAAGACATGGATAAGGACGATACAAAGGTACAAAGTGATGTATGCTCTCTTATTACCAGCCTTAATTTACTTTGCGGTATTCAAATACATTCCTATGGCGGGAATCATGATAGCTTTTAAAAACTACAACTTGGCTTTGGGACTATGGGATAGCCCATGGGTGGGATTCAAAAATTTTACCGATTTTATGAACGGCGTTTATTTCTGGGACATCATGAAAAATACGATTGTTATATCTCTGTATAAGCTATTGTTCGGTTTCTCCGCGCCCATCGTACTTGCTTTACTCCTCAATGAAGTGTATAGCCAATGGTTTAAGAAAATCGTACAGACAATCACTTATTTGCCTCATTTTCTATCATGGGTCATTGTGTATGGAATTATGGTAGCCTTACTAGCTCCAGGGGACGGTCTCTTTAACATGATTTTAAAGGATTTAGGTGTTGAACCCATCTCGTTTCTAACGGAACCTGCCTGGGGCAGAATGCTGATCATCTTATCTGAAGTATGGAAGGATATTGGATGGGGGGCGATTTTGTACCTTGCCGCCTTGGCAGGAATCGATCCAAGCTTATATGAAGCGGCTCGAATGGATGGCGCTTCCAAATGGAGACAGCTCTGGCATATCACGTTACCCGGTATTCGAGGAGTCATTATTCTGATGCTGATTCTTAAATTAAGCCATATCCTGGATGCGGGTTTTGACCAAATATTCATGTTTGCCAACACCTTTAACCAGGAGAAGATCGATATTATCGACACATGGGTATACCGGGAAGGGTTGGAGCGTCTTAAGATTGGCTTGGCTACTGCTGTAGGATTGTTTAAAGCTGTCATCGGATTTGCTTTAGTGTTGGCAGCGAATAAGCTCGCCAAAAAATTCGATGGGCAAATCTGGTGAGGTGGTCTTTAGAATGATCCATATGACAATCGGTGAAAAAGTCTGGCAAACCGTCGTTTATGTAATTCTTATTTTGTTATCCCTACTGTGCGTGCTACCTTTTCTATATGTGGTTGCTGTCTCCGTAACACCAGAATCGGAAGTATTAAGAAGAGGGATTGTGATTATACCAGAGTCCTTTACCTTTCTGGCCTATAAAGAAGTATTCATTTCTCATGGGATCTGGCAGGCGTATAAAATTACGTTATTTCGAACAATTGTAGGCACTGCGTTAAACGTGTTTTTTACGGTAATCGCGGCCTACCCGTTATCCAAAAAATATTTGCCCGGAAGAAGTCCATTTTTACTCTTCATTGTGTTTACCATGATGTTCAGTGGGGGATTAATTCCGACTTATTTACTAATCCGCTCTTTGGGATTGTTAAACAGTCCTTGGGTATTGATTATTCCAAATCTCATTAGTGCATTTAATCTGGTGATCATCAAAGGTTTTTTTGAACAATTACCTGGTGAAATTGAGGAATCAGCGAGGGTAGACGGTGCCAGTGAACTTCAGACGTTATGGCGGATCATTTTACCCCTGTCCTTACCCGTCCTTTCCACCATTTCCTTATTTTACGCAGTTGGGCATTGGAACAGTTATTTTGATGCCATTGTATATATCAATGATTCCAACTACATGCCACTTCAAGTGATTTTGCGTAACATCCTGCTTAACGTTGCAACTCAAAGCGCTGATTCGCTCGCCAATTCCGGAGCTGTCAGCACGTTCGCTGTGCAGATGGCCACAGTTGTTGTAACTACAGTCCCGATATTGATCGTTTATCCATTTTTGCAAAAGCATTTTACCAAAGGTGTACTCCTGGGATCCGTTAAAGGATAAAAGGTGTTCCAACCTAACTTATTACGGGGAAACCGTGATAATATACAAGCAGAGGAGAGGTCAATATGCAGCGTAAAAAGATTTCATTTGCTATTCTGTCGGCAATCTTAGGACTTGGAACGCTATTGTCAGGATGTGGGGGAACTGAAGAAATTACATCGACAACTTCGGGTAATTCGCAAGGCCAGTCTGGCCAGTTTGCAACCAAAATGAAAATCTCAATGTTTAACCAAGGCACTTTTAATGCTGCTGCTCCGGTACCTCCACGTGAAGAAGATATTCAACGTCAAATGTTGGAAGAAGAGATGAACATCGACTTGGAGATGATGATTCCTCAGGCTGGTCAAGCAACAACCAAACTGAATACACTCATTGCAGGCGGGGATATTCCAGACCTGATTTTCTTGAAAAGTCGTGCTGATCTTGCGCAATATTACGACCAAGGAGTTCTTGCGGATTTGACACCGTATATGGACCAATTCCCTGAACTACAGAAACGATTTGGCACCGACTCCTGGGAGGCGATGTCCTATCAAGGAAAAACCATTGGAGTTCCAGGCTATGATAATGTAAACGGTATCAGTCGAAGCTTCTTCATCCGAAACGATTGGCTGAAAAAGCTGAATATGGAGGTACCAACGACACCTGATGAGTTGTTCGAAGTTATGAAAGCCTTTACAGAGAAAGATCCGGACGGGAATGGCAAAAACGATACGTACGGATTCATCGGCGGTATGAATAAAGAAGGTAATCTGCAAACCTATGGCTTTGATAGCTTGATGTGGATGTTTGGCGTCAATCCTCCTTCAGCCGTTGAGATAAAAGATAATGAACCGGTATTTCTGTTTATCGATCCCAAAATGAAAGAGGCGCTTGCTTACATTAATAAAATGATGGCAGCCAAAGTGGTTGACCCGGACTGGGTAACGATGAATTCGCCTGATCTGTTGGACCAAAAGATGTTTAAGGGTAGAGTTGGCTTCATGATCAGAGATGCTCGCAGACTAGAGCCGGACTATCAGCAGAAAATGAAAGAAATTAGTGGCGAGGTGCCGGAATGGATCGTTATTCCTCCGATGAAAGGTCCTTACGGGGATCAAATTGTAGAGAGAAAATCATTCCAAGGCAATTCATGGGCCATATCCGCAAAAGCGGACGAGGAAAAAATCATTCGGATCTTGTCCATGCTGAATTATCTCTTTACGGATGAAGAAGCTTATCCAAACTTTGCATACGGAATCAAAGGCATCCATTGGGATGTCGTAGACGGCAAGATCAAAAATAAAACCTCCGAGTTATCAAAGGAAATGAAAGAAAAATACCTGTGGGTTGATCATTATAGAATGCCACGCCGTGGTGATGATGCAGAGTACTTCAGCTTCCAGAATCCGAAGACAGCAGAAGCTTTCAAGGACAATCAGCAATATGTGGGGCCAACGTTGCCCGGAAATTTATTGACCCCAGACCCTAGCGATACCTTGGATGCTGACCGCACACGTTTCATTAATGAAAGCTTGGTTAAATTTATGACGGGCAAAGAGCCTCTTTCCAACTGGGACAATTTCCTCCAGACGCTGGATACCAAGTTTGACATGCAGAAATATAAGGAAACAGCAATCCAGCAATTTAAAGAAGCCGGCCTTATCAAGTAAAAATAAACGAAGAGAGAGTGGCTATTCGTAGCCCCTCTCTTTATTAGCATATGCTATTCTTAGTTTAAAACGGAACTAAAAGGAAGATGATGGATGCGAAGAAGAATCAGCTTGCCTTTAAAATTATTTTTTATCGTGTTTGCCTTTGTATTAGGCTGCATCATCTTGATAAGCCAATTGTCTTATCGCTATGTTCAAAAGGAAATAAGAACCAATGACATTTTTTACACCAATCAAATACTAGACAAGGTTGACCAGTATTTCACCGTTAATTTTTCCTCCTTCCAGACGATTCTCTTCTCAGTTGAAACATCAGTGAAAGCCAACATTAACAATACCGAAGTGATTAAAAAGCAATTAAGGGAGCTGTATGAACTCAACAGTATTTATGTCAGTAATATTTATTTGATCAAAAGCGATTTATCCATTTTGGGTGGAAGTACACCTACTCGAATATTCGATGAACCTTTATCTGAAAGAGCACCTTTATTTGATGCGGCTGACAAGAATAGAAGGACTACCTTTGTTAGTGAACCTTACAAATCGAAGTATTCCGGCTGGACCGTTACGATGGTTCGATATCTGAACGGTGCTCCGTTTCCTATGGCCATCGCGGTTGATTTAGATCTAAATGCCATTGAAGAAACCTTATTCAAGATTAATAAACAGGAACAAATGAATCTGGCTCTGATCACTGCGTCAGGTAAGATCATTGCCGGATTTTCTGAAAATAAAGGACCTCTGAATATCCAAGATCATTCTTTTTCGATCGGAGAGACGTCAGCGGAAGAAATTCTGGATACAACAGAAACAAATCTTCAACTGTATACCAACGATGGTATTCCGGTCTCCCTTTTGAAAAAACCAACGGAGAAGTTCAACTGGACCATCATCTCGATCAACGATGAATCACGCTTGAAAGCAGCGTTGTCCAGATTGGAAACCTATTACCTCGAGCTTCTCGCTGCAGGTCTTCTTTTAAGTTTGTTCATTTCTTTTTTGGTTGCCAAATATATAAGAAAACCACTCTATACGCTCAAAACAAAAATGAAGCAGGTGGAACAAGGTATCCTCACAACGACAATAACGATTAATCGAAACGATGAGTTTGGCGATCTTTCACGAGCATTCGATCGTATGCTTCAGCAAATTGTTGAACTGATTCGCCGAGCTGAACTTCATAATGAACTTGAGCGGAAGTTGGAAATCCAGGTGTTACAGTCTCAAATTAACCCTCATTTTCTGTATAACACACTTGGTTCAATCAGCAATGTAATACGTCTCGGACAAATAGAGAAAGTAGATGTGGTGATCGGATCGCTTATTTCATTATTGGAATACGGAATAGACGATGCTTCAGAGAAGGTTTCCCTACGCCAGGAATTACGCAATGTAGCAGACTATATCGAAATCCAGAACATTCGGTATAACCGAAACTTCAACTTGATTGAAGATATCGAAGCAGGGTTAATGGATTTTCCGGTTTTCCGAATGCTGCTGCAGCCTCTTGTGGAGAATAGTATCTTCCATGGTTACAACGGTGGGGGAATTGAGGGCCCTATTACGATTCATGCCTACAGGGAGGATGGCATCGTCATCATTGAAGTTGTTGACCAAGGTGAGGGAATTCCGGCCGATAAAATAAAGCATATTTTAATCTCAGAACCGAGTGAAGAGGAAGTAAAAAGAAAAAGAATCGGGCTGAATAATATTCAGGGTCGAATAAGACTTCACTACGGAGATCAATTCGGGCTGGATATCATAAGCATACCTAAGGAAATAACCCGTATACGCGCTGTATTCCCGGCAGAATTGCCAAAAGGAGATGCATAATGGGGAGAGACTATACCTGCTTCATTGTTGACGATGAAGACCTGATCATTCAACGATTGGAATTGTTTTTTAATGAGCTCTCTCATAGGGATAGGCGTTTTGTTCTGGTGGGCAAAGCGAATAATGGGCTGAATGGGATCGAGGAGATCATAAAACTTAAACCGGATATCGTCATATCCGATATTGTAATGCCGCGAATGGACGGAATCTCCATGATTGAGCAGCTCAAGGCGGAGCTCCCCCATACCCAGTACATACTGCTGACCGCCTATTCATCCTTCGAATACGCTCAGCGAGCGATTCAAGCCAACGTATTGGAGTACATTGTAAAGGTTCCGCTGAGGGAAGCGGATTTGAATCGAGCGTTGGATAAGGCAGCCGGAATTTTAAATGAGTTTGAGATAAAAGAGGCGGAGTTTCACTCGTTAAACGTATCCGTGCTTGAAAATAAATACAGAGTCCGCAAGCAATTTTTTAACGAATTGATCCGAGGTGAAATTCCTTCTCATCGAGCATCGGATTTTGCCAATCGCATGCAGTTTCATTTCTTTCAAGCCAACTATTGCTGCTTCATCGTTGAGATGAATACGTATGAAAGTTTCCGAAACGAATACGCGGCCGCCGATCAAAACATCTTGAAGTATGCGATAACAAATATCATCGAAGAAACGGTGATGAATGGTAGTAGTGGGGTAGCTGCGGATCTGTCGGATAATCGTTTTATTGGTTTTTTATCCTGGGAAAATAACCGCAGTGATATGGAAACGGAATATGCCTGCCTATCCTTGGGAGGGCAGATCATCTCTCATTTACATCAATATTTGAATAAAAGAGTATCTGTCGCTTTTGGAAGTCCACACCGAGGCTGGGAATCGATCAAACAGGCGTACACGGAAGCTAAAAATGTGAGTGAGGATTTCTATTATCATACCGAAAAAGTCGTAAAAACACCGATGCATCGGTTCCAATACCATAATGACAAAAAAGCAGACTTTCAGCAGAAGCTGGCTGATTTTCTTATACGGCTGAAACGAAAGATTTCCAAGGAAGAGCTGGATAATGCACTTGCCGATCTGTCGCAATTTGTTACGGACCATAAAATCCACAAGTCTATCATGGCGCCAATGATTAGAGACTTGTACAGAGACATTACCGTGAAGTTTAAATCAGGGAATAAGATGGCCACGGAAGTCCCAGAGTTCCCCATGGAATTTATGGCTTTTCAGGAGCAGCTCGCCTATATTGGCGACTTCACATTCGAATACGTGCATGCGGGCCAACTGTTACATCGTGCAGAAATTATGAGTGCTATGCATTTTATAGAGACAAACTTGAAACAACGCTTAACATTGGAGGCAATTGCCGAGGAAGTGAATCTAGCGCCATCGTATTTTAGCAGCTTATTCAAAAAAACAATGAACGAAGGCGTGATTAGCTACATTAATCGTAAAAAAATTCATCTCGCCCTCGAGTTGTTAAACGTTCGGGATTATTCTTTATTGGAATTGTGCGAGGAAGTAGGCATCGTCAATGAAGGGTATTTTTGCAAACTGTTTAAAGAATACACGGGTGATACACCTAAGCAATATCGGATAAAAATGACACGGTAGGAACCCAAATAAGGATGCAAAAAATGTGTGATTTTTTCGCGAAATCCTGTAAAAAAAAAGGGGCCAAAACCATTACCATGATAGGAGCATCTAATCATGGAGGTTATCAAAATGGAGCTTATGAAAGCAGATGTAACCGTCATAGGTGGAGGAATTGCCGGGATATGTGCCGCCATTGCTGCCGCACGCCAAGGACTCCTGGTTTCACTTATCAATGATCGGCCGGTTCTTGGGGGAAATGCGAGCAGCGAGGTCAGAGTTCATATCAACGGGTCTGCATATCTCGGAAACAGTCCATCCTATTATGCTCGCGAAGGCGGGTTGGTGGAAGAACTCAAGCTGAAGATCTTTCATTATAATCCGTTATACAACAAAAAGCTTATGCTTTCACTTTCGGATACGGTCTTGCTCGACATGGTGTATGATGAGCCCAACATTTCTCTATTTCTGAATACATGTGTACATGAAACGGGCATGGAGAACGGCAGAATCAAATGGGTGGAGGGCCTTCAATTGGCTTCAGAGAGAAAATTTCGTTTTGAAAGCCCAACCTACATTGATTGCTCCGGGGATGGAATTGTTGGATACCAAGCTGGTGCTCACTTCCGATGGGGAAGAGAGGCGAAGCATGAATACCAGGAGGAGCTCGCTCCAGAAGTGGCGGATCATTACACGATGGGTGATACAATTCTGTTTCAAGCCCGTGACGTAAACTATTCCGTTCCTTACAAAAGGCCAGGCTTTGCGTATGATATTACGAAGCTGGAGTTTTTTGATAGTATCAGAAAAGGATTAAACCATCGATCTTTTCCAAGGAAAATCAACGGGCTTGGCGGATTGTGGTGGCTGGAATACGGCGGACATATGGATATTATCAAGAATAATGAAGACATCGCATTGGAACTGCGGAAATTGGTATACGGGATCTGGGATTATATCAAAAATAGCGGTGAGTTTGATGATGTAGACAACCTCATCCTGGACTATGTATGCCCGATTCCGGGGAAACGAGAGTCGAGGCGGTTTATCGGGGAACACATGCTGTCTCAGAACGATCTTACAACAAAGACTCATTTCGAAGATGCGGTATCCGTCGGAGGCTGGTATATGGATCTGCATGCAAATAAAGGCATCTACGATGAAGGGCCGGCTACAGCGTGGAATTTCGTGCCGGGATTATATAATATCCCTTTCCGCAGCTTATTTTCACGCAATATCCCAAATCTCATGTTCGCTGGCCGCAATATAAGCGCTACCCATGTCGCTTTTGGATCTACAAGGGTGATGGCAACCTGTGGTTGTATGGGGCAGGCGGTAGGAACGGCTGCTGCGTTATGCGTAAAATATGATACAGACCCTGCGGCCATCGTCAAAGCGCATATGGGTGAGCTTCAGGCGCAGCTGCTTCGAGACGGGCAAACAATTGTAGGGCTTCAAGAGCCGTTAGATCCTTATTTCGCAGACGGATTAACGATTCGTGCCTCGTCTCAGCGAAGTTATGAACAACTTCATCCAACCGAAGAGATCTCCTTGGAGAAAGCGTTATGTTTGGTCTTGCCGATTCAGACACCCGTGGTTGAAAGCGTGCAGATCAAAATTAAAAATAGATCCGAGCATTCGGAAACGTTGCAAGTGAAGCTGTTTGGCGGGGATCGGAAGGAAAACTATATTCCCACCAGCGAGCTGAAGGGATACAACTTGGTGATTTCAGCGGGTCACGATGACTGGATTACACTGGACCTCAGCTGCAAGAAGCCAGAAGACGACAAAATCTACATCGTATTGGAAGGTACGGCGGACCTTGCTGTATATGGCAATGAAGAAAAAATGACAGGAGCGGTGAGCTTCCTTTATAAGCCGGAAGAGCCATCCAGACTGAAGAAGCTTAATAAAAGCATTTGTTTCAAGGATCTGCTACCATCTCTGGATATGTATAATCCCGCGAATGTCGTCAACGGTTTCTCCAGACCTTATGGTCTGCCTAACGGCTGGATTTCGGAACGTACGGAAGGACAGGAATGGTTGGAGTTTGGTTTTGCAAGCCCCAAGAATCTGGATGAAATTCATCTTGTTTTTAATTCGCAGCTGAATTTGGAGCATTTCGACGATCCGATCGAGCCATTGATCCAAGATTATGATGTGACCTTAACCTTAGAAGATGGAAGCGAGAGTGAAATTAAAGTCCGTGGGAATTATCTTTCGTTGAATAAACATCAGGTGCATGCACAAGCTGTAACCCAAATCCGGTTTGATTTCTGTGCAACGTATGGTTCGCCTTATTATGAAGTGTTTGCTGTAAAACTTTTTGCTCCTAATAACGCTAAGTGAGGGCGGTGAAGTCACAATGAAGGAATTTTTTCCTCGAAGAGGGCTGCCTAATGTCATTCAGAAGTTGGAAAATGGAGAAACAGTAACAATAGTCTATTTTGGCGGCAGTAATACACGGTCGAAAGGATACAGGGTCATGACGGCGGATTGGCTGCGAGGGCAATATCCCCATGCGGATATCCGCGCTGTGAATGCAGGCATTGATGGGACAGGATCGGACCTCGGCTGCGCCCGTTTGGAGACAGATGTACTGCGTCATCAGCCTGATCTCGTATTTGTTGAATTCGTTGGAAACGATGGGGGAGTTCCCGAATCCAAAGCGCGGATCGAAGGCATTGTCCGACAGATTCGCAAGCGCAGCCGGTTTACCGATATCCTGTTTGTATATACGGTTAAGGAGCGGGATTTGACCTCATTTCAATCCGGCCAATACCAGAAGGGCGCTCGTATGCAAGAGGAAGTCGCCGACTATTACGGCATTCCTTCGATTCATCTGGGCGTAGCAGTCAGTCAATTAGTTTTGGATGGAAAGCTCATTTTCACCTTAAGAGCAGACGTGTCTATTCCCGGAGCCGTTATTTTTACACATGATTCCATCCATCCAACGATTCCCGAAGGACACCAGATTTACACAGATACAATCACACGGTCGATTGAGAAAATGAGCGAAATTCGAGATAACGTGGGAAAAGTGGAACATCACTTGCCGCAGGACCCCTTGGTCCCATGCAATCCTTGGGAGTATGCAACCATGCTGCCACTGGATCGTCTTACTCATTTTACAGCAGGGTGGTCTTACATGACCTCTGATGACTTTCCTTTAGTACGTGAGTATGATTGGTTGTTCCCCGGTCTATGGCGAGCAGTTGATGCCGGAGAGACGATCACAGTGGAGTTTGAGGGAACCCACATCGGCTTATTTGATATCGGGGGGCCGGATTCTGGCCGATTGAAGGTGTCGGTGGATGGAAGGGAACCCTTCCTTGTTGATCGATTCACACCCTATAACGATCATAATCGAAATCAATATGTTTTCTTGCCGGAGTTACCAAATGGGAAACATACAGTTCGCTTCGAGATCGATCACGAGAAAACTGACAAAGCGGCCGTGTTTGAGGCAAGTGGTAATGAACGAAGTATGGAACATGTTCGGCAGCATCCAGCTTGGTATGATCAAACGGTCATTCAGCTTGGAAAGTTGTTATTGGTGCAGCCGCCATTATAATGGATGGGTTCACTTGGAACACTTGGAAGACCTATATTCTATCTGACTGCAACTGAGCAATCAATTAGGATGTAGGTTTCTTTTTTTACTTAAAATCGTATAAGAAATTCTTAAAATGAAAGAAATTTCACCGTGATCTAACATGCTAAGATAAAAACGACAGAGCGGGATTAGGCAGATAACTCATTTTTGGAAGCGTTATCATTATAAGGAGAGGCTGTGAATTGTATGGTCAAAAGGAAGCTGTTTTTCTTCATCGTTTTCATGTTGACGATCGTAGTTCCTTTCAGCCTGATCGGAATAAGGACCGCTTATGCGGAGACCTTACCTTATCAGACGATTATCATCGATGACGGGAGTATCAAGATCAATGATGTTGTGACACCTGATGCGGATAACGAGAACAATGGATATGCGGCTCCAAATTGGACTACAAGCACAGGGGTGAAGGGGTATGATCTTTCCAGCACCAAATATACGAGTACAGCAGGCAGAACGATAACATGGAATCCACGCTTGGACGCAGGAACGGCGAAAATATCGTTCTATAAGCTGGATTGGGCAGATAAAGCAGATAGCAATGTGAAAATCGAAATTGTTCATAATGGAACAACGGATGTGGTCTTTATGGATCTAAGACCCTCATATGGCGCTCCAGCAGGCTGGGTTGATTTGGGAGAGTACTATTTTTCCGGGGTTGGTGAAGAATTTGTTAAACTGACCCGGTCTACCGGCACCACAAACACGATCCTTACGCGAGCGGATGCGGTCAAGTTCGAAGGGAATATAAGGCAGAAAGAGCCACATAAGACAATCATCATTGATGATGGGAGCCTCACAATTGATCATGTCGTTACGGTTGATTCCGGCAACGCTAATAACGGATTCTCCGCTCCATATTGGAGCACAAGCGCGGGAGTGAAGGGATACAATAATTCCAGTTCCAAATTTACAGACGCTGTAGGTAGAAGCATCACCTGGAATCCTCGCTTGGAAGCAGGGACGGCGAGAATATCGTTCTATAAGCTGGATTGGGCGGATAAAGCAGATAGTAATGTGAAGATTGAGATTGTTCATAACGGGATAACGGATGTTAAGTTTATGGATCTAAGACCTTCGTCAGGTCCATCGGTTGGATGGGTGGATCTGGGGGAGTATGAGTTTAGTGGTGATGATAGCGAATTTGTCAGGCTGACTCGAACGCAGCCTTCTACGGGTACAATTATTACGCGGGCTGATGCAGTCAAGTTCGAGGGGAATATCCGTCAACAAGCACCACCGCTCCCCCCACTAAGAAGCCGTACCTTAGCGAATCTCAGTTACACAGAGAAAGGCAGCATCGAAAATACTAACTACAAGGCAACCTTCTATGAGGCAGCATGGGATGAAGGTAAATCCATCGTTCGTGACATGTTCTACAAAAACACGGAGACAGGGAACTGGGTTCCAATCAATAATGAATCGGAAAGACTTGAGGAACAATGGGTTTTATTGGACGGGAATGCGGGGAGCCGAACCAATTACTATGATACGATGAACAAACGCTGGATTACATTCGACGGGGTCCATTTTCCAGACAGCCAGACGGCGGTATTAACCGATTCTACGCATGGCAGTGATTACGATTTTGAAGTGAACTGGTCCATGGCAGGGGATAAACCAGATGTTTCTTTTGCCTTTACGCCTCGCCGCGACGGCAACTACGTGATTGGATACCAGTCCTTCACAACAGAGGCAGTCTCGGGCATCAATGAAGTGTTAAATGGATTCAGGTCACATGCCAAAATGGTAGGTACGGTGGAATCAACAAGCTTGCGGGAGCTGAGCGCTCCGATGAGTCTGGTTGAGAAGAATGATAGTGCGGGAAATCCATTGACGTATGGTGTATTTGTACCTTCGGCAGAGCTTCCGGTTGAATTTGAACCGACGGGAGGTGTTACGAAACAACGGCTTGGCATGAGCCTGGTCAACAACGAAGGCAGCGTGCAGCCAATCCTGTATGCGCCTCAATTAGGGACTTATTCGCAAATGACCGCAGAAAACACCTATCAATTTCATATGGGGCTAATCGCGCAAAAAAGCAATCTGTATGAGTCCTACGCGGATATTCTTCGCAATGAGTACGGTTATTCAGCATACCGCGAAAATGTGTCAGATCAGTCGCTTACTGACGCGATGTTTAATATGATCGATTTGCTTAAGGTTGAGCCACAAGGGGACGATTCTGTTAATTATGTCCCATCACCCAGCGGGTGGTGGAGCCGTGCCAAGGGTTTTATTGATATCGAAAACGAGGATAGCGTTCGAACAAGCTCGAATGCAGTTCTTTTGGGAGCTTATTATTTAACTGGGGATGACCAGCTATACGATACGAGAGCACTGCCGTCCGTCCAGTATGGCGTATCGCGGAATGGTATCGGTTGGTCGCCAACGCAGAAGAAAGTATACGGTGTGCCTTCCTTATGGAAAATGGCTACTCTGCCGTTCGATGTTTCAAGCGTAGCCGCTGTCAATCAGATGATGGGCACTTCGGCAGGAATTGGGGCACTGGCACAGGAAGAATACCTCGTGCGTGACCCGGATCAGAAAGACCGGGGTCCTGTCATTCAACCCCTGATGATGTATCGGATGACGGGAGATGCGCAGTATTTGCAAGCTGCGAAGGATGCAGCCGACAGTTATATCACGCAACATATCGATACGCCTGCATCCGTCGATGTGAGTAAAAATGAGTTCATTTATTATTACAGCAAGCTGTGGATGGAGATCTTGGAGCTTTATGAGGAAACTCAGGATCCCAAATACTTGGATGCCGCCTATAAGGAAGCCAAACGCTATGCAACCATGTTCGTTGCTCGTCCAGTTCCTGAAGGTAACGTTACGATTCCGCAGCCGGAGACATATAATTACGCGGAGTCGTTCCATTGGCCGGAAAGTGGTAAATTTCAATATCCAAGACTCAAGCTTCCCGAAGATATTGGCGGAGGGGTTCAAGCGGAGCGTTGGCTTGTTTCACCGAGCGGATTGACGTTTGAAGCAGGAAGTACAACCGGCTATTATCGGATGAATGCTCAGGAAGCTCCGTTCATGCTGAGATTGTCGCTCTATACAGGGGATGAACTGCTGCAGGATATTGCTCATAATGCGGTTATTGGACGATATTCCAGTTATCCAGGTTATTATTATAAAGGGTTCGCCGTTAGCCAACTTGAACCGGACTTTCCTCTGGAAGGCCCAAGCGGGGCTACATCCATCTATTATCACCATATCCCTGGGCAACTCGGGCAAACGATGGATTATTTGATCAGCGAACAATCATTGAAATCGAACGGCAGTATTACGTTTCCTTCCGTTTTTGAAACGAATTTTTTATGGTTCAAATATCACCTCTATGGCAATAAACCAGGCCAATTTTATGGTAATTCGGACGTCTGGCTTTGGATGCCCAAGGGGATTATTAAGACCAACCATCCTCAATTGAATTGGATAACGGGTGAGAGCGGGGATAAACTCTACATCGGGTTAAGCAACGTATCTTCAGAAGAAGTTCAGACTCCAATTGAATTAAATGAACATATCATTGGATTCAACCCGGCACAGGACTACACCGTAACGATCATCCGCGACAATGGTACACCTGAGCAAGCAGTTATGAGTGGCGGAATCATTCAAGCCACTGTTTCAGGCAAGGGCATCACCGCGATCATTGTAGAGGGACTCGATATTGATGTACCGCTGCATCAGGTCAGAACGGCAGATACATCGGATGACAGTTATTTTTTTGATACCCACAGTCCAATTGATGCGGTTAAAGGCATGCTGATCGTTAAGCCCGACGAAACGGTTTATGATGCTTATGTGCAGGCCAAAACGACAAAACCAGCGACAATCCATTATTCCTTGGATGGCGGGGCCACGTACACGACCATCCCAGATACGATATACCCGATGGAATGGTCGATACGAGTGAATGATTTATCTCAAACTTTCACTTATTACGTGGAATCGGAGGGGAAACAGACCCGTAAGCGGACACTTTATCTGCCTGATCAGGTATCGGAAACTCCAGTCCAACCCGATGGGCAGGATAGTTCAACCATCATTGTGGATAATACGGATGCGGAGACAGAAGGTGTCTGGATAAGGGATACGACGGCTAACGATTATTATTATGATAACTATGTGTATGCCAAATCTACGACCGGCACAGCGACAAGCAAAATGAGATGGCGGCCTGAGCTGCCGGAAAGTGTCACTTACAGTGTGTATTACAAGATTCCGCAAATCACGGCTGCGAGTGAAAATTGGGCAACAAATGCCTCATTTACCGTTTATCACAGCGGAGGCTCCCAGACCGTTACTGTTGATGAGACAACAGCGAATGGTACTTGGGTGCACCTGGGAGATTATCCTTTTGCTGCAGGCGATAGCGGTTACGTGGAACTAACTAATAAGGCCAACAAGTCCAGAGTCGTTGCCGATGCAATCATGTGGGTGGACCCAAACAAGATACCGCAATTGGAGTCTGCTGTGATCATGTCCGATCGGAACGAGCTGCAGATGACTCAAACCGCACAACTGAGCGTAACCGGTTATTTAGATAACGGTTTGATCGGTGATCTTACACAGGCTGATGTGCAGTATTTCGTTGATCGTACGGATCTGGCTGAAGTGAATAGCAGTGGGGTGTTGACCCTTCTTAATCTTGATGGAGACACGGATCACATTGAGGTATGGGCTACTGCTACGATTGACGGTGTGACCCTAACCACAGCACCTTTGAATATCACGATCAGGGACCTAACGGTTATCGTGGACAGTACAAATACAACAGGGTTATACACGACAGAAGGGTCTTGGAGCCAAAGCAATTTAGCTGGATACAAAATTGGGGTTAAATCCCGCTATTCAACAGTTCAAGGATCATCAGCAACGTGGAAAGGCCAGTTTCCAGAAGGGAAATATACGGTCTCGATCTATAAACTCGTCCATACGACGGGAAATGATAATAATGTCAAAGTGGAAGTGCAGCATAAAACGGGTACCGAGGTCATCTATATGGATGCAACGGTCGGCTCATCGGGTTGGGTTAATCTGGGAACGTTCGACTTTACGGGTGACGGTAGCGAATATGTCCGGTTAACCAGAGTTACGCCTACAACGGTAGACCCGCCAACGCTTCCTGCGGATATGATCTATACGAGGGTTGACGCGGTTATGTTCGAACGGCATTCCGATGATTCGGAGCTGCTTGCCAATGAGGTGCAAGGTGAACCGACACTTTCTGAATAATGGCAGTGAATTATGAATGGAAGTGGGATCGAAGGTAAGTGATGTTATACAAATGATTGTAAAATAACGCCAAGAGCCGAGTGGATCAAAACGATCCATTTGGCTCTTTGTGTCTAAGTGCAAGAAAGTGTGGTTACAAGGAAGGCAGTCAGCCACCTTCCTCTTACCACCCATTAAGCACTTAAGTTTGCCAAATCCAACTTTTTTGGGTTCTCGTAAAAGTCTTGCCGCATTCAGATTATGTTTCATAACACTTAAAACGTTTCTCTAGACCCACACAAATGTTCGATGATACCATCATAAACGTGCCAGAAATGAAGATAGCAGGGGGATATCATTGTGGATCAACTCAAATACGATAATCTAAAGCTGGGAGAGCGCGGAGCCATCATCAGCATTATCGCCTACATATGTTTGACCGTATTAAAACTGGTCATTGGTAACATGGCCGGATCAGAAGCACTCAAGGCGGATGGATTAAATAATGCTACCGATATTGTGGCATCCATTGCCGTACTGATTGGCTTGAAGCTTGCCCAACGCCCCGCCGATAAAGATCACAGATATGGTCACTGGAGAGCAGAGACCGTTGCGTCACTTGTTGCTTCTTTTATCATGATGGCGGTAGGTTTGCAAGTACTGTTTGAAGCCATTGGTTCTGTGTTTCAGGGTACACATGAATCTCCGGATATCATCGCCGCGTACACAGGCATTTTCTGTGCGGTTGTCATGTATCTGGTCTATCGCTATAACAAAAGACTTGCTAAACGTATTAAAAGTCAGGCGGTCATGGCTGCAGCTCGAGATAATATTTCCGATGCCTGGGTGAGTACCGGTACGGTCATTGGGATCGTGGGTTCCCAGTTCGGCCTCCCATGGCTGGACCCTGTAACGGCTGTCATCGTAGGTTTCCTGATCTGCAAGACCGCTTGGGACATTTTCAAGGAAGCCACACATCATCTGACCGATGGTTTTGATGTTGAACTGATTCAGGAGTACAAAAAAACGATTGCCGGAATTGACAGCGTAGAGACAGTTAAAGACGTGAGAGCACGGAACTATGGCAATAATGTTGTAGTAGACGTTGTCATAACAGTCCATGCTGGCCTGGACCTTCAACAAGCACACGATATCTGTACAGACGTGGAGAACGAGTTAATGGAGGAGCATGACGTATACACCGTTCACGTTCATGTGGAACCTGATACGTTGGAAGAGTGCATTTAAACTCAGGATTATAAAAGAGCGACTCGGCAAAGCAAAAAAACCAGTGAGCTTTACTCATTCACTGGTTTTCGTTGATTTCAGTTTTTCACTTTTAAAAGAATACTCGGTTATTGATCCCATACATGACTATCTCGGCAAATTGTAGGTAATCAGATTGTTATATTTATCGGCATGTTTCTGTTCGTCCAGGATGATTCCCCACACCGTGTCTTTATAGATGCCATAAGGGAGACCAAACCATATTTTTCTATACTTTTCCACGGCCGCCAATTCACCCTGAAACGCCTTTTGCAGTCCCGCAAGATAAGAAGTGACTGTCTCAACCGGCTCACTGCTTATGCCCGTAATCTCCTGACCTGTCAGATCCTTGTACATTTGGCGGAACATTTGATTATGTCCGCGTTCATCATTGCGGATGCTCGTGATGATAGCAGCCTGATTGGCATCAGGTGACATCTTAATCAGTGAATCATAGAATACCTCATCATTTCTTTCTCCTTGAACAGCCGTTTTGATTAATTCAAGCGCTTCGGCTGATGATGTTGCCCATACCGGAGTAAAAGTATACCTGTAACCATAAGGATATGCCACATACATTACGAATCCCTCCAAGATGAATATGAGTTAAGATATGCACGTATGCCCATCAGCGTTAACCCATATCATCTGTCCTGCCTTATTAGTCGAAAGCTTCAGTGAAACTTCACTTCGTATACCTCAATAGCTTACTGTAACCATAAGCAAGAACAAATGGCAGGAGGTATGACAAGAAGGTCCAAAGAATGTTCCATCCATTAAAATAAATGACATGCCCCATCATTTTGGCAAGCCATTCTAATAATGTGAGAGACGCGGCTGAAACAAGAATCGCCACCCATGGCTTGGCTTCTTTGACTATGACGGCATACATCATCAGGCATCCGGCAATTGGATAGACCCCAAGATTCATCGGAAGAGCAGCGAAGGATTGGTTATGTGTATTCGGGAGAATATTCCAGAAGTAATTAAACCCAATATTGTTGATGCAAGACGCAATAGCCACGCCGAGTGGATAAAATAGAATAAGGATTGTAAAGTTCCGACGCAGAATCCATACACCCAATATAATGGGAATGACCATACCCAACAAAAAGTTTCCTAACATGCATTTTTCCTCCAAAGCTTGTTACTTGTATAGCTCACAATAAGCTGCATCACTCCGTTGTCTTCTCTTCCAGAAGGCGATCCACCTTATCTGTAAGTGCATCCAATTTTTTATCATAATGCTTGTACGTATAGAATCCAATGACTGCTTTGACTGCAAAAAAGAGCACCGCAGCAATGACAATGAGAATATAGTTGTGGCTAATCTGCCTTAACCAATCGTTAACTGCATTTATCGGATTTCTCTCCCTTCAATGCAAGTAGTTTTGTATAAGGTAACCAACTCCATGGGATATAATGCATATTAGCAAATTCGGAACAGGCATGTGTGAGTCCAAACGTTGAAAAGGCCGCTTATCCAACAAGGATAAGCGACCTGGGTGAACTACGGTTCACCCTTTTTCATATTCATCTTATTCAACTGAGAACGGTATTAGCTAGTCAAGTCGCTTACACACAAAGCAATTTATCCACATGATTTAAGTTCTCCAAATGTTGGATAAGCTTAAATCGTTCTTGTTTTGTTCCATCAAAAGGTGTTCCTTCAAGAAATCGATTGAATTTCTGTTCAAGCATATTCCAGCCAAACGGAGTTTCCATATCGCCTAGAGGTACAGGCATCCACCGTTCATATATATTGCCATCATGTGTAGTTATAACAACATGGGCAGCGCAAAAATGAGTCGGATGATCAGCCAGATATTGCTGCACTTCATCATCCAGGGTTACTGTAATTTTTTGTACCAGCTCCTGAACCTCCGGATCGGTGAAGCTATTGAATATTAATTCCTCTGAGTCCATACGACCGTATTTGAGAGCCACGGCTGAAGTGAATTGTGTGCTGGCCTGTGCTCCGATTGCGGTCTTGGGTTTAGGATTCGTCAGACGATATACAAATGAAGAGGTCCTCACATCAACAGACTTGATCTTGGATGGTGTTAAACTATAGTCTGCACGAAGTTCCAACATAGCATCCAGAGTGGCGTGTAATCCACGCTGGCAGGCATGGCGTTTGAAATAAATGTCAGTCACTTTAAAATCAGTTTCCAGTCCTTCCAGCACATGACTTGTGTCACAATGCCCGCTTGTTCCTTTGAAGGCCTGAAAGAATCCATACTTTCCTTCCAAAGCTGCATCAGGACCCGTGAAGCCACAGGATGCCAGTCTCACGGCCCTTAATCCGGTCAATGCCGCCCAGCCACTGCATAAAATTTTCCCTGAAGTTCCATCATTCTGATATTCAATCAAACCTCCTGTGAAAAGAGAAGCAATTCCCATCGCATCCTTGGTCTGCTTGGTATCTGCATTTGTTAATTTACTTACCAAGGCCGCTGCTGCGACAGCGCCGCATACCCCGGTAGCATCAAATCCTCTTTCCCGGTACATAAATGGATTGATCGCTTCGCCTAACCGAGCATATACGTCATAAGCCGCAACAATGGCGGTGATCATCTGTTTCCCATCGTTTCGGTGAAGCTGAGCCATACTTAGCAGGAGCGGAACAAGCACAGATCCAGGGTGGCCCATGGCGTGGCGATAGCCGTCATCCAGGTCTGCACAACGTGCCATCATGGTATGAATAAAGACAGCATGATCTGTGCTAGTGCGAACATCCTGTTCACCAATCAATGAGACCAAGTCTTCATTTTTAATAATAGAGTCTGCCAATCTTGCATATTCCAAAATGCGTTCACTTGTTTCGGAGTATCGACCAAATATCATATTACCGTAAGAGTCGAGTATTACCTGTTTACCTACTTCGATAGCCCTCTCTGAGAGATCCTCATATTGAAGACGGGTTATGTAGCTGGCAAGTTCTACAATCATATGATTCACAACAGTTCACCTCGTTATTTTGACTTCAATCCGCAAATACACGGGAAGTTTACATAACAAAAATATAAAGTTGGCATGATGTTGAACTCAAGCACAAGTTAACTGCACTAACTCAACTTTTGTATGCACATAAGTAATTGAACGCCAATATGATTCAATTGCTTTGATGCAACGAAGGGGTGCAATAACGTTTGACTATTTTTTTCAAATCCTCTACGTAAGAGGGGAAAATTTTAGATTTGTGATAGATCAATGCAAGCGGGTGAAGATAAGAAAAATCAGCGATTGGAAATACATGAAGGTGAGAATTCGTATGATTAGACTCATTTAATGCATGAATCCCTGAAAGATACATCGTTAATGAAAAACTGGCCGCGTAATCCTCAGCACACAAAAGGTGATGGATATCCGGTTGCGTCAATTCGTTAATACAATGCAGGGATATGTTACGTTCAGAGAGATGTTTATCGAGCAAAATACGAGAATTGAAGTTTTTCTTATTTAGAACAAAGGGTACATGTTGAAACAGACTCAAATCCGCACCCTGGTTAAATGTTTCGATGCACTCGGGATATTGATCAGGGAAATACTGCTTGAGCAAATTGTCCGAGATTACCATGTACATCTGCTCAAGCAGAATCGTTTCATACTTTACATTTTGAGTAACGATATTGTCTACACCCGAGAGAAACAGATCCAGTGAATTGTTTAACACCATCTCCTGCATTTGCGGTGAGGTTGTACGATGAATTTTAAGCTCCACTTTGGGATGCAGGGCATAAAACTCTTTTAATAATTTCGGCACGATAATGGGATAGCGGCCTTCGGTAACGCCAAAATGAATCGTTCCTGACTTATCCTCTTTAAGATCAGTAAGTTGATTTTCCATGTTTTGATCCAGCAGCTCAATTTGACGAAGCGTATCTTGCATAATTTTCCCCGCTGCTGTCAGCGCAATTTTAGGTTTTCTTTCGAAGAACGAAACACCATGTTTTTCTTCCAAGCTTTTCAGGTATTTGCTTAGTGATTGATGGGAAATATATAGTCGTTTCGCTGCATTGGAAATGTTTAGCTCTTCGGACAGAACCAAAAAATATTTATAGTTATTAAGCATGCATACCTCCTGAGGTAATCTACTGTGTGACTCTGATGTAAATACGTTAGATGCAACTCGGTTAAAGATCATCATACTGCAACTATTAGTTACATACAAGCAATCTAAATGTGCTTTGGGGTTGCGAATATCTATGATAAATTATGAATGTATTCACGATGTCCATAGCGGTGTAAGCGTGAGCAATATGCAAATGTCTGCTCCAAAATATAATTAACAGGAGGTTATGTGCGTGAGTAAAGTTGCAGTTCTATTAGCAGAAGGATTTGAAGAAAGTGAAACCCTGACGATTGTTGATATTTTGAGAAGAGCACATATCGAATGTCACATGATTAGTACTGCGGGTGAGTTGGTTCGTGGTAGTCATGACATCGTGGTCAAGGCTGATGCGCTTATCAGTGAAGATGTTAAAACTTACGATATGATCGTACTTCCTGGAGGAATGCCTGGGGCCGCTAATCTTCGTGATGATGACCATGTAATTCAACTTATTCAGGAAATGAACCAGTCCGGCAAATATGTAGCAGCCATGTGTGCGGCACCTCTTGCACTAGGCAAAGCAGGTGTGTTGGAGAACAAAAATTTTACCGCTTATGTAGGTTATGATCAGAAAATTGAAACCAGCGGTACTTTCAAAGAAGATATTGTTGTTAAAGATGGAAATCTGATTACAAGCCGCGGCCCCGCGACGTCTTATGCTTTCGCTTTTGCATTAGTGGATGCCTTAGGCGGAGACAGCATGGCTGTCAAAAATCGTATGGTTTATTTCAATGCATTTGATGCTGAATAGGAGGGAACTGAAATGACGAATAAAGTAGCAGTATTGATGGCGGAAGGTTACGAAGAGGGCGAGACTCTGACGATTGTGGATATTTTGAGAAGAGCTGGCTTGACCTGTGACACGTTTTATTTTGGTGATAAGCTGGTTAAGGGCATGCACGGCATCTTTGTAGAAGCAGACAAACCTTTTGGCGAAGAAGTAAAGCAGTATGACATGATCGTTCTGCCGGGAGGCCGCCCAGGTGGACAAAACCTGAAGGAAAATCCGGATGTGATTGACATGGTGCAGTACTTCAATCAGAACAATAAGTACATTGGCGCAATGTGTTCCGGTACGGTGGTACTGTCCGATGCGAAGGTCATTGAGGGCAAACAGGTAACAGGTTATGTAGGGTACGCTGAGAAATTGATTGGCGGCATCTTCAAGGATGAAGTCGTCGTAGCTGACCAGAATCTCGTTACAAGCCAAGGGCCTGCAACACCTTATCCATTTGCATACAAAATTGCAGAAGTTTTCGGCAAAGATACATCAGGCCTACGTGAAAAGATGTTATACAACTTTGCCGGAGGCAAGTAAAGACAGCTAAGAGGGCGGGGGAATCATATGAAAACAGAGGAATTGGCTAAGGAGATTATCGCTAACATTGGACAGGATAATATTACGTATGCCACGCATTGTGCAACCAGATTGAGATTCAACGTAAAAGATGAGTCTCAGGTTAACTTGAAAGCGCTTGATCGACTGGAAGGTGTCCTGCGAGCCCAGTTTAACAGCGGTCAGTTACAGATCATCATTGGCGCAAAAGTGAAAAGCGTCTTTGACGCAGTAAGTGAAAAGCTTGACTTGGAAAATCAGGACATTGAAGTGAAAGCAGTACAACAAAAAAAGAATGTGATTTCCCGAGTCGTGGAAACGGTGGCAGGTATATTCGGGCCAGTCATTCCAGTGTTGATTGGGTGCGGTATGGTGAAGTCTGTGCTTGCAATCCTGACGACAATGAATCTTCTTGAGACAACAAGTGGTGCGTACCAAACCTTTAGTCTGATTAGCGATCTTATTTTCTATTTTTTCCCCTTCTTCCTTGCAGTCAGCGCGGCCAAGAAGTTCAAAACCAACGAATATCTGGCTGTGGCCCTTGCCGGGGCTTACATGTATCCCACCATTATGGAAGGTGCAGCAAAAGTGGCAGAGACGGGTGTTACCAGTTTAATCTTTTTCGGCCTTCCATTATTGCTCGTGAACTATAAATCAACGATCATTCCGATTATTATTTCGGTTTGGGTGATGAGCTACGTCTACCGGTTTGTTAATAAGCGAATACCCGATATGTTTAAAATTTTGTTTGTGCCGATGATTGTGTTGTTCATTATGGTTCCACTTGGATTAATTGTTTTCGGACCTCTAGGAACCTACTTTGGCAGTGGAGTTGCGCAAATTGTAACGTATTTGTATACAGTGAATGGCGTCATTGGTGCATTTTTATTTGGAACATTCAGACCCCTTCTAATTATATTTGGCATGCATTACGCGATTACTCCAATTAACAGCCAGCTCATTGCTGAATATGGATACTCGGTAATTTCACCTGCAAACTTGACTGGAAATCTGGCTCAAGCCGGGGCATGTATTGGTGTATTCCTCTTATTGAAACATAAAGCGAGCAAATCCAGTGCTCTATCCAGTGGTGTAACGGCGATGTTTGGTATTACCGAACCGGCTATCTTCGGATTCAACCTTAAGTACAAGCGTCCTTTTATCTGTGCGATGCTTGCAGGAGGTATCGGAGCAGCTTACATCAATTTCTGGGGTGGAGGAGCAACGGCTCTGATTCTGCCAGGTATCCTGGCCTTGCCAACCTATATCGCTGACAGTTATATACACATCATTATCGGGGTAGCAATCAGCATTACGCTTGCACTGGTTGCCGTCTTGATCTGGGGAATTGAAGAAGAGATTCCAGCTCCAGTTACTGCAAATGTTGGCAATGGAACAGATGGTTCTGCTGCCGCTAATGCGATTGCGGCGACCTCAGAATCTCATGCTTTGACTCGACCAACCGGAATTATGATCATTGGCTCTCCGATTAACGGGATAGTTAAAAATATAACTGAAATCGACGATCCCATCTTTGCTCTGGGGAGCGGTGCCGCAGTTGAATCAATCGATGGCAAAGTATACGCGCCATTTGACGGTAAAGTTGTATCGCTGTTCCCAACCAAACATGCCATTGGACTGATGTCGAATGAAGGAGTGGAGATGCTTGTTCACGTAGGGATTAACACCGTCAAGTTGAAAGGAAAGCATTTCACAGCTTATGTGCAGCAGGATCAGGTGATTAAGCAAGGAGATCTGCTGATCGAATATGATCATGAAGCTATTCGGGCAGCAGGATTTGATACGGTCGTGCCCATCATTATATCAAATACTTTTGAATATCAGAGTGTTGAGCAGATTGCTGAGGATCGGGTTGTCCAAAACGAAGCACTGTTACGCATTCACGCTTAGAGGTGGTAAATATGAGTAAATTATCTGAAGACTTTCTTTGGGGAGGCGCTGCAGCGGCCAACCAGTTAGAAGGTGGATGGAATGAGGGCGGCAAAGGAGTCAGTGTTGCAGATGTCATGACAGCAGCAACACATGGCTTGGAGCGAAGAATTACACAGGGAATTGAGGAAAATGTATATTACCCTAGTCATCAGGCTAGTGATTTTTATACAAGATACAAGGAAGATATTCAGTTGTTTCATGAGATGGGATTCAAATGCTTTCGAACCAGCATCGCGTGGACACGGATATTTCCAAACGGAGATGAGACGGACCCGAATGAGGAAGGTATGCAATTCTATGATGACTTGTTTGACACCTGTTTGGCATACGGGATTCAGCCAGTAGTCACCATATCTCACTTCGAAATGCCATATCATCTAGTGACGGAATATGGGGGATGGCGCAATCGTAAATTGATTGATTTTTACTTAAACTTCTGCGAAGCAGTCTACACCAGATATCGGACTAAGGTTAACTACTGGATGACGTTTAACGAAATCAATATGATTGTGCGCAAGCCATGGAAACCGGGAGGCATTCAGTGGAACGATGGGGAAAACAAACTTCAGACCATGTACCAGGCTGCGCATTATATGCTGATAGCCAGTGCCAAAGCAGTCAAACTCGGTAAAGAGATCAACCCGGACTTTATGATCGGCGGCATGTTCCTTCATCCAACGTCATACGCAGCTACATGCAACCCTGATGATGTGCTTGCCCAGGTCAAAAAACTTCAACAAGCTTACTTCTTTCTAGATGTACATGTCAGAGGCAAATATCCACGCTCATATTATAGGTTCCTGAAGCAGCATCAATTGGAAATTGAAACTGCTCCTGAGGATGAATTGATTCTGAGAGAAGGAACCGTAGATTATATCGGATTCAGTTATTACTCCAGCTCTGTCGTTATGGCTAATCCAACCGATCAGGACAAGAGTGAGGGGAATGAAATAAGCGGTTATAAAAATCCGCTCTTGCCTGCCAGTGAATGGGGATGGCAGATTGATCCGGTAGGTCTCCGGATTACATTAAACTGGCTGTATGATAAGTATCAGATCCCGCTATTTATTGTAGAGAATGGTTTAGGCGCAGTGGATACGCTCGAAGAGGATGGGGCAGTGCATGATCCGTATCGGATTGATTACCTTAGACAGCATGTGAGTGAGATGAAAAAAGCTATTCTGGAAGACGGAGTTGAAGTGATAGGTTACACTCCTTGGGGTTGCATTGACCTTGTCAGTGCCGGAACAGGAGAGATGAAAAAGAGATATGGCTTAATCTATGTCGATAAAGACAATGATGGAAAGGGTTCATTAAAGCGAGTTAAAAAAGACTCTTTCTACTGGTATAAAGAATGTATTAAAAGTCAAGGGAAGATAATATAACACTTCGTCAAGTACACGAATGATCAATTAAAAGCCCTTGTCTCCATCGGCAACCAATGGAGAGAAGGGCTTAAGCTTTTTCAAAGATTACCCAAAATTTATTGGGGATTTTTTTTACTGATGCTTGCTGAGAATATCGAATATGATCTTGGCATTATCTGTGTTTTCGATCAAACCGGCGAAGCGATGATTTGCCGGGCCGTAGGCATAGACCGGAACATCTTCACCTGTATGCCCACCTGTTGTCCAGCCCGTAAATGAACGGTTATCAATAATTGCTTCAATGGCATTATCAATCTTTGTTACATCTGCACTTTGGGCTGCTTCTTTCACCGATTGAATCTCTTCCGGTTTCAACTCCAGTTTGAGATAACTTTTCAGTGTTTCTTCAACCGAAGCACCTTTTGCAATTTGTGCTGCCATGAAGTCAGGTGTGCGCAGTGCAGCTTTGATTGGGTCTACGAAGAAGTTGTATTCTCCGTCTTTTCCAAGCGTAAGTCCGCCCGTGGAGTGGTCGGCAGTAGCTACGACAAGTGTTTCACCGTCTTTTTTGGCAAAATCAATAGCTGCCTGAAATGCTGCTGCGAAATCATCCATTTCACTCATCGCGCCAACGATATCATTATCATGTCCTGCCCAGTCGATCTGGCTGCCTTCGACCATTAGAAAGAATCCTTTGTCGTTCGAACTGAGGCGATCAATCGCTGTATTGGTCATCTCAGCCAATGATGGAGTTGCAGCAGTACGATCAATCAACTTGTCCAGCCCTCCGTCCGCAAACAGTCCAAGAACTTGTTGATTCTTATCAGCAAGGAGAGAGGAACGATCCGTCACATAGCTGAATCCTGCCTTCTGGAACTCCTTCGTCAGATCACGACCCTCGCGTACAAAATTGGATTTCCCTCCACCCAGAAGTACATCCACCTTATGCTTGCCATTAATCAACTCATCATAATAATCGTCCGCAATAGCATCCATATTTTTTCGACTGATATCATGGGCACCAAATGCAGCTGGTGTGGCATGAGTGATCTCCGATGTAGCCACGAGTCCGGTGGACTTGCCGTTTTCTTTGGCCTGCTCAAGTACGGTTT
Organism: Paenibacillus xylanexedens; assembly: GCF_017874615.1. Classification (GTDB taxonomy): domain Bacteria; phylum Bacillota; class Bacilli; order Paenibacillales; family Paenibacillaceae; genus Paenibacillus; species Paenibacillus xylanexedens. The sequence continues at coordinate 185,825 of NZ_JAGIKV010000012.1, forward strand.
TGACTTCCTTCTGCTCAGGGTCAACCGCAATGGCCGCATTGTATGTTTTCACGCCCGCGGACATAGCCGTTGCTGCGGAAGCGGAATCCGTCACATTTTGTTTATCATCATCCGGATAGGTCATTTGTGCTCCAACCAGATAAGGGTCGAATACGGTTTTATCCATGCCCTTCGTCGAAGGATCATCTTTCATATAACGGTAGGCGGAAGTATAAGAGGTCCCCATGCCATCCCCAATGAGGAAGATGATGTTCTTGATTTGTTTTTTCTCCACACTTACAGCTTGAACCGCACTTGCTTGTCCTGCAGACAAGAGAGTAGAAGCTGATACAGCCAGAGTCAGCGCTACCGCTGGTAATACTCTTTTGGATAATTTCACAATGATTCCTCCTCGTAATATCTCAACAACAAAAATGAATGCATGAATCTATATTCATTTGTTCATCATTAAGAAGATTAGCATTTATATGTAAATGAACACCAAGAACTTTGTATACCTGATGTAAATTAAACAAATACGGCGATAACTTTAATTTTTTTTGCATGAGGAGCAAGTCAAACATTCCAATTAGGACATATGTTTCCGGCGAAAGATTCACATGATCTTCTACATACGAGATTACAAAAATATACTCATCCCGCTGTTTTTGAAGTATGATACAACATAAGTAGAACGCTTTCATTTTTATATTACTGTTAGTATACAATCAATTTCATTTTCAGGAGGCTCTTTACCATTGACCAAAACAACTCAAAATTATGATGGGTATCTCTTTGTACATTTTATTGGCGAACAACCAGACGGAGAGCAGGTTTATTTCTCCTATAGCGAGGATGGCCTTCACTGGAAGGATCTTAATGGCGGCTCGCCTGTGCTGTTTTCCGACCTTGGAGAAAAGGGGGTACGGGACCCGTTTCTGGTTCGTTCAGTCAAGGAAAATAAATTTTATCTAATTGCTACGGATCTTCGCATCGCAAGCGGCAAAGGATGGACTCATGCCGTTAATGCCGGGAGCCGTGACGTAATTGTATGGGAATCTAGCAATCTCGTAAACTGGTCATCCCCATGGAACGTTACACTAGGTTTGGAGGGCGCTGGATGTGTCTGGGCACCAGAAGCTGTGTATGATGAAATAACAGATGAGTTTCTTGTATTCTGGGCTTCTGCGACGCAGGAACCTCAAGAGCAAGAACGAAAGCAAAAAATATACAGCGCTCGCACAAAAGACTTTCGTACGTTTTCTGCATCGGAAAAATACATTGAGCGGGATAATCATATTATAGATACAACGATTCTTCCTGCGGATGGCTCTTATTATCGATACTCCAAGGATGAAACAACCAAAAACATACGTGTAGAAAAAGGAGACTCTCTCGACAAAGGGGCGTTTGTTACGCTTCAAGCCCCGGTACTGGAGGCTGTGGCAGGTGTGGAGGGACCTCAAATCTTTAAATTCAATGACCGGGAGGAGTGGTGCCTGATTGTTGATCGATTTGCTGAAGGCAAGGGTTATCTTCCTCTGCTGACTACAGATCTGGGAAGTGGAGAATTCCGAATCGTCCCTGATGGTGAATTCGATATGGGAACGACTCAAAAGCGGCATGGAAGTGTCCTGCCAATCACAGCTGAGGAGTGCAGCCGGCTTCTCGCGGCTTTTGGGGATGGTCATCAGGTGCTTCCCGGACAATATGCCGATCCTGATGTCGCACAGTTTGAGGATCGTTACTATATGTATCCGACAACAGATGGCTTCGAGGGGTGGTCGGGGACACAGTTCAAGGTGTTTTCTTCTTCAGACCTGAAGCATTGGCAAGATGAAGGTGTTATCCTTGATCTGGGAACAGAGGATGTAGCCTGGGCAACCGGTAATGCCTGGGCACCGGCAATTGCTAGCCGTAACGGAAAGTTCTATTTTTATTTCTGTGGCAAAATGCTGAACGGCGAGAGTGCCATTGGCGTTGCTGTAGCAGATACACCGATTGGTCCATTCCTGGCCGAGTCACAGCCTTTAATCACAATGGAGCAGTTGAAACGTCTGGGCATCACCATGGGTCAGGCTATTGATCCTTCCATCTATGTCGAAGATGATGGAAGACCTTATCTGCTATTTGGCAATGGACATTCTGCCATTGTGGAGCTTGGTGAAGACATGATAAGTGTCGTGGAGGACACAATGAGCAATCTGGTGGGCTTGCATGATTTTCGTGAGGCGGTAACCGTGTTGAAGCAGGGTGGACTATACCACTTTACGTGGTCCTGTGATGATACAGGCAGCGAAGACTATCATGTGAATTACGGTACGTCAGAGCAGTTATACGGTCCAATTACCTATCGATACCCAATCCTGAGCAAAAATGTGGAGAAGGGCATGCTGGGCACAGGTCATCACTGTATATTTAATGAAAATGAAACCGGTCAATACCGGATTGCCTATCACCGTTTTGTCACGCCACTGTCCAGATTTTCCTCTGGAAAGGGTTATCACCGCGAAATATGTATGGACCCGCTTCTTTTTGGTAAGGACGGACTGATTCAGCCTGTCATACTCTAACAGAAGACGTTCAATTGAATCGCTATTTTATGAATACCTGATACAGCATGAATGCCTGTCAAATGTCGCTTTTAGCGGTTTTGGCAGGCATTTTTATCATCCACCTGGAACAAGCAAAGCCGTAGGGTTGAGCGGGTATGGAACTTATTGAACGTATTCACTCCAGAATACATTTGACAAGCAAATCAATAAAACGTATTATTACGATATAACGATTTAGGAGGAATACTTTTGAACACTCCCGCTTTTGACAGCAATAACATTAAACAGTTCGATGAACCAGCTAATCTGCTGAAAGCTTTGTCTCACCCCATTCGTTTATGCATTGTGCGGGGACTGATGATGAAAAAAAAATGTAATGTTTCTTATATTCAGGAATGTCTGGATCTTCCCCAATCAACAGTCTCACAACACCTCCAGAAGCTTCGTAGTGCAGGTATTGTTGCTACGGAGCGGAATGGTCTTGAAGTGAACTATGTGCTTGCCGATCAACGGGTTGAACAGATTATCAAAACTTTGTTTGAAAAGGATGATTGTGAATCATGACCAAAAAAGTACTTATTGTTGGCGGTGTAGCTGGAGGTGCATCTGCAGCTGCACGTCTTCGCCGTTTGGATGAACATGCTGAAATTATTATCTTTGAGAAAGGACCCTACATCTCATTTGCCAATTGTGGTTTGCCTTATTATGTAGGTGGCTCAATCGATGATCGAGAGCGTCTGCTGGTGCAAACGCCAAAAGGGATGGCAGATCGCTTTCGTATCGATGTGCGTACAAGAAGTGAGGTCGTAGCTATTGATTCGCAGAAGCGAGTGGTTAAGATACAATCTCAGGAGCGCGGTGCATATGAAGAAAGCTATGACGAGTTGATATTGTCACCAGGTGCAAAACCGATCATTCCCGATCTGCCGGGTAAGGACAATCCGCTAATTTATACCGTACGAAGTATTCCAGATATTGATCGGATCAAAGACCAGGTAAATTCTTCTAACAACCAATCTTCGATCGTCATAGGCGGTGGATTTATTGGCGTGGAAATGGCTGAGAATTTAAAGGAAGCTGGTCTGGATGTAACGCTGATTGAGGGGAACGCACAAGTACTCACACCCTATGATATCGAGTTAGCAGCCGCATTGGCACAGGAAATGGAGAATCACGGTGTGAACCTGCTGTTTTCCAAACGTGTTCAGGGATTTCATTCCCTAGAGAAGGGCATAGGGGTTGAACTTGCGGATGGTCACACGTTGACTGCTGACATGGTTATTCTTGCGATAGGCGTAACGCCGGACACCTATTTTTTGAAAGATAGCGGCGTTTCGCTGGGTGCACGTGGACATATTATCGTAAATGAAGCTTTAGAAAGCAGTGTGCCACATATCTACGCTGTTGGGGATGCGATCGAAGTAACGGAAACCATTCATGGTACGAAGGCAACGATACCACTTGCCGGACCTGCCAACAAACAAGGCCGTATTGTTGCCGATCGTATCGCAGGGCTTCCTTCTACCTATAAAGGAACACAAGGTACGTCCATTATCAAAGTCTTTGGAATGACCGCAGCCACGACAGGCAGTAATGAGAAAACACTACAGCGTCTCGGCGTGGAATATCAAACCGTTATCGTACACCCTGCTTCTCATGCATCGTATTATCCGGGTTCAAGCGCAATTACGCTTAAACTGCTGTTTACTCCGGAAGGTAGAATTTTAGGCGCACAAGCAGTCGGTTATGATGGAGTGGATAAACGAATTGATGATATTGCTGTAGCCATTCATTTCGGAGGACATGTCCGGGATTTGACAGAGCTTGAACTGAGTTACGCGCCACCTTATTCTTCTGCCAAAGATCCCGTAAATATGGCTGGATATGCAGCAGAGAATATGATTACCGGACGTGTTCAGACGTTCACCTATAATCAACTGGCTGATCGTCAGCCGGGGCAGTCGATACTTCTGGATGTACGCAGTGAAATTGAGCATCAAAATGGTCATATTCCGGATTCACTCTCTATTCCAGTTGATGAGCTTCGTCAACGATTACATGAATTAGACCCATTCAAAGAAATCTGGCTATACTGTCAAGTCGGCTTACGTGGTTACACAGCTTCGCAAATTTTGCGTCAGCATGGTTTTAGCGTAAAAAACTTGAGTGGTGGTTATAAAACATACCGTCAAGCCCAGTTTAAGCCTGCTCCATTTACTGCTGTAAAACAAGAGCAGCATGATCCTCTGATAGACGCTAAGGAAAAGGAGTCTATTCCCACTGCCTCAACACAGCCGCAACGTATTGATCATGAGTTGAACGTATGCGGATTAAGTTGTCCTGGTCCGCTAATTCAGGTTAAGCAGAAAATGGATCAACTCTCAAACGGAGAAACCCTTCGTGTGAAAGCTTCCGATCCAGGCTTCTATGAAGATGTCAAAGCATGGGCCACGATGTCAGGTTCCACAATCTTGCAGTTGGAAAGGCTGAAAGGCGGTACAATTGAGTCTGTTATTGGTAAAAATACAGCACAACCCGTATCGGATTCCCCCATCAGCGATCCTGCCAGCACGATGGTTGTTTTCAGTGGCGATCTGGATAAAGCGATCGCTTCACTCATTATTGCAAATGGGGCAGCAGCTAGCGGACGGAAAGTAACCCTATTTTTCACATTTTGGGGATTGAGTATTATTCGTAAGCAGCAGTCGCAGAAGTTATCCAAAACCATGATCGGCCTTATGTTTGATATGATGCTGCCTCGCGGGAGCCAGAAGCTGGGCATGTCCAAAATGAATATGCTCGGAGCAGGCCCGAAGATGATTCGTGGTTTGATGAAAAAACATCATGTGCCTTCGTTGGAAGAATTGATAGAGAGCGCTATTGAACAAGGAGTAGAGATCGTTGCCTGCCAAATGTCTATGGATTTAATGGGAATTCAGCGTGAAGAATTAATAGATCAAGTCAAAATTGGTGGTGTAGGTTACTATCTTGGACAAGCATCACAAGCCAATCATAATCTGTTTATTTAAAAAAATTAGTAATGCTGAGCAGGTAAATTGAATGAGTACCGAGAGGATGCCACCATGCGTGGCATTTTTTTGTTCAAAAATAATGAACGTTTCATTCAGAAACGGTTCTTTGACTTACATTTAACAGCAACATAGAGTGATGACAAGGACGGTGGTTGATTTAGCTAGGCAAATGAGAAGCATATATACCCTTGACTTTCCCCTGTACGGGAAACTATATACTCGCATTATGTTAAAAGATTGGAGATGATATGTTGTTCAAAATCAGTGCGTTTTCCAAGCTAAGTAGGGTCTCATTAAAAACACTGCGTTATTATGACCAGATTGGCATACTTAAGCCGAGAAAGGTAGATCACGATACGGGTTACCGTTACTATTCCGCAGATCAGCTTCTCGAGCTTAACCGAATCTTCATTTATAAAGAATTGGGGTTCACGTTGCCACAAATTACACAGCTGTTACAGGAACATATTACATTGGAGAATATTCAAGGCATGTTTAAGCTAAAAAGAAGCGAAATTCAGCAGATTATCGATACGGAACAGGCCAAACTCGTCCGGATTGAGGAACGCATGCAGCTTATAGAGGAAGAGGGGCACGTCGAAACTGGGCAAGAAATCCGAATCAAAGAGGAAGGGGCTCGGCAGTTTCTTTTTCAGACAGGGTGCGGGAGGGAAGAGGATATCCCGAGTTTGTTTCGTCAGTTTGATCAGTCAGTAACAAAAGAAATGCGCCAACTGATCGACGGACCTCAGGTTGTATTGTGGAAAGAAATCGCAGGACAAGAGGAAGAGTTCGAGTTTGAAATAGGTTACTTCTTAAGCTGTGAGCTGCGATCATCTCCCGACCCATTTCAACTGCGGACTCTTCCTGCTGAGCCCATGATGGCCACCATAGCTTATCGTTCCAATGCCACCTTTGCCTGTAAAGCCTGCGTTCATCTAGCTACATGGATTGAGAAGAATAACTATCAGATCAAGGAGAACGAAGCTGGTAGGGAGTTATACTTACCCTTATCTCAAGAACAAGATGCACAATTTATAGAAATACAAATTCCAATACTAAATAGATAACTGAAGAAGACGGAGTGGATTAAAGTGAAAAATAAATGGATTATATATATTTTGGCATTGGCTGTTTTTCTGATCGGAACCCTTGAATACATTATTACAGGAGTCATTGAAATGATCGCCTCAGACTTGAGCGTATCTACTTCCGAAGTGGGTTTACTGGTGACTGTATTCGCTCTGGCAGCGGCCATTATCGCTCCGATTCTCATTGCAATTACAATAAATATGGATCGCAAGAAGTTACTGTTGTCCGCCCTCAGTGTGTTTATTGCCAGCAACGGACTTATGCTTGTTGACCTTTCTTACGAAACTTTACTATGGGTACGAATTATTCAAGGGGCTAGCGGAGGAGTGGCTACCGTAGTAGCAATGGCCGTATCGACACGACTGGTTGAAAAAGAAAAAAGGGGCAATGCCATCGGCATCATTTTGATGGGGCTAAGCAGTTCGCTAGTGCTCGGTGTCCCATTGGGCACATTTTTTAGTGAAATGTTTGGATGGAGAGTTCTATTTATATTCATTGGATTGTTAAGTGTTCTTCCATTACTTATTATCTACAAAAAGGTTCCGGCAATCAAAGAGGAAGAAAAGATCACCCTCAGAATGCAGCTCTCCATTTTGAAAAATCCACTCATTCTGACTGCCTTGCTTATTACATTATTGTATATCGGCGGCTATTCGACACTGTTCACGTATATTACGCCTTTCTTGCAAGCTACATCCACTCTTACCATGACCGAGATAAGCGGTGTTCTGTTTCTCGCGGGAATTTGCAGCTTTGTCGGATCAAAAGTGGGCGGACAATTGGCAGATGCAAAGGGATCAAAGTTTACAATCTGTCTAGGCCTTCTGTTACAAGGCGCAACTCTTCTTTTGTTTGCTCTAGCTGGAGTTAATCTTATGATGTTAATCTTAGTTTTAATGATTTTTATGTTAGCAACGTGGAGCATATCTCCGGCCCAGCAACTATATCTGGTTACACTGGCACCTCGTAATCCCGACATTGCCCTTAGCGTAAATACGTCATTTATCCAATTTGGTTTTGCACTGGGATCTGGATTAGGTGGGATTGTGATCAGTCGTACGTCTGTCCTGTACTTAAATTGGTTGGGGTTCGGAGCTGTAGGAATTGCTTTACTTCTTGCCATACTGCTATTTAAGAAATCGAGAAGCAGGGCTGGAACTCCAGATCCAGTGTAATTTCAGTGATGGGTAATTCTTGCTTTTCAGTACTTGGCTTTTTTGAGATGCAATTATCGGTTATAAGTAAAATAAAAAAAGATCTCTTCAGCATTCACTGCTCAAGAGATCTTTTTGGTGTATAACAAAGTTATAACGAGAATCACATTACATCATCATGATAGATTAGAGCATGAATCCATTAACAAATTACTGTTATGGTGTCTAATGCCCACCTGTATTGGAAGCCCAGACAGGATACCAGCCTATGGCCGGATTTTCGTTGTTGTACAGTACCAGATTTCCGTCATTTTGCATGATGAGCACATTACCTCTAAGATTAGCTGGTACATTGTCTGCTCCATACCATGCCTTAGCCCACGCCAAATTATCCGACGTCCAATAAGGTGTGTTTTGCGGATCTGATATTTCCAACTTCCCGCTGAAATATCTAATCTGGAGTTTATGTATTCTCATGTCTTTAGTCTTGGAGTTCCATAGCATTGTACGTGTCTTGACATCCCAGAGCTGCGCATCGCCCCAGTTATCAAATTGAAACGAAAATCTATTATTGTCTGACACTAACCCTCTACCAGCGACATTATACATCGTGTCATAAATCAGGCGATCTCCACTGGCAGAAGTCACAGGAGAAAATGGAATCAAAAATATGAGCATGGCAAGACAAGATAAAAAGACTTTTTTCATAGAACATCCTCTTTTCCTTAATATGTTTTAAGTTACCTATCAAATATAGCATATATATTTCTTTAGTGGATAAATTTTCAATAACGATCAACAATCTGCAAGATTCTTTTTCTGGACTGATCAGTTCAGATATGTTATATTTCTGAAACGGGAGGTGTTACTTATCGCCAGGACTAAAGAATTTGACAGAAATCAAGCGTTACACCAAGCAATGTTGTTGTTTTGGAAAAAAGGATACGAGGCTGCTAGCATACCAAATTTACTAGAAGTGATGGGCATTAGCCGATCCAGCCTTTATGATACGTTTTCCGACAAGCAAACCTTGTACAGAGATGCCCTGGAGCATTATAAAAAAGGGAGTTCCAATAAGCAGACTATTCTTGAACAAGCATCAAACGTAAGAGATGGAATTCTTCAATTTTTTGAGTATCATATTGCTTCGGCATACGATACCAGCCTACCAGGCGGATGTTTTGTAACGAATACAGCTACAACATTGGAGTCACCAGATGAACAGATAAATGTCTTGATACAGACTAGTTTTTCGGATTTGGAACAAGCATTTTGTGAGCTTTTGGAGAAGGGCCAACAATCGGGAGAGATAGATAAAACAACAGATATCAAAACATTGTCTTATTTATTGCTGAATTTACATCAAAGCATAAATATTATGGCCAAAACAGGTCAAAATCCAGAACGTGCAAAAGAGATGATTAGCTTTGTAATTGCAGGGATATAATTTTTTTTAGCAATATTGGAATGATTGTTCCGTTATTATATTCCTCATATTTTGAAGGTGCCATTTGAAGAGTATCTGTAAGACCATAATTTTTTTAATCATTCCGGAACATTCATTCCGTTATAGAAACAATCCATCAACAATAAGGAGATGCAACCAATGAAGGTATCGTTTATTGGACTTGGAAATATGGGGCTTCCAATGGCACAAAACCTGTTGAAAGCGGGTTATGAATTAGTCATCTTTAATCGGACCCCTGAAAAAGTTGAACCATTAATAAAACAGGGAGCACGGTATGTCCAAACACCACTAGAGGCAGCGAAAGAAAGCAATCTTGTAATTACCATGTTATCTGATGATGCTGCATTGAGAGAAATTGTTGAGGGACCAAATGGAGTTCTGAACGGATTATCTGAAAATGGAATTCACGTATCTGCCAGTACAATCAGCGTAGATCTGGCTAGGAAATTATCCGCTTTGCATGCGGAGAGACACCAACATTTTGTGTCTGCCACCGTAATGGGGCGCCCGGATGCAGCTAAAGCAGCTACATTGCGCATTATTTTAGCTGGTCCGGAACATGCAAGACAACGAGTACTTCCCATGTTAACAGTACTAGGTCAAGAGATATTTGAGATTGGGGATTATGGCGAAGAAGGTAACATTGTCAAAATAGGCGTTAACTTTCTAATTGCTTCAATGCTAGAAGCATTGTCGGAAGCGCAGCTCATGGTTGAAAAGCACGGCATTAAGCCATCCCGATATATGGATGTTGTGAATGCTCTTTTTCAATCTCCGGTATATCAGAACTATGGCGCGATCATGACCGAACAGCGGTTTGAACCAGCCGGTTTTAATATGAAGCTCGGGTTAAAGGATGTTGCATTAGCTATCGAGGCAGCCAAGTCAGTTCAAGCTCCACTACCTTTAGGTCAGCTTATTCATCAACACCTCTCTGAAGGAATTACCCATGGTTATGGTGAGTTGGATTGGACGGCTTTAATCCGTTGTCTTGAGCATTCCTCTTAAGGAAAGAAAATATAAGGAGAGATTAATTATGGAAATAGGTGTTACTTCATTCGTAGAAACAAAGCCTGATACTAAGACCGGAGTTGTGATGAGTCACGCTCAGCGATTGCGAGAAGTCGTTGAAGAAATCGTCCTTGCAGATCAGGTAGGACTTGATGTGTTTGGCATAGGTGAGCATCATCGTGATGATTATGCAGCATCTTCACCAGCAATGGTGTTGTCCGCTGCCGCGCCCCTCACAAAACGGATTCGATTGACAAGTGCTGTGACGGTCCTATCTTCAGCAGATCCTGTCCGTGTGTTTCAGGATTTTGCCACACTTGACGGTCTCTCCAATGGACGTGCCGAGATTATAGCGGGTCGGGGTTCCTTCATTGAGTCCTTCCCACTGTTTGGTTATAACCTGCATGACTACGAGGATTTATTTAATGAAAACATTGAACTGCTTCTTAAATTACGGGAATCCGAGAAAGTAACATGGAATGGAGGCCATCGACCAGCGATACATAATCTGGGGGTATACCCGCGTCCTGTTCAGAATTCTATACCTGTATGGATCGGTAGCGGAGGTACTCAGGAGTCTGCCATACGTGCTGGAATTCTAGGTCTGCCACTAGTTCTGGCAATTATCGGTGGAAATCCAACGAAATTTGCGCCACTTGTAGAACTGTATAAAAAGGCGGCAACTCATGCTGGTCATGATGTATCGCAGCTTCGGGTAGGTTCACATTCTATCGGATTTGTTGCAGAAGATACAGAAAAGGCCGCAGAACTCTTTTTCCCGTCCACTCAGTACGGCATGAATAAACTCGGCAAAGAGCGGGGGTGGGCATATTATGATCGTTCCAGCTATGATGCTGCCCGCAGCTCTAATGGTGCGTTGTATGTAGGGGATCCGGAAACAGTTGCTCAAAAAATTATTCATCTTCGCAAGCATGTAGGAATTACACGTTTCATGATGTATGTTCCCTTAAGCACGATGCCACATGAGTTGGTAATGCGGGCTATAGAATTGCTCGGTAAAGAGGTTGCACCGCGAGTACGAGAGGAAATTTCCAAGTGGGAAGCTGAAATGAGATAAGAATTAACTAATAAACATAAATGAACGAATTCATTATTATATTTGGAGGAATTATCATGAGTATTGAGACACGTATATTACCAGAATTAAAAGAGGTCTATTCACAATTTCCAGGGTTTGAGTTGGAGAAAAATTTAGAGTGGAGCAGAGACTTAGTATCGGCTGCATCGGTGAGAAAATCAGAGCATGTAAACACAACCAGCCGGAAAATTCCGAGAGATGGAGGTGAGATGCTGGTCAAAATATATGAGCCTGCCGATCGAACGAATGATTTACTGCCAGCCATGTTATGGATTCACGGGGGCGGGTACGTGTTAGGACATCCAGATATGGACGACAAATTGTGCGAACGTTTTGTTCAGACAGCAGAATGTGTTGTCGTATCAGTGGATTATAGGCTCGCTCCTGAGCATCCTTATCCTGCGGCGATTGAAGATTGTTATGCTGGATTGGTATGGATGACGGAGGAGGCAACAATGCTTGGCATTGATGTGAATCGGGTTGCAATTGCCGGTGCTAGCGGTGGAGGAGGACTGACAGCAGCACTCGCGCTGATGGCACGTGATAAAGGAGGTCCGTCTATCATCTTCCAAATGCCATTGTACCCGATGTTAGATAATCGTAACATCACGCCATCTAGTCATGAGATTACAGAAGAGGGTTCAATCTGGAACCGAACGGACAACGTAGCTGCTTGGAATATGTACCTTGGTGAGGAGAACGATGTCATTGAAAGTTCTTCTTATGCAGTACCTTCTAGAGCAGAGAGCTTGGCCGGATTGCCGCCAGCCTATACTTGTGTAGGTCAGCTCGATCTATTCCGGGACGAGACGATGGAGTATGTGGCCCGACTAGCACAAGCAGGAGTGGATGTTGAATTTCACCTCTATCCCGGTTGCTTCCACCTTTTTGAAATTCTTGCTCCAGAAACAGAAGTGAGTCAACGCACTGTTCAGGGTTATATGGATGCAATGGCTCGTGCACTTCATCCCAATAGAACCCTTAATTAAGGATTGATGAATCAGAACCTTTTAGGTTAAAGAAAATTTATAATAGGAAACTTTATGTCAGAAGGGGCTGTCCCATAAGTCATAAAAATGGCTAGGGACAGACCTGTTTTCCAAATTGTAAAACAAAAAGAAGCCTTTCCTTGGTAAAATGGAAG
>NZ_JAGIKV010000013.1 GCF_017874615.1 Paenibacillus xylanexedens
ACTTCCATTTTACCAAGGAAAGGCTTCTTTTTGTTTTACAATTTGGAAAACAGGTCTGTCCCTAGCCATTTTTATGACTTATGGGACAGCCCCTTTGTCATATACTCGTTTCCCGCATCCGCAGGATAGAGTTCTTACTTTGCAATCACAGTAACTGGTTACAGTACAATGTTGCTTGTTAAGTTGTTTAGCTACAATGCTAATTTATAATGTTAACGTAGAAACGTACATAAGAAAACTTCATGTTTGGCGGTTTATTTACGCAAATTACGATCGCTTGTCAGCCTGTTTTGCTGATTCATTACACGGCCTTCGTCCTGAACAGTTGAATCAGGGGGTGATAGCCCTCCTGCTCCATTCTCTAAGAATGCCCTTAAGTGATCTTCCCTTGTATTATCCTGTTCCAGTCTCCTGAGCGTATCTTTCACATGGTTGTCCATTGATTGATCATCCTCCTTGGTGACGGGATACTTATCATTACCCGCGTCCTGGAAGAATAAACACTTTTTCTGAAGAATTTAATTTCAGTTTTTATTTTCCGCCAAAATAAACGCCAGGTCGACGGTCTTCAAATACGGGAATCCTTCCGCGAACCTCATCTACCAGAGATGGACGAATAATTCCGGTCACGATCTCTTCCCCTTCGCCACCTTCAGCCACAATCTCACCCCAAGGATCAATGATGAGGGAATGTCCGAAAAATTCAGTCTCTCCCCCTTTACCCACACGGTTACAGGCGATCACATACATCTGATTCTCAATCGCTCGTGCGGTAAGCAACGTACGCCAGTGGTGCAAACGAGGGTTCGGCCATTCGGCGGGTACAATCAATGCCTTGGCACCATTCAAAGCAAGGGTGCGGGCAAGTTCCGGAAACCGGATGTCATAACAGATCGAAGCACCCGCTGTAAGACCGTTCTGCAATTCAAAAATTTCAGGTTCTGCACCTGGCTGTAAATATTTCTCCTCATCCATTAGACGAAACAAATGTAATTTATCGTATCGTGTTACCTGTTTTCCTTCACGATCATAAGCGTACATTGTATTGTATATTTGACCATCCCGTTTCTCGGCAATTGAACCGCCAACGATGGAAATTTGATGTTTTTGAGCAAAAGCAGACAGCCATTCCCGAGATTTCTGGCCATCCAGGTCAGCGAGTTCATGAATTTGAGTCAAAGCGTATCCGGTATTCCACATCTCAGGTAACACAGCCAGCCCCAGATCCGGATATTGTTCTACCGCCCGCTCAAGCAACGTCTGCATATGTTTATGATTGGCCTCAGGGTCTCCGAGTTGAATATCGCCCTGAATCAGGGCTACACGCATTTCTCCCTGTTGTTTTTCTGTCATGACAAGCACTCCTCTGAACCGTAATACCTGCTATCATAGCTTGATCCTCTTGAGGACTGCAAGCCTGTTTTTATTATGAACTTTCACACAACAACTCAGGGAGCAGGGTCAACAATCGATCACTCGTGAGCGCATCACCCACATTCCAGATTGACTCCTCCACAGGGTATACCCGACCACTCTGCACAGCCGGAAGGGCCCGCCAACTGGGACTTTTCATCAGCATCTCTGTAGCCTGTCTTGCCACAACTTCATCAGGCAGCATAACAAACACATGATCTCCCGCGTACTGACGTACCGCTTCAGCCGAAATTTCCTTATAGGCTCTGCCTGCCGCAAGTGCTTCCTTCACTTTGGTAACTGGACTGAATCCCATTGGATGATATAACATAGGCGCCAGACCGATATTGCCCATAACAAATAATCGTGCACCCCGATGGTATGTAAATACGGATGCCGTTTCCCCCTCTTCAATCATAGTATGGATCTTCGCCCACATCTGCTCAGCACGCTCCGCATAGGAGGTTAGCCATTGTTCAGCCTGCGGTTGTCTGCCAAACCAGCTGCCCAATCTGCGCATTCGTTCTTCCAACGTGGCATGTGAATTGTAAGCAAGCGTCGGTGCAATCCGGTGAAGTTGTTCATACTGCTGTTCATTGCTGCTATCAAAAATAATCAAATCCGGCTTCATGATAACAGCGGCTTCCACATTAACCGGAGCGACCGCGTCATATGTCCGATCTTCCAGCAACTGAATACCCAGCATTAGCAGATCCCCAGCGGAATCTCCGTAATACATAATTCGCTCCGGATTTACTGGAATATTCACATCATGACCCAACCAATCTTGTACTAACGTCTGCTGCTGAATCGATCTGTCATATTGACGAGGAGATAATCCCGTCATTTGGCGAAAACGCCTGCTGAAATAATACTCATCCTTAAACCCCACGCGACTCGCTATATCCCGAAGTGGTTCATCTGATTTGCGAAGCCAGTCCTTGGCATGTTTGATGCGTACATGATTCACATAATCGAGCGGCTTGTGACCCGTGAGTTGTCTGAAAAGGGTCGTATATTGTACAGGTCTGATCTCCGCAAGTCGTGCCAGTTTCTGGACAGTGATTTCTTCAGCATAATGATCGTCCACATATTGAATCGTACTGTGTAGCCTTGCTTCCATACTCTGTTCCGTCTTTGGAGAAGTGTACCGGGTAATGATCATCTCCATCCATTTTTGGAACTGTGCATTCAGATGACTGTATTCGGCATCTGTTTTATAATTCCGAATGACATACATCTGCTCCAGCAACCCACTTAACGGAGCATAGGGATAACCATTCAATTGGTTTCTGTGCTCAAATACAGGGCGGGTAAAGAGCTCGGGATCACCCGTCAACACATGAATAACATCAAAAGCCATTATGATATATTTCAATTCCGAGTTATTACGATGTTCAATCTGGTACCCCTCTCCCGGAGAAAGCGGATAAACACATCCCGTAGTAAACGGAAACTGCTCATGCCCTATATATAAACGCCCATCCCCTTCTTCGCAGATCAGGAAGGCATGTTTCTCGCAAGCAACTTCCAGCATCACCTGTTCAGGTGGTTCAATTCGACGTACCAGATGATCCAGCCGAAACATGAATGCTGAAAAGAACAACGCTCCCCCATCGGCATCCAAAGCCTGCATGTCGGTTCACCTCGTTTTACTAAAATGAGAATAATTATCAATCATTCTGTATGGTCTGATTATAAGCGAGCGATTGTTAATAATCCAGATATGAGTTTATTCAGCAAAAAAGAGCGTTCAACGAAATGTTGAAGGCCCCTTTCACTTTTTTATAACTGCATTACTCAAAGGTGTTACTGGTGCCTTATTGGCTCATCACCATTATTGAATCATCTGTTTTGGCAGCTCCTGTAACAGCCACTCCCTGGAAAGGGCATCACTAGAAGCTTTTACGATATTAAAACGATATACTTTTCCTTCTTTCACCGCAGGCAGGTTCTTCCAGATTGTACTATCCAGCAATTCCTTAGTGGATTGTTTCGCATCGTCGGTCACGGGATCCAAAATAAATATCCGATCACCGGCAAATTCAGATAATTTTTCAGTCGAAATCTCTACAAATCCCATGTCTTCATCCAATACTTTCTGGATTTCCGCGGTTGGCTTCAGCCCATCTTTTCCGTATAACAATTGTGGCAATCCTGCACCCGCCATGACAAACAAACGATTCCCGGGATACATGGTGAATACCGAAGCCGTCTCCCCTTCTTTTAATCCGTTCTCATGAAGTTGCGTCCACATCTCTTCCGTCGCTTTTTGATGAGCCGTAATCCAGTCCTCCGCTTCTTGCTTCTTATTCAACAAATCGCCAAGGATACGCATGCGATCTTCTATTAAACCAAACGAATCAAATGTAACTGTGGGTGCAACCTTTGCGATCTGATCATATTGAGCTTCATCACTGTTCGAGAAAATGATTAGATCGGGATTCAGGTCTAACGCCTTTTCCACACTGATCGGAAATCCTACATCTTCTGACTGAGCAACCTGATCATCAAATACGGTTCCCTCTTGACGAAGTATGCCGACAGGAACAACACCAAGCGCGAGCAGATCCCCTGTAACTTCTCCATGATAGATAACTCGCTTCGGATTTACAGGAATCTCAACTTCATGGCCAGTCCAGTCTTTGAATATCCGGGTCTCGCCCTCATTCGTTTCTTCCTTTGTAGTTTGGGTCTCTGTCGTTTCTGTGGCTGCTTTGGAATCTTCTGCGCCAGCAGCAGGTGTTATAGCCTGATTTCCACAAGCCAACAGCAAAATGGATAACCATGTGATCGTTAATAATACTCCCGTATTTCGTATGCCCTTTTTCATTTCTATTTCTCCCCCTGTATCATGTGCGTTGTGTAAGAAATTAATGATATTGATTATCATTATCGGATATTATCATAAAACATGGCTTCTCTCAGCTCAATGGACAAAACTAAATGAGTACTTTCAATTTTGTACAATACTCCGCTCTTTGCTCCTATGTACTGTATATTCAAGTGGATTTCCCTCTATACAGCTCGGGATTGACGTGATAAATTAATGAGAACTATTTGCCATTATTAATAACCGGAGTGATGAATATAATGACCCAATCAGACCATACATCTGCTCGTTCAGCTTTTAAGATACCGACTTCTGATGTGATGACACAGCTGCCAACGCAATTTTTTGCTACCCTTGTTCAAAATGTAAATCGTGAAATCGCAAGTGGACATGACGTGATTAATCTGGGTCAGGGGAACCCGGATACACCTACACCACCTCATATTGTGAAAACACTGCAAGAGTCGGCTGAGAATCCCCTCTACCACAAATACTCCCCTTTTAGAGGGCACTCTTTCCTGAAGGAAGCTGTCGCCAAACGTTATAAGGAAGATTACAATGTTGATCTGGACCCCGAGACTGAAGTAGCCATTCTGTTCGGAGGCAAAACCGGATTGGTTCAGTTACCTCAGATCCTGCTTAACCCCGGCGACACCGTTCTCGTTCCAGATCCGGGCTACCCGGATTACTGGTCTGGTGTTGCACTCGCCAAAGCAAACATGTCATTTATGCCTTTGCTCGAGTCCAATGCATTCCTGCCGGATTATGAAGCTATTACAGCCGAAGATCGGGAGAAAGCCAAGCTGATGTTCCTGAACTATCCCAACAACCCAACGTCAGCAACGGCACCCCTTTCGTTCTACGAAGATACGGTTGAATTTGCCATTCAAAATCAAATCGTAGTAGCCAGCGACTTTGCTTACGGTGCTATTGGATTTGACGGACATCGTCCCGTAAGTTTCCTGCAAGCCCCTGGTGCCAAAGAAGTGGGCATTGAGTTCTATACGTTATCCAAAACGTACAATATGGCTGGATGGCGTGTTGGATTCGCGCTTGGCAATGCGGAGATTGTCTCTAAAATCAATCTGCTTCAGGATCATATCTATGTCAGTCTCTTCGGTGGGATTCAGGCTGCCGCAACGGAAGCACTTACTGGCTCTCAGGAATGTGTTACTTCGCTGGTTTCACGTTACGAATCGCGTCGCAATGCATTTTATGACTCTCTTTCCTCGATTGGTTGGCAAGCTTCGAAACCAGCGGGTTCATTCTTCAGCTGGTTACCTGTACCTGCCGGTTATACCTCCGCTTCATTTGCAGACTTGTTACTGCGAGAAGCCAAGGTAGCCGTAGCCCCAGGTATTGGATTTGGTTCGCATGGCGAAGGCTATGTGCGCGCGGGACTGTTAAGTGATGAAAACCGATTACGCGAAGCTGTCGAGCGGATTGGCAAGCTGAATTTATTCAAGTAATTTACAGGACCATAACCCCTTTGCATATGCCAAGTTTCCATGGTATGTTATAAGAAATATTGAACGAAACGTGATGACGGGACCAGTAAGAGAATATCAGTCGCGCCCAGAGAGTAAATTCCACCCTGCTGAAAGAATTTACCGCGGCTCTTCTCTGAAACCTACCCCTGAGCGGCCTGTTACGTGCAGGACAGTGCCTTCTGTTACAGGGCATGAAGCCGGATGATCTAATCATCAATAAAGGTGGTACCGCGGAAGTAACGAACTTTCGTCCTTTTTAACTAAAGGGCGGGAGTTTTTTTTGTACCCGCAAAAGCCTGCTCCAGAAGCACTTATTAATCATGTTTAAGGAAGTGAAACTATGACTTCACGTATTGTAGTTAAGATTGGAAGCAGCTCGCTTACAACGGAAGAAGGCGGTCTGGATCGCAGTTCGATCACTTTTTTTGCCGGAGAAATTGCAGCATTGGCTGATCAGGGCCATGAAGTACTTCTGGTCACCTCAGGAGCGGTAGCGGCCGGATTCCGGGAGATCGGTTACCCTCAGCGCCCCAAACTGCTACATGAGAAACAAGCCGCAGCGGCCGTTGGGCAGGCATTATTGATGCAGGCATATCAACAGGCTTTTGCAGCGCACCGCGTTACTACGGCGCAAATTTTGTTAACTCGTACAGACTTTCACAGTCGTAAACGCATGGGTAATGCAGGCATGACTGTGGAGGAACTGCTCAAACAGCGAGTGATTCCGATTTTTAATGAGAATGATACGGTGTCGGTGGACGAATTGAAGTTTGGTGATAACGATCTGTTGTCCGCATTGGTTGCAAACCTGGTGAAGGCACAGCATCTGATCATTCTTACCGATACCAACGGCCTGTACACCGCAGATCCGCGCAAAGATCCTTCTGCCGTGCGTTACGACCGTATCCCCGAAATCACGGCGGAGATCTATGCTTTTGCCGGTGGTTCAGGTTCAACGGTTGGCACAGGCGGAATGCGATCCAAAGTTGATGCAGCCAAGGTTGCTACACGTGGAGGCGTACCGGTATTTGTGGGAAGTGTGAAAGAACCCGGAGATATGCAGAAGGCAGTTGATGGCACGGGTAAAGGAACTTACTTTGAGACACGACTCGCTTCGCTATCCCGTAAAAAGCAGTGGCTTGGCTTCATGTCTACTCCGCTGGGAACCGTCGTTGTGGATGATGGCGCTGAAGAGGCCCTCGTCCATGGGGGCCACAGTCTTCTACCTGTAGGGGTCAAGCGGGTACTGGGGACGTTCCACGCCGGAGACGTCGTAGAGGTCATTGGCATGGACGAAACCTTGCTCGGTCGCGGTATTGTCAATTATGATGATGACCAGCTTCGACTCATTGCCGGACTTCCCAGTGGCGAAGTGATGAAACAACTCGCTAGCCTCCACAGACTTGAGGTTATTCATAGAGACGAATGGATTACGTTAAAATAAACAAGAAGCTATATAGTGGTTGGAATACTCAACTTTATATATAAGAGGAGGAATTACGATGAGTGAAGTCAGAGAAAAAGCCAGCAAAGCTCAAACCACGGTTCCACAGCTGAACCGATTGAATACAGAACAGAAAAATACGGCCCTGCGTGTCATGGCAGATGCTTTGATTAAGGAAACGGATTCCATCATTACGGCAAACGCCGAAGATCTGGAACGCGGCAGAGAACAAGGTACGCCGGAATCCATGCTGGATCGACTCGCACTTAATAAGGAGCGGATTGCTGGCATTGCTGAAGGGTTACGTCAGATTGCAGATCTGCCTGATCCAGTCGGCGAAGTGTTAGAGACATTCACCCGTCCAAACGGATTACATGTTGAAAAATTAAGAGTGCCGATTGGCCTGATTGGCATCATCTACGAAGCTCGTCCTAATGTAACTGTAGACGCAGCCGGATTATGTCTCAAAACAGGTAATGCAGTGCTTCTGCGCGGCGGCTCCTCTGCCCTGTCCTCCAATCGTAAAATTGTGGAGGTGCTGCATCAGGCACTCACAACGACAGACATGCCTGCTGATGCTTTGCAACTGGTTGAAGATGCAGATCGTGCTTCCGTAGACGAGATGCTCAAGTTGAACGGACTGCTAGACGTCATCATTCCACGCGGCGGGGCTTCCCTCATTCGTAATGTGGTTGCCAACGCAACGGTACCTGTCATCGAAACTGGGGCGGGCATCTGCCATACCTATGTGGATGAATCAGCTGATCCAGTTATGGCAGCCGAAATTGCCATCAATGCCAAGGCACAACGTCCATCCGTATGTAACTCCATGGAAACGTTGCTGCTGCATGCCGCATATGCGGAAGAGCATCTGCCTGCACTTGCCGAGCAATTCCGTGAGGCCAGTGTGGTCTTGAAAGGCTGCGACACGGTACGCCGCCTTGTTCCTTCTGCCCTTGAGGCAACCGAGGAAGACTATGCGACCGAGTACAACGACTATATTTTAAATATCCGGGTGGTCGAGAACCTGGACGAAGCGATGCAGCACATCGCACATTACGGAACCAAACATTCCGAGTGTATCGTAACCCGGGATACAGCCCATGCTGAGCGCTTCATGCATGATGTGGATGCAGCAGCCGTCTATCACAATGCGTCCACACGTTTCACCGACGGATTTGAATTTGGCTATGGAGCCGAAATCGGAATCAGTACCCAGAAACTGCATGCACGTGGACCGATGGGACTGCCAGCACTCACGTCAACCAAATATCGGATTACAGGCAATGGACAGATTCGTCAATAATATCCCAGCACCAGTTATATAGGAGGAACGATAAATATGAGTCAAGAGCAACAGACGTTACTACAACAGAAGATTACTTTCCACGGGGCAGGCGCGATGGCTGAAGCCATCGTGCGCGGACTGATCTCCCGCCTAGTCGTTCGTCCTCAGGATATTACGATGCTGAACCGCAGCAACCAGAAGCGTCAGGAGGAGCTCAGCACCCGTTATGCAGTACATACCGGAACGGCTTCACAATCTCTGGATCATCTTGCCTCCACTCCGGTCATTGTACTCTGTATGAAACCCAAAGATGCTGCCGCAGCGCTGCGCGAACTTGGGCCGCTGTTATCACCTGATCAACTGATCGTGTCTGTCATCGCCGGATTATCAATCCGCACGATGCAGTCCTTGCTTGGTCGTAAACAACCGATCGCCAGAACCATGCCGAACACATCCAGTACTATTGGACTCGGTGCAACCGGGCTTGCCTTCTCTGTGGAGATTACGGATGAGCAGCGCAGTACGGTGATGACCATGTTTGAAGCGGTTGGTATCGTGACCATCGTGCCTGAAGATAAACTTGAAGTGCTCACAGGGATTTCCGGAAGCGGCCCTGCTTATGTATACTATTTAATGGAGGCCATGATTGCCGCAGGTATTCGTGGTGGTTTATCCAGCCAGCAATCTCGTGATCTCACTGTTCAGACGGTGCTTGGTGCATCACGAATGGTACAACAAACCGGTTTGGAACCGATGAAGCTTCGTAGTGATGTGACATCCCCGGGAGGGGCAACTCAGGCAGCACTGAAAACGCTGGACGAAGGAGATTTCTTTGAAAATGTAATCGCAGCAGTCAACCGCTGTGCAGAGCGCTCACGGGAGATGGGAGCTGCTTTGGAAGGGGATTTAAAATGAATAACATGTGCACAGCCACATATCGTCTGCATGATGATCATGCAGACTTTCGCAAGAAGGCTCAGTCTATCGCGATCGGCATGACCGTTGGTAGCTGGACGGAGTTGCCGCAAGCCCAGCGTGAAGCCATGCAGAAACATCTGGGTGAAGTCATCAGCGTAGAAGTACATGAAGCTGAAGGCATGGCTGCGGGTGAGCGTTACGCCGATATTACCATCGGATATCCTGATATTAACTTCAGCCGTGATATCCCCGCCCTGCTTGTGACGGTCTTTGGCAAAATCTCAATGGATGGCCGGATCAAATTAACAAAGCTTGGTTTCTCGGATGGCTTCCTCAGTGCATTCCCGGGACCCAAGTTTGGACTGAATGGTGTTCGTGATCTGCTTGGTGTACATGATCGTCCACTGTTAATGAGTATCTTTAAGTCAGTTATCGGACTGGATGCAGATGAACTGCGTGAACAATTTATTCGTCAAGCCCTTGGGGGCGTTGATCTGATCAAGGACGATGAGATTCTGTTTGAGAACAAATTGACACCTATCGAAAAAAGAGTCGAGGTCTGCATGAAAGCTGCCGAACAGGCACGCCAAGAGACAGGCAAGAAACTTCTATATGCAACTAATCTTACAGGACCTACATCTCGTCTGAAGCAACAAGCTGAACGTGCTATTGGTGCAGGAGCCAATGCCCTGCTATTCAACGTATTGTCTTACGGATATGATGTGCTGCATGAACTCAGCAGTGATCCTGACATCAATGTGCCAATTATGGCTCACCCTGCTCTTGCAGGTGCACTGTATCCTTCACCACATTACGGCATGTCGGCTTCGGTTGTACTTGGCCAGTTGATGCGTCTTGCGGGTGCCGATCTGGTGCTCTTCCCTTCTCCTTATGGTTCGGTTACGATGCCGAAAGAAGAAAATATGGCGATCACGGAGCAATTACTGACAGCTGATCTGCCAGTACGAACCAGTATGCCAGTGCCTTCAGCCGGTATCCATCCAGGCCTTGTACCGCTCATTTTGCGCGACTTTGGCACAGATGTCATCGTTAATGCTGGTGGCGGTATTCATGGACATCTGATGGGCACTGAAGCAGGCGGACGTGCATTCCTGCAAGCCATTGAGGCAGCCCAGCGTTCCATTCCATTGGCAGAATATGCAATCGAACATCCAGAGCTGAAAAGCGCATTGGACCTGTGGGGTGGCGAACGATGAGAAGTGATAAGAAAACAGTTATTTTCTGTGACTTTGACGGTACAATTACGCTCTCGGACAACATCGTAGCGATCATGAAACATTTCAAGCCTGAGGGCATTGAAGCGATTATGAAAGATACGATTGAGCAGAAAATCTCGCTGCGTGAAGGTGTTGGAGCCATGTTCGCTCTATTGCCTGCATCGCAGAAAGATGAAATTGTGGAATTTGTGCTTGGACAAGCGGGGATCCGTGAAGGATTCAGCGAGTTTCTTGACTACGTTCGCAGCGAAGGGATCGAATTCAATGTGACCAGTGGCGGTATGGACTTTTTTATCGAACCATTACTCGAACCATTCCATATCCCTCAAGATCATGTCTATTGCAACGGTGCTGACTTCTCGGGCGAAACCATTCGGATTGAATGGCAGCATCCCTGCCAGCCTCCTTGTAAGAGCGGCTGCGGCATGTGTAAAACAACCGTGATTCGTACCTTCCCGGAAGATCAATACAATCGAATCCTCATTGGAGACAGTTTGACAGATTTTGAGGGTGCAAAGATTGCTGATCTCGTCTACTCTCGCTCCATTTTAACGGACAAATGTATTGAGCTGGGTGTAGACCATGTGCCATTCGTCACCTTTTACGATATCATCGAAGATATGAAACAGAAGCAAACACAAGGAGTGCTGTAAACGATGGGCTTTGAAAAAATTACATTGGAACACAAACGTCAGGTCCTTGAAGAACTGGCTGATATTAAAGCGTTGTTCGCCAGTCGTAACTGGTTCCCCGGAACAAGCGGCAATCTGTCGATGCGTGTAGGAGACTTTGACCCGGAGCAATTTTATTTTGCGGTTACCGCCTCAGGCAAAGACAAATCTCTTCGCACACCGGAAGACTTCCTTTTTGTGGACAAGCACGGCAAAGCAATTGAAACAACAGCGTTGAAACCAAGTGCCGAAACGTTGATTCACTGCGAAATCTATCGTTTGACGGGATGTGGCGCTGTATTCCACGTGCATACTGTGTTTAACAACCTGATCAGTGAATTCTTTGGAGCAGATGGACACGTACCGATTCAAGGAATCGAATTGATCAAGGCTTTCAACATTTGGGAAGAAAATGCGGAGATTCGTGTACCCGTCCTGCCAAACTTTGCGGACATTCCATCTATCGCTGAATTGGTGCCAGGTGTACTTGATGCCAACGTACCAGGGATCTTGCTTCGGAACCACGGCATATATGCGTGGGGTAAGGATGCTTTTGAAGCGAAACGTCATCTGGAAGCGTTCGAGTTCCTGTTCGAAGTGATGTACCGTCAACTTCTGCTGAAGGGCGCTACGAAATAGCAATCATTTATTCGAAATCAAAGCTGCAAAACCAAAAACACGCCAAGGCTGATATACATAGCCCTTGGCGTGTTTTTCTGTTATGGGATAACAGCGATTGAAAGGTTGCTCTGTCATCGTAGTGTCAGTGTAAATAATCTTTAGGTCACTCTACAGTCGATCATCCCGATCCTTGAATAAAAAGAGACTGTCTGCTCCCTCATCATTTCGATGAGCAGCACTTTGGATACCCGCTCCACGCTGCTTGCCGAACAGCAGCTTCAAGCCGCCAAAAATGAGCAGCAAGGATACAATGACAGTGTTTAAATAGGAACGTATCTCATACGTCATAAATGCATTAGGGAAGAGCTCATTCAGCTGTGGAATGACAAGACGGATCGTCAGGTAATATAGACCCAGCGCGGCAATCCCGAATCCAATCAGACGCTGATGGCGGGCCCAGTCCTTGAAGATTGGTTGATCAACCAATGGTTCGCGTCCATAACGACTGGAGCACTGGAGCCCGTCAAAGAAGCTGTAGAACCAGATCAACGGAATCATGAACAGAAACACCGATAAGTGAAGCAGGTCTAGAACATAGATGCTGCCCAGGAACAGGAACATCAATTGCATGCCTCTTTTTTGCAATCCGAGATAGAGATGACCCGCACCTGGAAAAGCAGATAGCAGCGTTGCAAGCACTTTGCTACGTCGTCCGGCTACTCTGCCCATCTCCAATTCCTCGAATAATGTCCGATCCTGCAACACCTCACCAGCCTGCTTACGGTGGACATGCTGCACCGCATCAAACATGCAATATACCCAAATTACGGGCAGTATGAGTAGGAACATTAAAAATACGGATTCATTGGTGATCGAAGCCACGAAGACCATCATGGCAAATGAACCAAAGAACGCCATCAGAAACGACAATCCGCGATGTAACAATCCCAGATGAAGATGTCCCAATCCCGGAACAAATGAGAGCAAAATGGTGAAGAACCGTTCACCCTCACTGCCTTTTCGGTACATGGGTTGACCATAGGGTCCCTCAGGATGGCCATATTCACCACCTGGATGTTGATGTGGCTCCTCCTGCTCCATCTGTCCGAGATGCCCTTCCTGACCAGCGTATGCTTCCTTGTAAGCGGGGCCTTGATGGAGACCACCGTAATGTGCCCCATAACCTTGGTAATGAGCATCATGCAGTGAAGGGGCACGGAGCAGAACGATAATCATATCCAGCATGCTGACACACCAGAAGAATATGGCCCCCAAAGCCCCGAAAATCATCAATTCCCTCTCACTTACCAACATGGCCAGCATGAATGAGCCAACAGCTGTTCCAAAGAATAGCAATGGATAGATTACGGCTCTTGCGGCTCGACCCCAATACATAAAACCAAGACCGGGTATCAGGTTTAATAGAAATGCGAGTAATTTGTTACGATCTGAGTGCACAGTCGTCATCCTTTCTTTTCAGGCAATGCGAAACTATTTATGGTTTAGGCTTGAAGTTATCCAGCCATGAAGTGGCTGCCTCCGTCCATTTCTCGGTAAAAGACCCTCTGTGGTCGCCATCCTGGAACTTGTGATATGGTGCTACCTTGTCAAAAAGTCCAGACGAGAGGAAGATCAATGTCAAACAGGCCGCTACCGCGTAATGGAACACTTTATGATCAAGCCAGCGCCGGTTTCGTCCAGCACGGGATTTGCGTTGTACCTTGGGTGATTGAATGCCCTCAATCCGATGCATGACTGAATCCGCAAACCCTGTTGGGTCATGTAGCGGAGGCAGTTCTCCATGGATACCAAGCGCTTCCAGATAGATGTCCATCGCATCCGGATCTTCCATCAGAAGCTGTTCCATTTGGTTCGCTTGAGTTTCACTCATATGGCCTTCAATATAATTAGTCCATTGCGCAGCGGTATACTTCTCCTGTTTACTCACGCCATTCATCCTCCTTCCAATGTTTTCGAATCCACTGCCGTGCACGATACAAGCGGGATTCCACAGTCTTCACAGCCACCTGTGCATCACTGGCAATCTGCTCATAATTTTTTTCGCTTAGATAATACGCAGTGATAATGTCACGATGCTGAGCAGGCAACTGATTAATTCGTTCGCGAAGTTTATCCTGACGCTCTTCACGAACGAGACGGGTAAGAACGTCTTCATCCCGTCCGGGTATATTGATTATTTTTTCTTCTCCACCCAGATCCTCAGCAGTTCGTCTGCCCAGCTTGCGTTTGGCATCAATCGCTTTGTGAAAGGCAATTCGGGTTAACCACGTTTTGAAACCTTCAGAACGGTAGTCGGGGAGAGACTTATACATCTGTATGAACGCCTCCTGAGCTGCATCCTGTGCTTCCTGATCGTTCCTGAGTACGGAATAGGCCACATGGTATACATGCTGGCTATACTTATCAATCAGAGTACGCATCTGGGATGTATCTCCTTGACGGATTTGTTCGATTACGCGCGCTTCATCAATAACTCTCCCCTCCTCTCCAATACAATAGACGACAGCTTGTGCGTTAACCCCTGCGTGATCTATCAAATTTTTGTAAAACAAAATGAAATCATTGCCTGAAAGGTTGATGTTGCTGATCACTCATCCAATCTTTAATCCAAAAAAAACAGGCACAGAATGACTTCTGGCCTGTTTCTTGTCCCTGCCTACGCTGGAATTAACGTCCACCATTACGAAACCGCTGCGTGTACGCCTTCGCGTCTTGAACGGTCTTGACACGATTGCGACTCCACTCAAGCAGAATTCGATCGATATACCGGAAATGTACTTTGCCTGCAAAAACCGCTTCCTTCAGAGCCATTAGAATCAGTTCCTCTTGATAACGGTCCTGATCCAACCAGCTGGATATCGTCTCGCACTCCATTGGAGAGAGCGGACGTCCAAATTCTTTTTCAAAGATGGAGAACATGTTCCGTTCTTCCTCTTCTTTTTGAACACTGTTCGAATCTTGACGTGCTGTATTGCTACTCTGCTGCTCCGCACGGAATGCGGCTACTTCTTCAGCAGTGCACGCTGCAAGCTTGGCATATAATCCATGTAAATCATATCGCTCGTACTGGATGTCCCGTTCTTCGTCACGGTGCTCGTCAATAGAAATATACCCATCCCTCATCAGACGTTGCAACATTCTAGCAATGCCTTCAGGTGCAAGTCCCATGCGCGCCGCAAGCTCTTCAAGCGTGGGAAACTCATTGAACTCTGCCTGACGGAACCCTAGCAGTTGAATCAGCAGAAGCACTTCTGCATCTGATAGGCCAAGCTGGTGATAAAAACGTAACAAGGCATACGGCAGATGGGCTGTACCCGAAGTCATGCCATAAGCTGCTCCATCCAACCAAGCTTTGGATGTGGTGTCTTCCATAGACGCTCCTCGGTTAAGCATTAAGGGTACAGACGATAGAGCATACGTGGGAATGCGATTGTTTCACGTACATGATCCAATCCACAGATCCATGCTACCGTCCGCTCCAATCCCAGACCGAAACCGGAGTGAGGAACCGATCCGTATTTACGCAAATCCAGATACCATTGGTAAGCTTCATCTGATAGATTGTGCTCCTCAAAACGTTGTTGCATCAATTCCGGATCATCGATACGCTGCGAACCGCCAATAATCTCTCCGTAGCCTTCTGGTGCGATCATATCCGCACAGAGAACAACTTCAGGACGATTCGGATCTGGTTTCATATAGAATGCCTTGATTCCTGCAGGGTAATGCGTGATAAAGACGGGTGTATTGTACTTCTCAGCAATTGCTGTTTCGTGCGGTGCACCAAAATCTTCTCCCCAAGGAATATCGAAGCCTT
Organism: Paenibacillus xylanexedens; assembly: GCF_017874615.1. Lineage (GTDB taxonomy): Bacteria > Bacillota > Bacilli > Paenibacillales > Paenibacillaceae > Paenibacillus > Paenibacillus xylanexedens. The sequence goes on from NZ_JAGIKV010000013.1 coordinate 15,755, forward strand.
GTCCATGCAGGAATTCAATCGCTTCATCATACGTAATACGTGGGAATGGAGCTACGATGCCTTCGAGTTTGGATACGTCACGACCGATAGATTCCAGTTCTGCACGGCAGTTTTTCACTACGGACTGAACGACATGAGCGATAAATTTCTCTTGCACGCGCAGACTTTCCTCGTGATCTACAAATGCCATTTCCGGCTCAATCATCCAGAACTCAATCAAGTGACGACGTGTTTTGGACTTTTCTGCGCGGAATGTTGGACCAAATGAATATACTTTGCCCAGCGCCATAGCTGCGGCTTCCATATACAATTGACCACTTTGTGTCAGATAAGCATCTTCATCAAAGTATTTGATGTGGAACAGGTTCGTTGTTCCTTCCGCAGACGATGGTGTCAAAATCGGAGGATCAACTTGTGTGAATCCGTTACCATCAAAGAACTGCTGAACAGCGCGAATAATCTCTGCACGAATCACCATAACAGCACGTTGCTTCATGGAACGAAGCCACAGATGACGATGGTCCATCAAGAAATCAACACCATGCTCTTTAGGCGTAATTGGATAGTTTTCAGTCAGGTGAATGATCTCAACCCCTGTAACAGTCATCTCGTAACCGGACGCACTGCGAGGTTCTTCACGAATAATACCTGTAACATACAAAGAGCTTTCTTGTGTCAGGCTCTTGGCATTGTTCCAGATCTCTTCACTAACTTCACTTTTCACAACAACCCCTTGGATATATCCGGTTCCATCACGCAACTGTAAAAACTGAATTTTACCGCTGGAACGTTTGTTGTTAATCCAGGCACCGATTGTTACGGTTTCGCCCACATGCTCGTTCACATTACGAATTACACAATTCGTATTCATGCCCATATCTCCCCTTGGTTCCTGAATTTGAAAATGCAGCGGGCAGGCTTATGCCTGTCCTCTGCACTTCCTTGTCATTCTATATTTACTTTACAGTTAGATTACTGAGAATTCAATACGATTCGGTGTGTATCACGTGCAATTACCAATTCTTCGTTAGTTGGCACAACGAGAACTTCCACTTTGGAATTCGCTGTTGTGATCCGGCGTGGTTCGCCAGAACGAATGGCATTCAACGCTTCATCCAGTTCAACACCCAGATAAGTGAGCTGCTCACATACTTTTTGACGAAGTACAACGGAATTCTCACCTACACCAGCCGTAAAGACGATCACATCTACACCGTTCATTGCAGCTGCATATGAGCCGATGTATTTACGCAGACGGTATTCGTACATTTCAAAAGCAAGCGTGGAGTTGGCATCGCCATTCTCCATACCTTCCGTAATCTCACGCATGTCACTGCTGATTCCGGAGATCGCAAGCAATCCACTGTGTTTGTTCAACATGGAGTTCACTTCGCTTACGCTCAGTTCTTCCTTGTTCATTACATAAGGTACGATGGCTGGGTCAAGGTCACCAGAACGCGTTCCCATCATCAGTCCCTCAAGCGGAGTCATACCCATCGATGTATCAACGGATACGCCACCTTGAACTGCTGTTACACTACCGCCGTTACCCACGTGACAAGTGATGATTTTCAGATCCTCCACTGGACGATCCAGATATTCAGCAGCAGCCTTGCTTACGAAATCATGGGAAGTACCATGTGCGCCGTAGCGACGTACTTTATATTTTTTGTAAAGTACACGCGGAATAGCATACAGGTAAGCTTTTTCAGGCATCGTCTGATGGAACGCTGTATCAAAGACCATAACTTGTGGCACACCAGGCATATTTAATTCAGCCGCACGAATACCCATCATTGCTGCAGGGTTATGAAGTGGAGCCAAGTCGAACAAACGACGAATTTCAGCTTTGGCAGCATCATCTACCAATGCAGATTCTTTAAATGCTTCACCACCGTGAACAACGCGGTGTCCAACAGCTTGAATTTCACTTACAGAATCCAGTACACCATTTTCTTTGTGAGTCAAAATATCAATGACTTTACGGATCGCTGTTGTATGCTCCAGAATCTCACTAACTTCTGTAACATCCTCACGGCCTGTCGGTTTGTGTGTCAGAATGGAGGAATCCATTCCGATCCGTTCTACCAAACCTTTAGCCAGTACAGATTCGTCAGTCATATTATACAGTTGATATTTGAGCGAGGAACTCCCCGCATTAATTACGAGTACTTTCACAGTCGGTCACCATCCTTGTCGTACTTGAAGAATCCTTCGCCTGTTTTGGCACCCAGGTGTCCTGCACGCACCATTTTCTTCAGGACTGTAGAAGGACGATATTTCAATTCTCCGAATTCACGGAACATTCTTTCGAGTGCAGCTTCAACAGAATCCAATCCGAAACGGTCAGCCATTTCGAGTGGTCCATGTTGGAAGTTGTATCCGATACGCATTGCATCATCGATATCTTCAGCAGATGCAACACCTTCTTGCAATACATGCAACGCTTCGTTAATCAGCAGGCAGATCAGACGGGAAGTTACGAATCCAGGGGATTCATAAATCATGACTCCTTTTTTGTCCGCTACTTCTTCAACAAAACGTCTGGTCTCTTCGAATGTTGTATCCGAAGTTTTCAGTCCACGAATAATCTCTACAAGATCAACCCGGGATACCGGGTGAATAAAGTGCATACCAATAACACGCTCTGGGTATTTGGTCGAGCTTGCAAGCTCGGTCAAACTCAGCGTGGATGTATTACTTGCCAGAATGACATTGCTTGGGCAAACTTGGTCCAGTTGGCTGAATACTGCTTTTTTCGCATCCAGATCTTCTGAAATTGTCTCAATGACCATGTCGCAAGTTCCAAGTTCAGCTAAATGAGCTACCTTGGTAATACGGGAAAGAATCAATTTCTTCTCCGCTTTTGTAATCGCCCATTTCTCCAGTTGTTTATCCAGATTGGTTTCGATCATGTCATATGCATGATCCAGCTTTTGTGTTGTATGCTCCACGAGAAGCACATCAAGTCCTTTGGCTGCGAGCATCTGGGAAATACCTTGTCCCATCGTTCCGCCGCCGACAACTCCTATTTTTTTGAAAAACATGGTTCTGCTCCATCCTTTCGGTTCTCTATTTCTCTATTGTACCCTGTTCGCCGAAAATTACAAATTTCGACCCAACATATAATAATATCTTAGCACGAGTGAAATGTAAAAAAAAATAACCAGCATAAATAAATTATGCTGGTAGAAGGGCACTGTCACGAAATTGACAACGAAATTGTTCGCCAGACAAAACTTCCTCACGAATCAAGATGTCGAGTGAATTGTCGAAAATTGTCCGTTGCTCTTCAAGCAACTGCTTTGTCTGTTCCATCAGTTCTTGCAGAATTAATTTATTCTCTCGCATCAGTTCCTCGGTTGTGACCATATCCATGTTCACAATCCCAAGTGAAGTCAACCCCGAAGCCATCATCGTCTGCACAACATTGGTTGCCTGATCGAAGTCATTGCGTGACCCTGTGGAACGTCCACCGTAGTACATTTCCTCCGCAGCTGCTCCTCCGAGTGCAATCATAATCTGCTCTTCCAGGAAGCGCTTCGTATAGAGGAACTGTTCCTGTTGCGGGTTATGACGTACATATCCCAGCGCCTGACCACGCGGACTAAGTGCCACCTGACTAACACTGCCTGGACGAACGAGTTCTGCCATAATGGCATGTCCCAATTCATGAATGGCGACCCTTTTCTTCTCTTCCACACTGGACTCACGGTCTGTCTTCTCACCCATCATGACTTTATCAATAGCCAGGGACAGATGCCGCTGTTCGATGTTTAACAGCCCGTCTCGCATGGCGTATATTGCTGCTTCGTTCATCACACTTTCGAGCTGTGCACCGGAGAAACCATACGATTCTTCAGCTGTCTTCTCCAGATTAACTTCCTTCATCAGAGGTTTATTCACCCCATGCAATTCCAGAATATGCTTTCTGCCCTTCTTGTCAGGCAAGTCCACTTGAATGTGGCGGTCAAAACGTCCCGGTCGCGTCAGGGCGCTATCCAGCATCTCTTTACGGTTTGTTGCAGCGATAACAAGGATTCTCGGCGTATCAGAAGAATAGATTCCATCCATCTCCGTCAGGAGCTGATTCAGAGTTTGATCATACTCACGCTGTTGACCACCCTCACGTTTCCCCCCGATGACATCGATTTCATCGATAAAGATAATAGCGTTTTCCTTATTTTCCTTGGTGGCACGGGTTCTCGCGTCCTTGAACAAATCCCGAATTCTGCTGGCACCCACACCAACATACATTTCCACGAACTCACTACCCGATGCTGCTACAAAAATAGAATCGGTGTAATGGGCAGCAGCCTTGGCCATCAACGTTTTCCCTGTCCCTGGAGGGCCCGTCAGCAAAATCCCTTTTAACGGGCGAATCCCGAACTTCCGGATTTCTTCATGTTTGATGAGAAAGTCAAGCGCTTCACGCAATTCCTGCTTCGCACTGTCCTGTCCGCCAATTTCTTCAAAAGTAAGCTTGGAAGGTCCTTTTTTCTTCCGTTTACGTTCCTGTGCAGCGCCTACTGTAATCCCACCACGCATTTGCATCATGAACAGCAAAGCTCCGACAAGCACCGCTGCAATCAGAATTGGAACAATATTAACACCAGTAAAAGCAAGGAAAATAATCAATACGGGAAAAAATCCGATGGCAACTTCTTTTGTCCACTTAGGCATTAGGCCACACTCCTATCTGACCGGGCACACGCGGCAGAATAATAAACTTGCTGGCATCTCCGTCTCTGAGACTGACATATACATTGTTGTCATCCATCGCTGTATTTACCTTAATTCCATTCGTCGCCATCTTTGACAACGTTGGTGTAATCTCGGTATATTGCTTGTTCTCCATCGCCTGAGCTACGGTAAACATCGCATCCCCCCACCAACTCTCCAGTGCTTCACTGGAATGATCCACAACATCCAACTTTAGTGATCGTGTTCCAATCAGGGTCTGTCCTTCTTTGTGAATATATTGTACCAGTCTGCCCAAATCAACATCAGGTTGCAGATCCAGTTTCAATTGTACGTCATTGCGGTTAATAGTTAATTGAACGTCATTGACTCCATCGTACTGGGTAACCATCTTTTCAATCGGATTCTGCACAGCCACCTGACGATATACAAACCAACCTCCAAACAACACAACGGCTGAAATGACGGCAGTTAAAGCAATAGGCAATACTTTTAGCTTCAAGTGAATTACCCCTCCCAGATTTTGGCCCAACCTACTGGCTTATTGGTATATACGAATATGTGCACATTGACTCCTGCGATAATTTCGACAGGTTTATTTGTTTTTGAATGTAACTTTGAGTACATATCTGAGTATATCACATCGTATATACAATTTCGAAGGCGAAAATATGAATAAATTATTAATTTTAACTATTTAAATCAAATATGTTTACAGACAACACAAAGAACCGGTTCAGTCGGATATCCGTCTGCCGGTTCTTTCATTTCTTTAATTCTCTAGCTATGTCGCTCTATTTGTTCTAGCTGTTCGGGAGTGTGTAGACCAGGTCCACCTGTTCTCCATTGCTAAAACGATAAAAGCGATAGTGGTTATGCGTACCGTCTTTATAATACACTTGCCACACATATATTCCATTCACAACTCCGGGCATGATTCGCTTAATCTCGCCGGCAGGAACTTCAGAACTGAAGCGATTGCGTATCTGCGCTTCGGACATGCCATTCTGCAGCAGCTCACTGTGTACAGCGTTTGCACCCGTAGCAGGTTGATTGTTTGCGTCGAACTTAACCCAGACCATAACATCCTGGTTATCCTTGTTTTTGCCGGTCAGGGTCCAGTAGATGTTGTCAGAGCCTTCTTTGTCTCCCCAGATGTACTTACGCAATTCATCATAGGATGTAATGCCCAGTTGCTCCTGTGCTGCTTGTATGGCGAGCGCTTCTTCCTTGCGCTGGTCCTGCGTGACATGGACGTAATAACGCTGAAGTCCAAACAGAATCAGAACCAGTGCAAGCAGCGAAATCCATATCCACTTCTTTTTTTTCTTCAAAAGCCGAACTTCCTTTCCCTATGATGCTGTCCTGCAATTATCGAGCAAGCAGACCATCAAATGCCAATTGAGACTCACGCAAAATGCGCTCTTCATCCAGCGTCAGACATTCGCCATGTTTCACCACTTGTTTCCCATCCACCCATACGTGCTCAACATCTTTGGCAGAAGCCGAGTAGATTGTATGTGAGATCAGGTCTGTATGTGGATAGAAATGTGCCTGTTCAATGTCCAAGGCGATAAAGTCAGCCTTCATGCCGACCTGGAGTGCTCCGGTATTGTTCAAGAAGATGGATTTGGCACCGTATGACGTTCCAAGTAATAACGCTTCGCCTGCTGGCACTGCCGTTGGGTCACCAGATACACCTTTGTGGATCAATGCAGCCAGTCTCATTTCCTCGAACATATCCAGGTTGTTGTTGCTTGCCGGTCCGTCTGTTCCGAGTGACACGGTAACTCCTGCTTTCAGCAACGCAGGTACCCGCGCAACACCGGAAGCGAGTTTCAGGTTACTTCCCGGGTTATGGGATACAGCTACATCATGACGGGCCAGAATCTCAATCTCTTCGTCATTCAGATGCACCGCATGTGCAACCAGGGATGGACGGGAGAAAAAGCCCAGTTTCTCCAGATGTGCCACAGGACGCAGTCCATAATCAGCCACGTTCTGCTCGACTTCACGAAGCGTTTCAGACATATGTGTATGGAGAGGAAGGTTCAGGTCATTCGCGACCTGTACAAGCTTCTCTATGTAGTCAGGAGGACATGTATATGGGGCGTGTGGCGAGATTACGGTTGTAATTCTGCCATCTGCCTGTCCATTCCACTCACGCGCAAACGCAGCCGACTCCTCCAGCTTCCGCAATTGTTCTTCTTCCGAGCACAGCCCGATTACACCACGTGCCAGTGCTGCTCTAACGCCGGATTGCTCCACAACTTTGGCAACTTGATCCATGTGATCGTACATGTCCAGGAACGCTGTAGTTCCGCCTTTCAACATTTCAAGCACCGATAACGAAGTTCCCCAATATACATCTTCTGAAGTCATTTTCGCTTCCATCGGCCACATTTTTTCCTGCAACCATACTTGCAATGCAAGATCGTCTCCGTGCCCTCTGAGCAACGACATCGCTGCATGACCATGCGTATTGATCAGACCCGGCAGGAAGAACAGTCCTTTTCCATCCACTTTGGTACTATTTTTGTCTCCATCCGGCAATGTCTCACCAATATGCACAATCTTGTCATCCTCAACAACCATGTATCCTTGGACAACGTTCCATGTTGTGCCGCCTTCATTAACGGCAAATTTGCCGTTGTGAATTACCCATCTATTTGTTGTCATCTTCCTCGTCGTCCTTTCCAGTCTCCAAGTAATAGGCCAAACTAAGCAGATCCGTTGTAAAGTCAGCATGGTGAATGCGGATATGCGGCGGTGTTTTTAGAATGGTTGGTGCAAAATTAAGGATCGCTTCAATTCCTGATTCAATAAGCTGATCGGCTACATTTTGGGCTTCCGTATCCGGAACCGTGATAATGCCGATGCGAATGTTTTCCATTTTAACCGCTTCCGTCAATTCATCCATTGGTTTTACCGTCAAACTGTTGATTTGACTACCAATCTTCGGTCCATATGCATCAAATACAGCAACAATCTTCATGTTGTCTTTCAGATATGCGTTGTAGTTGGACAAGGCCTGTCCGAGGTTACCCGCGCCTACCAGAGCTACATTAATTTGCTGATCAATTTTGAGAATGTGACGAATTTTCTCGATCAAATAGGATACATCATACCCGATCCCTTTACGACCAAAATCACCGAAGTAAGCCAGGTCTTTACGAATTTGTGCCGGATTCAGATCCAGCCTCTGTCCAAGCTCTTGAGAAGAAACAGTAGCCACCTCACGCTGATGCAACTCGTTCAAATAACGCAAGTAAACAGGCAGACGTCTTACCACTGCTTCCGAAATTTTATCCGATTTCATTCTTGCTCCCCCTTACCAAGGCCACGATAAAATAATAGATGAAAAGATGAGCATTCTGTATAAAACTCAAAGATAAACGTGACATTTTATACAGAATGCTCCTTGTAATTTAGGTTATAAGTTCTTACGTGCAACTGCTTTAATCGGATACGGAAATATCTAATAAAGTTTAACGCCAAACGATAGTGTCATGCAATGATATAACGAACAAAACAACCATTATTTTTGTTCATTAGCAGGTTTTTCCAACCACTCGGTAATTCGTGGAACCATTTGTTCCGTGAGCATATGCTCCATTTTGGGACCAGGTAATGAATATAAAAAGAATTTACCATAATACGCTTCAATCACCCGTGTATCATAAACAATGACAATTCCTCTGTCCTTCGCGGTACGCACCAATCGGCCAAATCCCTGCTTGAAACGAATGACCGCTTGTGGCACGGACAGTTTCATGAACGGATTTTTCTTTTGTTCCTGAAGCAACTCACTCTTGGCTTCCACCAACGGATGATTCGGTGGCTGGAAAGGCAGTCGCACAATAGCGAGACAGGTTAGCGCCTCTCCCGGGATATCTACACCCTCCCAGAAGCTGCTTGTGCCCAGAAGTACCGTTGCTTTGGCATCTTGGAACCTGCGAGTCAACTTGGAGCGGCTCCCACTGTCCACACCTTGCCCCAGCAACGCGATGTCGTTACCAGACAGAGCTTCTTTCAGCGGATCATAGACCTGTCGCAACATCTTGTATGAAGTAAACAGAACCATCATGCGTCCACGCGTGGCAATTGCCGTCTCTGCGAGTGATTGCACCAGCATATTAACAAAGTGCGCATCACCCACACTTCCCTTCACACTCGGGAAATCACGCGGAATCACCAGAAGTGCCTGATCGCGATAGTTGAAAGGTGATGGCAACATCGACGTTAACAGCCGATTATTCTCAGAGGCTTCCTGTAAGCCAAGCTGCTCAATCATGAACTGGAATGACTTATCTACCGAGAGCGTAGCCGATGTAAGCACAACACTTTTCTTTTTGTCAAAAAATAAATCCTTAAGTTGGGCACTGACATCTACAGGTACGGCATACAGCTGGAGAGATTTGCTGCGGAACTGGCCGCTGGCTTCCATCCAGTACACCGTTTTGGCATCATCCATTCGCATGAAGAAACGTAGATTCTCCTTCAATGTGGTCAGATCTTTCAGCAATCCTGTAATGTCCGTGATCAGACTATCCGATTGATAATCATCCTGATCTTCTTTCACCTCAAGCAGCAATTTGTCCCCTTTGCGAACCAAATCGCCCAGAGTCACATAGATCTGGTTCTCCAGATCCTGCAGCTCCTGCCATTTTGCAGGTTTCTGAGATGCTTTTAGACGCAGTGAAAATTGCCCCGTCTCTCCCGGTGAAGCATCACTTCGTTCAGGCAACAGACCGAACAAGGCATCGCTCATACGATCCCACAGCTCCTTAACTTCAAGAGCGAGCGGGAACATCTGATCCACCATGGAGCCCCATTGCACCGAATTTTCATGCCCGGATAACTGCGAACGAAGCATAGGCAGCTGACCATTACGACTGTCTTTAAACAGGCGGGTCAGTGTGTGAACCAAGGTGAAATATTTCATATGCATTCCAAGATGTTTACCAGCGACATCCTCCAGATGATGGGCCTCATCGATCACAAGACTCTCATAAGCTGGCAGCAGCTGATGCGCGGCTTTTACATCCGTAAATAATTTGGAGTGATTGGTGATTACGATATCAGACAACCCGGCCTCATGTTTGGCACGATGGTAGAAACATTTACGGAACCATGGACAGGATCTTCCCAGACATGACTCGGATTCGCTCTGTACCGTCTCCCAGAAGTCCCCTCCGCGTCCGCTAAGGTTAAGTTCCTCATCATCTCCGGTTTCGGTCTGCGTGAGCCAGACGATCATCTGAGCCGCTGTGAAATAATCCTCTTTGGGTGTGGCGAATTCACGTTTATTGATTTTGTGTTCAAATTTGCGCAGGCACAGGTAATGTCCACGTCCTTTGAATACAGCAGCCTTAAACGGGAATGGAACCACTTGAGTCAGCATCGGAATGTCCCGCTCTCTCAATTGCTCCTGCAGGTTGATCGTATGCGTGCTGACCATAACTTTCTGTTCTTGCTTCACACTTTCGTAAATAGCAGGTAACAGATAACCCAGAGATTTACCAGTGCCTGTTCCTGCTTCAATCAAGAGATGTTTCTCTTCATCCAGGGCTTGCCTTACACTGCTGAACATCTGAGTCTGCGCTTCACGCTCTTCGTAATGATCCAGCGTATCCTTCAGGTTCTCTCGAACCTGGTCCATAAACTGTTCGAAGCTTACACCATCGAGGGGGTTAGCCTCCCGCTCATCGCGTGGTGCACCTATATCGGTCCAATCACTTATATTAAGAGCAAGCTGACGATAATAGGTATGTCCGTCCAGATCCTGAATCGGCTCTGCTTCCTTCTCACCGCGCATTCCGTCCAAGAACCAGCCCAAGTCACTGTCTTCTGGTGCAAACAGGTCACTGAGGCGCTGAATCGTTATGAGCGGTAATTCCTTTAACTCATCCAGACACTTGAGCAGCACATAGGCTGTCGCCAGTGCATCACTGTCTGCCTGGTGAGGGCGATCATGTTGAAATCCAAATTCAGAAGACACATAACCGAGTTGATAAGAACCTAATGATGGGAATGTAATCTTCAGAAAATCAATCGTGTCCAGAATGCGGCCAGTGAACGGCAAATAACCGCAACGGTCAAGAGCATTCTGCAAAAAGTGGAAATCAAAAGCGACGTTGTGTCCGACAAGCACCACATCATTAAGCAGCGGAACCATCTCCATCATCATCTCTTCGAGTGAAGGAGCGTCCGCTACATCTTCATCGGTAATACCCGTCAACCCCGAAATAAACGGGGGAATCGGTACACCAGGGTTCACATAAGAACTATATATTTGAGTTATGCTGTAGTCATGATCTATGATGGCAAGTCCGGCCTGTATAATCTCACCGTCGGACTGCGTGCCGGTTGTTTCGAAATCCAATACGGCAAATTTCATTGCAATGTACGGTCCCTTCCATTCCAGTCTATGTTACAGCATAGCAAAAAAAAGGGGATTTGAAAATTAACTGACAAAAAAGCGGTGTCCCCGCCGCTATGCCAAAGGAGGGAACACCGTTTTTTGTCGCCGAATTCCCGCTTAATGAAGGGTCGTCAGCTGATTAGCATATTGCAATTTTCCCCTGTTCAACCTGCAAGCTTCCATGTTGTACAGTGGTTCGGTCAATGTTGGGTCATACTGAAGGGCCTGTGCAAAGAGTGAACATGCAGCTTCGGGATTCGCAAGCTTGACTTGAATACAGCCCAGGGCGTTACATACAAGCCCTTTTAAGCGAGGTGAACCCTTAAGGTACATGATCTGCTGCAAATGTGTCCCGGCTTCCGCCATTTGTTCCAGATTCAGATACGCGAGCGCCAGGTAAAAACGAGTCAATGCACTCTCCGGATGGTCGGTCACAACCCGGGAGAACTGCATGATCGCCTGCGGATACATCTGTAATTTGAAATAGCCCTGACCTCGACTGAAACATTCTAGATGGAGTTCAGGCAGAGCGGTAACAGCTTCCTGTTCCGGTTCAAGGGAAGCAGGCTTATCCATCTCCCGCTCCCTCACCTGGCTCATCTTTTCTTCAAACATCAGCCATTCATCCAGCATTCCGTCACTCATCCGCTTAAGCAAGTTCCACTTTTGCAGCAATTCTTGTTTGTTCAGGCCTTCAGCGGAAGGATAGCTCTTGATAATTCCATCTAACATGTCGTTCATTTCTGCGAAAACATGCTGGAACATCGATGCATCCCCACCCTTGAAAAAATGGATTAGTGCAGTGACCTGTACTCATTTTTTGCTTCAAGGGCCGATTTCATTCTCCTTACCAGTCGATTACATAATTGTTGCGTGGACTTCCTGTTTCATCGTTTGTACAGGTTTATTCTGTCCATCTACAAATACAACGGTTGGTTTGTGAGTATTTGCCTCTTCTTGCGACATCATGGCGTAAGAAATGATAATGACGTTATCTCCAGGCTGCACCAGACGTGCAGCTGCGCCATTAAGACATATGACCCCACTTCCGCGTGGTCCTGGAATCACATAAGTTTCCAGACGTGCACCATTGTTGTTGTTCACAATTTGCACTTTTTCGTTTTCCATCAAGTCGGATGTTTCCATCAAGTCTTCATCTATGGTAATGCTACCCACATAGTTCAAGTTGGCTTCCGTTACCGTAGCCCGGTGAATTTTGGATTTCATCAGTGTTCTAAACATGGGACAGTACCTCCGATTTTTGCAACCTTATATTGTCAATCAATCTTGTTTTTCCGAATTTTACCGCAAGTGCAATGAGCAGATCGTCACGGCCTTGAACTTCCTCCTGATCTGCGAGCGGCTCCAGACTTGGAAAAGCCTGAATCTCGGCGTAGTCGATAACGGCAAGCGGTGAGGTTGCAATCTGCTCGCGCAGAATACGACGGATATCTGCGGCTGTAGTAGCTGCACCTGTATCTGCGGCTTCCTGAGCTGCACGTAGTGCCTTCGACAGAACCAACGCCTGTGTACGCTGTTCTGGGTTAAGGTAGACGTTACGTGAACTGAGGGCAAGCCCATCCTCTTCGCGAACAATCGGACAGGGTACAATTTCTACAGGCATATTCAAATCATTCACCATCTGTTGAATGACCGCAACCTGCTGAGCGTCTTTCATTCCAAAAAATGCACGCTGTGGCTGTACGATGTTAAACAGTTTGGAGACTACGGTCGTTACCCCGTCAAAATGCCCCGGACGGGAAGCGCCACATAAGCGCTCCGTCAGTTTTGAGACAGATACCGTCGTTTGCGTTGCCTGTGGATACATCTCTTCAACAGAGGGAATAAATACGATATCCACTCCTTGTGAGCGTGCTGTTTCCACATCTCTGGCTTCATCCCGCGGATAGCTGTCAAAATCTTCATTAGGGCCAAATTGAATCGGATTAACAAATATGCTTAATACCACGATATCGCTCTGTTGTCTGCCTGCCTGCATCAAACTTGCATGACCTTGATGAAGATAACCCATTGTTGGTACCAGACCTACAACAGACGCACTGGACCGAATCGCTTGACGCTTCAAGTTTAGTTCCTGTCTTAACTCTGCGATTGTCCGTAATACTTTCATGAGTTACTCCCCACCTTTTCCTTGCGTTGTCCGCCGTACAGTTGATCCAGAACACCATCCGCCGCATTGAATACATGCTCTTCGGCCGGGAACGAACGATCTTTCACTTCTTTCACGTAAGCTTCGATGCTGGTTCTGATTAATGTACCCACATCTCCATAGGTTTTGACAAATCGTTTGGGCGTATACGGAGAGGCGTATTGAACCACATCGTGGAATACCAGTACCTGACCATCACAGCCTCGTCCTGCTCCAATTCCGATGGTAGGGATGGACAGTTCCTCCGAGATCGCCCGTGCAACTTCTTCCGTAACCAGTTCAAGCACAATGCCAAACGCACCTGCAGCTTCCAAGGCTTTGGCTTCGTCCATCAGACGTTTCGCATCCGCTGCATCCTTGCCCTGAATGCGGTAACCACCAATCTGATTAACCGATTGAGGTGTCAGTCCGATATGTCCAAGAACAGGCACGCCTGCTTGCACGACTGCTCTGACGGTGTCCGCTATCTCGACTCCGCCTTCCATTTTAACCGCATGGGCATGCCCCTCTTGCATCAGTCGACGTACACCTTTAAGCGTCTCATCCACGCTGCCATGATACGTCATAAAAGGCATATCAGCCACAATAAATGTCTTCTCAGCACCGCGCACTACGGAACGTGTGTGGTATACCATGTCGTCGATGGTCACCGGAAGCGTCGAATTATAACCCAGTACTACATTGCCGAGTGAATCACCAACCAGGATCAGATCAATACCTGCTTCCTCTGCTAGGAGCGCTGTTGGATAATCGTAAGCCGTGATCATGGTAAGCGGCACACCATCCTGCTTATATTTTTTCATTTTCACAATATTCAACGCTTGTTTGTTCGCCATTTTTTTTCATGGCTCCTTTCTTCTTTTCAAATAAACGCAACAAAAAAACCTTTTAGTTTTCCACTAAAAAGTCCCGAAAAGTCAAAAAAGAGTCACTTGCGATCGTCCCTTCTGTCTCGGTCCTCTTCGGCTCAGAGCAGAATCCAACAACTCACTTAAACGTATTTCATTCTTGCACTGCGGTCTGCTTATATAAAACACATCAAAGCAGAACAAAGGTTACTGTTACGGGAGTGCAATTCGGTCTGCATTAGCCGATATCGCCTCACGAACACAGTATACCAAAGTTCTGCTCAAACTTCACGTCTTATGTTCATTTTACCAGTGAAAATTCGACAAATTGTTTATGATTTCCAGGAAATCTCACCAGAGATGATTAGTGTGTGTTCTCCATCCCGCTTCTCCACGACAAGTGCTCCAGAAGGGTCAAGACCGATGGCCTTCCCTTCAATGACGCCATGAGGATTCGTCACTGTAATCTCTCGATTCATCGATACGGACAGGGCCTCCCATAGGGCTGAGATCACGCCAAATCCTTCTTTTTGATACAAAAAATACAACTGTTCAAGCTCCGTCAAAATGGCAGCCGTTAGTTTGGTACGATCAACGGATTGACCCGTCTCCATCTTGAGCGAAGTAGCGATTGTGGTCAGATCTTCCGGATAATCCTCGGGATCAAAGTTCACGTCAACACCTATACCTGCAATACAGTATCTGACTTCATGATCTTCCACCGTGGATTCAAGTAATATGCCACATACCTTGCGTCCGTCAATCAACACATCATTTGGCCATTTGATGCCTGCATCAGCTCCTGAACAAGCTCGAACGGCACGACATACAGCCACTCCTGTTAATAAAGTTAGCTGCGGCGTATGCTGAAGTGGTAGATCAGGGCGCAACAGGACACTCATCCAGATTCCTTTACCCGGGGGAGAGAACCACTGTCGACCGAAACGTCCTCTTCCTCCTGTTTGTTCTTCCGCAATGACCACAGCACCTTCTGCCTGCCCTTGCTCAGCTAGCTTGAGAACATCCCCTTGCGTAGACAGCGTCGAAGCCAAAAAAACAGCCTTACGGCCAAATACGGTTGTATCCAGGGCCAATTGGAGGCCAGTAGCGTCAATGCTATCCGGCTTCGTTACCAGACGGTATCCTTTGCGGGATACAGCTTCAAACTCATAACCCATGTCTCGCAACTTGTTCACATGTTTCCACACAGCGGTCCGACTGATGGACAGATTACGGCTGATCTCTTCACCCGATACGAATCGTCCTTCTGCATTTAATAACATATGTAACAGATCTTCATGTTTGGTCATCTTGAACCACCCGCTTCACTTCGGCACTTAGTGCTTCATGCTGATTCTCTATCGTTCCAATGGCTGTTTCTCGTAACAAATGTTTCATCAGTTGACCCAGCCAAGGCCCGCCTTTGCGCTGCACCATTTGTAACACTTGTTCCCCTGTGATATCCAGCTCTTTCAAGTCATGCACAGGGATCGATTGACTCCATTCGGCTGCAAGCTCTTGAACCAAAACGACCTGCGTTTCTGCCTGTTCGGACTGATTCCGCCATCCTGCTGGCAGTGTAGACTGTATTCGAAGCCAATCATCCGCTGCCTGAACGCCACAAGCCAAAACAGTAACGATCCAATCGGAACGGAGACTGACCGTATCCTTCGGCTCCTGAACGGAAGTATGAATCAACTGTTCCAGCTGGAGGACCCCTGTTATACGAGAACGATGTTCATTGGAAAATGTCCACTGACGTAATAATACATCTGCTTCATCCTTGCTATAACCGCCAGCAATCAGAATGAGTGACCAACGGAGCAACACATGTTCACCTGACAATTGTTCCAGATTGGATAACAACGTCTTGTTAAAACGCACCGAGCTAACCGGCGCTTTGATATGCGCAAGGGCATCACTTCTGTATAACAGCTCCAACCCTCTTAAAGGATGCGGTCCCGACATCATTTTTACCATCTCGGTGCGTACCCGTTCCATCGCTATATGTTGAAGCAGGTCTTTCTGCCTTACAAGACCTTTCCACGTGTTATGGGCAATTTTGAAATCAAATACGGAAGCAAACCGGACACAGCGGAGCATCCGCAGTGCATCTTCACCAAATCGTTCCATCGCAGAACCCACACATCTGACTCGCTCTTCCTTGATATCTGCCTGTCCACCGAATGGGTCAACGATTGTCCCAGTGACGTCCATAGCCAGAGCGTTCATCGTGAAGTCACGCCGCTGTAAGTCTTCCTTAATATCCTGAACAAATTGAACCGCAGCAGGTCTGCGATTATCCTGATATTCGGATTCTGTTCGAAATGTGGTCACTTCAAAGTAATAACCGCCTGAACGAACGGTAACCGTACCGTGTTGTAAACCTGTAGGAATACAATCGTCAAACAGTTCCATGACTTGCTCAGGAGAAGCAGATGTCGTGATATCCATATCGTCCACAACACGTTCCAGCAATTCGTCACGAACGCAACCACCTACCCAATATGCCTTGTAGCCATGTTTGTTTAATGTTGTGAGTACATTCTCACTTTGCATTGCCATTTCACGATCTACCTGTGTCCATTGAACCACCACATATCACCTCTTCTCTTGCCTGTTGTGGTATGCACAGTATGATTTCGTCTAAGAAATGATTAACCGCAAACCGGCTTCAGATTCGGAACTTCCCTTCCCAACACCCGGTAATATATCTGTTCATATTCATGCCGAATAGCATCATTGCAAAAGTCGTGATGCGCGCGCTGAAGACATGCTTCCCTGAACTCAGCAGCCAAACGATCGTCCGTCAATAAACGGATGGTGTTCTCGGCCATGGATTGTGTATCCCCGATCGCGGATAAATACCCCGTCTTACCATGTAAGACCAGTTCCGGAATTCCTCCGGCCCGTGAACCGATTGTGGGTACACCACAAGCCATTGCTTCGAGCGCCACAAGTCCGAAACTTTCCTTCTCCGATGGAAGCATCAACACGTCCGCCATGGAAATGACCTGAGCAATGTCATCCTGTTTGCCAAGGAAATGAACTTTATCATTTAACCCGAGATCATTAATTTTCCATTGCATCTTCGGCAAATCAGGTCCTTCACCAACAAATAACAGTTTGGCAGGAACCTGCTCCTGTACCTGACGGAAGACCTCTACCACATCCTGAGTTCTCTTCACCGGTCGGAAATTGGAGATGTGCATTAATATTTTTTCGTCGGGCGCAGCAAAGTCTCTTCGCAGACTGGCAGCGTCCCGTGGATAATATATTCGTTTGTCAATAAAATTATAGGTTAGATCGATTGGACGCTGAATATCCAGCAATTCGACCGTTTCTCGAATCAAATCTTGTGATACGGCAGTAACCGCGTCACTTTCATTAATGGCTAGACGGATCAGATCCTTCAGAGATTCATCCTGAGCCAGAACCGTAATATCCGTTCCATGTAACGTGGTAACCACTTTAAGGCCGTCCCCTACCATTTGTTTGGCAAGAAAGGCACATACTGCGTGTGGCACGGCATAATGAACATGCAGCAGATCCAGTTGCTGTGACTTAGCCACCTGAGCCATCTTTGTTGCCAGGGACAGGTCATACGGAGGGTAACGGAAAACATAATAATCATTTACTTCAACTTCGTGATAAAAAATATTCTTCTGGAACGTACCCAGTCTGAACGGGATACTGTTGGCAATAAAATGAACCTGATGCCCCTGTTCGGCAAGTAATTTGCCCAGTTCCGTTGCGACAACGCCAGACCCGCCGAGGGACGGATAACAGGTGATGCCGATTTTTAGCTTTTTATCCATCCTGTGGACGCTCCTTTGATCTCCCGCTTCATGCAGGTTGATATAATTCAATGGAATAATGAAACCCTTCGTTTCATTAAACGTAAAATGTGAAATCGTTTATTGGGCACCCGAGCCAAATTGATGAACCACGTAAGGTGTAATTGTAGCAAAACCTTCTGCAAACGGGATGAGACTGCGTTGTCCGAGCAAGGAATCACGGGCTCTTACACGTTCAATATACCCTTGATTCAATGGCGTCGAGACCGCTCCGTCTCCCAGTTCGAATTGGGAACGATAAGAGAGCAATGATGTTTCTTTTTGCTCATAGTGTTCCGTAATATCAACAATCAAATCCGTAGGCCCGATGTCATTAATAAAGTAAAAATAAAGTTCCTTCACCTGCACGGCAGGCATGTCCGGCATGTAGTTGCGAAGCTTGGCGTTAAATACAGCCTCCTGCACAAGCTTACTGCAATTGACATGATCCGGATGACGATCTTCCCAATACGGAGCAAACACCATCCGAGGGGCATGACGCCGTATCTCAGCCGTCACCGCCTGTACATGTTCAGGCGTAAGATATAAGCCACGATCAGGAAGCCCCAGATTCGTTCGACACGAAAGACCGAGGACGCGGGAGGCTTGCTCCGCTTCCTCGGTTCTGCGCTCTACTGTTCCGTTGGAAGACATCTCAGCACGAGTCAGATCACACACGCCTACTTTCAAGCCGGCAGCGGTATGCTTGGCAATCGTTCCACCCATACCAATCTCCGCATCGTCTGCATGTGCTCCAAAGATGAGAATATCCAGACTCATTCGGAATCACCCGAATTCAATCCAGCCTCCGGCTTGTACTTATGTACCAGCTCTCTCCAGGCAAAATCGCCACGATCCAGAGCTTTAACCAGAATCTCAGCAGTTGCGATATTGGTGGCAAGTGGAATTCCCTGCACATCACAAAGACGCAGCAACGCATTAATATCCGGCTCGTGAGGTTGTGCCATCAGTGGATCGCGCAAGAAAATAATCAGATCCATCTCATTTTGCGCAACCAAAGCTCCAATCTGCTGATCTCCGCCCAGTGGGCCTGATTCGAATCGATGAATCTTCAGCGACGTTCCTTCCATAATACGAAGGCCTGTTGTTCCTGTAGAATATAATTGATGGTCCGTAAAAACAGGCTCATATGCCGTCACGAAGTTAACCATCTCTTCTTTTTTACGATCATGGGCGATAAATGCTATTTTCAACATGACAATCTCCTTTAGTCGATAAAGTGGTCAAATCCGTAGATCATTCCTGTATACTCCATAACCTTTTGCACACCAATCTTAACACCAGGCATATAACCTGCGCGCTCGTAGGAGTCATGCCGAATTTTGAGTGACTGTCCATAGTCTCCGAAAACAACTTCCTGCTGCGCGAATACACCAGGCAATCGTACACTGTGAATTCGGAAGCCATTGTAATACCCGCCTCGTGATCCTTCAATCGTTTCTTCCTCATTCGGATTACCTTGACGAAGTTCTTCCCGATTGGCAGCAATCAGTTCCGCTGTTTTGATCGCAGTTCCTGAAGGAGCATCCAGCTTCTGATCTCCGTGATATTCGATGATCTCCACATTTGGCATATGTTTGGCAGCCTGTGCTGCGAATCGCATCATCAGAATGGCACCAATCGAGAAGTTAGGGGCAATAAGCCCTCCAATTCCTTTATCCTGGCACTGCTTGTCCAACTGTTCGATCTGCTCCGGCGTGAAGCCGGTAACACCCATGACAGGTCTGACTCCATGACGGATCGCGATCTCGGTATGTGTAAAAGCATATTGCGGCACTGTAAAATCAACCATAACCTGAGGTTTTGTTTCGGCAAAAGCCATCTCGATATCATCAGTCACCAGCACCCCACACTCTGGCAAACCAACAAGGGTTCCTGCATCCGTGCCTGCTCCGGAGCGGTTGACAGCCGCTGCAAGCTCCAATTCCGGGTCCTGAAGTACCAATTTCACAACTTCACGGCCCATACGACCAGCCGCTCCGATCACGGCAACTCTGATTACTTCACTCATATTGACTGCATCTCCTCGCTATGTTGGATCATATCGTTGAATCCATTTCAACTCAAAAGAAATCTTTCCAAAATGAATTCTTATTGAATGGATTTCATACGTTGCTTGATTTCCTGTAACATCTGATGCAGTTGCCCATTCTGCGGGTCCAGCAAAATTGCCTCACGCAGCGCCTGAATTGCATAGTCAAATTCATTCAAATCACTGTAAGCCAGCGCAAGCATAACATGAGCTTCCACTGACAGCGGATCAAGTTTGACCGCTTCTTGCAGAAGCGTAGACGCTTCCACATAGCGCTCCTGTGTTGCAACACCCGCCTGCTCCAACAGCAACTTCGCTCTGGAGGTCAATTCTTTTGCTTCCAACGTCTGCAGATGCAAAATATACTCTTCTGTTCCTGGCGACAATTCAACTGACTTGCGCGCATATTCAAGCGCTGGAACCAGATGTTTGCTGCGGGCGTGTGTAATGGAACAGCGATAATATAACTCCGCATGTTTTGGATGAGCGTGAATGGCTGACTCGAACCAACGAATCGCCTGCTCAAAATCATTTTGCAATATACAGCGGTAAGCCTGCTGCATATATTCTTCCGGTTTCATCATTAAGCTGCCCCTCCCCGATCGGGTGATGGTACAGCATATGTAATCTACGCCTAATCGGTGTTTTTGGGAGTCCACCGATTGGCATCGCGGGTGTTAAATTTATGCATGACTTTATCGTGCGCCTCAGCCAGATCAATTCCCAGTGAGTTCGCAAAACAAATCGTGATAAATAAAATATCTCCAAGCTCAAGTTCAATGGAATTGGCTGCTTCGGAAGATTTCTTCGGCTTATCGCCGAATTCATGATTCACTTCCCTGGCGAGCTCCCCAACCTCTTCAGACATCCGGGCCAACATGGCCAGAGGACTGAAATACCCCTCCTTGAACTGGGAGATATACTGATCAACCTCACGCTGCATTTCTGCGATGCTTTTCTCCATGAGAACGGATTCTCCTTTGAAATGATGTCGTATTTGTTCCTAATAATATCAGTTATTTAGATTCACTTCCACCATCATCAGCGACAAATCATTTTTAAAGAATCAATAAACAGGTATACTAGATGGGAATGATTGCTTCTTCATTCTAATTTATCTACAGCGAGGGATCTTATGAGCACTGCCAAAACCTGGATACAAGTTAAACTGGTTCTTCCCATCGTGCTGGGTACAGCCTTATATGCCTTTGGGCTCCTCTATTTCATTATCCCCAACCAGCTTATGGAAGGTGGCCTCACCGGGGTTACGGTGCTGATCAATTACGCTTTTGGCATCTCACCTTCACTTACAACCTTGATTCTGAATGTTCCCCTCTTTCTGATTGGGCTCAAAATTTTGGGCGGCAGACAGATGATCTATACGGGTATCGGAATCGGGGCATTGACCGTTTTTCTATGGTTGTTTGAGAAGT
Source organism: Paenibacillus xylanexedens (assembly GCF_017874615.1). Taxonomy (GTDB): domain Bacteria; phylum Bacillota; class Bacilli; order Paenibacillales; family Paenibacillaceae; genus Paenibacillus; species Paenibacillus xylanexedens. The sequence continues at coordinate 37,220 of NZ_JAGIKV010000013.1, forward strand.
TGATTCATCTGGGATGGATTGAACCTTTACATACCGAGAATGACCTCCTGCTCGCAGCCCTGTATGCGGGTGTTACCCTTGGAGCCGGCCTTGGCATTGTATTCCGTTGGGGTGGAACGACGGGCGGTTCAGACATCATTGCCCGTATTCTCAACCGCAAGTATGGATGGAGTATGGGGCGAGTATTACTGGGCATCGACTTCGTCATTATCGGGCTCTCTCTCATCTACATCCCTAAAGAAAAAATTCTGTATACACTCGTAGCGGTATTTATCGCCTCCAAAGTCATCGACTTTATTCAGGAAGGTGCATATTCTGCCCGGGCATTCATGATCATTAGTGACCATGCACCCGAGATTGCGGATCAGATCACACGGGATATGGATCGTGGCGTTACTCTCATTCCAGCCATTGGCGCGTACTCTAAACAGGCCAAACACATGGCCTACTGCGTGATCTCCAGGCAAGAGTTCAGGCGACTGCAGACCATTGTACGTTCCATTGACCCGAGAGCTTTTGTCATCATCAGCGATGTTCACGATGTACATGGCGAAGGTTTCAAAGAAAGCTGATATAACACAGAAACTACAAGAAAACCTCTTTTTACATGAAGAGCCGTTAGCGTGGCTATTCATGCGGAAAGAGGTTTTTTTATATACCACCTATAGACCAGGATCAAGTTCATATCCGATTAGCGCCGAAAAGGAAAAATCCCCTGCTGCTGCGCACGATATTTACGATATCCGGCGTAACTTAACGTTGCCACAATGACCGAACTAATGAGCAGCCCGGCTGCCCTGCGATCAGGACCCTGTACAAACGGTACAAAGGCACTCTCGTCCTTCTCGCGACCAAATAACTGGTTCACCAGTTCCTCACCATGGCCCACCATGCTCTTTAATTGAGCCAGATCTGGCTGCTTTGCATTGGTAAGCCCTTTGGTATGAGATAACCAAGCGTCCATCTGAGCAATTTCATACGGTTCACGGCGAATCAGTGCGGCAGGACGAATCGTCTCATAATGCTCCTCCAGAACGGTGTAGCGGTTTGCCAGTACGGCCGCAGTTTGCCCTTGATTTGTAGCAGCGGATAAAGCGTCCAGATCGTTTTTCACGATTTTATAATACTGAAGCCATAAAGGCTTGGTTGGATTCGCGAGACTATCTGCTGCAAGTCTGAGCTTGGCTGAGGACTGCTGAAGGGAAGCATCGTCATTTTTCACCTTCACAACGGCTTGTTTCACTTCGACTATGGTTTCGGACAAGGCGTGAATGCCCTCGACTGTTGTTTGTCCCTCAAAGGAGATATGCTCCAGACTTTTACTGATACGCAGAATGCTTCCGCGCACTTCTTCAATATTATTCTCGAGCGCCTGACGATACAATATAGCTGCTTCCTCATTAAGCTGTGCAATTGAATTGTTTGTGGACACTTGCTGATCTGAAATCGAATTCAATGCTTCACTTTGTGCGGATACACGATATGCTAAGTTCGTCCAAAGCAGCAGAGCCATGAACGATACCACCAATAAGCCAGTTTTGATCCCAAACGTTCTCTTCATGGACATCCCTCCCACCACCAATGTATGGCGTGGGACAGATCGTTAGAACAAGCAGAGGACGATTCCGTATCCTACTAGACTTATGACACTTCATTTAGAAAACGATACCTAAACCTGTTACATTATTTCCGCTTTTTTGAATGGAATAGTTTATACTTTGACCATCGTAAAATTCGATTCTGAGCTTAATTTGCCCATTCGGAACCGAGGCGTTAAAAGCATCTTTCAGAAGGCTGAATGTTCCTTCATTGTAGTCGGCTGTAAACTCACCGCCAAACATCATATATGGAAACCAGGAATTGCTGCCTAATCGGTTGCCAGATAAATCGAAGAGGGAGGCACGTCTTACGTAGGTCCCGTTATATTGGACCGGAATGACGATTCCCTCTGTTATCGTGCCTGCTGCCATTTCAAACACAGGCGTTGAATATTTGATGATAAGCTGATGCCAGTCTGCGCCTTTCGAGAATACAAAAACCAAATCAGCAATGGTGCCGTTTGAAGCCTGATTGAATTTCTCGTTTATAAATTCTTTAGAGATCGTAACTGTTGAGGTTGCTGTATCGAATGAATAATATTTTTTGGGGACTCCTTCAATGTGCTTAAAGCTGTTTCCATTCAGAGTAAGTGGAATTTGGATATCGTTTGCAGCTTGCTGATGAACATAGATTTCATTTAGACCTGTGGAATAGGAAGAACGCTGTTTCATATTAGCCGCTTGAATGGTGGTTCCATATTCATCATGCCAATCAAAAGGTGGAACTCGCCAGAACGCTCCTGGCCATATCATTGAGCTAACTCCGTATTGGGATGCCTTGTAGTTCAGATATTCAAGATATTTCCGTTTTTCACCTGACTGCATTTTCGCCGCGCCATCATCAGGGGATAACCAGCCATATTCACCAATGACAACTCCAATCCCCTTGGAAATTAAGGCATGATTTAATGTGTTAAACATCTGGTCTATATTGCTTCTTGGCGTATCTTGAACTCCATCGTAAAGCTTTTCATCAAAGCCCGTTCTACCCAAGTTGCCGCTGAAGACCCAGTCACTATAAAAATGCACTGTGGCGATCAGGTTCGGATCGTTCAGCCCCGCGATAAAATGATAGGCTGCGTCAGCTCTATCCATATCTGCGCTTGTAGAATACGTTGGAATAACAATCATTCTTGTTGCATTATTTCCACCAGAGCTGCGGATAACATCATATGCAGCCCGATTAATCATATCCAATTTATCCTGTTTGGTGATGGTTCCGGTATCATTTTCAAAATAAGGTTCATTCATTGTCTCAAACATGACCCGCTCAGGTTCATTCTTAAAATGATTAGCAAGCTGCGTCCAGAGATCTACATATCTTTTATATTCCTCTGACGCCCTATTTCCATCCCAATTGGAAAGCCATGTCCAGGAATCGTGATGAAGGTTAATCATTACATAAAGGTCTGCATCAACTGCCCAATCAACCACTTGCTTATATTTGGCCAACCATTCGGAATGAATTAAATAGTGTCCATCTGCACCTAGTGTATACCTTGTATAGGCAGTCATTGGAATCCGAATACTATCAAAGCCTTTTGCTTTGGCTGATAATATCAATTCTTGGGTTACTATTGGCTGCCCCCAGGAGGTTTCGTCAGACAGGGAGAGATCATCGGTTCTAAAACTGTCATAGGTATTGAATACGTTCCAGCCTTTGCCCATTTTCTGCACATATGCCTGAGATGGAGTTTGTGGAGCGGCATTGGCTTGAGAATTCCCCTCATCAACTTGATATGAAATGGATAGCGCTATCAAAAATACAGTTAATAGTTTTACTATTCTTGTTCTTTTCATCATACATGTCACCTTCCCTTTCCGAATTATCTTACAAAGCCGATCATTCATCACCTCTTTCAATATTAAGTAATTATGTTAAATAATTTCAAAATTCAGTTTCAATTTTATTATAAGGTGCAGAATGGAGATATCCTTAATTTTCAAGCCATGAAATAGCACAATATGGAAACATTTTGGACACAAAAAAAGCCACTAAAATAGCGACTTTTCATGAGACATGTTATTCTCTCTCCAAAGTATGAGGTCAGGTACGTTTTGCCTGTCTTAAGGCCAGCCACGCGCACAGAATGCTCACCAGTGTAAGTCCGAATGTGAAATTACGCACACCATCTACATGATCATAGAGGGAAGCGGGTAACCAAGGGTAAATATCATATGTATAATCCATCGTATCGTTCAACAGCGTCCAGAGACCTGCAACGACAAGGGCAGCCCAGCGGAAGCCGAAAAAGCGTACATAAATAAGAGCTTCAATGGCCATCGCACTATGCGAAGCAATCAGCATCCAGTCTTGCCAGTGCTGTGTACCACCTTGCATCCAGCCAGCGAAAATAATGGATACGGCCCACACGCCATATTTCACAGATGTGACCACGGCAAGCGCCTGAATCACATGTCCGATCCGTTTGATGATGATGGACCGTGGTGGGTACAAGACCCATAACAACGCTAAAGTAAAAAACAAACTCGCTGTTGGACTATCTGGCACAAATACGATCTGCCACATCGGCTGCTCAACCAGCGTCAATTTCATTTGCTCTCCGTACCAGATGTATCCGTATACCGTTCCTACCGCATTACACCAAAATAATAGCCACAGGAAATAACGATTGGTTAGAAATTCTCTACTCCAGAAATACGATAAAGCCACATTCCCTGCCCCTTCCTTCATCAATATTGTGCACGATACAGTGCTGTCCAAAAAACACTTCAAAAAAACCTGACCGCATAAACGATCAGGTTTCATTGGTTATTTTGATTTTACTGTTCTGCTTTCTGTTTCGCAAGCCATTCGGTCAGATGAGTAATCTCTTCATCCGTAACACCTTGAGCAATAGCATTATTATACTGAGGCTGCATTGCATTGTAGCCTTCTTTGATAATGGTCAGAATCTCTTCCTGGCTGTGCTTGTCACCCACACCCCGAAGTGAAGGTCCGCTTGCACCCTTCATATCAGCCGCATGGCAGCCAATACATCCAGCCTTTTTGTACGTTTCCATTGCAGGATCATCCTGTTCCACGATCGCAACTTCTTCTTGCTGTCCAGGTGCATTGGAAACGGGTGGGAGCCCCTGTTCACGCCTCTCCAGCGCTTCTTCTTCACGTTGAATATGTTCAGGTTTCTGTCCACTTGCTTCCAACTCATGCTCGTAGTGCGTCCATGCTACATTTGTCAGGTAGAATACAGAAATGACCGACAAAATCATCAGTGATGAAGCAATTGGGCGTTTATAGAAACGCCGCTCCTTGCCTGTATCCAGGAATGGTGCCAGCAGCAAAGCTCCAAAAGCGACTCCGCTGACCCCCAGTACCCCGAGCAGAACGTAATCGCCCGATGCGTATGGATACTTCAAGTACTGATACAGAAAAAGGAAGTACCAGTCCGGCATAGGAATTACGGATGCGCTCGGATTGGCCGGATAGCCTAAAGGTGCAGGTTCTGAGATCGTGAGAACCAGAATCCCCACCAATACAACGACACCAACCATCCATTCTTTCAGCAGGAAGTTGGGGATAAAGGCTTCTGATTTGCCGGGATACGCCGTGTAATCAGGAGGGGTAATGAAACCCGCCCCTTTACGGACCCGTGAATCACCGACAAAGATAACCTTTTCCTCATCATCCTTCTTATGTCCGTGAGCCATTGCGATTCCTCCCTTCTCAGTTTATAGTGGTCCCGAAATGCCCTGTCTGCGGATCATGATAAAGTGTCCGACCAGAAGCACCAGAAGCACAGCGGGGAGGAAGAATACGTGCAGGGCAAAGAATCGGGTTAGTGTCTGTGCACCAACAATCGTACCGCCTTGCAGGAATTCTTTAATAATCGGTCCCAGCCAAGGAACCGTATTGGCAATCTCCAGTGTTACTTTTGTTGCAAAATAGGCTTTGTTATCCCATGGCAACAAGTACCCTGTCAGCCCCAGGCCCAACATGACGAAAAAGATCAGCATGCCGACAACCCAGTTCATTTCACGCGGTGCCTTGTAAGAGCCTGTAAAGAACACACGCATCGTATGTAAGAACATCATTACGATAACCAGACTGGCTCCCCAGTGGTGCATGCCGCGAACAATTTGGCCGAAGGCTACTTTGGTCTGCAGGTACTCCACACTTGCGTAGGCATTGATAATATCAGGTACATAATACATGGTCAGGAACATGCCTGACAGAATCTGAATAACAGTAATAAAGAACGTCAATCCACCAAAGCAGTACACGAATGCGGAAAAGTGATGAGCCGGATTTACATGCTCTGGAACTTCATGATCCGCAACGTCCCGCCAGATTGGCGTGATGTCAAGACGCTCGTCAATCCAGTCATAGACATTTTTAAACATCTGCGTTCACGCCTCCTAATTCACTCGGGTGTTCGGAACAATGTCGCCCAGATATACCCAACCCTGCTCTTCCTTGACTACATACTCATCCAGCGGTTTGGGGGCTACGGCAAGATTCTTCCCTTCCTTGTCATAGTGCGCGCCATGGCAGGGGCAATGATACTCGTCAGGGTATTGCTTGTCACTATTCCAGCCTACTGTACATCCCAGATGTTTACAGATAGGTGAGAGTGCATAAATTTTACCCTGCTCGTCTTTGCGAATCCACGCCACTAACGATGCATTACTCAGATACCAACCATCCTGTTGTTTAAGTTCAAAGGTGAATTCTTGAGGCTCATTCGTAATTTTGCTGATTTCAGCTACTTTGACAGAGGTGCCTTCTCCCTTATGTTGCAAAATCGGGTCCACCGCAAAACGGACCATAGGAAGGATTGCACCGGCGGCCATGTAGGCTGTAGCTCCACCAAGCGTGTACGTCAAAAACTGCCTGCGTGACATCTCCATGCGGCTTGGCAATTTCAATGAAGCTTCGTGGTGGTCATGCTCACTGCTCATACTGTCTCCAACCCCCTTTTTCAGCCAACTCTCTCAAACGTTTTCATTTTCATAAATTCCACGACTTACTAGAACATACATAATCATATAGTAGCCCTAGAACACCGTCAAGAATTTGTCACACATTTTTAAGGTTCAATTGTAAGCGTTATTAAAAAATTGTTGTAAAATTGTCACATTTGTCGCTAAAAACTATTTTTTCCACAACTCTCGTATCTTTTCCCCTACAAATCTCGCAATCCCTTCTTCTCCGACCTCATGAGTTAAGACGGACCGACTCAAAACCAGATCAGCAGCTGGAATTTCCATGCCATCCAAATGACCATCCGATGACATAATAACCACATATTTGAATCCTGAGGATTTAAGCTGTGCGGACAAGGAATTTAATGTCATTGACAATTCCGAATTAGCATAATGAAAAGCTGGATAAGTCATGATTCTCCCTTTGAAAGGAATTTCGACCATATCCAGAAAATCTCTCAGCCGCTCCAACGCCTCGGTAGCTTCAACTGGCGACTGCTCACCGCTAAGAGCTGTGTATGGAATAAGGCATGTATCCAGATAGAGTTGCAGTTCAGCCCAGCTGTCTTGAGTCATCTCACTGAATTTCAATTCCCTATATCCCCTCTCTATCCATTTTATTCCCATATTATATATGACTATATCTTATAAATCCAGACATTCATTTTGGAATTACACATATCAAAAAAAGGAAACACGCATCTGCGCATTCCCTTTTATCTCAGAAAGGAACTATTTTGCTAATCAGTTTATGGTCCTCAGTTCATCCGTCAGACTCCGGAAAGCTACTTCGTCTCCGGTAGCTAACGCTTTATCGATTTCCAAATAGAGCTTCTCGCTGCGCTGTTTGCGAAGCGCTTCGTCCCAAACCATCTCAGCTGCCAGCCCCAACATGACTTCATACGTAACTTTCATTTTATCCAATAGGATGCACCTCCAAAACGGATTTAAGAGCTCCTATATTCTTTTCCTTTGGTAACATAACCCAGTGAAGTTCTGGACATCCGCTCCAGATCGGCATCAGTCAGCTCACGTATCACTTTGGCAGGTGTCCCCAAAGCAAGAGTATAGGGCGGAATTTTACTATTCTCAGTAACAACAGAACCGGCTCCAATCAGCGTATATTCGCCAATATCGGCTCCATTCAGCAGAATGGCTCCCATGCCGATTAATGATCCTGTTCCAATACAACAACCATGAATGATCGCTGTATGTCCTACTGAGACATCATCTCCCACAATCAAAGGTTGATCAGTATTGACATGCCCGACAACGTTATCTTGAATATTACAGCGCTTTCCAATGATAATAGGAGCCAAATCAGCCCGCAGGACTGCATTGAACCAGACGGAAGACTCTTCTCCCATTCTCAAATCACCGATCAGTTTTGCACCTTCAGCCATATATACCGAAGGGTGTAACTGAGGTTGTAGACCTTTGTATGGAATTATCATTATTATCACTCCTTAATTTGGGAGTGATTTTAGCAACTTGTCCTTCACTTGTCAAACATAATAGGCGTAATGTCTCCTGAGATGGAGCGACAGGATGCAGCAAGACGTGTGCCCCAGGCTGTCATTTGTATAGTCCTGCCTTCCTCATGTTCCCCAATACGGACCATGCCAAGATGCAACATCATTTTAATAATTCTGTTATCATAGATGGCCTCGGCTGTATCATAGTAAAACGGCTGAATGAACGGCCCGATCTTACGAAACAGCGACTCGGCGGTTGACCATTCTTGGGCACATTCGCCTGTCCAATACACAATAGAGGACAGATTGGGAATAGCACCTTTATACAATCTTAACCAAAACCTAAATAGCTGTATCATTTCGGCTGTTTTCTCAGCCCCCAGCTTATCTTCTCCAGCTGGTGATAACTTCAGCGTGCCTTGCTCCTCACGAACCAGCCGATGGTGAAATGTATAGTCGTATAGAAGTGCGAAACGATCCGGGTAATCCTTGAAGGAGCGGCCATATCCGAATCTCCATCCACCTTTGCCCACCAATTCCTCACTAATGTGCAGATGCTCCATAATTTGCTGTTGAGAGCGACGGTACATCATGCCTTCAGCGTTAAGAGCAATTTCGTGCTGCTGGACATACTGCAGGAACAACTTGAGATCATCCGCTAAGAGATGATACTCATCCCGATACATGGGTGGTTCCGTTGTTTGGGTGATCCCTGCTCGCAGATGTGTGGATAACACATCCCTGAATCTTAATTTCAGATCCTGGGGTACCTGATACAAATACCTGGTCTGCTGCGTTGTCCCATTGAACAACCATCCACTCTTATTGAAGCGAACGATGAGATCACGTGGACTGGCGCCAGCCTCACTCTCCTTTTTGTCCATCGATTGACGGGCTATGGCAATGAGTTCTTCCATACCATAATACTGGCGAGGATCAAACAACAAGTTGTTCAAAAAGCGCTGATCTGCTTGATTCAGTTGACGTACCTGCTGCTCAAAAAAGGGTCTGCTGCCCAATGTAGTGAGAATACTCTGGATGAGTTCATGTTTGGAATTGGGCTTGCATTCACATTGGTAATAGTCTGCTATTCGATTAAGCTGGCCAATATCGGCAAAAGTAAGCATATCCGCTAGATTCATGGGTCCATCGCCTCGCCCGTTAACTACTTCGACTACTGATTCGAAGCCTGAAATAGTTTGGTTTTGTAAACATCGTTGACGGAATTCCCATAATCTAAACCTCTTTTTGGAAATCTTTTATGTTTTAAACCATACTATGCCGCGAGTTGGTCAATCAGAAGAAAAATGAGAGGTTTGAAATCATATACAGTCTTTATTTCCCCATAAAACGCAAAAAAAACAACCCAAGTTGGATTACTCAGGTTGTTTCGCTGTGTCCAAAGACAGATGTCGTGTGCAATTATACAACAGCGGACTCCAGTCATCACGTTCCTTTTCCAGGATCGTCAGTGACAGGTTTCCAATCCGTTCTGTATACCGATCTTTAAACAAAGCTGTTAACAGGTTGGCTAAGAAAGCTCCGTGAGTGACAATGAGTACGTTTTGGTCCGGATAGGCAGACCATAGATCTTCCAGAAACGCCAGTGCACGAATCTGGATATCCGCTATCTGCTCCTGTCCCAAGTCCAATGTCTCCCAGGCTTGGCCCCAACGGGCAACCCGTTCTTCTGAAGTCAGACCTTCAATCTGACCAAAAGCCCTTTCTTTCAACCGTGCGTCCGGCTCAAGCAAAGGTACATTCAACAGCTTGGAGATAATCTCCCCTGTTTCCTGTGCCCGCGATAATCCACTTGTGATGATATAGTCCCATTGGTATTCTTCCGTCAGCAGACGTCTTCCCAGGCGCTGTGCCTGTTCACGACCTTCTCCATTCAGAGGAATATCCGTCTGGCCCTGTATACGGCCCGCCGCATTCCAGTCTGTAAGACCGTGACGAATAAGCCCGATTCGCACTTACATCCCTCATTTCTCCACACGGCGAACGAAAGGTTATTACCTATGCACTCGCACCTTGTTTGCGTTTATTCGTTGTTCGATGCATACGTCCTAGAGAAAATAACGCCATTCCTATTGCAAGTAAAGAGAGGGCCATCCAATACTGCGGATAAGCAGGTCCCATGCTCACAACAAAAGGTTCTATAATACTTCCTCTGTCCGCTCCAGTCATGTTGTACTGATACATTCCAGAGGACGATGGTCCGCTTCCGGCAACCCCTGTCTCCAGGATACCCGTAGTAACAACTTTGGTTTGCTCAGATTCTGATACGTCTGGCTTAAACATTGCCATATACAGAAAGCTGCATAAAAAAATAGCCAGGAACGCGGCAATCCACAAAGACATATGCTTGCGGATCACAGCAGAGAAACGATTAACCTTTACCTCTTCCGGCAGTAACCATGGAGACTCCGCGTAGATCCGGTCCATAACGTTACGGTTCACTCTCTCTGCTTGTTGTTCTGTCACTGGAACCGGAATGCTGTGCAGCAAGATCTGAGCTTCTTCCCAGACCTCAAACTGCTCGGAGCACTCTTCACAACCAGCGAGATGAGCATGAAATGCAATCCGCTGAGGATGAGTTTCCGGCAAGTCCCAGACCAGTGCAAACAGTTCCTGGGCTTCATTGCAATTCATCGGTTCTTCATCCCTTCATATGGCTCGTACACCGGTTCGAAGAAATAAGGTTCCAATTGAGTTTTTACGCTTGATCTTGCTCTGAATAATAGCGATTTCACAGAACTGACGCTCTGCCCAAGAATATTCGCAATCTCTTGGTAGTCTAGTTGATCATACTCACGGAGTATAATCGCAGAACGCTGCTTCTCCGGTAAATTGTTAATCGCATCCCTAACCAGCATCACCCGCTCGCTGCGTAGTACAGCATACTCCGGTGTATTCTCCGAAGGAGCAACGGGTACAATCCCGCTCTCTTCAAGTGGGATATTTCCGCTGCGCTGTTTGCGAAGCTCACTCAGTACCGTATTTCTCGCAATGGTGTATAACCAGGTTGAGAATGAGGCATCTACCTCACGGAAAGAGTTCAGACTGCGGAACGCCTTATAGAAAGTCTCAGAACAGAGATCTTCCGCAAGCAGCTCCATATTGGAACTTTTCAACATATGATATACGAAAGCCAGTATTTTACGCTGATAACGACTCATCAGCTCGGAATATAACTCCAGGTTACCTTCCTTGATCTCTCGAATCAACTGGGAATCCGTCATTTGAGTGCGACCCCTCCTCGCCCATCCATGTGCTTCTCCCCGTTCGACTCTATCCATGTATTACCGAACAGGCACAAAAAAGTTGCGGTTCTCACCGCATATAAAAAGCGTTCAGCGCCATAGCTGGCCTTCCCGCCAAATTCCCCTATGTAATGGCAATTTCCCCAACGTTTCTACATTAACAGTATTTATTGTACAACGGTCTGCATCATCCTGGCAAATCCATTGGTATCCACAAAACCCGACCTGTCATTCATATGCGGTCATTTTCACGTTCATGACTTCATTTTGAGCCTTTTTGGTAACCCTTGCTTATATAGACGGACGATATACCGAAAAGGTTACAAAAATGTGATATTTATTTGATCTAAGGTATCCCTAAAAAAAAGAGTTATTATCCTGAATTACCGAAAGATATAATTAATTCAAACAATTTTACTGAAAGTGTTGACAGAATGAAAACGTATACATATAATAAGGGTACAGTATGGTTTCTCTCCACTCCTATCCAATAACTGTATTGCTCCACGTGAGCAATGGCCGCTTTTGTAAGCGGTCTTTTTTTTGTCTTTAAAAAGATATTTATATGTTAATATTTATATATAACCTACATAAAACCCTCTTTGATCTGCGACTTAAAATCAAATAACAACTCCAATATAACCTCACAAAAAAGAGGGCTTTCGCCCTCTTTCTCGTCTTATATCCACACTTGATAGCCTAAGGAATCCAATAACGTCTTGGCTCGTTCCATATCTTCTTCCTGACGGAAAGACAGACGCATAATACCCGGCACATCCACCCGGTTTTCGATAATCTCCAAGTTGCTCAAGTTGATATCATTCGCCCCAAGCTCAGTTGCGATCTTACCGATCATACCCGGTGCATCCTGGACATCAGTATACAGATCAAATAACGGCGAAATCATGCCTTTGCGTCGTTCTGGTAATATACTGCGGAACTCGCGGGCCTGACGGAATGCCTCCTCTATACCTTCACCGTTCTTATGTTCCAGCATATCCGTAAAGGCCGTCATCTGGCTATTCCAGTCCTTAAGCAAGCCCAGCAGTACATCACGGTTGCTAAGCAAGATATCTCTCCACACAATCGCGTCACTAGACGCAATCCGGGTAATATCCCGGAAACCACCTGCAGCCAGCATTTTATACAGTGGATTCGACTCATTATATTCACGCACCTGATTCACCAGCGCAACAGCAATAACATGTGGGAGATGACTAATCGCCCCCACGATGTCATCGTGCAGCAGAGGCTCCACACGCACGATCTGTGCCCGCGTATACGCAAGCAGCTCAGACAACCTGCTGTAGGCTTCCTCAGGTACATGTTCTGAAGGGGTTAAGACATAGTATGCATTCTCAAATAACACGGCTGAGGCCGCATCTACGCCTGCACGCTCCGACCCCGCCATAGGGTGACCACCAATGAAGTAAGCGTCAGTTAACCGCACATGCTCGGCACAAGCGGCAATGGAAGCTTTAGTGCTTCCTACGTCCGTGATGATACATCCTTTTTTCAATGGCAGCTTGGAGAGCTTTTCGAAATAGGATTCAAGCAAACCTACGGGAACGCACAAAAAAATAAAGTCGGCATCCTCTACCGCTTCTTCCAGAGAGAGCGTAGCATCATCCACTACACCGCTCGCTATGTACTTGTCCTTCAGTTCATCCAAGTGGGCGTAGCCCATCACGGTTACATCTGGCTTGCCTTTGAAGCAGAGCGCCAGTGAACCGCCGATGAGTCCTACACCAATCATTGCAATTTTTAGTTTCATGGGTCCTCACTCTTTCATCGCCAGTATTAAGGGCGTGCTACCGCCTTCTCAGCCAGCGTGTTCTCCAGTGCCGTGACAAATGCACGGTTCTGTTCTGATGTTCCGACGGACACACGAATGTAAGTTGGGTATACGTGGAATCCTGAGCGAACGATAATGCCTTGTTTGAGCAAGGATTGGAACGCAATTGCCGAAGGCATATTCAGGTCAACCATAATGAAATTACCCTGTGAAGGGAAATACGACAATCCGAGCCGTGTAAATTCATTTTGCAGGTAATCCCGATCCGTTGCATTCCGCTTCAAACACTCTTGAACAAAATCCTGATCCAGTAGTGCAGCTTTTGCCGCAACCTGTCCAAAACGGGAGGTGTTAAACGGTTCACGTACACGGTTAATCAAATCAATAATTTCGGGACTTGCAATACCATATCCGATCCGAAGCGAAGCCAAACCGTAAATTTTGGAGAATGTCCGCAGGATGACCAAGTTCGGATACCGTTCGATCAATGGTATACTTTGCGGGTATGCTTCATCGGTTACGAATTCATAATAAGCTTCGTCCAGTATGACCATCACATGAGCAGGCACACGGTCCATAAAGGCTGTAAGTTCCTGCTCGGAGATAATCGTACCTGTCGGATTATTTGGATTACACACCCATACTGCTTTGGTTTTGTCGTTAATTTGCGCGAGCATCGCGCTCAGATCATGCGTGCCATCTTTCAGAGGCACTTCGATGGACACGGCACCCTCAATATCTGCATTGCTTTTATATACAGAAAATGTCTGATCTGCCATGATGGTCTCGTCACCCGGCAAGAAGAACGCTCTCGTGATCAAAGCAATAATCTCATCGGAACCACAACCAAATATTAAGTTGTTCCGTTCAACGCCAAGATGCTTGGCAAGAACTCCAGTTAACTCAACCGAGCTGCCGTCTGGGTATATGCTTATATTCGTCATTTCTCTCGTAATGGCTTCCAGGGCGGCAGGAGAACTGCCGTACGGGTTTTCGTTGGAGGCCAGCTTGATGACTTGTTCAAGCCCCAGTTCACGTTTCACTTCTTCAATCGGTTTGCCCGGCTGGTACACAGGCAGATTGACAATCTGGGATTTCGGTTTCAACCCGACCGCCTCCTGTTATTGAAATAATGTTAGACACGAATCAGCGTGCACCTTACGTGTCCAAAAGATGTCCTTTCAGGACATCTCTATCCCTTTAATTGTGCCACAAAGTTGCGAATTTGCAACAGTCCCGCTGCACGCGTATCCGGATTTTCAAGCAGAGGAATCGCATCTTCCACTTGACGAACAATGGCACTACCTACAACAACGCCATCGCAGATACGGGAGAAATGTGCCACCTGCTCATGACTGGAGATACCAAAACCTACCGCTACAGGGAGGTCTGTCAGACTTTTCACCGTCTCAATGAAGCTCTCTACGCCATCAAAGAAAGAAGCTCTCTCTCCGGTTACCCCAAGGGATGATACACAATAGATAAAGCCACTCGCTCCCGTTACAATCCGCTCAATTCGAGCATTAGATGTAGGTGCAACAAGCGGCACCAGATGCACACCAGCACGATTTGCGCGTTCTCGCATCTCTTCCGCTTCCTCAATCGGCAGGTCCGGAATGATCATGCCACTAATATCGTGTTTGACCAATTCATCAAAGAATACATCCAGTCCTGTCTGCAATACCGGATTATAATAGGTGAACAGTACAAACGGCAGTTTCACACCTGCCTTACGAGCTTTTGCAGCGGTTTCCATAACAGTACGAATGGTAACCTGGCTTTTCAGCGCACGTTCGGAAGCGCGCTGAATGACGGGGCCATCTGCAAGCGGATCGGAATAGGGAACACCCAGTTCCAAAATATCCGCTCCAGCCTGTTCAAGCTCCTTGATGATATCAATCGTTGTGTCCACATCCGGGTCTCCCACGGTTAAAAATGGAATAAGTGCCGTACGATTCTGTTCCTTCAATTGCTGGAAGGTCTGGTCCATCAGATTCATCCCAAGTCACCTCCCGTGTATTTCATAATCGATTCAACATCCTTGTCTCCACGTCCTGACAGACAAATGACTACAATATCATCTGCTGTAAGTTCAGGCGCCAGTTTGACAACCTGGGCTACCGCATGTGCAGACTCCAGAGCAGGAATGATTCCTTCCGTCCGACATAGGAGTTGCAGGGCATCCAGTGCTTCCTGATCCGTGATCGGTACATATTTTGCACGTTCAATATCCTTGAGATAGGAATGCTCCGGACCAACACCCGGATAATCAAGTCCGGCCGAGATGGAATGCGCTGGCTGAACCTGTCCATACTCATCCTGCAACAGGTAACTCATAGATCCCTGGAATACACCATGCGTACCTTTGGTCATCGTCGCAGCGTGATACTCGGTTTCGACCCCTTTGCCTGCAGCTTCAACACCAACAAGCTTCACATCCTGATCACCGATAAATGGATAGAACATCCCGATCGCATTACTTCCTCCACCGACAGCCGCTACAATTACATCCGGCAAACGCCCTTCGATCTCCTGAATCTGACGACGGGTCTCATCACCAATCACACGTTGGAAATTCCGCACCATCATCGGATATGGATGAGGACCAACCACTGATCCGAGCACATAGAACGTATCCTCCACATTGCTGACCCAGTAACGAAGTGCTTCATTACCAGCATCCTTCAGTGTCCGTGTTCCGGACGTCACCGGAATTACTTCTGCTCCGAGCAGCTTCATCCGAAATACGTTTAACTGCTGACGCTCTGTATCTTCTTCGCCCATAAATACTTTGCATTCCAATCCAAGCAATGCGGCTACGGTTGCCGTTGCAACGCCATGTTGACCTGCACCTGTTTCGGCAATAACTTTCTTTTTGCCCATCCGTTTGGCTAACAAACCTTGTCCAATGGCGTTATTAATTTTGTGCGCGCCTGTATGATTGAGATCTTCACGTTTCAGATAAATTTTCGGTCCGCCCAATCGGCGTGACAATTGCTCTGCATGATACAATGGCGTTTCACGTCCAGAATACTCGCTTAGCAGATAGTTCAGTTCCTTGTTGAATTCCTCATCTTTAGAGAAGTGGCTATATGCTTCCTCCAACTCTATGAGTGCGTTCATTAGTGTCTCAGGTACAAAGCGGCCTCCGAAGTGACCGAAACGCCCGTGTTGATCCGGCAATTGATGTGTCATGCCTGCTTCACCCTTTCTACGAATGCTGTAATTTTGGCAATATCCTTCACACCTTCAGTCTCCACGCCGCTGGATACATCGACGCCGAAAGGTGCATATGTCTGTATTAGTTGTTGTACATTGTCCGGCTGCAAACCTCCTGCAACGAACAGAGCAATTTCGCGACTTTTTGCCCATTCAGCATAGGCAGGGATTCGCTCCCAGGCAAACGTTTTCCCGGAGCCCCCTCCATATAGAGGATCATGGGTATCAAGCAATATCGCATCCACGAATTTATCATAAGTATCAAGAGCCCTTATGGCTGCATCATCAGCTTCCGGTCCCGTTTCATCTTTGGGAAAAGAAAAAACTTTGAACACTTTGGCATTCCACCGCTGCTTCACCTGCTGGCAAAATTCCGCAGTCTCCTGTCCATGCAGTTGAATAACATCCAGCTGAGCAATGTCCATAATGTGTTCCAGTTCTTCGAGCGTAGGATTCACAAATACACCCGCAAGCTTCGGCCGATCATAGGCAGACCATTCGAACAATACCGTTCTTAATGCAGCAGCCTGCTCGGGTTCGATTCGGCGGCGTGATTTGGCAAAAACAACACCAATGTAATCCACAGGCAAGTTTATCATCGATTTTAGCACTTCAACGTCCTGAAGTCCACATATTTTTACGGCCGCTGGCAGCGGGTTTCTCAGTTCTGACATACTGTCGCCTGTGCCATCGTGTATGGAAGTATTGATCATTTGGGTCCCATCAGATCATATACAGCCGCCTCGACATCATCCTTGCGCATGAGATGCTCACCTACGAGAATACCATGAACACCGGCCTGGATCAGAGGTACTGTTGATTCTGGTCCGTCAATACCACTTTCGCTAATCAAGGTAACGCCACTTGGAATCAATTCCATCAAATCCAGTGTCGTGTTGAGGCTGGTTTCGAATGTTTTCAAATTACGATTGTTGATGCCCACAAGTGTTGCCTGCGGAATCTCCAATACCTGCTCCAGTTCTGTTCGATCGTGGACTTCAATCAAGGCATCCAGCCCCAAACTTTTGGCAAATTCCAGATATTGACGAATCTGTTCAGGTGTCAGAATGCTGGCAATCAACAGTATCGCATCCGCACCCAGTAATCTTGCCTCGGCAATCTGTCGTTCATCTATAATAAAATCCTTGCGCAATAGCGGAATGTTCACTGCTTGATGGATAGCCTGCAAGTACTCGTTGCTGCCTTGAAAATAAGACACATCCGTTAATACGGAGATGCAGTCTGCACCCGCTCGCTCATAAGCAGCAGCAATCTCTACCGGATGAAAATCCGGACGAATTAACCCTTTGGATGGCGAAGCCTTCTTCACTTCAGCAATAAGGCCGAGTTTGCGATTGCGTCCGCTTGATAATGCTTTTTCAAACCCCCGAGTTGCGGGTAGTTGTTCGATTTGTTGGATAGCTTCATCCATGCGAAATGTCTGTGCCAGAACTTCAACTTCTTTATGTTTGGTTGCAACGATTCGATCAAGATACATGACTGTACGCCTCCGTTGTATGAATTAACTGTTCAAGCTTCCCGGCAGCTTTGCCCGAATCTACCGCTTCTGCGGCAAGTGTCACCCCTTCAGCAATGCTATCTGCAAGACCGGATACATAGATGCACGCTCCGGCGTTCAACAGAACGACATCGCGATAAGCACTCTGCTCACCCTGGAAGATCCTCTTAATAATTTCGGCATTCTGTGCCGCATCTCCTCCAAGCACCGCTTCGAGCGGATGCATAGACAAGCCCATATCACGTGGATCAATATCATAGGTGTGCACTTCACCATTGCGAAGTTCAGATACCTGAGTTGGTGCCGAGATACTGATTTCATCCAGACCATCATGGCTGGCCACAACCAACGCTCTTTTGAGACCAAGACGATTCAGTACTTCAGCAATCATCGGCGTCCGGGAACGATCATACAGGCCAAGCAATTGGCGATCTGCTCCCGCAGGATTGGTTAATGGTCCGAGCATATTGAAAATGGTACGAACACCGAGCTCTTTTCTTGGTCCTGCCGCATGTCGCATGGAAGGGTGATATACCTGGGCAAAACAGAAGCAGATTCCGATATCATCCAGACATTGTCTGGCCTGCTCACCGTTCAGATGGATATTTACACCGAGTGCCTCTAATACATCTGCACTACCCGCTTTGCCTGAAGCTGAACGGTTGCCATGTTTGGCGACCCGAACCGAGACGGCCGAAGCAATAATGGCGGATGCTGTGGAAATGTTGAATTTGTGAATACCCGATCCACCTGTTCCACAAGTGTCCAGCAAGCCGCTGCCATCCGTTAGAATTCGTCCGCCCTGACCACGCATGGCTTCAGCAAAACCGGTGATCTCATCCACCGTTTCCCCCTTCATCCGCAGCGCCATCAGCAAACCTCCGATTTGAGCCGGCGTTGCCTCACCTCTCATAATCGAGTACATCAAATCTCTTGCTTCGGCTTGCTCCAGATGGCTGCCCTCCAAAATCTTCGCCAGGCCATTCTTCATGCCTTCCTCACGAGTAATCTCAGCAATGGGGGTTACAGGGTTCTCATTCATTATTGGGTTTATGTTCATCTCCGGTCTCTCCTCTCTCAGTTCTTAGCGGCCGCTGGTGTGACAAAGTAGTCAGCATTCGCCAGTCTCAACGTGCTGTCCTTTTCTTTGGCAGGAAACATTGCTTCCGCTGTTCGAATCGCCTTGAGCAATGCTTTAGCTTTGTTAACCGTTTCCTCATATTCATTCTCAGGCACAGAATCCCATACGATTCCCGCTCCGGCCTGTACATATGCTTTTCCTTTTTTGAAAATAATCGTACGAATCGTAATACAGGAGTCCATGTTACCCGAGAAACCTAGGTATCCGATTGCTCCGGCATAAGCACCCCGTGCCTCTTTCTCCAGTTCCGCGATAATCTCCATTGCTCGCAGTTTCGGTGCACCGGATACGGTACCCGCTGGCAAGCATGAGAGGAACGCATCAAAGAAATCCTTGTCTTCTCTAAGTTCGCCCGTAACGTTGGATACCATGTGCATAACGTGAGAATACCGTTCAATCTCCATGAACATGTCACACTTCACACTGCCGAAGCTGGATACCCGGCCCAGATCGTTACGGCCCAGATCAACCAGCATCAGATGCTCCGCGCGTTCCTTCTCATCCTGGAGCAGATCAGCAGCGAGTGCACGATCTTCCGCTTCTGTTGCCCCCCTTGGACGTGTACCTGCAATCGGTCGTGTCTCCACACGATTTCCGTCCACCTTGACCAGCGCTTCAGGCGATGTACCCACGATAATCTCATCATCCATTTTGAGGTAGTACATATAAGGTGATGGATTCAGGGTCCGAAGCACACGATACACGTGAAGCGGAGAAACTTCCGTATCAATGTGGAAACGCTGGGACAATACCACTTGAAAAATATCACCTGCGCGAATGTAATCTTTGGCTTGCTCCACATTACCGATAAATTGTTCCTTCGTGAGGTTGGAGCGAATATCCCCTAGTTCCACGTCTCCCGGAATAGAACGCGGATTCAGGTTCTCCCCTGGCCCTTGCTGCTGCAAACGTTCTGCGGCCTGCTCCAGCTTCTCCGAAGTTACTGCATAAGCTTGACGTATCTCGTCATCCGTTGCACCGTCCTTGACGTGTACATTACCGACGAGCAGCATCTGTTGCTTCACATGGTCAAACACGATAATCTGGTCACAGAACATAAAGCGAATGTCATCCATATTCAGGTCATCCAGCGCGTGAGCTGGAAGTTTCTCATAATAGGACAGCAGATCATATCCGAAGAAACCAATTGCCCCACCTGTGAATGGTGGCAGTTCATCATCTTTTGGGCTGCGGTACTTACGCAGCAATGCTTTCAGTTCTTCAATCGGTTTGCCTGGCAATTCACGAGTTTTTCCTGCTTCTTCTACAACGATCCGGCCCTTCTTGGCCGAAATCATCAGGAACGGATCTGTACCGATGAACGAGTATCTCGCCCATTGGATACCCCCCTCTACACTTTCCAACAGGAATGCCCGGTCGTTGTCAGCATAACGGCGGAATATTCGAATCGGAGTCTCCATATCTGCCAGAATCCGTTTGACTACCGGAATCAGATTATACTCATTCGACATTTTCAGTACTTGATTAACGTTTGGCGTTATCATCAAATCACGTCCTTTCAGATTTAGGTAAGCTCAACTAAAGATTGTTTACACTGAGCACTTCGATGACAGAACAACCTTCCGATCGCTGTTATCCCCAGATTTTTTTGATTCCCTTTCTAAAGGGAAAATCCGGTGATAAATGTGAACGCTCCGCTTCTTCAGGTTATTTCTGTCCTCTCCGTTTTTGTGTAAAAGTTTAGTTGAACTTATAGGGGTAGAAGAGACAATTCAATATACAAAAAACCTCTACCATCAGGTAGAGGTTTGGTTATAAGCTGTATTTAACAGGGTGATGCTTCATAAATAACAAGTCCCTATACTTCGCTGTCGGATTATTCACAGGTCGCTGAATTGATGCATCTCACATCATCCAAATCGGGAAAATAAATTAGTTATAACACTTCAACTACTCATTCCAATATTTCGTAAAATATAGGAGAGTGCATTGATTGTGTTTGTACCAAAATATATCAAAACAAAGGATGTCCTATGACACATTTGTTTTCCCTGTTCCTGTTACCTATTCCGTAGCACGACGTACCGTGAATCAGTTGACCGGTTTCTGTTGCGCCGGTTACCACCCACTGGACTCTGCTATATACTCCACTAGCTCAGCTGCTCTCAGCTCAATCTCAACTCTACTCAACTGGTTCTCACTATACATCATTATGATCGGTTTGACAACCCACTACTTAAGAGCCGGAAGGTGCTGCCAAATCCGGACGTAATGCCTGTGCACCGTTCAGATACACATGATTGATTTCATTCTGAGCTTTGTTTGTATTCACATGCACCATGAAACGAATGCACTGCGCCAAGGCACCTTTAACAGGAACCTCCAGTGCACACATTAGTGGTACGAGTTCCCAACCATCCAGTTGACGAATAGCTTTTGCCGGGAAAGCAGCATCCAGATCCCCAGTTAACGTAATCCACACACTGCAGATATCTTCCGGTTGGATCTCATTGCGATCCACGATCTCCTGCAACAATACAGCCGTTTCCTTCAAAATCTGTTCTTCGTTGTTCTGCGTGACTGTTGTAGCCCCGCGAATTCCCCGTGTGACCATTGCTGTTATTCTCCCTTCCTGAGCATTTCAATGACGTCCCGAACTGCCGACACAGGTACATCCTTCACAATTCTTGCAGCCCCAATCCGATCAGGAATGATAAACACCATATGACCTTCACGGAACTTTTTGTCATGCATCATCGCTTCCATTAATGCATCCGTGTCGAGATGCGCAGGCATCGTTGTTGGAAGGCGAAGTGAACGCAACATGCGGACCGTATCTTCATAGAGCCCTGCTGGCGCACCAAGCTTCTCACCAAGCAATGCTGATCCAGCCATACCGATCGAGATCGCTTCTCCGTGCAGGAATTCTCCATAACCGGCAATCGCTTCAATGGCATGACCAATCGTATGTCCCAGGTTCAACAACGCACGTTCTCCATTTTCCCGTTCGTCTCTGGATACAATCTCTGCCTTAATTCCACACCCGCGCTCCAAGCCGTATCCCAATGCTTCCGGATTAAGCGCAAGCAACTCTTTCGCATGCTCCTCACACCAATGTGCAAAAGCCTCATCACGGATCAGCCCGTGCTTCAGCATCTCTGACAACCCTGCCGATACATCTCGTGGTGGCAAGGATTGAAGTGTGTCCACATCATAGAGCACTAGCTCGGGCTGGTGGAATGCACCGATCATATTTTTGGCCAGCGGATGATTAACAGCCACCTTGCCGCCTACACTGCTGTCATGCGCCAAAATCGTTGTAGGTACTTGAACAAACTTGATTCCACGCATATATGTAGCGGCAACAAAGCCAGCCAGATCACCTACGACACCACCACCTAGGGCCAGAATCGCAGAACTCCGATCCAGTTTGCCTTCGATCGCAACGGTCATCATATCCTGGTACACCGAAAGGGATTTCGATGTTTCACCAGAGGGCACAACCGCCGATACGACTGTATAACCAGCCGTACGCAGCGTTTGCTCCAAACCTGACAAGTATTTGGGAGCCACATTTTCATCTGTAATGATGAGTAGCGGACTTTTTTTGGTCAAGCCATATTGCTCAAAATATTGAGGGGCTTGTGCCAATAGGCCGCTACCAATCAGAATCGGATATGAGCGTTCCTCCAACTGTACCGTCAGCTGACGCATATTAGTAATTCTCCAGTTGAGCGTTATAATTAGCAACATTGGCACGGATCTCTTCCATCGAATCCCCGCCGAATTTCTCCAGGAATGCTTTGGCAATTTCCCACGCTACAACATGCTCCATAACCACACTCGCTGCTGGTACAGCACAAGCGTCGGAGCGCTCAACCTGAGCCGTAAATGCTTCTTTTGTATCAATATCAACACTTTGCAGTGGCTTATACAACGTTGGGATCGGCTTCATCACACCACGTACAACGACTGGCATACCGTTTGTCATGCCACCTTCGAATCCACCCAGACGGTTGGTTGCCCGGTGGTAGCCGCGCTCGTCCGTATGCATGATTTCATCATGCACCTGTGATCCCCGAATGACTCCGGCTTCGAATCCGATACCAATCTCTACACCTTTGAATGCATTAATGGACATTACGCCTTGAGCGATTCGTGCATCCAGCTTGCGATCGTATTGAACATAACTACCCAGACCAATAGGTACACCTTCAACGATACATTCCACTATTCCTCCAATGGAATCGCCTTCTTGTTTAATCTGGTCGATGTAGGCTTCCATCTTCTTCTCTGTCTCAGCATCCGTAACACGTACAGAGGAAGCTTCTGTCACTGCGATCAGTTCATCAATCGGAAGGTCCTGATACGGAGCTTCGATCTCTCCAATACGAAGTACACGTCCAGCTACCTTGATTCCGAATTCAGCCAGGAATTGACGTGCAATGGCACCACATGCCACACGTACCGTTGTCTCACGTGCACTGGAGCGCTCCAGTACGTTACGCAAGTCTTTAAGATTATACTTGAGTCCACCGTTCAGATCAGCGTGTCCGGGACGTGGACGATGAACGCGACGTTTCTCTTCGTCACTGCCTTCAATCGGCTCAATATTCATAATATTCTGCCAATGTTTCCAGTCGTTATTTTGAACAACCAGCGCTACCGGAGCACCTGTTGTATATCCGTGACGGATACCACCAACAAAATTCGCCTGATCCTTCTCGATCTGCATCCGGCGTCCACGGCCATATCCCTTTTGGCGGCGGTGAAGCTGGAAATTCAGTTCTTCAAAGTCAATCGTCAAATTACTTGGCAATCCTTCAATAATAGCGGTCAATTGGGGTCCGTGCGTCTCCCCTGCGGTTAAATAGCGTAAACTCATAATACGTTCCCCCTTTAAACTGTTAAACTTCACATTGCTAAAATCCCATAATTTCTTTGCTTATTATAGTATAGCTGACCGGCTTTGACAAGAAAGTCGGCGCTTTCTTGTTCTTGGTATACAAATAACCGCCTGAACACATGTACATGTGCTTCAGACGGCTGAACAACCATTATCATTATTTTTTCCGATAGAAGAATGTCTCTGCTGTCTCCAGACCATATTGTCCCGGGGAGAAGATCTGCTCCGTACTGCCCACAAACAAAATACCGCCTGGACGCAAACTTGCTGCAAATTTGTGATACAACAGGTTTTTGGCTTCCTCGGTAAAATAGATCATGACATTTCGGCACACAATCAGATCGTACCCATCGTCAAAACGGTCCACGAGCAAATTTTGTTTCATGAACTTGATCGAATTTTTGAGTTGCTCATCAATACGGTATACCAAGCCATCCTGCTTGAAGTAACGGTTCGCCGTTTCCTTTGGCACATCCTTAAGTGAGCGTTCCATATAACGCCCTTCCTTGGCTTTGGCCAATGCACCTTCATCCAGATCACTTGCCGTAATGGAGCTGTCCTTCAAAATGCCCATCGTGTCCAGAATCATAGCAAGTGTATAAGGTTCTTCACCTGTTGAACAGGCTGCACTCCAAACTTTAGCACGACGCTTGGACCCCAGCAGCTCAGGCAGGATCTCGTCCCGCAGCACTTCCCAACGATTGGGATTACGCCAGAATTCCGACACGTTAATCGTCATACGATCAAGGAACTCGTAGAACAATGATTTATCTTTCTGCATAGCTTCAAAAAAGTTAGAAAATGTATGAAACCCGTTTTTGTTGCGAAGTGTGGTCAGCCTTCTTTTCATCTGGCCTTCCTTGTATTGAGCAAGATCAATGCCTGTGCTCTCTTTGATTTTACGAATGAATCCGGTGTAATCCGGGTCTAGTAGTTGTTCTTGCTCCAGCATCGTGTATCACCCTTTTGGCTAATAATTACAACCAGGCTGCGATGCTCTTGTCGTATACCACCAGTTCATCTGAAGCAAAGAAATTTGCTGCTTCACGGGAAGCACTTTCCGGTGAATCTGCCCCATGAATCAGATTATGTGGTGTGTGGCTGGCGAAGTCTCCGCGAATGGTACCCGGAGCTGCTTCCTTCACATTGGTTTTTCCGATGACAATGCGCGCAAGCGCCACAATATCGTCGCCTTCCCACACCATGGCAAATACAGGCCCAGATGTGATAAAACGAACCAGATCATCGAAAAATGGTTTGCCCTCATGTTCAGCATAATGGCGTTTTGCCTGATCCTCAGACATCTGCACCAATTTGCCTGCCACCAACTTAAATCCTTTGTCTTCCAGACGGCTAATAATTCGACCGATCAATCCACGCTGCACACCATCCGGCTTCACCATCAAAAATGTACGATCCATCAGCTCACTCCTCACTCACGGTTCAAAGTTAATCACTATGTAAACGCAATCCCTCTGATTGTAACATACATGTCCAAATCCTCCCAATGAGGAATCTCACAGTTCTGTTCAACTTTGGGTATGAGTAATCTGAGAGTCGAAGGTCATACATTGTTTAATGCGTACGTTTAACCACAAAATGAGCGATATCACGCAGGTTTTTGGTCGTCTTGATGTTAGGTAGCTGATCGAGAGCATCGAGCGCTTTCTTCATATATCGGTCAGCAAGGGCTTCAGCTTTAGCAATTCCTTGACTTTGTCGAATCATTCCAATTGCATCCGATGCACTTGCCCGTCCTTCTTCATGCTGGACACGGGAAATCTCCTTAAGCAAAGGTTCCCGCAGATCGGATTCTTCCAAGGCATAAAGTACAGGAAGAGTGATATTTCCTTGCTTCATGTCACTGCCAGGTGGCTTTCCAAGTTGTTTCTCAGTACCTACCAGATCAAGTACATCATCTTGAATCTGGAAAGCCATCCCCACATTGTATCCGTACGTATACAGCAGGGAAGATACATGCTCAGGCGCACGTGTAGCCAATGCCCCTAACTGACAACTAACTGCAATCAGAAGTGCTGTTTTGCGGCGAATCCGCAGCAGATAGTTACGAACACTTTGTCCCGTATTGAAAAAGTCGCGAATTTGCTCCATCTCACCAATAGACATCTGTACCATAGCTTTGGCAAGGATACGATGAATCGCTGGATCGGATAATCCGGCAGTCATTTCAAGTGCCTTACCGTAGATATAGTCTCCTGTGTACATGGCAATCCGATTATCCCATTTTGACTTCACTGTGGGTTTGCCTCGGCGTGTCTCCGCATTATCAATGACATCATCGTGAACGAGGGATGCCGAATGAATGAGTTCCAGCGGAACCGCAACCAGCTTCAGACGTTCAATGTCGTATGTACCAAATTTCCCACCAAGTAACACAAAAACGGGCCGCAACCGTTTTCCTCCTGCTTTGAGCAAATGAAGTGACGTTTCACTCAGCAGCTTCTGCTCTCCTCGAACACTGCGATACAACTCTTTCTCAATGTAATCCATGTCCTTTTTTAACAACCCGAAAATATCCAATAGTTTCATTCGTTCACCCGTATCAGCGTATTGTCAGTCCATAAATTCATGCTTACCTTCCCCTCCAGCAAGTCGGGCCTGCAGGCATTACGAAAAACCCGGCTTACCGTTCTTGCTTGTGTTGTTCTATAAGGTAATCTAACGTGTTTTTCTTCTCCGAATGTCATAGCCGACACCCGAAAATTAAACTCTGCGACTTGTTCTGAAACAAAATACAGAAGTTGCCGGAGCATGGGTCAAGACTGTGGTTCATGAAGACTCACCATCAGTGCTCACCAATACCCCGGGATTCGGGGGACAAATAAACCGAGCAACACTTTGGCAAAAAACAGCCTTGTATCGAACTCAGTCGTTATCCCCGTTCATCCGGTTCTCCCCATCTTGTAAACAGTTGATGTGGGATGCGCAAGCTATCCAACACTTTCCCCACCAAAAACAGAATCAACTCATCCATAGTCTGAGGTTTGTAATAAAAAGCAGGCATAGCCGGTATCATTCGTACACCAAGACGAGAAAGCTTCAGCATGTTCTCCAGATGGATTGCATGAAGAGGCGTCTCACGTGGTACGAGGATCAATGTTCTTCCCTCTTTCATCATAACATCGGCTGCGCGAGACATCAGATTATCCGACGATCCCTGCGCGATGGACGAAAGAGTTCCCATCGAACATGGCATGATAATCATGCCGTCGGCCAGATAAGAACCACTTGCAATGGAGGCTCCTATATCACTCACAGGATGATAGATCAGAGAACCGGCACGGTTGCCGAATTTTTCTTCCAGCACCGCGTCCCGATTCGTCACATCCCAGTCCAATTCTTCTTTCAGTACACGCCACCCTGCATTGGATATGACCAGATGAACGTTATATTCCAAATCAAGCAGCGTTTCAATTAATCGAATGCCATATATGCTGCCACTCGCTCCGGTAATTCCGACAACCAGTCGTTTATTGTCCGGCTGCTGCACCATTTATTTCACCGCCAGATCAATCAGAGTGAAGGTAAATACAATTAAACTAAGCAAACTGTTCATGGTAAAAAACGCCGTTTGAACACGGCTCATATCATTAGGCGATACAATATAATGTTGATAGAACAGAATTCCATACGTCACCAACATGCCTGCGCCATACCACCAGCTCAGATCTGTCATCAACAATAACGCAAGAAAACCAATTGCAGTAATCACATGGAAGAACTTAGCGATCTGCAAGGATTTAACCAGGCCAAAACGGGAAGGTATGGAGTGAAGACCCTCTCCCTGATCGAATTCCAGATCCTGACATGCATAGATAATATCAAAGCCCGCTGTCCAGAACACAATCGTAACGTACAGCACAATCGCTGTCCAATCCATCGTTCCTGTTACAGCTACCCAGCCACCAAGTGGTGCCAAACCAATCGTCATTCCGAGAACAATGTGGCATAACCATGTGAATCGTTTGGTGTACGAATACAGTACCAACATAAACACAGCAATAGGCAACAGCTGCATCGATAATACATTAAGATTGGATGAGGCCCAGAATAACAATATAAATGAGATAATGACAAATATAACAACTTCCCCATTTTTCAACAGTCCTGCCGGGATGGCTCTCATCGCGGTACGCGGGTTTTTGCTATCAATCGCTTGGTCAATAATTCGGTTCAAACCAAAAGCCGCACTACGTGCACCGATCATCGCAAGCAATACCCACATGATCTGCATCCAGCTTGGGAAGGTATCATTCACTACCATGGAGCCGAGGATCGCCCCCATAAATGCAAAAGGTAAAGCAAAAAGCGTGTGTTCAATCTTGATCATTTCTAAAAAGATGCGAATTTTCCTAAACATGCTGATTCTCCTTGGTTCCAATATGCAGTGCCGCGATACCTCCGGTCAGAGGGTAGGCCTGCACTTGTTGTAATCCAGTTTCTGCAAAAATGTCTGCCAGTTCCTGCCTTCCCGGGAAAATGGCCAGTGAGTCCGGCAGCCATTTGTACTGCTCAAAACTTTTAGCAAACACTTTGGCAAGATTCGGTAAAACCTTCTCAAAATAAAAATAATAAATGCCTTTGAACGGCTGCCATGTTGGCTTGGACAATTCCAGACACACAACCATACCACCGG
Source organism: Paenibacillus xylanexedens (assembly GCF_017874615.1). Lineage (GTDB taxonomy): Bacteria > Bacillota > Bacilli > Paenibacillales > Paenibacillaceae > Paenibacillus > Paenibacillus xylanexedens. The sequence goes on from NZ_JAGIKV010000013.1 coordinate 65,701, forward strand.
GTTTGACTACACGTTTCATTTCAGACAACACTTGTCTGAGATCAGGTACATTACGCAACCCAAACCCGATCGTCACATAATCAAACGAATTGTCTTCAAAAGGAAGTGACATGGCATTTCCCTGTGTCAGGGTAATCTGCTTTTGACGTTTCACCGCATTGATCTTTGTCTGGCCGACCTCCAGCATGTTGCTACTGAAATCAAGTCCATGCATGTGCCCCGTTTCACTTGCCTCTGCCATAGCAAGCGTCCAGTCACATGTGCCGCAACACAAATCAAGACCGGTATCGCCTTTGGACATATTCATCTTTTTCATGGTGAATTTACGCCAAGCCTTATGCCTGCGGAAACTTAGAATATCATTCATGACATCATATTTTCCGGCTATACTCTGAAAAACCGAATGGACATATTCTTCTTTCGGTTTGGTCTCTCCGCTCCCCATTCGTCTGTCTCCCCCTCAATCTTCCCTTACTGCCGCATGTGAAGGCTGCAAATATGCCAAGTAAGGCTCTAGAATTGCATGTATCTCCTGCAAGCCCATCCGCCCTTCCTCGTCTTGCAACAACAGTTGAATGCGGTGTGTACACTCGCGAAGCTTGTCCAGCAAAACCTCGCCAACCCTATGCTTCAGCACCATAGCGTTCCATGCACGTGCATCCGGTTCAGACTGACGCAACACATTGCGCTCATCGTCATTACCATGCTCGTATATGTGCCAGTATGCATAGCTGTGAAGATATTGTTGTTGGTCATTCATCCGCTTCAGTTCTTCCACGATCGTTTCGCAGGAGCTGAATTCGGTCAACAGGCTGTTCCATAACGACTCTTCGTTATGCTGAAACATGCCTGTAAATGAAAGAAACAGCTGCATCCTCAGCTGTACCGTTTCACGCAAGTATTCATCAGCCGAAACGAGAAGCTTCTTCATCCGTTCATACAGCGTCATCTTGCGTGCGTTCACTTCGGATACAGCAGCACTGAGTTTGCCAATCATTTCAATTTTGCCCGCATGGGCAAGCAATTGATAAAAACGGCTACTTAAATAATCCCCGGCGAGTACATTCAACTGGCGTGAACGCATCTCCTGCTCTCTCCGCTCACCGGAAATGGTATCGATTCGATCATGCGTATCCATGGCCAACTGAACGAGCGAAGTTGCAAGAGCATATAACTCTTGATGCACCTTTTCGTCTGTGCGGCCCACAAATACCTGCAACAGACGTGCCCGGCTATCCGGAAATGATGGGATTTCCGTATGTTGTCGAATCATGTCGTAATCCGTATATTTCTTTGCTAGTTGGGGTACGCGATATGAATTCATTCTCAGCCTCCGAGCCTTAACATTGTTAAACCATTTCTGCACTACAATCTTATATATTATAGCATATGTTGAACGGGCACGCACTGAATCCTGCTATTCTATTACCCCTGACTTGTCATTTCGAATTGCTTCTTCCAGAGTTCGGTCTCCATCAAATGAAACCAGTCCTTCAATTCATCTGAAAAGGCCGCACTTTTCCAGTTCCGTAATGTTTCAATCGCATACAGAGGCCACTCTCCACGCCGAATATCAGCAGCAAGCAACAGATGACGTTTATGCATCCATTCATCTTCTGCCATTACACGTAGCAGCACCTGATCCACGTTATCCAGACTCCGAAAGCCCAGATCTGCCACAGCTGCCATGTTCTCATAGATTTCAGTGTAACTTGTACCCGTTCTTTTAACTTTGAGGTCCAGTGTCAAAATGGACTGTTTCCATTCCACTCTTGCAATGGGAGTTGATAGTTGCATGGAGCTTAGCACATCAACCAGATTGTCATTCGTTAGCTGAACTGGATGATGTGATGCAGAGGCAGGCTGTACGTTGTCCCCGCCCCATGTACGCATATGTAAGGTTTGTATCGCAACAAGCAGAAAGACCGCCGCAACCGTTGCCAGCATTGAAGCAGTAACAATCATCCGCGGTTTCATATACGCCTCCCTGCCTTTACCTGTTAGTGTAGTCTGTCCAGTAAAGGCTCATACCTCATTGTACAATGAAAAAAAGCAGGCTATGCCTGCAATCTTCATTTGAATGTATTCAATCTGTCCATTACTCCGATTCAATCTGTCCATGCTTGGTAATCAGCGTGGCTTTGCCCCGGATTTTAATAGCTGAAGTATGGGTGGTAAATTGGGCAAACATCACTTCACCCTTGTCCAATTTCTCGGTGTGGTGAAAACGTGTATCCTGACCTCGGGTTAATCCGATCACCTGGACACCATTTTCCTCTGCCTTAATTACAATATAATCATTGCCGGTTGGATGATCCATCACGCATGTCCCCTTCTTTAGTTCGATAGCGTTAATGATGATTAAGATTGTTTCATTTGTCAACCTGCGCCTTATACGAATGAACCGCAAGAATCATCGTTAAAGGGCAAAAGAAAAGGCCGTGAACAAGTCACGGTCTTTTTGTCGACATATGGAATATGTAGAAATCTTATTTAATTCCGTCTTTGAGCGCTTTACCTGGTTTGAATGCAGGAATTTTGCTCGCAGGAATTTCGATTTCTTCACCTGTTTGCGGGTTGCGTCCTTTACGTGCAGAGCGCTCGCGAACTTCGAAGTTCCCAAAACCAACCAATTGTACTTTATCTCCGCTTTGAAGAGCCTCAGAGATTGCTTCGAATACGGCATCAACCGCTTTCGTTACATCTTTCTTGGACAATTCAGTCGCTTCAGATACGTGTGTAATCAAGTCTGATTTGTTCATTTGTTTTTCACCTCCTGTATCAATGTCCTGAATGTTATACTGTGTTTCCGTTTTATAGCGAAATATACGTTCATACGCAAAAAATCTACGTACATCTTGAGCGCTGAACACAAATCTCCGCCTGCGGTCAACAGTCATTTTCGGCAGAATGTCGTCTGAAACCACGGGCATTTCAGACGCCGAACAAATTTCATACTAATACAGACAGCCCACAATTTCAAGTCCGGTTGCGGTTTAAGACGTAAAATGTAACCGCCAGGGCAAGCACGAGAACCCCACCTTTTACAATATCATGTGTGAAATACTGTACGTTCATCATCGTTAAACCGTTCACAAGTACACCAATCAGAACCGAACCAATGAAGGTTCCGATGACATTGGGTTTACCCGCACCAAACACAGAGAAACCGACAAATACTGCAGCTACGGATTCCATTAACAACGGTGATCCCGCATCAATTTGCCCAGATCCTACTTTGGAGGCATAGATGATACCCCCGATGGCTGCAAACACTCCAGCGGCTACATAGGCGAGTGTACGCACCTTTTTCACCTTGATTCCAGACAACCGTGCAGCTTCCTCATTACCACCTGTAATGTACATCTGGCGCCCATATTTCGTATACGTCAAAAAGATATGCACACCTATTACCGCAATAAGTAACATGATAACCGATATCGGCATACCAAGCCATTTACCCTGTCCTATAAGCAGAAATGTCGGGTCCATCTCTCCCGCAGCTTTGCTCCCATCAGGGAACTGCATGTGATTGTAAATGGTATATCCCTGTGCATACGTTTTGTGAATACCTCCGATGATGTACATCGTGGCAAGGGTTGCGAGCAAATCCGGAATACGCAATTTTACGATCAGCAAAGCGTTCAATAAACCAATAACAGCCCCGATAATCAATGGCACGATAATAACGATCGCCAGTGGTTGTTGATACCAAATCATTAACGAGGCAGTAACGACGGTAGTTAATGAGACAGTCGCCCCAACCGAAAGATCAAATCCATCAACAATGAGAGATAACGTAACACCGATCGCTACAAACGTAACGATAGAGATCGAGCCCAAAATATCGGTCAAGTTACTGTACGTAAAGAAATAAGGCAATTTAATGCCGAAAAATGCGATAACACCTATGATGACTATAATCGCCCCGTAACGGAACGCAAAATCCAGTGATTTATCCTTCATGATTGCACCTCTTGTCCACCGCTTGCATAGTATAGCAGCTGTTCTTGGTTAGTCTCGCCTCGTTTGAACTCTTTTACAATAACACCTTCACACATGACAGCGATTCGGTCACCAATTCCCATGCCTTCATCCAGTTCACAAGTGAAATAGATTACACCCTTGCCCGCCAAAGCCAGTTCATTGATAATGCGGAAAATGTCACTTTTCGCCCCAATATCTACGCCTTTGGTTGGCTCATCAAATATAAATACATCCGCATCCGCATTAAGCCATTTACCAATGGCTACCTTCTGCTGATTACCACCGCTTAGATATTTCACTTCCTGTTTCACGGACGATGTTTTAATTCCAAGCTGTTTCACCAATGACTCTGCATTCAGACGTTCCCGCTTGCGGCTTACGAAACCTAATGTACTAAGACGGCTTAACAAAGGCAGACTTAAATTCCGTTCCACGTTCTCCTGAATCAGGATTCCTTGTTTACGTCGCTCCTCCGGTACAGAAACAATCCCCAGAGCCGCCGCATCCGCGGGCTGAGACAGGCGGAGGTTACGGTCGTTAAGCCGGATCTCTCCTCCCTCCAGCCGATCTGCACCAATCAGCAAACGAGAGCTTTCCGTTTTACCCGCACCTACCAGACCCACCACAGCGAGGACTTCACCTCGGCTTACAGAGAGGTTAACACCTTTAACCTTCACTCCACGACGAAGCCCACGCGCCTCCAACAGCAGTTCTCCCACGGGCGCTTCCGTCTTTGGAAATTCTTCTTCAAATGGTTTGCCTAACATCTGAGTAACCAAATCATTGATCGTCAGACCCTTTGCTTCACCGGTAAATACATGTTGTCCATCTCTCATAACCGTAACGCGATCACAGTGACCCGTCACTTCCGCAAGACGATGGGTAATGAAAATGCAGGCTACGCCCCGCTCCTTCAGCAGATGTACAATACGGAAAAATGCATCCGTTTCTTCCTGACTCAGCGGTGCAGTAGGCTCGTCAAAAATGATGACCTTGGCATCCTGAATCAAAATCCGTGCCAGCAAAATCATCTGTTTTTCCGCAAGTGTCAGATCGGCCACTTTTTGGTGAACGGATATGTCCGCCCCTAATTGCTTCAATGCCTCAACCGCGCGCTGTTGCAGCTTCCGTGGACTTTTCCACCAACCTCCAGCAGATGAAGCCAACTGATCCAACATAATGTTCTCCGCAGCCGTCAGCTGTGGCACCAGTGCCGCGTCAACTTCCTGATAGACACAGTGAATCCCACTTGCCTTCGCGTCTCCCGGAGAACTCAAATGAAGCGCTTGTCCACTTAACTGAATCGTTCCCTGATCCAATGGATAGGCACCGGACAAAATTTTCATTAACGTGCTTTTACCGGCACCATTGGCACCCAGCAGCGCATGAATCTCCCCACCTTTTACAGAGAAATCCACATCCTTCAGTGCAGGAATACCTGAAAACTGCTTGTGGATATGTTCCATTTGAAGCAGTATCGGTGCAGTGCTCATGATGTTAACCTCCAATCGTTCCCATACGGGAGTATCCCATTTCTCATCCAGACTCGCACATCTTCATTATGGTGGAAAAAGCGCGCCTTGCGGCGCGCTTCCCATACGCTGCTTATTTAGCAGTAATTCCGTATTCGCTCATCCAGTCCTTGATTCCTTGTGTGCTACCACCCCAACCTTCAACGAACTCTGACAACTCCGAAGTGGAGATTTGTTTATCTGGCAGAGCTTCACGTTGAACATAGACCGGGTTAAGAACAACTGCATCTTCCGTCTCGTCCCCGTTCAGTTTCTGATAAGCATAACGCACTTGGACACGACCAATATCCGTTGGATCAACAGCAGCAGAAGCAACCCAAGGATTTTTCGGGTCCTGAATCATTTGCAGGTCCTCGTCACTCATATCGATACCATACACTTTGATCTCATCACGTCCAGCTTGTTGAATCGCACGTGCTGCACCTTTGGCGAACTCATCCCATGCAGTCCATACAGCTGTAATCTCACCTTTTGGATACTGCTTGAGAATAGCTTCCATTTTGGCTTGTGTATCCAGCGCCGGATTCTGTGCAGAACCGAATGTAGCTATTTCCTTGATGTCCGGATTTGCTTTCATGAATTCACCGTATGCAATCTGACGGCGTTCCATCGGTGCAAAACCAGCTACCCATACTTTGACAATATTGCCTTGTCCATTGATATCTTTTTTCATTTGCTCCAGTGTCAGTTCAGCCATCTTCTGGTCATCCTGCGACAGGACTGTAGCTCCTGGAACACTGATAGCTGCGTCAAACACGACCACTGGAATATTTTGTTCTACTGCCTTCTTCACGCCTGGCTCTAATAGGGAATCCCCGTGATCCGTGAGAATGGCATCGAACTTCTGGTTAATAGCGCTATCAAGCAAGGATACCATCTTTGCTTTGTCATTATCGGCAACAAACGTTGTCAGTTCTCCACCGAATTTTTCGATTTCTTCTTTTACACCTTGTACATATTGCTGCGAGAAAGTACCTGTATTAAACTCCATAATAAGTGCAATCCGTTTGCCGCTTAGAGGGCCTGTAACTGCTTCCGTTTTTGGTGTATCATCTGATGCACCCGAAGCCGGAGTGGCTGCCGGTTCTTTTTTGATCCCGCAAGCGGACAGCGCCAATGTAAATACTAATAACACACTCAACCATACCCATTTTGTCTCTTTTCTTTTCATCTCTGTATCCCCCTATCCACTCTCTGTGATCTCGATCACAATAGTTGAATATTAATATAACGGCTAATCCCTAGTATGTAAATGGGTTTTAGCAATTTAAAGCTAAAACTCGCTAAGTTTTTTCGAAAGTACTATTCTTCCTATCCATTTCATCCAAAATAAAGAAATCACGTAAAAAAGACCGCGAGGGGATGCCCCCTTACGGTCTTTTGATGTCTTACAGAATGATGGCGATCAAGCCGCCCGAACCTTCGTTAATGATTCTTCCCAGCGTCTCTTGCAATTTGTATCTTGCATTATCCGGCATCATGGCAATCTTGCCCTGGATACCTTCTCGTACGATGGAGTGCAGTGAACGACCAAACATGTCTGAATCCCATACCTTGATCGGGTCGTTCTCGAAGTCCTGCATCAGGTATCTCACCAGTTCCTCACTTTGTTTCTCCGTACCGATGATTGGAGCGAACTCCGATTCCACATCAACCCGGATCATGTGAATGGACGGTGCTGTTGCTTTCAGACGTACGCCAAATTTGGTGCCCTGACGAATGAGCTCAGGTTCATCCAGAGCCATCTCGGCAAGAGATGGAGCAGCAATGCCGTATCCGGTCGTTTTGACCATCTCCAGCGCTTCTGCGAAGCGGTCATATTCTCTCTTCGCATGCGAGAATTCCTGCATCAATTGCAGCAGATGATCCTTACCGCGAATCTCGATGCCAACCACTTCCACGAGAATCTGATCATACAGTTCATCCGGCGCGTACAGGTCAATTTCGGCTACACCCTGCCCCATATTCATGCCACTCAGGCCTGCGCGATCAATGAATTCATATTCCATGAACTGAGCCACAACCCGATCCACATCGCGAAGTCTGCGAATATCCTTAACGGTATCCCGTACAGAATTCTCGTAGTTGCTGCGCAGCCAGTGAGTCTCGTTGAGTACCATAACCCAGCTCGGCAAGTTCACATTCACTTCATGTACCGGGAACTCATACAGCACTTCACGAAGCACACCCGTCACATCATCTTCCGTCATCGTAGCTGCACTGAGTGTCATCACCGGAATGTCATATTTGGCTGCAAGTTCACTCCGCAATTGCAGAGCTTCTTCACTGCGAGGGCGAGTGGAGTTAATGACCAGGACGAATGGTTTTCCCACTTCTTTCAGTTCCGCAATAACCCGTTCTTCGGATTCCACATAGGAACTGCGGGCAATCTCTGCAATTGTACCGTCAGTTGTGACCACAACACCCAGTGTGGAGTGCTCCTGAATGACTTTACGAGTACCAATCTCGGCAGCTTCCTGGAACGGAATCGGCTCCTCGAACCAAGGCGTGGAGATCATGCGTGGACCATTCTCATCCTCGTATCCCTTGGCTCCTTCCACCGCGTAACCTACACAATCCACAAGGCGCACATTGACATCGAGTCCTTCTGCCACCTTAATCTGGACTGCGTTATTCGGTACAAATTTTGGCTCGGTTGTCATGATAGTTTTGCCTGCTGCACTTTGTGGAAGTTCATCCACTGCACGGGCACGATCAGCCTCGCTTGCGATGTTAGGCAATACGATCGTTTCCATGAATCGTTTAATAAATGTTGATTTTCCCGTCCGGACTGCGCCGACAACCCCGAGATAAATATCCCCTCCGGTCCGCTCAGCTATGTCCTTAAAAATGTCCACTTTCTCCAATGAAATCCCCTCCCTAAATTACTCCGAAGGAAAAATGCTAAAGAGCATCCGCTTCGTTTTTTCAATCAGAAGACTGAAATCCCTGCAACGGTAGAGCCGCCTTTGTGAGTGCCCGGAAGTCGTCCGCCGCCGAACGTTGCATTCTGATGAAACCGGCGAGAGCGGCGTTAACTCGTACATGCAATTGGACTAGTATCATCTTATGTATCCGTATGCGGCAATATGACGCGTATTTTTGTTTTTTTATCTTAAGGTGATGACATTAGGAGAATCCCCCGATCTCGGACTGCGCGTCTTTATTTCAATCTACTTTATGTGATCCGCGAAGCTTTTATGACGGTTATTGCTCATACTGACAAAAGAAAAAAGAGATATCCCTTATTTGGAATATCTCTTTTTGAACCATTAGAGCCATGGTGGTCATACAGCTAAATCATTTGAATGGCAACCATGCTTATTTTATGGGCTGGGCAACCGGCGCATTATTTTTCCAAGCGTAGAAAACGGATTTTACAGGTACGAAGTAGGAGTGTTCCACCAGCAAATCCCGAACATCTTCAGTCTCTGCTGGAGACACGTCAGACTTTTCCACTGCCTGCATGATGTCAAAAGCATAATCTACATAGACCTTGCCTTCGTCATCCATCATAAACGGTAAGACCTGACCTGAATATACACTATTCAGCGTAATGGAAGGAGTACCTGCCTGAGCAGCCTGCTCCATATCCACAGCATATAACCCCGGATACAGTTCTTCCCCGCTTGGTAGCTTATTGTTATGTACGGACTTATATTGATTAACCATTCGCTGTACATCATTTACTTTCTGTACGGTCAGAAGATCCATCACTTTAATGGTCGGATTCACTTCTTCGTCCTGAATAAGGAAGTAAGCGCTCCCACCACTTTCAAAAGCAGTCCCCGGTATTTCATCCAGATACCCCAGTTGTTTCAACTTGGGCAGATCCACTCTGAACTTTTCATATTTTGGCGTATCCATATTTGCATTGATGATTGGCAAAATCCCCTCATCTTGCTGGAATGCCTCGACCGCACTCTGGATACGGCTCACGCTTTCCCGATAGGCTATCTTAGGGTCCGAATTGCTCTGGGATGGATACATACAACCACTTGCTGTAAAAGCAAACAACAGGAATAACAGCAGACCGCCCGTTTGATGTTTCAGACGCTGCCGTCTGCTTCCTTCCACACATTTTGGCTTGTTCCTAATCATTCGTGTCCTCCTTGAATAACTCATTAGAGAATCAATGTCATAACGCTCAGAACCAGTCGTCTTCCTGTTGTTGACGTTCCAGTTGTTTCCGAATGGCTGCCTTCAGCGGGTCCTCTGGAACATGAACCGATAGAGATCCACACACCTTGGCCTGACAGGACAGTCGTGTACCTGCTTCCAACAGTGAACCCAGCTTGCGCTTTTCTGCATCTGTTGGTGGATACAGTTCCGCCCGATGTTCTTCATCCACATTCACTTTGCACATCAGGCAAGCCGCTTTGCCATCACATCGGGTCGTAATCTTGACTCCAGCACGTCGTGCTGCATGCAAAAGTGTTGCTCCTGGTTTGAGCGCTATTGATTTGTTCATAGGTAAAAAAGTAACTTTATAGTCCATCATTTTCCTCCCTCAACCTACTGGGGCCATGTAAAGCCAACAAGCTCTTCCACTTCGGCTCTGAAGCGGCTTGTCCATACATTCTGTTGACTTAAAAGCATCATTATAGGTTGATGTGCATCTGGCTGCTCGCGCATCTGTTTAGCAATGGGGACATAACGATCTTCACGACCTCGCAGCAGATTAAACAACAGCTCATGCGCAAGCGGCATCAGTCGCAGGCTATATGAACCCACTTGTGCTACTGGTGCATACGGAGCAAGTACATGTTCAATCTCGATACGGTACCAACTTTTGCGAGCCCATATTTCGAAACCACCCACCAGTTCCAGCGCACAATCACCCACCTGATAGTGGCTCAGCAGAGAAGCATACGGTCCTGTCTTGTCCACTGTAGGCTCGTCAAGCATTTCCCCCGGAGCGCTACGGTGAAGTTCTTTGGCAGCAGCAACATCCGCATAGATATCAATATCTCTCGGAGCCTGTTGCAACTCCACCCCTTGAAGCAGCAACCCACAACTTCCTCCAAGTAACCATGTCTGTGGCTGTGTGTTCCAGGCTTTGGCCGTTTCCAGCAAAGCCGCGTGTAATTCCGGATAACGCTCTGTCCGACCCTCCGTATCATGCGGCCCCATAGGCTCACACTCCCCTCATCCGTGTTCATTGTGTCAGTTCTTATGATGTGCTTATGCGGATGTTATCCTTCAGGCATGGGAAATCAGGTCAGAGAAGCGATTCCACCGAAAAAGCCAATCAGCATAATCAAAAATGCAATCAGAGAAAGAATCCCCCGTACAATACCTTTTGTTTTGGCACGAGCAAACGTAATTAGGAATACAGATAGTCCCATAATGAGGATGGCCACCAATGACAGCCACATCTTGTCCATTGCGCTCATAATCCAGCAGTCTCCCCTTCAGTCCGATATTCATCACTGACACTGTGACAATTGCAACCATTATAACACGAAATTCAGCTCAACTTTCCAAAAAAAAGACAAAAAAGCAAGCCGGCAGAAGCCGACTCGTCTTTTTGTCTTACTGGATCACCTGCACAAGCAGGTGTGATCTATTATTTTTTCATCATCATTTTCATTAACGATTCCATACTGCTCGGATTCAATCCGCTTTTCTTGACCGCACTCACAATATCCTTAACCGTATCCTCAGATACCGGAACTTTCGCCATGGCGGATACTTGTTTGATCAATTGGCGCAACTGAGCTTCATTCTGAATCGTCGTTGGTTTCACCGTGCTTGCCAATTTCTTAACGGCACCTTCTGTTATCGTTTTACCCGTTTTCTTGTTGATTGCATTCAGTGCATCTTTGGAAATGTTGTTACCCATTCGTCTCCCCTCCTCCGGCAATACTCATGTGTATAGTATGAGTCTGCTACAGAAAAGGTGAATAAGCTTCTTATTTCACAAGGTACGTTTAGGCTGATTACAATCAGGAATGCCACTGCTCCCAGGTTTCAAGCTTCATGACTTCCATTTCAGTCTTCGGGTCACGTCCCATCAAGGCTTCAACCGCATCACGCGGCTGTCTCTCCTGGAATAAAACGTGATATAACTGATCCGCAATTGGCATTTGTACACCGTATTTTTGGGAGATGAAATAGGCAGCTTGCGTAGTTCGAATGCCCTCTACCACCATGCCCATGGACTTCAGAACATCATCCAGCTTCTGTCCCTGGCCCAACATGGAACCTGCTCTCCAGTTCCGACTGTGCTGACTTGTAGCCGTTACAACCAGATCCCCGATTCCAGCAAGTCCCGAAAACGTTAGCGGATTTGCTCCCATCTCAACACCAATACGTGTGATCTCTGCCAAACCGCGTGTTAGCAAAGCGGCTTTGGCATTATCACCAAATTGAAGACCATCCGACATACCTGCACCAAGAGCAATGATATTTTTGAATGCACCTGCAAGCTCAACACCGATCATATCCCGATTCGTGTAAACCCGGAAATAAGCATTCATAAACAGAGCTTGGGCAGACTCGGCAGATGCCTTATCCAGTGAAGCTACAACCACTGTCGTTGGACAACGCTTCACCACTTCTTCCGCATGGCTTGGGCCAGAAAGAACAACCACGCGTCCTTCTTCACATTCAAGCTCTTCTGAAATGACTGTGGACATCCGTTTGAGGCTTTCTGTCTCAAAACCTTTGGTTGCATGAATGACTAACATCTCAGGCTTGTAATAAGCCTTAAGCTGGTTCGTAACTGCACGCATGGCTGATGAAGGCGCAACAATTAACACAGCTATAGCGCCTTCCACCGCAGCTTCCATATCAGTTGTTGCTTGAATCCGTGTTGATAGCTCCGCATCCGGAAGATAGCGAGTATTGGTGTGCTTGTTATTGATTTCGTTTGCTTGGTCTTCACCACGTGTCCACATCATCACGTCCAACTGATTGGCGGCAAGTACACTAGCCAGAGCTGTCCCCCAGCTTCCAGCGACCAGAACAGCAACTTTTTTAGACAACTCGTTTACCCCCTCCAGGGTTTTTCGATCCCAATTTATTTTCCTGTCCTTTGGCGAGCTTCGCAATATTGGTACGATGTCTCCAGAACGCAAACAGACAAATAATCAGACTCCCCCAGAAGATATTCATTGAATATCCGGGTAATACCATGATAAAGATGGGTGTAAATGCTACAAAAATCAGAGACCCCAATGAAACATAGCGTGTCAATACAATAGACAGAATGGCGATCACCCCAGCACATAACGCAGGTAGGAAAGCAAGACTCACCAGAACACCAATGGCTGTGGCAATACCTTTTCCTCCACGAAAATGGAAGTAAAGCGGCCAGTTATGTCCTGCAATGGCTGCTATTCCACTGAGTGCAGGAATCCAGGAAGAACCGTCACTCAGCCAGATTCCAATCCATACAGCTGCAACACCCTTAAGTACATCAAGTAACAGAACAGCAATTGCCGGTCCTTTACCCAAAATACGCAATGTATTGGTAGCTCCCGCGTTTCCGCTTCCGTGCTGACGAATATCGATCCCCCGTATCGCTTTGGCAAGGAGGACACTAAAGCTGACCGAACCGAGCAGATAACTCAGTACAATCGCTGCGATTTGTAAAATCACACACTTCTCCCCTAACTTTCGTCGGACTTCTTCCGAGTAAATATGCGAATTGGTGTTCCTTCGAAATCAAACGCTGCACGGATTTTATTCTCCAGGTAGCGCTCATATGAGAAGTGCATCAATTCCGGATCGTTCACAAAAACAACCATGGTCGGCGGCTTAACGGCAACCTGAGTCACATAGTTAATTCTCATTCTCCGTCCTTTATCCGTTGGCGGAGGGTTAATAGCTACTGCATCCGATACCACATCGTTAAGTAGATGTGTTTGTACACGTAACGAGTGTTGATCTGCTACCCTTTTCACAACCGGCAACAATTTTTGTAAGCGTTGTTTTGTGAGGGCTGACAAGAATACGACCGGAGCATAAATCATAAACAGGAAGTGATCCCGAATTTTTCTCTCAAACTCTTTCATCGTCTTGTCATGCTTCTCTACCACGTCCCATTTGTTCACAACAAACAATGACGCTTTACCAGCTTCGAATGCATATCCTGCAATATGCTTGTCCTGTTCAATAATGCCTTCTTCACCATTAATGACAATCAGAACAACATCTGCACGCTCAATCGCACGCATCGCACGCATTACACTGTATTTCTCAGTTGTTTCATATACTTTACCACGCTTACGCATACCTGCTGTATCAATCAGCACGTAACGTTGGCCGTCTTTTTCAAAAGGTGTATCAATCGCATCCCGGGTCGTTCCAGCCACGTCACTTACAATGACACGCTCTTCACCCAGAATAGCGTTCACCAGTGAAGATTTACCTACATTAGGACGTCCGATCAGAGCTACACGAATGACATCTTCATCGTAAGTCTCTTCCTCAAGTTCTGGCAACTTCTCCACAATTGCATCAAGCAAGTCACCTACACCTGTACCGTGACTTCCGGATACGCCGATGGGATCACCGAAACCAAATCCATAAAACTCATAAATGAGCTCACTTCGTCCGATATTATCCACTTTGTTAACGGCTACAACAATAGGCTTGCCTGAGCGGTAGAGCATCTCTGCTACCTCTTCATCCGATTGCGTAATACCTGCTTTTGCATCACACATGAATACAATAACATCCGCTTCTTCAATAGCGAGCTCTGCTTGCATCCGAATCGATTTTAAGATTACATCTTCACCATCAATTTCGATACCACCTGTATCAATGATACTAAATGGTTTACCGTTCCATTCACCGATTCCATATATGCGGTCACGGGTAATGCCCGGCTTGTCTTCCACAATGGCCAGTCTGTCGCCGATGATCCGATTGAAAATGGTGGATTTACCCACGTTCGGTCGTCCGACAATTGCCACAACGGGTCTTGCCATACATTCCACTCCTCCTGTCCATACTTACGATACTCATCATAGCAAAAAAGATATGTCTTGGCTAACGTTTCATGCCAAATTACTCGCAATAAAAACAATCGGCGAACCCGCCTTGGGCTCGCCGATCTTGCTTTTGTTATTCAGCAAAATATGCAGTATATAACTTAGAACCATGCATTGTTAACTTATTTGAATTTGCTGAGTTTGTCTCCAAACAGTTCGCCAAGCGTAGTGCTCATACCTTGATTGTTCAAGGAAACGTTTGGATTGTTGATTTCTTCACGCGGAGCGTTGTTTCTTGAAGGTCTTTCTGATTTTTGTGGTTGAGCTGGAGCTTCTTCTGTTTCTTTGATGCTCAAGCTTACACGTTGCTCAGAAGGGTTCATGTCCAAGATTTTAACTTGAACTTCTTGTCCTTCTTTCAGCACTTCATGAGGAGTGCCGATGTGTTTGTGGGAGATTTGCGAGATATGCACAAGTCCCTCAACACCAGGAGCGATTTCAACAAATGCACCGAAGTCTACCAGACGTTTTACAACACCTGTTACGATATCGCTGGAATTGAATTTTTCGCTTGCTGTTTCCCAAGGACCTGGTTGAACAGCTTTCATGCTCAGGCTGATTTTGCCTTTTTCAGGGTCAACTTTCAGCACTTTCACACTAACTTTATCACCTTCAGACAGTACGTCGGATGGTTTTTCAACGTGTGTCCAAGCCAGCTCGGATACGTGAACCAAACCGTCAACTCCGCCCACATCAACGAATGCACCGAATTGAGTCAAACGTTGTACTGTACCTTCGATCACTTGACCTTCTTGCAAACCAGCCATTACTGTAGCTTTGTTTGCTTCGAATTCTTGCTCCAGTACGTCTTTTTGGGAAAGGATCACTTTGTTGTTCTCACGGTCGATCTCTTTCACTTTAACACGCAGTGTGCGTCCTTTGTAGTCGCTGAAATCTTCAACGAAATGGCGTTCAACCATGGAAGCCGGGATAAATCCACGTACGCCCACGTCTGCTACCAGACCGCCTTTAACAACATCACCTACAACAACTTCGAATACGTCTTGGTCTTCAAAATGCTTTTGCAATTGATCCCATGCGTTTTCGCTGTCGATTGCACGTTTGGACAGAACGAGTTTTTCTTTCTCGTCGTCGATGCTAAGAACTTTAGCTTCAACTTCTTGTCCAACTTCTACTGCGTCAGACGCGCTGTCAACATGTAATGAAGACAGTTCACGAATTGGAATGACACCGTCATATTTATATCCAATGCTCACATAGGCTTGGTTATCTTCCAATTTGACGATGGTTCCTTTTACGGTATCTCCTTTTTTCAAGGAAACGAATTGATCCAACTCATCTTGGGTTGCTTCTTGATTTTTCATTTCTTCCGACATGTCAAATACCCTCCTCAATTCAAAAACCCCATTATATTCAAACCTGCCTGTAGCAGAGTTCAAAACACTTTCATCACTGAGTGCTCAAGCTTTAGTCTCCCTCAAAAATATGGAAACATGCACTCAGCTACCGACGATGCCATTACTTGCTTGGCACGCCCGTTTGCACCATTTCGTTAATCTTGGACATAATCTTTTCAGTCGCCTTCTCCAGAGCTTCTCCAGATGGGTCTTCCTTGAACTCGTCCAAACTTACTGGTGCTCCATATACAACTTTCATCTTACGAAAAACTTTGTAGTTACCGATAATAGCAGTAGGAATAACTGTAGCGCCACTGCGGAGAGCAAAACTCGCTGCCCCTTTTTTGCCGATACCTCCATCATTGTGACGGCTTCCCGAGGGGAAAATTCCAAGCACTTGACCATCACGCAAAATATTGAGTGAGGTTTTGATGGATTCCTTGCTGACACCTCCACGTTTAACGGGGAAAGCGCCCACGGCTTTAATAATTCGGCCGAGTACCGGAATTTCAAACAATTCGCTTTTGGCCATGAAACGCACCTGACGGTGAATTTTGATACCAACGGTTGGAGGATCGAAGTTACTAATATGATTGGAACATAAAAGTACGCCGCCTTCTTTCGGAATATTCTCCCGTCCAACGGCCTCCAAGCGGAAAAGAATGGTATAAATGATCCGCAGTAATGTGCTGCAAAATGTGTAAATCATAGACCGATCTCTCCTCTGACCATTGTGCAATAAGATACGATTTTGTCAACCACTTCATGAATGTTCATCTCCGTTGTATCAAGGACGATAGCATCCTCAGCACAACGCAATGGGGAAATTTCCCGACTCTCATCCAATCTGTCACGGGTGGCAATGTCTCGCTCCAGCTGTTGCAACGTCAGTCCTTCAGAGGGGTCCAGTTCTTTGAAGCGGCGAAGCGCACGCTCTTCCACACTGGCAGTCATGAAGATTTTCACTTCCGCATCGGGCAGTACTGTCGTTCCGATATCGCGTCCATCCATGACGACGCCCTTGCGCAAAGCCATTTGCCGCTGAGTATCCACTAATTGCGTACGCAGCCCCTCGATTTGCGCATATCGGGACACGATTCCCGTCACTTCACGGGAGCGGATTTCCGAGGTTACTTCTTCCCCATTACAGAACACTTTCTGTCCGTCGGGATCCGGTTGTAAATCAATGACCAGCTTTTGGGCTTCCTGAAGTACCTGTGTCACATCTTCCGGTGTAATACCTTTCCGAAGCATATACAAGGTTACCGCACGGTACATTGCGCCTGTGTCGACGTATACATACGCGAGCGCCTCTGCAACCAATCGGGCCACCGTGCTTTTCCCGGCACCGGCAGGTCCGTCAATTGCAACGTTCATTTTCCCGTTCTCTGATGTGTTCTGGCTTGCCAACGGGGCATTCCTCCTCAAACGATAAACCTCAATAAAAAAACAGGCATTGCCTGCATCGTGAGAATTATACCACACTCTACACATGGATGCAAAAACAGACAAATCAACAACATTTGTAATCATTCATCGTTTGCCCTTCAATTGGCGTTCCTTCCAGGCGGTCAATGGTGGTCAAATTCTTTTTGAAGCCTGGTACCAACAGCAGCAATTGATATACTACAAGCAGGATTAGAAGGACTGTAATCAGAATCGCAACCTTTCGTTCCATTCGCTTGGAGAAAACATAATAAAGTCGTTCATATCTGCGGGTTGCATGACGACGATTCAAGGCAACACCTCCGTTTTTTCATTACGGTACCCGCAGCTGCCTCTCTTTATGCCATAACATTCCTACTTCGTGCGATAGTCAAGTTGCCGTTCAAAACAAAACTTGATAATTTTTTGGCGCTCCGAATCTGAAATCTGCACAAATTTCAGCATGCATAGCTGTCTGCCGGTTTCCAGGGTTTTGATCCGCACAACTTCAGCTTCAAAATTCACATGTTCAATGGTTGAATTCCGATAGGGAACCAGCAACCAGCATTTCAGTTTTTGACCTTCAGCTATTGAAAAACCTGTTTCGCCGTAGATGGACAATCCACCGCCACCAATATCTTCAGTCAATCCGACGGCACGGGTCAGGTCTTCACTCTGGATGGCCAATTCGAGGTTTGCATGAACACGAAGAAAGCTGCGCCGTTGTATTTTGGATATATCGCTCGGAAGCGGTTTGCGGATACGGACAAGACGGACCACATCTTCCTCAAATCCCGTGACATAGGTATTAAAATAATGCCGGACCCCATCCTCCGTAATATATGAAATGGACAATTCCTCTCCGAAAAAGAGCCTTTTCAGACGGCTGCTTCCTTGTTGCATCGGGACCTCAATCAGAAAACTGCTGTCATCCATATCTGCAATGCGTGATTTGTACTCTTTGTGTTCCTCTTTTTCATCTGCAGAAGCAATCTGGATGTATAAAATTTCATTTATTTTCGGAAACAAGCTGTTCACCGCCACTTTATGTATTTATCTTCGTATGTACAAGGACTATTATACCATGACCTTTCTCACATTGAACAAGAAAAAAACAGACCACATCGTGGTCTGCCGCAGTTATTCGCTCAACTTCAAATTCAAATTATCCATCTTTTTATGAGGTTGCATTGACCGGTTTGATCTCTTCAACCGCTTCTTCTATTCCTGTATTCGCATTAATGTATATCCGGTAACGAGAACCGTTAATTTTCCCTCCGAATTCATAACACAATACTTCTTTGCTGTAATCATTCTCAATCAGGGATTTGCGAACATAATTTTCTTCAAACTCCGAATTAAGCTTTTTCCTCGCCTGTTGCTCCGTAAGAGTTGCTTTCGGAATTTTACGCTTGTCATTATGTTCGTAGACAAAGTCACTCGCCTGGAAGCCGGTTACTTCGCCTGTATCCAAACCTACACGGACTGACATTTTCTCAGGATAGATCAAGGCGTCCCCTTGCTTACGCACATAAGTAAGGTTACCCAGATTACCATATTCATCGTAGTTTACAGCCTTCATATCCTTATAACCTTTGTTCATTAGAAATTGATCTGCTTTAGCCATGGCATTCTGACGAGACACTTTTTTGGTTCCGATTGGACGCGTATCACTGTAAGAGATCAGCATTCCGCCATTACGGGTGAAATCCATCATCAGTTTGCCATTGTTGGCATGATCAATCGTGGCAGTGTAGGACTCCCAGTCTGTTCCTTTGCCGTTCTCTTGCACTTGGATTTTGCTACGATCCGCATCAGAGAATTTTGCAGCCTTGCTCTGAATCTGTTCTTTGGTCACCGGCAAGCCGTCCAGTTTCTTGACTGATCGTTTTGCATAGATATTGGATACGGAAGGACCCCAATCAAGCTCCGGGTATTCCTGTACCTTTTTGTTCACTGTACGAAAACCATCAACAATCGTGTTGTCCATGGTTTGCTCTTGTGTTGCCATGGCAGTCTCTGCATCCATCCAGCGCAATCGGTCCGTCAGCACTTTCTGCTGCACATCCTGCAGATTCTTGGTAATCTCGGATGAATTCTGATACAGCTTTTTCAGGTTGCCCATTTCCTTCTCACTTAGCGGTTCGTTCGTCAAGTCACGCATCGACGCCCGATAGGCAAAGTTGGAGATACGTGAGAGAAACTCCTCTGTCTCGTTAAATGGCAGCATGGTGAGTGGCAGTTGGTTGATCTCATTCTGCGCTTCACTGGTGAGTCGCCATACATTCATCAGACCTTTGCGATGCATCCCCTGTGATGTAGAGTGAACCGCCAAGGTGTTACCAATCTCCGAATGCAATTTGTCCATATGAAAAGATAAATCGTGAAAGGCACGCTGATATTGGTTCTCTGCCTTGATCAGAATTGCATTCTTCTCCTGATTCTCCTGATAGCCCCACACGAGCGCGCCGACCAGCAGAACCGCAAATATCGGAAACATAACTGAACTTAATCGTTTATACATCGGTAGAGTCTCCTTTCTTCTAAACCACTACCTCTATTGTGGATCGAAGAAAGATCTCTTATGCATGCGATTTCCAGTCCTTACACAAGCAGGCTGCTAAAGTACTGTTTGGGTCCTCCTTTTAATTCAGCTGGACCCCAGTTGCCATGCCCTCTTCTTCAATTTCGAACTGGTCTCTGTTATCACAGAGGCACTGCTTGAATCCCGTCTCAATCCGGCCCCGTTCTTTCTTGCCTCGTAATGTAAATCGTTCACCGCATTGTTTGCATCTGATTTTAATTTTAATTCTCATCACAACGATCTCCGTTTCTGTTGGTCATTCCCCGGGAATTTATCTGTAAAAATAAAAACACACCGGAGCCATAGGCGCAATATGCGCTTTATGTCCACCAGTGTGTCCGTATTTTTATAATTTAACCTCTTCCTCCCGCTTCACAAAACGAAAAGGAGAACGGTTATTAGCTCGTGTGATTTTACCCATTGCCCCATACCACAGGCCCGCCATTAGCGGCGCTATAAACCACAACCAATGATTCACCATGGTGTTCATGATGACATCGTACAATGCATGCCAGAAAAAAGGTAACACCAGAGAAAGAACGATATACCACCGCTTTTTCTTACCACCGATAAACTTGGCTTTGCCCATATAATAACCCATGATTACCGCAAACATAGCGTGCCCTGAAACAGGGAGCAGTGCCCGAAGGAACATGGCTGAGACGGATGCATTCCCCGCAAAGGCATACAACACATTCTCAACAGTGGCAAATCCAAGTGAAACAGCGACTGCATATAAGATCCCGTCATACGGCTCATCAAATTCGGTGTGATTATAGATGATATGATAAAGTACGAACCATTTAACGAATTCCTCCACACCACCTGAGATCATAATGGCCTCAAGATAAGGATTATCCCCGAGCCACATCATCATGCCACGCTGAATAATCATCACAGGCAGTACCATCAGAATCCCCATGAGGAAAACCCGCAATACCATATGAAGTGGCTCATAATCATAACGGTCTTTCAGGTAAAAGTATGTTAACAAGGCGAGACCCGGAGCAACTGCTGCCGCTAAGACCGAAAACAAAAGCACCGAAATTCCCTCCTCTGACTAAAGACGCGATTACAACTAGAGATTAATCCTGGCGTTTGAAGTGGGTGCAGATAACATCAATCGCTTGTGCAGGAATAACAACCTTACCATACTCTTCCATGACTGCTGGAGTAACTGAGGAGCCTTCGCCAAATTCAGCAAGCAAGGCAATCAATGCCGCATGTTTGGTGGAATCTACCTCATCTGGCTCCAAATGCAAGAACCACTTGTCTTTATAAGAATAAAGTCTCCCAGCATCCGTAACATGCTGACGCAACATATGTGCAGCTTCAATGAGCACTTCAAAGTCCTTGAATGCATAAACAATGGAATCGCTTTGCTCGAGTGTAACTTCCATTTCATATACTTCTTCAGGAAGATCATCTTCATGACCTAAACCATATTGTTGCGGATCATATTTTCCACGTGTGACAATGACAACCATCCCTTGAGCGGGAAGTGCGAATACTTCGACAGCGAGTGGACCTGTGGCATCAAATCCAAGTTCGGAATAGGCCTGATCCATCATTTCAGTGAACAGTTCATGAACCTTAGGTATTTCCTGCCACATATCTTCTTTTTGTATTCCGCGCTCGCTCAGATCGTCAAAGGTCAGGAAAATCCGTATCTTATCGTGACTTAGTCGTTCTATTTTCATACAGGATCTCCCCTTTATAAGCAAGTCTTATAACAGATTATGAAGCACAAAACAATATGTGCTGAAAATAAATCTATGTAGTTATGTTATCATTTTATACCTCTAAATGCACGAAGTAAAATCGACAAAAAAAGAATCATTCCACAGCAAATCAAGACTGTGGATGATTCTAATTGGAGGTTTTGGTTTATAAACCCGGTACTGTTGTGTTTGTTTGGCTTAAAATTTGCTCAACTTCTTGCTTCACATCCGGATTGGTGCGAATAAAATCTTTGAGCATGCTCATATTCGCTTCTTTTTCCTGCGGTGTGATTGCTCTTGCGCTCTTTGCTGCCGGATTTTTGTGGGATTCATCATGTTGATTTTGCTTACTTGTGAACCCGTCCATACCCGGGAAAGTCATTTCCATCATCTTATGTTTTGCCTGATCCATCATATTTCTTGATGAACCCGATGACATCATGGGCAATTTGCCTTTGGACAGCCATGAACTGGCTGCAACACCAATGAAAATGCCCAAAAAAAAGGATGAAGCCTTCATTACACCAACCTCCTTCAAGTGTTAAAATCATATTTAGTGTTTGCGGTAGTGAGCGATCTCATTCCGTATAAATACAGGAAAGCGAGTTGAAATCATGTTTAGACATACCGCCGCATTGATCATTGCTGCAAGTTTGCTGTTGTCAGCTTGTGGGACAGCGGAAGAAAAAACATCTGATAATTCCACACCAGCGGGCGAATCAACTACCAAGGTTCAAGAAGAGCAAGGTAACTCTAACCCAACTGAAACAGGAGAACCCGGAACTGGTGTGCCCGAGCCTTCAACGGAAGATTCAACTGTGACAGAAGAAGAACCTGAATCTTCGGAGAAGGTTTCTACAGAAGAGAAAGTGGAAAAGACGTATCATATGAATGAAAATTATTATATTAAACCAAACGATGAAGCGAGCCCAAGCAAAGTGGTCTTGTTAACTTTTGATGATGGACCCAAAGAAGAAAAAATGATTACTTCACTGATCGACACTTTAGATAAACATAACGCTAAAGCGATATTTTTCGTCAATGGATATCGGGTGAAAAGCCATCCGGAATTGCTCAAACTCATACATGAACGGGGTCAGATTGTAGGCAATCATGCCTGGGATCATGAGGATCTCAAAAAAATGTCCAACGCTGAGGCGGCAAAACAGGTTACAGATGTCCAAAAAATAGTGAAGGATACCATTGGTGAGGAACCGCAATTCTTCCGTCCACCTTTTGGTTCGGGAAATGATGCACTGAAGTCTGCTGTGAAGAAAAATGGCATGTTATATATGACTTGGTCTAATGGTTCGCTCGATTGGGATAAAAGCACCAAAGACAAACCGGAAAAAGTCATTCAAAATGTACTGGACCAGTTAAATCCCGGAAGCAATATTTTGATGCACGAGTTGCCATGGACGGTTGAAGCATTGGATGAGTTGCTGACCAAGCTCGAAAAGAAAGGTTATTCCTTTGTTGATCCGCGTGCAATTGAATTGGAAGCTCGTTAAATTGTAATTTTGCGCATTAAAATAAAACAGCCTTGATCGATTGGATCAAGGCTGTTTCTCTGTGAGTGCTTTTTCCGCGGGCACTCTTAACGTGATGATATGCATCTCCGCTGGACAACCTAGTCGGAGAGGAAAATGATTCGTACCGTATCCTCTGCTAACAAGCATTTTGCCTTCTTGGTGAACGTCCTCCGGACTTCGCTTCAGGGAGTACCACCCGTTCGATACGGGACGATACGCTTTGCTCAGGAACACAGGTCCGAAAAATGGTAAAACCAATTGTCCGCCATGTGTATGACCGCTCAAAATAAGATCTGCATTTTCTTCCAATCGAAGGGCCTGCAAAGGATCATGAACGATAGCAATTTTGCAAAAACGGTTACCGATCTGCTGTAGTAATACATCGCCCTGTTTGGAACGATAGTCTATGCCGATCAGGCTCAATCTGTCGTTGCCCCTTTGCAGATATTCCACATTATCCTGCAGGAGCTTAACGTCCGATTCCCGAAGGATTCGCGCAAGTTGAGCGGTACCAGCCCTCTTGTCATGGTTGCCATACACCGTAAATGAAGGAGCAATGTTCGATAAAATTTTCATGTTATGTCTAACTAGAGACCATGAGATTCCTTTTTCCGCAACATCCCCGCCGATGAGAACCCAGTCCACCTTGGATTTAACGTTTGCCAGATCCTTCTGCTTCAGCTTGCGCTTGTGCGTGTCGGATACATACAAAATCATAGCCCCGTCAAAGGATGTTGGCAGATGAGGCACTTCAACCTCTTCTTCAATCATTTGATGAACGTGGGCTTCACGCCACATATGAAAAACTAGTAATACTCCCATCAAAATGATTAAACCTGCGAGTAAAAGCATTACCACGGCAAGGGAAGGAACGTATTCAGAGCAGGTGCCCCTTCAACCCCCCACCAAACCAGACTAATCGTTAACATGACAAAAATAAAAATGAGTGAATTCACAAACCTCTTGCTCAATTTTAACCGACGTGAAGGATGTAATTCTGTCCGTGTAGGAAGCGAACCCGCTTCGGGGATCGATTCTTCCGTTGAATTTGGCGTTTTTTTGGAGCGTGATGGTGCCCTTTGAGGAAGTACTGGACTTTCCAGTTTTTCTGTATAGGGCTTGCGCTGTGATCTAGGTAAAGAAACGGAAGTAATTGGTGTGATTCCGCCAACCTCAGCAGCTGCTGCCGTTTCAGCAACGATGCTTACTTGAGAAGCCACCTGACGCTCGGATTTCTCTTTTTTATCCGATTGACGATGGCGCTGACTGCCATATGTCTTCATTCTACTTAATGGCTGATTCATGATCCCCTCCGAAAACGTATCGCTAATCCGGACACCAAATCAATAATAAAGTGACATAATATAGGCGCCCATAATGTGCCGGACTGCAAGTAAATCCAACCCAATCCATAACTTGAGATAAACACCCAGCCTGTTGGAATCCAGTGGCGCAAATAACGAATATGGATAACTGCAAATAAAATACTTGTCCAGTAAGGACCGATGGCATGTTGGATGGCTCCACGGAATAATAATTCCTCACACACAGCAACAATGGCTGCTATACATACAATGTGCCAGATCGGACGCCCACGGAACAGCATCTCGTTAATTCCACCGTCGTCCATGCTTTCCTGAGGTATAACATACGACAGTACCAAGTCCATAACAAGCATTATTCCTGCAAGACCAAGACCCCACCATATAAATTGGTAATTGTCAGGCCATGCGAGTACATCTAACAAGTTTCGTTTCTGCAATAAGATCCACACAACTCCGATAATCAGTGTCAGACCTTGTGTAAAGTATAGATTGATTAAAAGCAAACGCTCGGTAAGCTGCTGTGGCTCAGCCTTCTGAATCTTGAACTTGGGAAACTTGAATTTTTTCATCGGATGCGTCTGTCCTCTTGAGTTAAATTTGATGGATAACAATTACGTTGTCCAATCGGATAGTATACTAAATGATAGCCAAAAAACCAATTAGGTTCAAGGCCTGCCCCAAGTCCTGGTTATATGTCCGTGCCATTACTTCATTAAAGCAGTAAAATTCAGTTCACCAAACAGCTTACTTTCCATCTTCTTGTGGCAGGTATATTAACTATTGTATTACTTATGGTGACTCTGTTTATGTGTGAATCTAAAGACATCTGCAAAACAATTTAAAACATTTAAGCCTATTGACATGCTCATGTCAGCCATGATACATTATGAAAAAATTAGTCACGTTAAACACGATGATGGAAAAAAGACGTTGCTTCGTCTTACAGAGAGCCGATGGTAGGTGTGAATCGGTGGCAGGCAAATGGTCTTGAGCGCTCCTGAGTTATTGCATTGAAATTGGAGTAGGTGCAATCGGTTTAGACCCGTTATCCTCTTCGGTCTTCATTGACCGCTAAGACTGTCGTTGCGAAACGGCGGTGAATTAGGGTGGTACCACGACAACTCTCGTCCCTTATTGCGCAAGCAGTATGTGGATTGAGAGTTTTTTGATTTATTTTAAAGGATATCTGTGGGATCACTCTATTTCTTTCACCTTCCCCCTCTGTTGCGACACCGCGTTGTTGGGCGGAAGAATCAACCTGGTTTTAAGGATTACCTCTTCGCTGAGGTCAGACCTTGACGATATAGATACACATACCTAAGGAGGAAGAAACCATGTACAAAGTGTTAGTGTCGGACCCAATCAGTGATCTGGGGATCCAGCAACTGGTGGATGCAAATGATGTTGTTGTTGAGAAGAAAACCGGTCTTAGTGAAGATGAACTTGTTGCCATTATTGGTGATTATGATGCCCTCTTGGTTCGCAGCCAGACTCGTGTTACTGATCGTATTATGACGGCTGGTACCAACCTTAAGGTGATCGGACGTGCAGGTGTTGGTGTAGATAACATTGATCTGGAAGCTGCTACACAGCGCGGTATCATTGTTATTAATGCACCTGATGGCAATACCATCACAACCTGTGAGCACACGTTTGCCATGATGATGGCATTGGCACGACACATTCCTCAGGCATACGCCAAAACAATTCAGGGTACGTGGGATCGTAAAACCTTCCTGGGTGTGGAATTAAGAAATAAAACGCTCGGTGTACTGGGTATGGGACGGATCGGTAGTGAAGTTGCCAAGCGCGCCAAAGCATTCGGAATGGACATTCTTGCTTACGACCCGTTCCTCACGGAAGAGCGTGCCGAGAAGCTGCAAGTGAAACTTGCTAGTGTAGATGATATCATTCGCAATGCGGACTTCATGACCGTTCATACGCCATTAACACCGGAAACACGGCATATGATTTCACGTCCACAATTCGAAGTGATGAAAAAAGGCATGCGTATCATCAACTGTGCCCGTGGTGGTGTAGTTGACGAGATGGCACTTGTGGAAGCCATTGATCAAGGTATTGTTGCTGGTGCAGCATTTGACGTATTCGAAAGCGAGCCGCCAGCCGCTGATCACCCGTTCCTGAATCACCCAAGCATTATCGTTACACCTCACCTTGGTGCGTCCACAGTAGAAGCACAAGAGAACGTGGCTATCGATGTGTCGGAACAGGTGCTTCACATTTTGCGTAATGAACCGTTTAAAAACGCAGTTAACATGCCGGCTGTTGCACCAACTGTGATGAACAAATTGCAGCCGTATTTCAAACTGGGTGAAACGTTGGGTAGTTTTGCAGCACAGATTACACAAAATGCAGTGCAGGAGATTCGGATCGACTATGCTGGTGAACTTTCTGAAGTAGATACTTCTCCTCTCACACGTTACATTGTGAAGGGTATTCTCGCCAGACATTTGGGTGGGGAAGCCAACATTGTCAACTCCATGCATCTGGCCAAAATCCGTGATCTGAATGTGGTTGTAAGCCAAACCTCAACAACTAAAGGATTTACTAACCTGATTACCGTAACATTGGTTACGACTCAGGATGCTGAGGAACGCCGTGTAGCAGGTACATTGCTTGCAGGTTATGGAGAACGTATTGTTCGTCTGGACAAATTCCCGGTAGATATCGCTCCAGAAAGTCATCAAATTTTGATCTCCCACAACGATAAACCAGGTATTATCGGACGTGTAGGAACCCTACTTGGACAAAATGATGTCAACATCGCATCCATGCAGGTTGGACGTAAAATTATTGGTGGTGCAGCGATCATGATTCTGACCGTAGATAAAGCTGTTCCAAAAGATGTGCTTGTGCAGCTTGCTGCGCTGCCTGAAATCAATACTGCTGTTGAAATCGTTCTGGAATAATCAAACATATTTTCAAATGTATAAGGAGAGACGGGGCCCTAGTGGTCCCGTCTTTTTTTCGTGTACTCGCTGAAATATCGGTGATGAAGTTTGCAAACAAAATATTTTTGGAATTGGAAAAGGGGTGCCCATCACCCCCCATATGAACTCCGCTTCTTTTGGTCAATGGAAATAGTCTTAATACGTAATCGAACTATTAACTTAACTGAATAATGTTTAGTGTAGACCCCGGAGGAGACAGAACGGCTGCGCCAACGAGCCCGAATAATTGTAACTGTATTGTAGAACCAGCGGTAACGGTAACCATAAAGTCAGACTGCAGCTGACTGAGAGAAAGTACTGGAGATACTACACTCGCTGGAATAGCTGTACCGTTAAGTAAAACCCGAGATTGGATAGCAAGTGCAGCTGTCAGATTTATTTTGTATGAGATATAGTAACGACCTGCATTAGTCAGCGTGAAGGTGTCATTTGTCCCATTGACGGTTATACCTGTGCCAATATTTTGGTTATTCGGTAATGGAACGAGTGTACCACCCAATATTACAACAATCGTACCATTAGTGTTCTCAGCAAAAGCCGAATTAGATGTTACAGATGTTCCGGTTGCACCTGTTGCTCCGGTAACTCCTGTACTTCCGGTTACGCCGACTCCCGTGGCTCCGGTTGTACCTGTGGCTCCTGTTCCCCCAGTCGCACCAGTTGCTCCGGTACTTCCTGTTATGCCAACTCCCGTGGCTCCGGTTGTACCTGTGGCTCCTGTTCCCCCAGTCGCACCAGTTGCTCCAGTACTTCCCGTTACGCCAACTCCCGTGGCTCCCGTTATACCTGTAACTCCTGTTCCCCCAGTCGCACCAGTAACTCCGGTACTTCCCGTTACGCCGACTCCCGTGGCTCCGGTTGTACCTGTGGCTCCTGTTCCCCCAGTCGCACCAGTTGCTCCGGTACTTCCTGTTATGCCAACTCCCGTGGCTCCTGTTATACCTGTGATTCCTGTTTCCCCTGTGACACCAGTAACTCCGGTACTTCCTGTTATGCCAACTCCCGTGGCTCCTGTTATACCTGTGATTCCTGTTTCCCCTGTGACACCAGTAACTCCGGTACTTCCTGTTATGCCAACTCCCGTGGCTCCGGTTGTGCCTGTGGCTCCGGTTCCCCCAGTCGCACCAGTTGCTCCGGTACTTCCTGTTATGCCAACTCCCGTGGCTCCGGTTGTGCCTGTGGCTCCTGTACCCCCAATCGCGCCAGTAACTCCGGTACTTCCCGTTACGCCGACTCCCGTGGCTCCGGTTATACCTGTAACTCCTGTTTCCCCTGTAGCACCAGTTGCTCCGGTACTTCCCGTTACGCCGACTCCCGTGGCTCCGGTTATACCTGTCGCTCCGGTTCCCCCAGTGACACCAGTTACTCCAGTACTTCCTGTTATACCAACTCCCGTGGCTCCGGTTGTGCCTGTGGCTCCTGTACCCCCAGTCGCGCCAGTAACTCCGGTACTTCCCGTTACACCGACTCCCGTGGCTCCAGTTATACCTGTGGCTCCGGTTCCTCCAGTGATACCAGTTGCTCCGGTGCTTCCCGTTATGCCTACTCCCGTGGCTCCCGTTATACCTGTGATTCCTGTTTCCCCTGTGACACCAGTAACTCCTGTAATTCCAGTCGCCCCAGTCAACCCTGCAACACCAGTCGCTCCTGTTTCACCAGTTGCTCCGGTACCTCCCGTTACACCGACTCCCGTGGCTCCTGTTTCACCAGTGATACCAGTTGCTCCGGTGCTTCCCGTTATACCAGTGGTTCCTGTTCCTCCAGTCGCACCAGTTGCCCCGGTGCTCCCCGTTATGCCCACTCCCGTGGCTCCGGTTATACCTGTGGCTCCGGTTCCCCCTGTGACACCAGTAACTCCTGTAATTCCAGTCGCCCCAGTCAACCCTACAACACCGGTCGCTCCTGTTTCACCAGTCGTACCAGTTGCTCCGGTACTTCCTGTTATGCCGACTCCCGTGGCTCCGGTTATACCTGTCGCTCCGGTTCCTCCAGTCGCACCAGTTGCTCCGGTTTCCCCTGTGACACCAGTTGCCCCGGTACTTCCCGTTACGCCCACTCCCGTGGCTCCGGTTTCACCAGTGATACCAGTTGCTCCGGTGCCTCCCGTTACCCCGACTCCTGTTTCACCCGTGACACCAGTTGCCCCGGTGCTTCCCGTTGCACCGGTTATACCTGTGACTCCGGTCTCCCCCGTGACACCAGTTGCTCCGGTACTTCCCGTTATGCCGACTCCCGTTGCGCCAGTCAATCCCGTTACGCCTGTTGCTCCTGTTTCCCCTGTAGCTCCAGTACTACCTGTTACACTTACTCCTGTGGCTCCTGTGATCCCCGTCGCCCCAGTCAACCCTGCAACACCAGTCGCTCCTGTTTCACCAGTTGCCCCTGTTCCTCCGGTTACTCCTGTTGATCCCGTTACGCTTAGTCCCGTGGCTCCTGTAATTCCAGTCGTCCCGGTTAACCCTGTAACACCAGTCGCTCCTGTTTCACCAGTTGCCCCTGTTCCTCCAGTTACTCCTGTTGATCCCGTTACGCTTAGTCCCGTGGCTCCTGTAATTCCCGTCGCCCCGGTTAACCCTGTAAGACCAGTCGCTCCTGTTACGCCGGATGCTCCGGTACTTCCTGTCACTCCAACGCCAGTTGCACCGGTCACACCTGTCGCTCCTGCTCCAGCGATCAACGTGTAATCTGGTGAAGTCCCCGGCGTTCCCGTTGGTGATGCTACATTCGCAATATACGTACTGCCGTTGAACGTTACAACCTGACCCGCTGGATACGTTGGGGCTACGGCTGGATCGAATAGTACAATGCCACTTAAACCTACACCTGTCGCTCCCGTTACCCCCGATGCT
Source organism: Paenibacillus xylanexedens (assembly GCF_017874615.1). Taxonomy (GTDB): domain Bacteria; phylum Bacillota; class Bacilli; order Paenibacillales; family Paenibacillaceae; genus Paenibacillus; species Paenibacillus xylanexedens. Next base: position 95,988 of record NZ_JAGIKV010000013.1, read on the forward strand.
CCGGTACTTCCTGTTACTCCAACGCCAGTTGCACCCGTCACACCCGTTGCTCCCGCCCCAGCGATCAACGTGTAATCTGGTGAAGTCCCCGGCGTTCCCGTTGGCGATGCCACATTTGCAATATACGTACTGCCGTTGAACGTTACAACTTGACCTGCTGGATACGTTGGGGCTACAGCTGGATCGAATGGTACGATACCACTTAAACCTACGCCTGTCGCTCCCGTTACACCTGATGCCCCTGTGACTCCGGTACTTCCGGTTACTCCAACGCCAGTTGCACCTGTAACACCCGTTGCTCCTGCGCCCGCAAGCAACGTGTAATCTGGTGAGGTGCCCGGCGTTCCCGTTGGTGATGCGACATTAGTTATATACGTACTACCGTTAAACGTTACTACCTGACCCGATGGATACGTTGGGGCTACAGCTGGATCAAATGGCACTATGCCTGTCAATCCCGCCCCGGTTGCTCCCGTTACACCTGATGCACCTGTGGCTCCTGTAGGTCCTGCACCTGCAAGCAATGTATAGTCTGGCGAAGTACCTGGCGTACCCGTTGGCGAAGCGACATTTGTAATATAAGTACTGCCACCAAACGTGACGATCTGTCCAGCTGGATATGATGGGGCTAATGCGGGATCGAATGGCACGATGCCACTTAATCCTACACCTGTGGCTCCAGTTGCACCTGTGACCCCCGCAGCAGCAATTAATGTATAATCCGATGAAGTTCCCGGTGTTCCTAACGGACCAGCTACACTTGTAATGTAAGTGCTACCGTTATATGTGATTATCTGACCCGCAGTATAACCCGGCGCGAGTGCTGGATCAAATGGCAAGGCCCCAGTCAAACCAGCTCCGGTTGCCCCCGTTGCTCCAGTCGTTCCACCCGACAACAAAAGGGTGTAGTCTGGAGAACTTCCGGGTATACCCACAGGACCGTTTACATTGACAACATAGAGACTTCCGTTGAAACTAACGACTTGACCTTGAGCATATGTGGGCCCAAGCGCAGGGTCAAACGCCGTAATATTGTTCAAGCCAACACCAGGTGCTCCTGCCGGACCCTGCGCTCCCTGTGGGCCAACTGGCCCTACTGGACCTACTAGTCCAACTCCTCCTGCCGGTCCAGTAGCCCCTTTCACCCCAGGGACTCCTGGAACACCGGGTACCCCCGGAACTCCTGGCACTCCCTGTGGGCCAGCTGGTCCGGTAATCCCTCCAGTTCCAAGAGTTGTCGTCGCCCGACTTAGCGATATGGAGATCGATCGAATTAATCCCACAAGTTTATCTTTTTCTGCAGGAGGTACTTCCAGAAGCAGCGTCACACTTAACAAGTCATCCAGTAAGTTTTGCAAGTTACCTGCGAGATTAATAAGAGGAACAGGGACAACCTCTGAACCTGCAATCGTTAATTCCAATACGGCTTGTAATTCTGCCTTTACTCCGGCACGAAATCCGGATTGATTTACAAAAGTAAGTAACTGGCGTAATCCGTTCTGCAATGACAGTATATTGGCTAAAGTTGGCTGACTGATTGCAGCAGGAATAGCCACAGCCAAAGAACGAAGTATGGATTCAAACTGCTCCAGTTCTCTTGTGGTTATTGGAACAAACGGAGAGCCCGCTCTAAAAGATCTGCCTTCCAGAAAAGCTTTAATATTGACCCTTTTTCGATCATCGGACATGCTTAACTCAATCCTCCTCTATCTTGCTTGCTTTTCAAGCTTATGTCACATAGGAAGGAAAATTATCTTGGACACTCTTTTTAGTCAAAAAAAGACCATTCATGTTCCACGTTGAACAAGATTAAACGGTAGTCTTCAACAAAAAAACACCCTCCATAAGAGGGTGTTTTCGCACTTTTTGTATGAAATTCAGGCTATTTCGATGAATCCAAGGGAAATTGCAAAATAAACTCTGTTCCTTCGCCAAGCACACTATTGACGGTAATCATGCCTTGATGCGCATCAACAATATTTTTCACAATCGCTAAACCAAGCCCCGTACCTACACTTTCTCCTCGGACACGTGCCTTGTCTGCTTTGTAGAATCGTTCGAAAATAAATGGCAAGTCGGATGAAGGGATACCTACACCCTGATCCTTCACAGAAACTCTGACAAATGGAGCACGAAGATAAGTGACCCGCTCGGCTGAGATCATTACATTTTTGCCAGTAGGTGTATGTCTGAACGCATTATCCAGCAAATTCGTAAATACTTGCTCAAGTCGATCCTCATCTGCCTGTTGAAGTTCAATAGTTGGTTGTTCGAACTTAAATTGCAGTTGAATTCCCTGTTCTTTTGAACGCACCGAGAACTTTCGATATACACGTTCAAGTAGTTCTCCGAGGTCAACTTCCTTCATCACCATGTCCGTGTGTCCAGCTTCCATCCGGGCAAGATCAAGCAAGTCTTTAACCAGTCTGCCCATCCGAAGGGACTCATCATGAATGACCTGGATCAGTTCTTCGCTCTCTTCCGGTGAGGTTGCCATGCCGTCCAAAAGGGCTTCACTGTAGCCTTGCATCATAGATAGCGGAGTTCGTATCTCATGAGATACGTTAGCCACGAAATCACGTCGCATTTTCTCCAGACGCACTTCTTCTGTTACATCTCTTAAAACAGCCACAGCCCCTCTGACAACACTGTCAGCATACAACGGTGCCATCTGAACAGACCAGACACCTTGCTGTACGTGAACATTGGAGTTCTGGTCCCCACCTTGCTCCATCACCATTCTGAACAAAGGAAGAAGGGGCTCAGGTACATCACGCGAAGTCTTGTCAGACTGTTCGGATTCTTGTCCTTCGTCCATTTTTGCCCAATCGAGATCATACCATGCCTGCATGATCTTCTCTCCTGGCGGATTCGTCAGAATAACTTTGCCTTCACCATCAAATGTAACCACCGCATCGGTCATGCTGCGAAGCACACTCGCCAAATGTTCCTTCTCATGGTTAAGGTTTCGAATATTATCTTCCAGTTGGGCAGCCATATGATTAAATGTGTTGGCAAGTTCACCAATCTCATCACTCGTTACCAGGGAAAGACGTGTTCCGTAGTTCCCTTTGCGAATCGCATTGGCTGCCTGAATCAATTGCTGCATAGGCTGCGTTATTTTGGTGAATAGAAACAATGCAAAAAACGTGGTTAAACTGAATCCGATAATACAGATATAGGTGAACAACCGCTTAATATCTCTGGATTCGGATTCTGCAAAGTTCGTATCAATGTAGGGCAGCAAAAAAAGACCCAGCGCTATAAGTACACAACCCACAAGGCAGATAATAGTGATCCATAACTTCCCGACCAGTGATCTCCAGAAACTAAAACTACTTCGGTACTTCCAGTTTATAACCCACACCCCACACCGTCGTAATCATGGCCGCCGATTCAGGCGATACCTTGTTAAGTTTCTCGCGAAGACGCTTCACATGCGTATCCACGGTACGAAGATCGCCAAAGAATTCGTAATTCCATACATCTTTGAGCAATTCTTCTCTGGAGAAAACTTTGTCGGGAGATGTTGCCAGGTAGTGCAGCAATTCATATTCTTTTGGTGTAAGACTAATCTCTTCGCCACCAGCGGTTACCCGGTGGGCATCATGCTCAATAACCAGATGCGGGAACACGATGTTGTTACTCGAATTGCTCTCCTTGGAGAGATAAGCTGTCGCGGAAGCTCGACGCAAAATCGCTTTGACACGATAAATCACTTCACGCGGGCTGAATGGTTTTACAACATAATCATCAGCGCCAACTTCGAAGCCTTGAACCCGGTTAATCTCTTCACCTTTTGCAGTGAGCATCAAAACCGGCGTTGATTTCACCTGACGAAGACGGGTACACACTTCAACTCCATCCATACCCGGCAACATCACATCAAGCAAAATCAGCCCGTAGTCCCCTGCTGTTGCTTTACGCAGTGCGGTTTCCCCATCCTCAGCTTCATCGATTTCATAACCTTCTTTTTCAAGATACATTTTCAAAAGCCTGCGGATTCTCTCTTCGTCATCCACGACCAGTATTCGATTCTCATGTTCAGCCATGCCTCTCCAGCCCCTTTGCAATAACTCCTCATCACTTCTATTATGTTCGATCTGGCGAACAATATTTGAATACCCTTCAATAAAAAGGTACGTTTGTGTTTCCCGCTTCTAAACTCACCTTTGCAATACGAGTCTGTCCTAGTCAGCTCCAGCATAAGAATGTAATCCGGCAATGATCAGATTCACTCCAACCAGCGTAAACATAACCACCAGGAAGCCAAGAACTGCAAGCCATGCAGACTTCTGACCTTGCCAACCTCTGGATAAACGCAAATGCAGATACACACTATAATATAGCCATGTAATCAATGCCCACACCTCTTTGGGGTCCCAACCCCAAAAGCGACTCCAGGCAATCTGAGCCCAGATCATGGCAAAAATTAATGCTCCCAGCGTAAATATCGGAAAACCGATGGCAATCGCGCGATAACTTATCTCATCCAGATCATCAGCATCGATTCCATCCATCATTGGTTGTAACGCTTGTCCAAGTGGTCTGCGCACAAGAAGTCGTACAATTCCATACAGGATCAGACCTACAATAAGTGACCAAACCACCGTATTCAGCTTGCGTCCGGCATTTACCCCGTTCATCCAGGAAGGCGTCTCAAGTAAAGGTTTTTTCATGCCAAGAAACGGTGTCATGCTCTCCACTTCGCTATTATATGGTGCAAAAATCGGAGGCATGCGATAAATCACTTTCTCTATTGTACTATTTTCCTGTACCTCTGTGTCAATGCTGACCGTTTTCTGTACAAAAACCGCCTCGTAACCAGCTGTACGAAAGGCAAATACCGTTCCGATGAATCCGATGACTACAACGATCGTAACCAGGGTGAATTCAACCCATCCTCGTTGACGTCTTGAAGACTTGTCTTTACCACTGAAATCAACAGTACGGAGCAAATACATGAACCCTGCGGCAAAACCCACGGCGAAGAATGCTTCACCAAGCGCAGCCAACGTCACGTGAATTTTCAGCCAGATGGACTGAAGCGCCGGGATTAATGGCTGTACCTCCTGAGGAAATACAGCGGCATACGCCATAATAATAATGGTAAGTGGTAAGGCAAACAAACCCAGTAATGACTTGCGGTATATGGCATATACAACAATAAATGCAACCATAATCATCATGGACAGAAAAGACATGAACTCATACATGTTACTAACCGGGATATGACCTGCCCCAGCCCATCGGGTTACAAAAAATAGGATATGTGCCGCCAAGGCGACAGTCGAAGCGATGAAAGCTCTTTTACCCCAGCGATTCATATGGTCCAGAGGATCACGATTACTCCATTTTTTGCCCATGACCGCGACAGCATATAACAAGAATGCAGCACAATAGAGAAAAAAAGATACGATAAATGCGTCGCTGCTGAAATCCAATAAACTCATGCCTGATTCCCCCCGTTATCCAACGACTTCTCTTCCACTTCCAGATTCATCTGTTTCAAGACGGCCGCAATTTCACGCCTGAAGCCAAACCAGTTTTTGTTGGTATGTCCACCCAATGTGAGCTGTTTATCATCAAAACGAATCCAGATGCGGCGATGATGCCAATAAAAACCCATGACCAGACCCAACATAACAATACCGGCTCCTACCCACACAAAAGGCATTGCCTTATCCACTCTTATATTGAGATAACTTACGGACTGAATAATATCGACCTTGTCCATACTGTCTACTTCCAGCTGTAAAGGAATCTCAGCTCCAGTCAACTGTTGGTTAATCGCATCTTGTTGAAACCGTTGTTTATCAATCTGCTTCGCAAAGTACAGATATTGTATCCCCTCTTCGGGCAGATCCGGTCCCTTGATGAGAAAGAGAAAAGCAGGTGCATTAGGTGAAGGCGATTTTGATTTGGGCTGACCATTCTCATCCAATCCAAAGTCCATAAACTTTTCTTTTACCGCGAGCTTATAAGGACCTGCTTCAAATGTTCTTTGGGTATCTACCATATCGATCTTAATTGCCCCGTATACTTCACCCGTCTTTGTATTGACCAGATCAGGCGTTACGGACCGAATGGTGGGTGTTAGATCATAATCAAACTGATAGGCTTTCAGACCGTTATAATTCAATGGATGATTCACGCGTACATCATGTCTGGCTACCTCAGCTAACTGAGGTTTCTTCGAAAGATCCGAACAATCTGCTGTACATTCATACAAAACAACTTTTGTTTCGAACAGTTTTGGAACGGTCTTATTCAGGTTACGGAATTGCTCTGGTACTTCTTCCTCACTGTAGAATTCAACATTAAATTGTTCATTTTGCAGATACATCGACGTATTCGGGATCTTTTTGATCTCACCTTCAGGAAAAGCGACATGCTCGTCCAGATTCAGACCTGGAAGACCTCGTGCGAGCACCGCCAGCAAAAATATAATGAGTCCAATATGGATGACATATGGGCCCCATCGACTGAATCGCTGTTTCTCGGCGAGTAATGCATCCCCTTGGGTGTGCACACGGTATCCTTTCTTTTTCAACGGCGTAACCGCTTTCTTAATCCAGTCTTCTGGTGCCTCTTCGATGGTACCTTGGTACACCAGACGCTGTCTTGTCAAAAATTGCGTATGCTTACGTATTCTCTGTTTATTCAGTGCTTTGTAGAGCGGCAGGACGCGATCCAGACTGCATATCACCAATGATGCCCCAATCAGCACCAGCAGTAGAATAAACCACCAGGATTCGTATGTATGGGATAAACCCAACAGATAATAGATATGACCCAACTGACCGTATGTTTCTTTGTAATACACGGAAGGATCAATATTCAAGAATGTACTTTCTTGCGGATAGATTGTACCAAGCATAGAACCTACAAGCGTGAAAACAATCATATAGACGGAAATTTTAACGGAAGAAAAAAAGTTCCATATGCGGTCAATGATGTTGGGATTACTACGCTGTGAACGGCGCGCCATGCCATCATAACGCATTTCCAGCACTTCATCCGATTTAGCTTCAGACTCCAGCAGCGGTTTCCCACATGCTTCACATAGTACAGTGCCTACCGGATTCTGGTGTCCGCACTCACATTTGGTATTTTGGAACACGAATAGACCTCCTGTCAGGGCTGCTTCGCCAGTTGCGAAATTTGAGCGTCAAGTGTGTCCAAATCAAGTTGCCCGATATGAATGGTAGAGATTTTGCCCGTGTCAGATACAAAAAATGTCGTTGGCATCGGAGAGATTCCGAAATCACGAACCGAGTTTTTCTCCCGGTCAAGCATGATTGGAAACGTAACCCCAACCTGCCGCACAAAATTATCAACGGTCATCTGGTCTTCTCCAACATTAATCCCGACAAATTGTACTCCCTGGTCCTTCCATTTGTCAGCTTGTGCCTGAAGTGCAGGCATTTCTTTAACACAAGGTTCACACCATGTGCCCCAGAAATTGATCACCATCGCTTTTCCTTTGTACTCATCAGACGTATGAACTTGACCATCCAGGCCCAGCAGTTCAAAAGAAGGAGACTTGTCCCCTTCCTTTGGCTTGCCATTCGAGCCGGATACCGATGTGGTTATCGCATATCCGCCCAACACCAGGATCAATAACAAAATGACGATTTGCACCGTTCTTCTTGATTTCCCCATGTGCTGCTCCCCTTTTAAGTGACTGTAGCATTCGCATATTATTGGTCTAAGACAACTGTGAACATCCTATGAACAATTATAGCGAATTTCGTCACAAAACTGCGGCGGTTTTATGAAAATTTTGTGTCCTCACATTACCTTTTTTTCATTTTTTTGGCTGGTTCTGATTGTGCGAGGGTAATTAGGTTGTTGACTTCCTCTTTGGTCAGATTGCGTGTCAGACCACGTTTCAGGTTTTGTAGCAAAATACCACCAAATGAAATCCGTTTCAATCGGGTTACCGGATGGTTGATTGCCTCGAACATACGTCTAACCTGACGGTTACGACCTTCATAGATCGTAATGGAAATGATCGACTCATTGGCCGCTGTATCCACATCTTTGTACTCTACCTCTGCAGGAGCAGTCATACCGTCATCCAGCATAATGCCTGTCTTTAATTTCTCCAGAGCTGTACCATGCGGCACACCTTTAACCGTTGCATGATACGTTTTGGGTACGTGATGCTTCGGATGCGTCAGCAAATGTGCAAACTCACCATCATTGGTAAGGATCAATAAGCCCTCTGTGTCATAATCCAGACGACCTACAGGATATACGCGTTCCTTGACACCTTTCAGATAGTCGGACACAATTTTCCGACCTTCCGGGTCAGATGCACTTGTGATTACGCCTTTTGGCTTGTTCAACATCAAGTACACTTTTTTCTCACTGCGGATCGGTTTTCCATTAACCGTAATCATATCCTCTTCGGGGTTCGCTTTTGTACCCAGTTCGGTTACGACCTCCCCGTTAACTTCTACTTTGCCGGACAGGATTAGTTCCTCGCTCTTGCGGCGGGATGCAATGCCTGCCTGTGCGATAATTTTTTGTAATCTTTCCATGTTTGTCATGTCACCTCACACTAATGATACCCATCACGCAGTGAAATCACAAGGATTATCCAAGGATTTTGTAAACTCGGGACACGAATATCCACTTTAGGCTACCTTCCTCCTCGAGATTGACGCAAAAAAGCCTACCTTTACACAACCTGTTGAACACAGTTGGCGTAAAGATAAGCCTTTTTTTAAAAATCATTTAATTGGAAACTTTGCCGGCAACTGCAACCTGTTTTTTGGCAGGTTTAGCGCTCTCTTTAATGAAAGTCTGCAATGTTTTGGAAGTAATATAATAGGTACGTCCACCGTACACAAATGTCATCATACCAATGACCCGATTGCTCTGATCCAGAACAGGGCCACCTGAATTACCTTGTGCCATGGATTTCACAATACTGCCGATTCCCTTTTTACCTGGAACATCCGAGGCTTGGGAACTGAACACTCTGCTTTTGGCTATCGTATTGAAGGTTGAAGGAAAATCTTCATCCAGGATGACAAGATCACCAGCAGGATTTTTGGGGAATCCAATCGTATAGACAACCTGGTTATCCCTTGCATTTGCAAATGCGACCGGTTGGGCATCTATTTCCTTGTCCAGCTTCAGCAGTGCCATATCTGTCACCGGGTCTGTCTTAATAATTTTTGCCTTTACAGGCTTACCCAAGGAACCCGGACTCGCAACAGTCAGTGTACCTTCATCACCATCAGACAGTTCAGCAAAACTCTGAACGACATGATAATTCGTGAGCACTTCATCCTTCGAGATTAGTATCGAGGTACCAACATCATAATATACCATATCGGGTTCATCCTGCTTGACCAAACGTACATTCACGACTGGAAAAGAATCCGCTGTGACTGCCATTTGTGCACGCAGCTGTTTGTCGAAGTAACCTGTAAAATGTATCGTCTGAACGGCTTGAGCTGCCGCCAGCCCCGTTGACCCTGCGAGCATTGCAATAGCAAGCACGCCTGACATTCCGACACGGAGCATTCGTTTCCAACTCTTCTGCATGTCTCACTCTCCTCCGCTATTATTCTAGCATATCTAATATATCGGAAGGAAAGGAGATATCTTTTAACCAAAAACGAGCAAACAAATGGCGAGGGCAGCAATAAAACCAACAACATCGGAAAACAACCCTACTTTGAGTGCATATCGACCGTTCCGTATGCCTACAGCCCCAAAATAAACAGTCAGCACATATAACGTGGTGTCTGTACTCCCCTGAATCGTAGATGCCATACGTCCAATCATGGAGTCGGGGCCATGGGTTTTGATCAGATCGGTTGTAAACGCCAGAGAGCCTGTCCCCGTTAAAGGACGCAGTATTCCGAGTGGCAACACTTCGCCTGGAACACCCATCCAGGACACCAGCGGAGCGAACAGGCTAATTACAAAATCCAGTGCACCCGAGGCACGAAATACGCTGATTGCGACCATCATGCCCACGAGATGCGGAATAATACTGATTGCAGTGGAGAAACCATCCTTGGCCCCATCAACAAAGGATTCGTAAACCGGGACCTTTTTGGTAAACGCATATAATGGAACAAACGCGATAATAACCGGGATGGCCCAGACGGAAATCCAGTTGATGAAGGTTAACAAAGGTGCTCATCCTTTCATGCCGGGATTGCCACTTTTCTGTATGCGCGGCGGTTTGTGTAAAGCTCTGTTTCGATACCAGCGATCGGCGATGATAGCAGCAAGTGTAGCGATAATGGTAGCCATCAATGTTGTTCCCACAATCTCTGTTGCATTGGCGGAATGATAGTTTAAGCGGATGGCGATCAACGTTGTCGGAATAATGGTAATGCTAGCCGTATTCAGAGCCAGTAAGGTGCACATAGCAGGAGAAGCGGTTTGTTTGTCCGGATTAAGCTCCTGCAACTGTTGCATGGCTTTGATTCCCATCGGTGTAGCCGCATTTCCTAGTCCCAGCAAATTGGCACTCATATTGGAGAGAATATAACCCATCGCCGGATGATTTTTGGGCACATCGGGGAACAGGAAGCCCACAACCGGACCGAGCAGCTTGGCAATCCGAGCCAGGAGACCCGCATCTTCAGCCATTTTCATCATGCCCATCCAGAACACAAGCACACTAATCAATCCAAAACAGACCGTGACTCCCGTTGCCGCCCCATCAAAAGCAGCTTGCGTGACCACTTCGATATTACCGTTGACGGCTGCAAAAGCAAATCCGATTAAAATCATGAGCAGCCAAATTAGATTAATCATGGATTATATCCTCCCTTCAATATCGATTTAGCTAAGGAGACAACAGGTGGCTTAACACGGCACGCCATGCAGCTGTCCAGGAAGAGACATCACCGATTCTACCCAGCGTTGCATCTTCTGTTTTCGGTTCAGGAGGAATATAACTGCCTTTGCGATACACGGGAATTGAGCCAACAAGTTTGCCGTCAAGTTGCATATCAATGCGACCTGCTAATCCAAACGAAGGATCTGTCGATTGTTCCTTGCCATCCGTTTCTGATTGGGTGCGACTTTCGTGCAGAATCAACTTTTTGGTCAATGAGCCTTGTTCACTTTTAGCTAGTGGGTACCGGAATCCCCGGCCCGTAACGACATCTGTATTTTGCACAGGCTGTTCTTGCTTGGCGACCTCTACTAACGGGAAGTACTCAAACCCGAAATCTAGCATCCGAGCATGATCGTTCCAATCGTTTCCGTCGTTCAGCGTTACTGCGGCGAGCTGCTGTCCGTTACGTGTAGCGGAGCTGACCAAACATCTGAAAGCTTTTTTTGTGTAGCCGGTTTTCACTCCATCCGCACCTTCATACATCCGCAGCATTTTATTTTTATTGTGCCAAGAGTATTCCCAGCTTTCATTGGGGTTCGGTGCGGATTTGTCCTCTGTGGCTACGATTCGTTTGAACACCGGATTGTGCAATGCATATGCCGTTAATCGGGCCAAATCATTGGCTGTAGAATAGTGACCTTCTGCATCCAGTCCATGAGGGTTCATAAAGTGGGAATGCGTCAGGCCGATTTGCTCCGCCTTTTTGTTCATTAACAGGACAAAGCCTTCTTCCGATCCACCGACATGTTCTGCAATCGCTGAGGCCGCGTCATTGCCTGAACGGAGCATTAGCCCGTACAACATGTTTTCAAGCGTCATCTCTTCGCCTAACTTGAGATAGATAGATGATCCTTCTTTGGCAAAAGCCGAGGGAGACACTTTCACTTTCTCATCCAGCTTGCTGTGTTCGATCGCTACGATCGCTGTCATGATTTTGGTCAAGCTGGCAATTCGCAGTTCTTTATCCCCATCCTTGCTGTATAAGATCCGGCCTGATGTGACATCAATGAGAGCAGCGCTTTGCGCATGTGTAGACGGACCTTGAATCGTTGCCTGGGTTTGAGTAGCCCCTAATGAAGACAGCAAGAAGACAGGGATAAGCATGCATGCAATGACTTTCGTTATTTTTCGCATCAATTCATTCCTCCGGGTCACTTGGAATCTTGTACTATCTTATGTCCGGACAACTTGGAGTATGTCCCATCGGGCAAAAACAGCAAAAATCCCTCACGCTTGGATGCGGGAGGGATCATGACGAAATGATTCAGCTATAGGTTGATGGATCTGGTGTAACCGGTACACCTGTAGTATTCGTTGATGTTGTATTCCGTTGGAACATGCCTTGAATTCGGTCCAAAACATAAGGGGTGGAGTCAATGAGTTTCTCAAACAGATGTGTGGAGTTATCGAGTGGTACAATGTGTACCCCCTGTTTACCTACCACCAGGAACGCAATAGGACGTATGGATACACCCCCGCCACTACCGCCACCAAACGGAGAAGCCACTTTAGCTGAACTCGCATGTTCAGCAGAGGTGCCCGTAGCACCACTTTTGCCACTACTTTCTCCATTGACGTGAAAATCACTTCCACCGGCAGCAAATCCAAATCCCACCTTACTGATCGGCAGAATCACGGTACCATCTGGTGTTTCGACTGCATCGCCAACAATTGTATTGACATCCACCATGGCCTTGATATTTTCCATTGCGGTTTCCATTAAGCCTTGAATTGGATGATCTGACATTTAAATTCCCTCCAGTTTCAATGTAAGCTAGGTTTGATCTAACCATATCATCCCCAAACTTGAAGGGACTTATGTACATAAGCATTTTAAGTACACTCACCGAACCCCAACCTCATATTTCCAAAACAGACCTGATCTGATGGGAATTTATTGTGCTGTCCCACTAAGCTTTTGCTTCTCCTTACGCTTGCGGCGTTGTTCTTGAAGAAGCTTGAACCACATCCGCCATCCGCCTTCGACTTGAAGCACACGGGTGAGTAGTGTAACTCCAGCGATCAGAACGGCTGTAATCCGAATTTTCGCTCTGAAATCAAGCTCCGTTCTAAATTCCATTTCATCGGACCATACCGGCATAACCTGAAGCACAGGTGTTTCATCAAAGCGGATCTGATAGGTGAGAAAACCAATAATAATGGACTTGATACTCCACACCCAGCCCGTCAGCACCGCTGTATATGCTGCATCACCAACGCCGATGTGGGTAGCCCAGGACAGTTGGGTCATATGTACGCGTGTAAGTGTTTGCTTCAGCCACAGCTTGAGCGCGTCCGTTGCCCTAAGCATAATTTTCACATCTTTAGCCCACTTCTTGACTTTGCGTTTGTTGACCCGTTCACTTCCCTGGGCCTCGCCTCTCGAATGATTCATGGATTGTTCGGTCTTGACCAGAAAACCTTCTTTCATATTTCGAAAAACAATACTCGGGATCTCATAGTTAATCCGCACAATTCCATAGAGAAGACGAACATTAATATTGGCGTAATCATCACTTTTATGTTTACTGAATGTAAAATGTACATGAACATTTGAGATGAGGACTGCGGCAATCAGCAATGCGAACAACAAACCGATTCCTCCAAGCCAAATCCACACAGGCCTTACCTCCAAGCCCTCAATTCTTTTCTCGTCTAGTATGGCACTCTGAATAGGAAAAAATTCACGTCTGACCTAAAAATCCCATTTCATATTTGTTTGGAACCGGTCCGTAACCTTTTATATACACAAATTGGACTAAAGATTAGTTACACTGGTCACTCCGATGACAGAATAACCTTCCGATCGCTGTTATCCCCAGATTTTTTTGATTCCCTTCTCTAAAGGGTAAATCCGGGGATAAGCGTATGCTTCCGATGCAGCTTTCTTTCAGAAAGCTTTTAGGCGAACACTCCGTTTCTTCAGATTATTTCTGTCCTCTCGTAAAATCTTCAGTTCAATTTATCTAAAAATAATGCACAAAAAAACCGACTCCACTGATGGGTGTCGGTTAGTATGAGCTTGCAAATTAGAGTGAAGAGTCCGTATTATCGTCTTCGTTGTCAAATTGACTTAGATCATCTGCCGGATCAACAATTTCCGGTTCCAGTTGTTGCAAATCCAGTTTGTTGAATAACAGTTGTGTCTCTTCCTCCAGGTTTTCGGAATCTTCGAACAAACCTGGTTCCGGAAGGTCTTTAATTGAAGCCAATCCGAAATAATCCAGGAATGACTTGGTCGTTCCGTACAGAATTGGTCGTCCGATCGCCTCGGCTCGTCCCACTTCAATAATTAGATCCTTATTCACTAGCGTATGGATGGCCCGCTCCGATTTTACACCGCGGATTTCCTCAATCTCTACCCGTGTAATGGGCTGTCGGTACGCTACAATAGCCAGCGTCTCCAGAGCCGCTTGGGATAAGGACGTACGTGCGGGAGAGTATGCCAGTTTCTCGAAATATACAGCGTGGTCAGGCAAGGTGCCCAACTGAACTACACCAGCGATCTTGAGAATCTGTACACCTCGTCCCTGCTGTGAAAATTCACCAATCATCTCCTCAATCGCGTCCGTTACAAGCTCAACTCGCTGATCGACGATTTCGGCAATTTGTTTGATACTCAGACCCTCTTCTCCGGACAAAAACAGGAGGCCTTCAATAATCGATTTCAATTTCGGAAAATCCATGATTCTTTGTTTCCCCTCTCCACTCCATAACGATATCATCAAACATCCGTTCCTGATAACAGACAATCTGCTTCATCTTCATCAGTTCCAGCACCGCCAGAAAAGTGACAACAATCTCATGGCGATAGATATGCTCATCCATCAACTTGGAGAATAACAGTCTGCCTCCCGGCCCCATACTTTCCAAAGCGCCGATGACATCCCGTATCCGGTCTTTAACCGAAATCTCATCCCGTTTGATTCGGGTTACGGTTGTACGCTTCTCAGCCTTGCGTAGCGCCTTCTGAAATGCTGCAATTAGATCAGAGGTGTGCAAACCCTCAACCGGGTTCGAAGGGGCTTCTACGGGCATATAGGGGCGCAGATCCTCGGGCTCTTTGGAAAATATAAGGCTGCGTTCCCACTCCCGTTCATGAAGATGACGCGCAATTCCCTTGTACTTGCGATATTCTATCAGACGCGCAATCAGCTCTGCACGTGGATCATAATCTTCTTCTTCCATATAATCATAATCCTCGAAATCCTCAATGACCGGTGGTTTGGGCAATAAAAGTTTGCTCTTGATCGACAGCAATGTTGCTGCCATGACCAGAAATTCACTCGTAATATCCAGTTCCAGTTCCTGCATTGAATGCAGGTACGCCATGTATTGATCGGTAATATCGCTGATGGGAATATCCTGGATATGAATTTCAGCCTTATCAATCAGATGAAGCAGCAGATCCAAAGGCCCTTCAAAAGTCTCCAGTTTGTATGTAACTACCGTCACTAGACGAATCCTCCCGCCAGAAAAATACAAAACCCTGCTAAGCCGTCCGAATCCGGTTTCCCGTGTTCGTCTGCGCAAAGCAGGGCACTACTATTAAATAAGCACTATTTTAGCTGTTTCGTCAAGTTTGCCATCTCAATTGCCGCCGTAGCTGCATCCCAACCTTTGTTCCCCGCCTTGGTTCCGGCACGTTCAATCGCTTGTTCAATATTTTCTGTCGTAACCAATCCGAAGATTGTAGGCACGCCAGTTTTCAGGTTAATTGCTGCTACCCCTTTAGCCATCTCGTTGCACACATAATCGTAATGCGTAGTTGATCCACGAATGACAGTTCCCAGGGTAATCACCGCATCATATTTGCCGCTCTCCGCCATTTTCTGCGCAATCAGAGGGATTTCAAATGCTCCTGGAACCCAGGCTACATCCACTTCATCATCCTGCACGCCGTGACGTTTGAATGCATCGAGCGCTGCGCTAAGCAATTTACTGGTGATGAATTCGTTGAAACGTCCAACGACAACTCCATATCTGGATCCTTCTGATACTAAATGTCCTTCAAAAAATTGTGGCATTCAAGTCATCTCCCTAACGGTATAATGTAATGTAAGTAACGGAAATCCCTAAGTAATCTCTTACATAAATTTCATGGTGAACGTTATTCATCTAAAATATATTTACTGTTCGTTCTGCTCGATATCATCAAACTTGAGCATATGCCCCAGCTTGGCTTGCTTGGTATGAAGATAAACCGTATTGTCCTCGTTCTCCTCCATCTGGATCGCGACACGCTCTACGACTTCAAGTCCATATCCTTCAAGACCTTTAATTTTACGAGGGTTGTTAGTTAGCAGTCTGATCTGACGAACCCCAAGGTCTTTCAGAATTTGGGCGCCAATCCCGTAATCACGCAAGTCGGCAGCAAAGCCCAGCTTCAGGTTTGCATCAACAGTATCCATACCTTCCTCTTGCAGCTTATAGGCTTTGAGCTTGTTGATCAGGCCAATACCCCGACCTTCCTGTCTCATATAGAGCAGTACGCCATTGCCTTCCTCGTGAATCTGTTTGAGTGCCGCATCAAACTGCGGACCACAGTCACAACGATGCGAATGGAATACATCACCTGTCAAACATTCAGAGTGCACACGTACAAGTACGGGTTTCGAACCATCAATTTCTCCTTTGACCAAAGCCACATGTTCCTTATTGTCCACAGCGTTTGTATAAGCCACCGCTTGAAACTCACCAAAGTCCGTTGGCATACGCACAGCCACTTCACGTTGAACCAGCTGCTCTTTTTCGTTACGGTAACGAATCATGTCCTGAATACTGATCAGCTTCAGATCATGTTTGCGGGCAATCTCCTGCAGATCCGGAAGTCTTGCCATCGTGCCATCTTCCTTAATTACTTCACAGATAACGCCAGCAGGGTAGGAACCACACATGATAGCAAGATCTACAGCCGCTTCTGTGTGCCCGGCACGACGAAGTACACCGCCGTCTTTTGCAATCAGCGGGAACATGTGCCCAGGCTTACGGAAGTCCCCGGCTTTCGCCTCAGGATCGATCAGACCTTTCACGGTAATAGAGCGTTCATGTGCCGAGATACCTGTTGTTGTATCTTTGTGGTCCACAGAGACAGTGAAGGCTGTTCCATGGAAATCCGTATTTTGTTGAACCATCGGTTTCAGGTTCAGTTCGTCCGCACGTTGTTGTGTAATCGGAACACAGACCAGACCTCTACCTTCAGTAATCATGAAATTAATGACTTCAGGTGTCGCCTTTTCGGCCAAAGCGATAAAATCGCCTTCATTCTCCCGATCTTCATCATCCACAACAATGACGGGTTTACCACGCATGAGATCATATATGGCTTCTTCTATTGTGTCCAGAATGGATTGTTCTGACATTGGTCCACCTCCAGTTAATTTCTGTTCTCTATTTATGCAAATCCGTGATTGGAGAGAAAATCTTCACTGATACTGCGCGGCTTGCCGGCATCCGTCTCCCGATGTCCTCTCCCATACTGGAGCAGATGATCCACATATTTGCCCAAAATATCGCATTCGATATTAATGGTATCCCCTGTCTTTTTCACATTTAGTACAGTTTCACCAATGGTATGCGGGATAATGGAAACCGTGAATGCGGTATCCGATGTATGGACAACGGTCAAGCTAATGCCATCCAGTGTAACCGATCCTTTGGGGATCAGATATTTGAATAACTGGTGATCATCAGGCTTGATCTCAAACACAATTGCATTCTGATCACGTGTTATACTGCCAATCACTCCAGTACCATCAACATGGCCCTGTACGATATGGCCGCCAAAACGACCGCCTGATTGCATGGCCCGCTCCAGATTAACTTTACTGCCAGATTGCAGCTGACTGAGATTGGTATGGCGATAGGTTTCAGGCATTACATCAGCGGTAAAACCTCCACCTTCCAGCGTTGTCGCAGTTAAGCACACGCCGTTCACTGCTACACTATCACCAATCTTCAGATCGTCCATGATGGCGGAAGCTCCGATATTCAGGACCATCGCTTCGCCTTTCCGACCAATACGCCGGATCTGACCGACTTCTTCCACCAAACCGGTAAACATGCTGCCGCCTCCCTTTTTCAAGTTATAAAGAACTTAACTTTTTACTTTAAAATCCATTTATTTATTCAGGCCACACCGGAATACCGCCAATGCTGATATTATCTCCAACTTGTTCGATCTCCAACTGATTCAATTGAATAGCCTGATTCATACGTTCCACACCCTCGAAGCGGAAGCTTCCAGGTGTATCATAACCGCCTACAATCTTCGGAGCGATAAACATGAGCAGTCGATCAACCAACCGTGCCTCCAACATGGCTCCATTCAAGGTACCTCCACCTTCAAGCAAAATCGAACCTATATCACGTTCACCCAACTTGCTAAGTCCGCTTAACAGATCCACACGTGGTCCAGGACCACAGCGTATAATCTCGACGCCGTAGGCTTCCAAACGTTCAGCAGCTTCAGGACTGGCTTCGTCTGTTGTCAGCACCCATGTTGGAGCAAGACCATCCTTAACCATTTTGGCACCTACGGGAAGACGTAACTTGGAATCCACTACAATGCGCACTGGACTAATGCCTTCGACTTGCAAACGGGTAGTAAGTTCCGGATTATCGGCGATTACCGTGTCGACGCCAACCATGATTCCCTGGTGACGATGACGAAGGGCATGCACAATCTCACGAGCGGGCTCGTTAGAGATCCACTTGCTGTCTCCGCTGCGAGTAGCAATTTTCCCATCCAAAGTAGTAGCCGTTTTCAGTGTCACAAAAGGTAGACCCGTTGTAATAAACTTAATGAATTTTTCATTCATGCGTCTTCCACGCTCACGCAGTACGCCAACTTCAACTTCAATGCCTTGTTGACGAAGCATGCTTATACCCCTGCCGGATACTTGCGGATTTGGATCTTCACAACATACCACAACACGTTTCACCTTTTCATGAATCAGGCGTTCACTACAAGGTGGCGTCTTGCCATAATGACTACAAGGCTCAAGTGTAACGTATACCGTACTTCCCTCTGCATCACTGCCTGCCATGTTAAGTGCATGCACCTCTGCATGACCGGTTCCACGTTTCAGATGGCTCCCCAGGCCTACAATACGGCCTTCTTTCACAACTACACATCCAACAACCGGATTAATCCCCGTCTGTCCCTGTGCTCGTTCCGCCATATCCAATGCCAGTGCCATATAAAATTCATCATTGATCATTTCCAAATCCGTTCACCCCGCGGTTTAAAGTCTTGTTTATTAAAAAATCCCCGTCGAACAATCAGTTCGATGGGGATGATGAGAGACAAATGTCACCAGCAGGAGTGAAATGGATACAGCACGCCAACACTTTGCCCAAAACTTCATTTCGGGCAAGTGAAAATAGACACATACCTTAATGAACATCAATTACAGGTAAAGAGCTTTTATAGTGCGGCATATGTATGGAACTTTCCGGCGTAACCGGATCTTCCCTGCACAGTGCAAGACATCACACATCGTGACTGTGCAGCAATACTCCTGCTGAATGCAAACCTGTTAGGTCTGCACCTCTCCTTCTCCCATCCAGACTATACTGTCGGTTCTGGAATTACACCAGATCAGCCATCTGCCAAGGGCAGACAGGTCACGGACTTTGCATCAAGTGCTGGACATATGTCCTTACACTTCCTGCATCACCGCCGGTAGGGAATTGCACCCTGCCCTGAAGGATTGCTTTCGTTATTACTTGGATGTTAGCACTTTAACGCCAAAAAATCAATTGTTTTTTGTTCCTTTTTGTCACATACTAACTTTTAATAAGCTAAGAAACAACAAAAAACCGCTTCCTCTCAAGGAGGCACGGTTTTGGTTTGGAGACACATTTCACATCCATCGTATCATTCTACATATCAGGAAAACACCAGCTCGCCATATGCTTTAATTCTTTGGCATTATGGAATGGAGTGCGGTCAGGTTCTTGCAGGGGCGAGGTTGGAAGCGGGAACTCTCTTGCCACCCTTCTGACCCAACTTGTGGAATCAATCGCAATAGCCGAGCATTTCCAGCGTCCATTCGCTCTCGGTCGAAACGTCCCATGCAAATCTGCTTTTCCCGGCATCTCTGGAAAGACACCATCCAGATATTCGACGATGACACGCTTGTCTCTGACTTCATGACAGTATACTGTCACCCATACACCTTCCCGGACCCGAACAGCATACACATCTCCAGACTGTACCTCCCCGGTACCTGCATCAGGAGATGCCTTTGGTACTTTTCCGCGAACACTTCTCTTCTTCTCCAATGCTCCTAAGATCGTGTCCTTTACAGCTGGATTCTCATCAGGCTTATCCGCAAGTGATATATTATTCAGATCAAAATCATGAAATATCTTTTTCAGGTTGTTCTCATTGATTCCGACAGATGAATCCCACCACGCCAGAGGGGCCTGCACTTCAACCCGCACATTGGGGCGTGCGTCACGTTGCATGTAAGTGGTGAATTCCGTGATCATTCCAGGATGTTCCGGCGTATCCAATATGCCAATCAGAGCTAACGTCTCAAGCAAATCACGGTAGGCATATTCCTTCTGTGTAGGCAAAAGACGTTCCTTCTTTAGCGCCACTGCTGCCTTGCTATAACGTGTTTTGGGAGGTAATTCACGCAGCACCGTTAACACCGCACGGAATGTCCAACGGTCGTAATCATTGGGTATTGGAAGCTCCTGCGCTGCAGCCAGCTCTCGAAGTGCCAGCACACATCCAAAAGGATCACCGTCCAACGGGGTACCATTGGTCATCCGCCAATACCATTGCAGCGTTGTGTCGGTTGCTTGATCTACACTTAATCCGCAGATCTTACAAGTGTTCGAAGATGGATATGGCGTATGTTCATGACTTGGCATACTGCTCGCAATAAGCTTGCCCGTAAGCAACGAGCGCCAGATCATGGGTGCTGACCACAAAGAGGATACAAAGGCCTGCGCTGCATCATTTAGCGTCCATTGATTCGCAACTTTTTTCAGCTCAGTAATCGTTTCATCATGTTGCGGACGTACAAATCGATTCGGTTCATGCCCGGCTGCCTCAAGCGCTTCTCGATCCTTTACGGATAGACTATCCGGAACGACATGGCGCGATGCCTGCAGTTCTTCATCCCACAACGTGCGCTCACTATAAATTTGTTTTAACAAGCTTAGCTGAGTAACCATATCCAAGGTTTTATTCATCCTTTCTAATTATCGATTTCAAGTATGTAAAAAAAAGAAAAAAAGTGCTTCTATAAAAGAAGCACTTCATGTTTGGATCCAGTTAAGGTGAAGGTATTAAGCTTCTACAACTTCAACAGTTTCCATTTTGTCTCTACCTTCTAAAGCGTCCACGAACTCCATACCTTTAGTTACTTTACCAAATACAGTATGTTGTCCATCCAAATGTGGTTGCGGTTGATAGCAGATGTAGAACTGGCTTCCACCTGTGTTACGGCCAGCATGTGCCATAGCAAGTGTTCCGCGCTCATGTTTGTTCGGGTTAATTTCACAGTTGATTGTGTAACCTGGGCCACCTGCACCGGAACCGTTAGGGCATCCGCCTTGAGCTACAAAGCCCGGGATAACGCGGTGGAATGTAAGACCATTGTAGAAACCGGAGTTAGCCAGTTTCTCAAAGTTTGCTACTGTGTTTGGAGCTTCTTGATCGAACAGATCGATCAGAACTTCTCCGCCGTTTGCCAATTTAATTTTCGCTTGTTTCGCCATATGTAAATGACTCCTTTCGTATTGACCATCGTTAATGGTGCCAGAACGCATGACCCTGGGCCAAGCATTACAGCACTTTTATTAGTGTACACCGAAAATGTCTGGATCGCAAAAAAAACGGCAACTTTTTTCATGATTTAGCTCAAATACGCAAAAAGCAGACGAAAAAGGAAGTTCCCTTTTCATCTGCTTCAACTGCAAAATCCCTATATCTTGAATAATGCAGAAACGCATTATCTTTTGACGAATTAGCGAGTTACTGGCTGTTTTCCAATGCGCGCAGGTACCAGGTCATTCTGGATGATATCTTGATACGTCTCACGGCGTACCACGACATCGCCTTGACCGTCTTTGACAAATACAACGGCCGGACGACGAATCCGGTTGTAGTTGCTCGCCATGGAGTAGTTATACGCGCCTGTGCAAGCTACAGCGAGCAGATCGCCACTTTCCACTTTTGGCAGGTCCAGATCCCAGATCAACATATCGCCACTCTCGCAGCATTTACCTGCAACAGATACTGTTTCCTGAGCAGCCTCATTCGCACGGTTGGCAAGCACAGCTTCATATTTGGATTCATACAAAGCAGGACGTGGGTTATCGGTCATACCACCATCCACGGCAACGTATTTACGCACGCCTGGAATGTCTTTGCTTGTTCCAACGGTATACAGCGTTGTTCCCGCTTCACCCACGATGCTACGGCCTGGCTCAACCCAGATCTCAGGTACGGCATAGCCGATTTGAGCAAAATGATTTTTAACGGCATCTGTAATAGCCTTCACGTATTGTGCAACTTCAAGTGGCGTATCTCCATCGATATAACGGATTCCGAATCCACCACCAAGGTTAACCACTTTGAAAGCAACATTAAGACGCTCATATACACTTGCTGCAAATTCAGCAACACGTTGAACAGCCATCTGGAAGCCTTCAACTTCGAAGATCTGGGAACCGATGTGGGAATGCACACCGAGCAATACCAGGTTAGACTGCTTGGAAGCCAAGTCAATCGCTTCAAATGCTGTACCATTGCCGATATCAAATCCAAATTTCGAATCTGTTTGACCTGTGGAAATATATTCATGCGTATGTGCCTCAACACCAGGCGTCACACGAAGCAAAATGTTTACTTTACGATTTTTGTCCGCTGCTACAGCCTGCAACAGATGCAATTCGTTGAAGTTATCAACAACAAAACATCCAATCTCCGCATCAAGAGCCATTTCGATCTCTTCCAGCGTTTTGTTGTTACCATGGAAGTGAATGCGCTCAGCCGGGAATCCTGCTTGCAGTGCAGTAAACAGTTCACCGTCAGATACGACATCCAGGGAAAGTCCTTCTTCAGCTGCAAGGGCACACATCGCCATTACACAGAATGCTTTACTTGCGTATGCAACTTGGAAGCCCAATCCGGAAGCACGGAATGCTTCCATGTACTCTCTGCAACGCTCGCGAACCAATTGCTCGTCCACAACGTACAGTGGAGTTCCAAATTGTTCTTTCAGATCTGTTGCATCAACTCCGCCAATCTCCAGATGTCCTTGCGCATTTATTTTACTTGTACCATGTAAATACATAATCTGCATTCCTCACTTTTTATATACTGGAACAATTGATATTCCAATGATTTTACACCAGTATATCAAATTAGGCAGCGAGATGAATGGATTTTTCGGAAGATCATTTGTGTTTTTTACTTTTTTGCAGTTCCCCGTCCGGATCATCGGACATTTTGGTGTTGTCACGGGTTTTATTGAATGATGGACGTTTTTTATTTTCCAGCAGCGGAAGCCGGAATAAAAAGTTGCCCAAGGCCTTTGCATTAAACGGTATAAAAGGCCAGAGATACGAAGAATTATACGACCGGTGAACGGTGAGCGCCAATATGAGTAATGTACAGCCCACGACCAACCCCGGAACCTTGAATATCGCAACAGCGACTAGCAGAACCAGCCTGACCAGCCTATTGGCGAGACCCAACTCGTAACTCGGCGTGGCAAACATACCGATGGCTGCGATGGCCATATAGAGCACAACCTCATTAACAAAGTATCCTGTTTTCACCGCGATATCCCCGACTAGAATGGCCGCGATTAAGCCCATGGCCGATGCCAGAGGTGTAGGCGTATGAACAGCTGCCATCCGTAATAAATCGACGCCTAGTTCGATCAGGAGAAACTGTAGAATCAGCGGTAACTTTACATTTTCCTGCGGACCAATGAAGTCAAGTCCCATCGGTTTAATCGAAGGGTCAATAACCATGAGAAGCCATAATGGTAGCAAAAACAATGAGATGAGAATCCCTGCAAAACGCACCCATCGTAAATACGTCCCCATCAATGCCGTCTGTCTGTTCTCCTCCGCATGTTCACACAGATCGAAGAAGGTCGTAGGCAAAATCATCACACTCGGGGAAGTATCTACAAAAATGACAACTCGTCCTTCCAGCAAATGGGAAGCTGTAACATCCGGTCGCTCGGAATATCGAACGAGTGGGAACGGATTCCATCCCTTGTTGATAATCGCTTCC
The DNA here is from genome assembly GCF_017874615.1 of Paenibacillus xylanexedens. GTDB lineage: Bacteria > Bacillota > Bacilli > Paenibacillales > Paenibacillaceae > Paenibacillus > Paenibacillus xylanexedens. The sequence goes on from NZ_JAGIKV010000013.1 coordinate 120,140, forward strand.
TCCAACTGCTTGTCGGCGGCCGGAATACCATCGATATCCACTCGCTGAATTTTTTCCCGGACTGAATCCACCTGCACTTTATCCACAATATCATCAATGTATACTACGCAGACATCCGTTTGTGTTCTCCGACCCACCTGCATGATCTCAAACTTCAGGCCAGGGTCGCGTATTCTGCGACGCACTAATGTTACGTTGGTCAGGAGCGTTTCGGTAAAGCCGTCTCTGGAACCTCGGACTACCCTTTCCAATGAAGGTTCTTCCGGTGAACGTACCGGGTAACTCCGGGTATCCATAATTAGGACCGAGCGATCCCCTTCAACGAACATTGCACTCATACCAGTAAGAACCTTGTTGATGACCGCACTCATCTTGTCGACTTTTTCCACCTGAATATGTGGAATGTAACATTCGAAATAGGATTTGAGCGCGTGTCCGGATACGTCATCCGGCGTGAGATAGGTCAATCTTTTTAACACTTCCAGCAATATCTCATCCTTCGCAAAACCGGTGATCATTAGCAATCCAACGTGCTTGCCACCCAGGACCATTTCCCTCATATTAACATCGAACGATTCTCCAAGCCCCAGTACCTGTTGCAGTGTATATCTGTTCTCACTCATGCGTGGGGAGATATCATCGTTTTCCTGCCAATATTGTACGGATTCCTCAACGCTGTCGGACATCTCATTTTGTTTTTTCTTGTTGTACGCTTTCTCCTCTTCTTCCTTCTGAATCTCATAAGCAGACTTGTGTAACATCTCTTCCGTTATACCTTCACTATTTTCCTGGCCTGTGTGCTCCGTTCGTTCATCCATCTTCCATCCTCCTATGGCCACGAGTTACCGCTGATATATGAAAAAATCAAACAGGGAACCTGTCATTTTGCCCAAAATCATGGCGAGCAGTAATCCAAACAAATAAGGTTTCATGCCCAATCGTTTGGCTAGCACGGGCAGTACATTAAGCACCTCAGTGAGCGCCGCGGCGAGCAGACCGATGAACACGCCACAGAACAAACCAACAATCGGGCTGAGCAGCAGCACTCCATGCATTTTCCAGTGCCAGAAGTCCGCCACCGTCCCGAGCAGTGAACCACCAATTAGCGCCCCTTCGTACCAGTGAGTCTTGTCATACGATTGCGTAAGTTGAGCCAACCTGGGAATCATATCGAGCACCAGAATAAGCGCAATTACGCCGCTTCCTACGGCAATCCCCCCTGCAACACCCAATACAATGCTGATTGCTCCATTAAGAACGCTCATCCGCATTCATCTCCCTGCGTTCCTGCTCATGCATCCGTTCACTTTCTTCAATCACCACATATTTATCTACATTTTGCTGGTATAGGAACATCTCCACTTCCAGCGGGGTAGGCTCCTCATTCCACTTTTTCTTGAACAAATGATTAAAAAATACTGCCATTCCGAATCCAATGCCAATGGAATACGCCACTTGGAACAGATAGGGATGTTCGTCCCGATGCCCAGTAAGCATCTCCACAATTCGAATCTGTACTTCCTGCATGTTCACATCGGCATGAAAATTCATAATGGTTAAGGCTGATCCAAAGAACAGCAGCAGCCAAACCAATATGAACAGAGACTTGGAAGGTTGACTATTTCCCGCAATGACTTCAACCAACGTATGGCCTGATCCCATCAGTTCCACACTTACCTCGGGCAAGATGTTCCGAATCCGGGGAATAATCTGCAATATATCAATGAGGATCAGATTGCCATCCTCCGGTCCAGGGCGCAGCAGTTCAAGCTCCAGTAGCCTGCCCTCCTGGTCTTCAGAAGAGGTCAGTACATGTGCAATGTCTCCAAGCTTGACTGCTCTGCCCCTCTGGATGCGAATACGGCTGCGCAGACGAATATAGACCATTGGAGTGGGTGTCTGGGACATCCATAGCACTCCTTTACTGCGTAATTTAGGTTAGTATTTGAAGAATGTGCAAATTTATTACAAACGGGTTGGAAAAAGATCGGGAGGTGGGTGGGGGCGCTGCGGGATGGATCGGTCATTGGTCGCTGTTGCGGGGGGAGGATACACGCAGACACTCCGACGGCAGACCAACCTTCTGATCGCTGTTGTCTCCAAATTCTTTTGATTGATTTCTAAGTGTTAGAAATTTGGAGACAAAGGCGAACGCTTCGCTTCTTCAGGTCTAATCTGCCGCCTGCGTTGCTTATGTATCCTTAGATGAGCCCTCACGCTTCGCTCCTTTTGACCGATTCCATCCCTCCACTACCTACTGCCCTCCCGCTTCCAAACGTTTGAAATAAATATGCTGGGGAGTTGGCAGGAAGGGAATTGAAAGAAGAGGTTTTTGGGGTTATTTTATTCGCTCACCTTGTGACCGATTTGAGGTGTAAATAAGTGTGAAGCATTATTTTACATATCAAAAAAAGTCGCCGTATGGGCGACTCTTCGGTATTGGTAGATAGGTTCACGGATCATGAACAATAATTCAAGAATTATGTTCTTTTTCTCTTTTGTTCAATTCCCTTCTAAATCGTAAAGGGGTTGAATTCATTGTTTTGCGGAATTGGTTAATGTAATAACTCGTGCTGTTAAAACCGACCTCATAGGCAATTTCGGTGATGCTACGCTCGGAGAGTTGCAATAGTTCAATGCTTCTTTGGATGCGGTACTCTATCACATATTGCATGGGTGTAGTTTTCAGAATTTGCTTGAAATAACGGCATGTCTCCGATCGGCTTAACTGTCCGGACTTGGCAATATCTTCAAGCTTAATTGGATCGGCATAGTTGAGATGAATCCATTGCAACATGTCTTTCATTCGATTGTTTCTGCTCATCTCTGATGGATCATGTTCTAGAGAATATCCGTTCATAATCAGCAGTTTCCACATATTCAGCACCGCAGAAGCAACATTCACTTCGTAAAAAGGAACTTGGTGCACTAACTCCTTTCTAATCCGTACAATAGCATCCAGGATCTGTTCTCCCCAAGCGTTAGCTCTTTCGATATACAGAAAAGGCAAATTAGTTGCTGATACATATGGATGGATGTACGTACTTTATATACAAATCCGAAGGCATGATAACGTGTGGGGACAAATTCAGACATAAATAAATGCAGTTCTCGCTCACACCGTGATCTTCGGCCATATGCATTATTCCACTGTTGATAAAAATCCCGTCACCTTTGGACAAAATCATCTTTTGATCGTTGATATGAAACAACGCCGTACCCTGAAGAACGGCAACAAACTGCAATTCATCATGCCAGTGGAGAGGAATATGGCCGTGAACATTTTGGACAATGGTTGTCTCATAACAGGCTATAGATAAGGTATCAGTACGGTGTTGCGTCATTTCTTTCAAATGTTGATCAATGATAAATTCGATCTTCTTCATGGCCCTCATCTCAGTATATTTATATTTTTAAGTTCAATTTTGATATAAATGTACCGCATTTCTCCTTAATATAACACTATTCTTATATTTAAGGTGAGGCGAACAAGAATGACAACTTCTGCAAAATCCAAAATTTCAGGCATCATACTCGTTCTGACGGGAGCCATCTGTTGGGGCATTGGGGGGACGGTATCTCAAAAACTGTTTCAACTGGATGGCATTGAGGTCAATTGGTATGTCACTGTACGATTGTTGATTGCTGGGTTACTATTACTGGTTATTCAATCGTTTACTAATGGACGATTTCAGATTTTTGCTGTGTGGAGAAATAAAAAAACGGCTGGACAGCTGATCATTTTCGGATTGGTGGGCATGCTTGCCGTCCAGTATACGTACATGGCATCCATTAAACACGGCAATTCAGCGGTGGCTACACTCCTGCAGTACCTGTCCCCTGTCATGATCATGATTTACATCGCACTCCGTAAGCAGTCTGTCCTCACACGTAATGACCTTGCATGCGCCGTTCTGGCTCTCAGTGGGTGTTTTTTCCTGCTGACGAATGGCTCGCTTACGCAATTATCTGTCTCCTCGCTCGCAGTGATATGGGGGCTGTTATCTGGGGTTTCAGCTGCATTTTATACGCTGTATGCCGTGCAACTGATTAAAAAGTTCGATTCACTTGTTGTCGTCGGCTGGGCTATGATCATCGGTGGTTTGGGGATGAGTTTTATTCACCCGCCCTGGAAAATGAATTTTGCTAGTATCACGCTTGAAACCTACGGTTATTTGATATTTACGATCCTTTTTGGAACCATGATTGCTTTTTGGTTTTATATTGCGAGTCTCAAAAGTCTTACACCCAAGGAAACTAGCTTGCTCGGGAGCGCAGAGCCCCTTGCTGCTGTTGGAACAACCGTCATATGGCTCCATGAACCTTTTGGCTTCTATCAATGGATTGGTATGGCATGTATTCTTGGCATGATGCTGGTTATGCAGTCCAATCGTTCGGAATCTCCCCGTATTAACAACAAATAACCTCCCTCGCCATAATGCGCGATAGAAGGTTGTTAGTTGTCGTATATTGGTGCATATGCGCCAATATTGTTGTTGCAACCCACGAAATCACTGCGCGATCTGGTCGCGGATGGATTGCAGTATTTTTTTCTCCAGACGTGATACCTGTACCTGAGATATTCCCAGCCTGCTGGCAACCTCGGACTGGGTCTGATCCCGGTAATACCGAAGATAAACGATTAACCGCTCCCGCTCGCTGAGACCACCGATGGCTTCGTTTAGCGCCAGTTTGTCAAACCAACGTTCCTGAGACTCGTCGGCAATCTGATCCATTAACGTAATGGGATCACCGTCGTTCTCAAATACCGTCTCATGGATGGAGGTCGGTGGTTTGTTCGCTTCCTGGGCAAATACGACTTCCTCCGGGGTTACTCCCAGCTCTGCGGCAACTTCCTTAATCGTTGGTAAACGATCCAGATGTTTGGACAATTCGTCCTTTTTTTTGCGGACTTTATTCGCCATCTCTTTCAGTGAACGACTGACCTTCAGGGTACCGTCATCCCGCAGGAATCGCTGGATTTCTCCGATGATCATCGGTACCGCGTAGGTTGAGAACTTCACGTCATAACTGAGATCGAATTTGTCCACTGACTTGAGCAGACCGATACAACCAATCTGGAACAGATCTTCCGGATCATATCCCCTGTTCATAAAACGCTGTACGACGGACCAGACGAGTCTGATGTTGCAGTTCACCAGCGTATCCCGTGAGACATGGTCACCCGACTGACTGAGCGCAATCAGCCGTTTGACCTCGGCATCGTCCAAATAGGTCTGTGAAGATGGTTTCACTTCAGCATCCATAAGAACACCAACCCCTAATTATACAATGCTTTCTTGGATTCAATCCTTTTTTTCATCTTGATGGAGGTGCCTCTGCCGGGCTCACTGCTGACTTCGAATTCATCCATAAAGTTTTCCATAATGGTGAAGCCCATGCCCGACCGCTCAAGTTCGGGTTTGGACGTATATAGCGGCTGCTTGGCCAGTTCAAGATCTTCGATTCCTTCACCGCGGTCTTCCACGATGATAGTGATCATGTCTTCCCGAATCTCCGCCTGGATGGACACAACACCCTCGGAGTTGTTGTTGTATCCGTGGATGATGCTGTTGGTCACGGCTTCCGAAATGACCGTTTTCAGGTCACTGAGCTCGTCCATCGTTGGATCAAGCTGGGAGATAAACGCAGCAACGGTTACCCGTGCAAACGACTCATTCTCTGACTTGGCCGCGAATTGCAGATTCATGAAATTTGTCCCTGTTCCTTCATTCATGAGACGACCTCCAGACCTGAGAGAGCAGTTCCCTCATTTTCGTATATCGGCATAATCTTGAACAGACCCGACATTTCCAGCAAACGGTACACTGGCGAATTGACGTCACAGACCACCATCTTGCCACCTTTATTCTTAATGAGCTTGTATCTTCCCAAAATGACACCCAGACCTGAACTGTCCATAAATTGCAGATCTTTCAGGCTGAGTACGAGATGCTCGCTTTGTCTCCGCTGGATGGCTTCGTCCATTTGCATCCGTACCATGTCAGCTGTATGGTGATCCAGCTCCCCGGATAATCGTACAATCAGAATCCCGCGATGGTGTTCCATTTCCACATGCAAGTTCACGTTTGCTCACTCTCCTCCCTGTCTTAGAACAAGGATTTCTACGCTTCCGAAGGCTTTTCCTGCCCCCCGACAAAACTAGAAGAAAACCCCTATTTAACTACAAAATATGTTCGAAGGATACGTGCAACTCGCGGAAATCGCCGTTTAGTCAAACAGGTTGGACGTTGTCCGCTTGAACAGCTTCCACCAGCCAGCCTTATTCACATCCTGCGGAGCCTGAATGTCGAGCTCCTTAATGACGTCGTTGCCCTGGTAAACCACCAGTTTACCTATACTTTGCCCGGCTTTGATCGGAGCTTTCAATTCTTTGGCAACCAACAATTCATGGCGGATGTCATTGGATTTGGCTCCTTTGCGCATCAGCACACTATAATTTTGCGTGGCATTCAGAGGCAACTCGGCAACTTCACCTTTTTCGATCTTCAGACTGCCCAGCAGATCCCCTGCCTTGTAGAGCGCCTTCATCGTATATTGACTAAACGCATAGTCAAACATCGAAGATACTTCGCTATTCCGTGTTTTAGTATTTGGTTCACCGAGTACCACGGAAACGACACGCAGTCCATCCTTAGACGCTGTTGCAGACAAGCAGAATTTCGCTTCGGACGTGTAACCTGTTTTCAAACCATCTGCCCCTTCATAAAAACGAACCAGCTTGTTCGTGTTCACCAGCCAGAATGGCTTCTCCGAATCTTTGCGAAGGTAATCCTGATATGCACCGGTGTACTTCGTAATCCCGGAATGCTTCAGTAGTTCACGGCTCATGACGGCAATGTCATGGGCGGAAGAATAATGATTATCGACCGGCAGGCCGTTACAGTTGGCAAAATGAGTATCCTTCATGCCAAGCTCCTTCGCACGCTCATTCATCAGCTGTACAAAGGCTTCTTCCGAGCCAGCGATCTTCTCAGCCATCGCTACCGAGGCATCATTGCCCGAAGCCATCGCGATCCCTTTTAACATATCGTCTACCGTCATTTCTTCCCCAGGCTCCAGGAAGATCTGCGAACCGCCCATGGAAGCTGCGTATTCGCTCGTTCTTACCTTATCCGTCAGCTTCAGCTTGCCCGAGTCGATCGCTTCGATCGTAAGCAGCATGGTCATAATTTTCGTAATGCTCGCCGGAGGCAGCTGATCATGACTGTTTTTCTCATAAATGACCGTTCCCGTATCTGCATCCATTAAGATCGCAGAGCGCGCCGACGGGGCCAGGTCCGTTCCTCCCGCTGCCTTCGGTGTTTCTTCAGCTAATGCCGTTGATGCCAAAAGGGACAGCAGGATACAGAGGGTCATGAACGATGCCATTATTCTTTTCTTCACAAGGTTACCTCCTCAAATGACTTGCTTACTGCATGTTCCATGCATGTACTGCTAATCATTGTCGGCCCGTTTCCAGTAAATTATTCCATGTAAAGCATGATTTCCCGAACTTTTATTGAAAATGTGGTCATAGCCAAAAAAACGCACTGCACTAAAGGAATGATTAACCGTACATTTAACACAACAAAAAAAAAAGTTACCCCCCCGATGATTTCTCATCCAAAGAGGTAACCTTATCTACTCAAATCTTGCTTACATTTGTGGAATAACCGCCACTACCAGCGCCAGGAACGACTCACGCACACGTTCCGTCGTCTCCATCACCTCATCATGTGACAGCGGCTGATCCAGAATTCCGGCAGCCATGTTGCTGATACAGGAAATACCGAGCACTTCCAGGCCTGCATGGCGTGCCACAATTACTTCAGATACAGTGGACATGCCCACTGCGTCTGAGCCCAATGTACGCAGCATTCTGATCTCTGCCGGTGTCTCGTAGTTCGGACCGAGCATACCTGCGTATACCCCTTCACGTACGTTAAAACCTTGTGATGCAGCCGTATCCTTCGCCAGTGCGCGCAAACGGCGGCTATATGCTTCGGACAGATCCGGGAAACGCACGCCCAGTGCAGCGTCATTTGGTCCGATCAGTGGATTTTTGCCTGTGAGATTCAAGTGATCAGAGATCAGCATCAAGTCTCCAGCTTCATACGACGTATTCACACCACCCGCAGCATTGGTTACAAGCAGGCTACTTACACCCAGTTCTTTCATAACCCGTACCGGGAAAGCTGTCAATTCCGGACCATATCCTTCGTACATGTGGAAACGGCCTTTCATCATCACGACTGGACGACCTTTAATGGTTCCGACCAATAGTTCACCTTCATGTCCTTCTACTGTGGACACTGGAAAATGCGGAATATCCTGATAAGCGATACTTACGCCATCTTCAATCAGCTCTGCCAGTACGCCAAGACCTGAACCCAAAATCAAACCGACTTCCGGCTTGATGGAGCTTTTGCTTTGAATATAAGATGCTGCTTCCGAAATCATTTGTTGGTTTAATGCTGTCATGCGATATATGTTCCTCCTTGAGTTGAAACGATCCGTCTTATGTATAACGGCGTTTTGATGTATTCAATTTATTTTATCCTAAATCGGCCCAATGTTCCGCATTTATTTGTGAAGGCCATGCGTCAAAATCTATCTTGCCCTCGGATGATGGGTTTCATAGATTTCTTTCATGGTTTTGCGACCATGATTGCCATATTGTTGTCCAGGCTGCTCCACGTGACCCAGCATGTCTTGAACCGCACGTGTATCCGCCCCGTTGGCAATCAGGTGTGCCGCAAACGAATGACGCAGCGTATGCGGCGTAATTTCTTCCGAAATCCCCGCATCCACCGCCGCTTTTTTGAGCAGCTTCCAGAAGCCCTGCCGGGTTAAACGTCTACCAGATACATTCACGAATAGTGCCTGCTCGTCCGAATCGGTTTTGAGCAACTTATTGCGGAATTCCTCCACATACACACTTGCCCAATGTGCTGCTGGTGCACCGATGGGAAGGATGCGTTCCTTGCCCGCCCCACCGCATCGTATAAAGCGCATGCCTGGCTGAACATCCCGAATGTCAAGGGCAATCAGTTCCGATACCCGAATACCTGTAGCATATAATAGTTCAAGCATCGCTCGATCTCTCACACCCTGCGGTGAACGAATATCAGGCGCTGTCAGCAGTTGTTCGATCTCTTGGATACTTAACACCTGTGGTGGCGTCTTGTCCGCCTTGGGAGCTTCCACATCAAACGTAGGGTCCTGTATAATATCACCCCGCCGCATCAAAAAATGAAAGTAGGAGCGCAGAGATACGATGCTGCGGGCAATGGTTGCATTGGCACGTCCTGCCTGTTTGAGCTGACCTGCAAACAGGACGACATGTGTGCGTCTGACCTGATCGGCTTCGCGTATGCCATATTCCTTATCAGCAAATTCAATGAACTTGTCCACGTCTCGGAGATACGATTCAAGCGTGCTGCTCGACATCCCTTTATCATCTTCCAAGTATAAGGCATAGGCATGTATCGTCTGTTTCATGTACAACGCTCCTCAACTGACAGACCTGCCGCTATGGCAGACTGCTCCCGTATTTGCATCCCTGGCTGTTCCAAGCTACTCCCCGTACCAATAGAACAAACGGAGACGCTCTGCCATCGTAGGACGTCCTTCTCCATTACCCGGCCAATCCGTTTCCTGAAATACTTTGATTGCATTGCCAGTCGGCATCTGATACTGATCCACAGGTGAGATCCAGCCATTAAACAGATCCAGAACATGATAGAACAGATAAACTAATGCAGCAAAAAATATAATAAATCGAATAAAACGGAGCCCTCTCCGCACTGATATAATCATGGGCGCGTCCCCTCCTGATTCGAATCCGGTATTGTCCTTGAATCAGGGTATGTCCATAAACACAGGTTTATGCCATTCGGGGGAAACTCCAGATCATGTCCGGTGCCAAAAAAGCTCTCCCGTCAAAACCGCCGGTGAGAGCTTGAAGATATGCTATGTTATTCTTCATCTTTGGGTTTCTGTTCATTTTTAGCTTTGCAACGATAACAAATTCCATGAAAGTCCAGTCGGTGATCTACTACCGAAAAGTTGAATTCCCGCTCCAAACGCTCTTCAAGCGGTCCAAGCCAGTCCTCACGTATTTCATCCATACTTCCGCATTGAACACAGATTAAGTGATGATGGTGATGCTTGGATGTATCTCCGCGCAGATCATAACGCGCTACACCGTCGCCGAAGTTGATTTTCTCTACAACATGCAGCTCACTCAGCAGTTCGAGGGTACGGTACACGGTTGCCAGACCGATTTCGGGAGCCTTTTCTTTAACGAGCATGAATACGTCTTCTGCGCTCAGATGATCTTCTTCATTCTCAAGAAGTACTCTTAAGGTGGCTTCCCGCTGGGGCGTTAATTTATATCCTTGGGACTGTAGTTGCTGCTTAATTTTATCAATCCGTGCTTCCATTTTCTCCCTCCCCCTAGGAAATCACTGCACACTGCAACTTAACCCACTCTTTTCATTATAGGGGGAGTGCGTAATTAAAGTCAACATTTTACACTATACGGTACACGTTAGGCCGGTAGTAGCATTGGCGTGACCCAACGCATCATCGCAGGTGTAACCCATGTTTCAAAAGACGCCACGCCGAGCAGCAGTACAGCCATAACCAAAGTTAACACTATATATGAAGCAAAAGGCCTTTGTCGACCCGGTGTTCGCTGCATCAAAACACGATTGCGAATGATGTATAACGAGAACGTCATCGCCGCCACACTGCAGATCAGGAGGATCGGAATGACAAATAGATTATGTGGTGCCACGGACACCAGTGCAAACAGCAGCCCTTTCCAGGAATACTGCCCAACAAGGTACCCCACTGTGAATCCAATGAGCACACCTTTCAGAAAATCCAGAACCAGTATACCGGGTAGTCCAACAACGGATAAACCCAGAATAAAGATCAGACCCACCCATTTCAGATGGAGCATGGCAATGTCCCAATATGCCCCGGTCTCTGTTACCTGTGCACTGTGCTGCACGGTCATGAAGAAATTGCCGAGATAACCCTCCAGATCCTGACGTTGCTCAAGAGACAATGCGTTGACCATGAGCGCGCCAAAAATGACGCCGACCAGAAACAAGACGGCCACGAATACATATAACGAAGTCTGACCTTTAAATGTAAAGTAGGAAGAGCGCATACAGGTACGAGTCCCCTTTCCGGTATCATGCTGCAAGGATTCTCAGTTACATCCTCATAGTCATTCTTATGAACCGGAATGCACCTGTATGACTTCTTGTCCAGATTGGACCTCTGTAAAGCGAAAGCTATATGAGTTGAACTACAGAATATTTACACGGGTCACTCCGAAGCTCTTTCCTGAACAGCAACCTTTCCGTACGTGCCTCCACCTCCCGAGGATAGCTCCAGTTGTCCGTTCCGTGCAGCCACAATCAGGCCTGCCAGCACAGGTCCAACAACCGCAGCAAGTTCTTCCTCCCGCGTACGATGAAGTACGTTCATTTCCGTACCAAAATGGTCCAGTAGCTGGCGCAGTTTGGCTTTTCCAAGTCCTGGAATGAACTCCAGTGGCACCTGATAATGATAGGCTGGTCTGTTTGCAGGAACATGAGGACTCTCTCGATCAGAGATCGCCAGGATGCGATCCAGCACCCCCTGCACCAGCTTCAGACTGCCACAGTGAGGACAGCGCTCTGCTGAGATCGCTTGCCCGTCCATAATGCTGCCACATGCTGCACAGTAAGTACGGTGGTATTTGCCCAGCCTTGGATTCAGTCCATAATTGGCCGCAATTTTCCTACCGGCTTCTCCTTGAAGTGCCATACGGAATTCGTCAAAAGAAGGGGCGGCAACTTGCAGTTCGTTATACTCCCGTCCAATCTTACCGAGTGAATGAGCATCCGAATTGGTCAGAAACGGTACATGATCCAATTCCCGAATATAACTGGCCATGGATGAATCCGAGCTTAACCCCAGCTCTACCGCATCCACGAGACTAGTATCCAGCACATCGCTCATACGGGGCGCAGTACTGCCATAGATGCCTTTATGCGGTGTAAACACATGTGCAGGCACAATAAGTCCACCACGGGCCTTAATCTCCGCCTGCATCTCAAGAGCGGGCACGTAGACCCGCTGAGAACTGAGGTTTACATTTTTCATATAACGTTTCATCCAGTCCGTGAAGGACTTCATCGTTTTCAGATCACGGAAGTACGCCAGCATATGGAACTCACGCATTCCAGGCTCGCGCAGCTCAATCTCTGTACCCAACAAAATGGTGGTGTCCTGGTAGGCAATACCGCCGCCCTCAATCTCGGACATCGTGCCACTCTCCAGCAATTGCTCAATATCCATCTGTACAACCGGAGAATGACAATCAATAACACCAAGCAAATGAATTCCTTTGCGATCCGATGCTTCCAGGGCAATATTCTCAAATGTCAGATCACGACTGCCACTGATTTTAACAGCCTCACCCCGAGAGGTTCGTCCGATGTGGATATGCAGGTCTGTATAACAGGGCTCCCACATCGTGGACGTTTCCAGTTGGTCTTGCATGCCTAGAACCGTCCTGTCGTTCTGTAGAGGTCCCACGCGTACACGGCCATCATCGTTTTGGCATCGCTAATCCGGTTCTCGTCCATAAGCGCATAGGCTTCCTCCAGAGTTATTTCGGCAACTTCAAGGAATTCATCTTCGTCCAGCGCCATGTCTCCTGCTTCCAGCTCTTCAGCGATGTAAAGATGAATGATCTCATCTGCGAACCCCGGTGACGTGTAGAACGAACGCAAATGACGCAGTGACTTGGCCACATATCCTGTCTCTTCTCGCAATTCACGTGCGGCAGCAACTTCCGGCTCTTCTCCCGGGTCCAGTTTCCCCGCAGGAATCTCAACCTCAGTGCGTCCCATTGCCTGACGATACTGATCCACAACAAGCATGCGATCCCCATTCAAAGCGAGTACAGCTACCGCTCCAGGGTGCCGGATTATCTCACGTGTAGCCGTCTGGCCATTCGGTAGTTTAACGGTATCGACTTGAAGTGAAATCACTTTACCCTCGAAGATTGGCTTGGTGGATACGGTCACTTCATCTAGTTTTGGATTGGCAGGTTGCGCCGCGTGGATGGATTGGGCAGATTGGTTTGGTTTCATTGGTTCTTCAACTCCATATCGTAGGATTATATATTCGGTTAATGTATATATCTCTGATTTTGGGCATATGGTGAGCGTATAGAACTCTCACAGCAAATATAAACGAATCAGGGGGACTTTCAATGAATAGTTATATGACGCCTCAATCCTTACACGTGGTAGGACAAGCCCGGCAAGTACAGCTCATACTCAAACAATGGTTACGCGAGTGGGGCCCTGATGCCAAGTTAATCGATCTGCTCGCTGGACGCAAATGAATGGGTAATCGATCCATTGTTTCATTTTTGACCCAAAATTAACGAGTCTTCTCCCTTGAAATATAACATGAATTCACAAAAAGTCCGAATCCGTACAAACCGGGTTCGGACTTTTGTCTAACAACATGTGAGGTAACATGTGCTCTATATTATTTCTTATCAGCTGCCGTTTCCTGAATAATAGCCACGACCACCTGAGACAACTTCACAATGTCTTCCGCACGAATACGTTCTTTGGTTGTATGAATATCCTCATACCCTACCGCCAAGTTCACTGTCGGAAGGTCGAATCCGTTAAAGATATTGGCATCACTGCCACCACCGGAAGCAAACGTACTTGTCTCCAGCCCAATACTGCGGATGGCACGCTGTGCAAGTTGTACAACTTCATGTTCATCATGGAAACCAAATGCAGGATACAGGATCTCACTTCTGAATTCAGCTGTTGCACCGTATTTGCGACATGTCGTTTCCAACGCGTCACGCATCTGTGCAACCTGCAATTCAACTTTCTCCTGCACAATACTGCGAGCTTCCGCTTCAAGCTGTACAAAGTCACACACCACGTTGAGTGCTGATCCACCTTGGAATTTACCGATGTTCGCTGTCGTCTCATCATCAATTCTGCCCAGTGTCATCGCTGCAATCGCTTTGGCTGCTACCTGAATGGCGCTGATCCCGTCTTCCGGGTTCACACCCGCATGTGCGGACTTCCCATAGATGCTCATTTGAATTTCAGCTCTCGCTGGTGCAGCAACACAGATCGTGCCTACAGCTCCATTAGAATCCAGCGCATAACCGAACTCGGCATCGATATCCTTCGGATTCATCGCACGTGCGCCCACCAGGCCAGACTCTTCGCCGACCGTAATGACAAATTGAATTTTACCATGTGGAATCTTGTTTTCCTGGATCACACGAATCGCTTCGAACAATGCCGCAATCCCTGCTTTGTCATCTGCTCCCAGGATCGTTGTTCCATCACTGCGAATCCAGCCATCTTCACCCAGTTCAGGCTTGATTCCCTGTCCCGGCGTCACGGTGTCCATATGACATGTGAAAAAGATCGGTGCAACCCCTTCAGTTCCTTCAGCTTCCCAGGTAATGACGAGGTTTCCGGCGCCATGTCCGGTTTGCTCCATGGTATCATCCTCATAGACATGAAGACCGAGATCTGCAAACTGTTCTTTTAACACCTTCGAGATGTTCTGTTCATTTTTCGTTTCACTATCAATCTGCACCAGTTCCATGAACTGATCGATAACACGTTGTTGTTTAATCATAGGACTTTCCTCCCTCTCGTGGATACGGTACAATACAATTACTATGGCTTGTTTACTTTATGTTGAAAGGAGTTCTCTCATCAATGCAAAAAAAGAAATGGTTCAAAATCATCATCTATCTCATGCTGATCGCCATGATTGGGTCCACCCTTTTCATAGCTCTCGAACCGTTGCTGTTCGGATAGCAACCTAAAGCCTTTCGACGAACTGTTTACAGACGTTGAAGGGCTTCTTTTTCGGTGACCCAATTAATCTCATATGGAAAAATACGATTAAAGTATGGAACAATCTCCTGCGCTACCTGTTCCACTGCATAGGACTTACCCGTTATATCCTCCAATGAGGTAACGCCATACTGCTCAATCCCACAAGGAACAATCCCCTGAAAACCAGCATGTTGAATGCCTGAGCTGATGTTAAATGCAAATCCGTGACTGGTCACGAAACCGCGGCGGTGTTTGCAACGATTAAACTTGATTCCGATCGCAGCAATCTTCATATCGCCAATCCACACACCCGTGTAACCCTCTTTGCGTCCGGCTTCGATGCCCTGGTCTGCGAGATAATCCATAAGCACCTGCTCAAGTTTCCGTAAATAGCCGTGTAAATCCAGGTCTTCATCCCGACCAAGAACCAATAAAGGGTAGCCTACCAACTGGCCCGGACCATGATAAGTAATATCACCGCCACGGTCAATTTGAAACAATGAGATTCCTTGCTCACGCAACTCTTCCGGACTGAGAAGCAGATGCTCCGGATGATTTTGTGAGCCGATCGTATACGTTGGCGGGTGCTGTAAGAGCAGCATCTGCTCCGCTCCCTCGCCCTCGTCCAATCGCTGCACAATCGCTTTCTGGCGGTTCCAAGCCTCTTCATAATCAAGCATCGGTATGTATGCAACATCCAACGGCTTGCTCATGATTCCCCACACCCTTCTGCTCCAGGTTCAATGTACAATTGAGCACATGTCCATAAACAGCAGGAAAAGTGCACGGCCTCCGGCACATACACTTTCCCGTCAACTATTTACTTAATACACCTTGCTCTCCATGGTATATCCTTCAAGGTTTTCTTTGACACGTTGCAAGAAACGTCCGCTGATTACACCATCCAGGATTCGGTGATCCAGCGACAGACACAGGTTAGCCATCGAGCGAACAGCGATCATATCATTAATAACCACTGGCTTCTTGACAATCGACTCAAATGTAAGAATTGCTGCCTGCGGGTAGTTAATGATTGGCTGGGACAGGATCGAACCAAATGAACCTGTGTTGTTCACCGTGAACGTACCACCTTGCATATGGTCCAGCTTTAACGTACCTTCACGTGTTTTGCGAGCCAGTTCATCCACTTCACGGGCCAGACCTGCAATATTTCGCTGATCAGCATGTTTGATTACGGGTGTAAGTACAGAATCTTCGGTTCCTACCGCCATGGACAAGTTAATGTCCCGTTTGACGATAATTTTGTCCACTGCCCATACCGAGTTCATGATTGGGTAGTCTTTAATCGCGTTAACGACTCCCTTCATCATGAAGGACAGATATGTCAGATTGATGCCTTCCTTACGCTTGAACTCATCCTTGAGTTTATTGCGCAGCATCACGAGATTTGTTACGTCCACTTCGATCATCGTCCATGCATGCGGGATTTCCGATACACTTTGACGCATATTCCGGGCAATGGCATTACGCACAGGGGTAACATCGATGAAATACTCCGATCTTCCCTGGCCGCCACCTTCCACTTCGATCTGGGGAATTTTCGGACTTTCGGTTAGATGAATGCCAGAATGCCTCACTGGAACACCTGCATCTCTTGCTGAGATCGCGTCTCTGGATGTTAAACCCATTTCTCCATTTCCACGATTCACTCCGCTGAATGGAGAAGCAGACGACAAGCCAGAAGGCGCATGCTGTAATGAAGCAGATGATGCTGGTGCAGACGATCCAGCCGCGTTACCTCCCTGTGCAACAAATGTCAGCACATCTTTACGGGTAATACGACCACCAGCCCCAGTGCCTTGGATGCTTTGCAAGTTCAAGCCATGCTCTGCTGCCAAGGATTGCACTGCCGGGGAATACCGATTACGCATCGGCTGGTTAGGATCATGTCCTGCTGTATTTGACGTGGCAAGAGGAGTGTGGCTCGCATGTTGCTGCACTTGCTCCTGTTGCTGCGATACTTGTGTTACTTGCTCAGCCGCTTCTTCGTCAGAAGCTGCGACCTGCATGCGGCAGATTGCTTCACCAACAGCAATCGTTGTGCCCTCTTCAACCAAAAGGTCACCCATAATTCCATCCACAGTGGATGGAATCTCGGCATTAACTTTATCAGTGATTACTTCACAGATCGGCTCGTACTGTTCCACACGGTCGCCCGGTTTTTTCAACCATTTGCCTATGGTAGCCGAGACCAGCGATTCCGCCAATTGCGGCATAATGACCTCGATCCATTTCATACGTTCAGCCATTTGATTATCACTCCAAACTTTACTTTTAAACGATACAAAAAACGAAATTAAAACTCGGCAAGTGTACGCATTGCTGCTTTGGCTTTGTCCTTGCTCAGCATGTAGAATTTCTCCAATGTTGGGCTAATTGGCATGGCCGGCACATCAGGTCCGCAGAGACGCTGAATCGGTGCATCCAGTTCAAATAGACATTCCTCACTAATAATCGCGGCAACTTCGGCACCTACACCACCCGTTTTGTTATCTTCGTGTACGATCAACACTTTGCCTGTCAGACGAGCGGAAGCAATAATCGCTTCACGATCCAACGGTTGCAATGTGCGCAGATCCAGAACGTGTGCTGTAATGCCTTCTTCACGCTCCAGCTCCTCAGCAGCCTGCATGACAAAATGCAGCGGCTGACTGTAACCGATCACCGTAATATCCGCACCCTCACGAAGTACGTTGGCTTTACCAATCGGAACGATGTAATCATCTTCAGGCACATCTTCCTTGATAAGTTTGTAGCATTTTTTATTTTCAAAAAAGAGTACCGGGTCCGGGTCGCGAATAGCGGCCTTGAGCAGTCCCTTAGCATCGTATGCCGAGTAGGGAGCTATAATTTTCAGACCAGGTGTACCAAAGAAAATCGATTCCGGACATTGGGAGTGATATAACCCACCGAAGATCCCGCCACCAATCGGCGCACGGATAACAATCGGACAACTCCAGTCATTGTTGGAACGATAGCGGATCTTCGCCGCTTCACTAATGATCTGGTTGGTTGCCGGCAACATGAAGTCCGAATATTGCATCTCGGCAATCGGCTTCATGCCATACATCGCTGCACCAATGGCAACACCTGCAATAGCAGATTCAGACAAAGGTGTGTCCATCACTCGCATTTCACCAAACTGATCTTGCAGCCCTTTAGTTGTGGTAAACACACCACCTTTGAGACCTACGTCTTCACCAAGGATAAAAACATTCTCATCCCGTTCCATCTCTTCTTTCATTGCGAGACGGATTGCATCAATATATTCCATCACTGCCATACTTACCGTCCCCCTTCTTCGCTGTCCGCATAAACGTGCGTCAGAGTGTCCTCAGGTTTAGGATATGGCGCGTTGTCTGCATATTCAGTTGCTTCTTTCATTTCCAGCGCAAGCTGGGAAGCCAGATCCGCATCCCGAGCTTCGTCCCAGATGCCACAATCGATCAAGTAGTTCTTCATGCGAGGAACGCCATCTTTCTTCCAGTTCTCCTCAACTTCCTCTTTGGTCCGGTAAGCCAGATCATTATCGGAGGTGGAGTGAGGTGACAACCGATACATCATCGCTTCAATCAATGTCGGGCCTTCCCCGGCTATGGCACGGCGACGCGCTTCCTTCACTGCAGCATATACTTCTAATGCATCGTTACCATCTACACGCAGTCCGGGGAACCCGTATCCTTGTGCTCGATCGGATATTTTGCCGCTCAACTGTTTGTGAATCGGTACCGAAATTGCATATTGATTGTTCTCACACATAATAATGACAGGCAATTTATGCACACCTGCAAAGTTGGCTCCCTCGTGGAAGTCACCCTGATTGCTTGATCCTTCGCCAAACGTAACAAAAGAAACAAATTCTTGCTTCTTCATTTTGGCAGCCAGTGCAAATCCAACAGCGTGCGGAACCTGTGTTGTAACCGGGCTGGAACCCGTCACAATCCGCAGCTTTTTGTGACCGAAGTGACCGGGCATTTGCCGACCGCCACTATTCGGATCTTCCGCCTTCGCAAAAGCAGACAACATCAACTCACGCGGAGTCATGCCTACCGCCAGTACAAAACCGTAATCGCGGTAATAAGGTAAATAATAATCGTGATCCCGATCCAGACCAAAAGCAGCGCCTACTTGCGCAGCTTCCTGTCCTACACCGGATACGTGAAAGTTAATTTTGCCAGCCCGTTGCAAGAGCAAGCAACGCTCGTCAAACTTGCGCGCGAGCAGCATGTATTTGTACATATCCAATACTTCACCATCGCTAAGTCCCAGCTGTTGATGCCGGTGGACCGCGTCTGCAGTACCTTGTGAACTCATATGAGGTACCTCCTTTTAATCAGAGCCTGTGCCATACTTACTACCCGATCTTATAACCTGGTACTAAGACTTGGCTTAACCTTATTATAATCCCTTTTACCCAAAAAAGGAAAGGACCTTTCTCATAAGCTTGTTTGACTTACATTCCAATGGCCTTTCCATCGACCGCCAACATGGCTTCACCCATAATTTCCGACAGAGAAGGGTGCGGATGAATGGTTTGTCCGACTTCCCAAGGTGTGGCATCCAGCATCTGAGCCAGAGAAGCCTCAGCGATTAATTCCGTCACATGGGTGCCAATCATATGTACCCCCAATATATCATTCGTCTTGGCATCTGCGATCACCTTCACGAATCCATCCCGACTTCCGTGAATGAGCGATTTGCCAATGGCCGAAAATGGGAACTTGCCTGTTTTAAGTTCATAGCCACGTTCTTTGGCTTCTCGCTCGGTGAATCCGATGCTTGCTGCTTCCGGACGTGTATACACACAGCGCGGGATACGGTGGGATTCTACGGCATGTACCGTTTCGCCCGCCAGATGATCGACAGCGAGAATGCCTTCATGACTTGCGGCATGTGCAAGCTGTAAACCGCCGATGCAGTCACCAATGGCGTAGATGTGACCTTCGCCGGTCTGTAACTGTTTGTTCACAGCGATGAATCCACGCTCCAGTTTGATATCTGTATTTTCGAGTCCGATATTTTCGACATTAGCCTGACGTCCAACCGACACGAGCATTTTCTCCGCTCTCAGCGTTTCCTGCTTATCTTCACCAAGCTGCACATCAATCTGGATGCCCTCTTGATCCGTGTTATATGTTTCGGTTAGAACGGTGGCACCTGTCAGGAAACGGACACCTCGTTTGCCGAGCAATCGCTGCATTTCTCTGGCAACATCCTCATCCTCGGCAGGCAACACGTGAGCAGCTGCTTCTACTACTGTGATGTCTACGCCAAAGTCATTCAGCATGGATGCCCACTCCAATCCAATCACACCCCCACCGACAATGATGAGTGATGCAGGAAGTTCATCCATACGCAGTGCTTCGTCGCTGCTCATTATGAATTTGCCGTCCGGTTCCAGGCCCGGCAACACACGTGGACGCGAACCAGTGGCAATGATGAGATTGGTTGGAACTACCGTATCCATCTCTCCATCTTCAAACTCCACAGCGACTGCTCCGCTCTGCGGTGAGAAAATGGATGGTCCGATGACGCGACCTTTCGCGTGTACAACCTGAATTTTATTTTTTTTCATCAAATATTGAACGCCCTGATGGAGCTGTTCGACAATTGCATCCTTGCGCGCCTGTACTTTGGGAAATACAAGTGTAGCTCCAGCTGTCTCGATACCATACGTCTCGCTCTCCTGGATTTCGGCGTATACTTCCGCGCTTTTCAGCAAAGCCTTACTCGGAATACAACCACGATGCAGACAGGTTCCACCAAGCTTGTCTTTCTCAATAATAACGACCTGTTTTCCCAGCTGTGCAGCCCGGATCGCGGCTACATATCCACCGGTTCCTCCTCCAAGAATTGCAACATCACATGTAATTGGCATCTCTCATGCTCTCCTCTATGAATCAAATTTCAATATAATTTATGATGGCTTAAATCATGGTTTGGCTTATACCCTCTATATGCCATTGTACTCTCCTTGAGCGGTCAACTCAAAGTTTGAAGCAATCACACATGGACAGCCTATGCATTCCAAGCTATGATGGAATCAGGTATGATCTGTAAGCGTAACCTTTATTTAATGTCGACTTTGGCAGAAAGGGTATAATGCTCATGAATACAAGATTGGTCTTTACGCGATTTTTGGCAATTGTTGTCCTGGTCATCCCCGGGTTAATGGCAATGAAGGGTTTTCTGATGATGAAAGATGCCCTGTTCCTATATTATGCCGAGCACGGTAACGAACTGATTTCACCAGGATTCCAGTGGCTTTCCTTTGGCGGTGGACTTGTCCTTTTTGCCGCAGGTATGAGTTTTCTGGGAGGCTGGATCCTGTTCCGTGACCGCAAGCGTAATTATGTAGGTCCCCGTTTCCGGTCCAAAAGTGTACCCGAAAAAGCAGAGACGCCCGGAAGGACTCCATGAGTCCGGGCTTTTTGTGTGTTCATACAACACACCGCCTACTTTACATAGACAGGATGGATCATCATGGTATCATTTCTAATCACGTTACAACGATTGCTCAAAGGCATTTTCCATGCGTTCAAAGACCCCAAGTTTCTGGCTCTGTTCGCGTTAACGGCAGCAACGTTGCTGTCAGGCACTTTATTTTACACTCGTGTTGAAGGTCTGCACTGGATCGATGCGTTATACTTCTGTGCGGTTACCCTGACTACGGTGGGACATCCTGAATTTGTGCCAACCACCGGATTCAGCAAAGCCTTTACCGTGATCTACATGTTTGCAGGCATTGGTCTCACCTTTGCCATGATTGCCCGAATTACAGCAGGTATTCTATTCCCTCGCAAATTAAAGACAGAAGAGGACCCGGAGTAATCTCCGGGTCATTCGTATAAGGCTTCCCGCAGTTTGGTAGACATACGTGATTCTTTGGAAGAAGACTTCAAGATCGTTCTACGCAAGGTAAGGTTACTTGCCTGCAGTCTCTCCGCTTCTGCGAACAGTACTGCAAATAATGCCTGCGCCGCTTCATCTAGAGATCCCTGTTCTTTCAGGCTTTCATATCGCTCTTGAAGTGATGTTAATGCTTCACTCATACTAAACACCTCTTTTCACAACTCCTGTTAACTAGCTGCCGTAACCAATACCTTAACAATCCATATAGTAACACAAAGCTGCGCAGATTAGTTCTGGCTCTTTCCAAAGATTTTGTGGTACTCTGTAAAGGTCGCTTTTTTTGTTGAATCCCGTATGTGAGAGGAGTAGCAGCACCGTGCAAACAGGACGTATTACCGTAATTACTGGACCCATGTTCAGTGAAAAATCCGGTGAACTCATTCGCCGTTGTCAGAAATTAATACAATTTGGCCGTAAAAAGGTTGTGGCCTACAAACCAGCCGAGGATAATCGGTTTGCCCAGGACGAGATCGTAAGCCGAATTGGTTATCGACTCCCTGCCCATTCCATTCCCCGGCAATTAACCCCGGAATCCGTAGAAATGATCTTGAACCAAACCATAGATGCTGATGTTGTTGCATTTGATGAAGTACAATTTTTCAGCAGTGCCATTATGGAACTTGTCTCGGAGTTAGCGTATTGCGGCAAACATGTCATTGTGGACGGACTTAATATGGATTACCGTGGTAAGGAATTCGGATATGTCGGTGGTTTGCTTGCCATGGCAGACGACATTGAGAAACTCTCGGCTTTCTGTGCGGTATGTGGCAGCCCGGATGCAGCCTTTACGCAACGTATCGTCAATGGGGAGCCTGTTACCTTGGGTCCGGTTGTCATGATTGGCGATTCAGAAGCTTACGAGCCACGCTGTCGTTGCTGCTTCATTCCTCCTCACAAAGTTGAATGCTCATCATAATTCCTAAAAGATCTTAGATATCTTCCAAAAAGGCCCCTTGGGGCTTTTTTTGTTGTTATAGAGCAAACATTCGCACAAAAAAGCACCGCTTCGCAGCGATGCTTCCAGAGTCACTTCCCGCTAGTCCCGGGAAACAAAATATTTGTTGGTCATGTAGTAAGCGTCACCACGCGACGTTTCCACCATTCCTTTTTTGGCATCCAAAAATACAATCTCTTTACACTTTGTACAGTACCATTTTGTGCGCTTGTATGGAGATTCCGTCACATAAGCCGTGCCACATTTACAATCAATCTTCATTAATAACTCGGTTGATTTATAAGCACTGGACAAGCGTTCCAGGTTATCCTGCTGCTGTGTGGGCATAATGGTCTGCTGATAATCCGATAAATGATTTTGAACCTTAAAGTCTGCTACCAATCCTGCATTCAATCCAAAAAACTCCTTGCCGATTTCGGTCACGAAGCGCTTCTCATTTCTGTAGCAATCCAGCCACTCAATAATCTGCTTATTAGACAGTGGAACCGTACCCTTGATACCGCTGTTTAAGGTGTAGGTCATGATGTATAAAGTATCGTCTTGTCTACCTGAGTACATTAGAATCCTCCTTCGAATACATTTGCTAATGTACTACAAAAACGCGCATAAATCAAAAAATTCTTATTTCCTGAGCGCATCTCTTCTTATTAAATGGGAAACATTCCACGTTCATCCGCCAAAGACTTACAAGAACTGCATACACCTGAAACATTTCCCTGTGGCGCCGCATAATGTACGACCGATTTAACGTTTTTCTTGCATATGGAACAGTAGTGCCTCCTTTCCTTTTTTGGGATATAGTCCGATAGCTTAACCACGTTTTTGTTCGGTCGGAATCGTTGTAAGAAACCCGGCCATTTCATCTCGCTTCACTCTTTCTTGTTCGTCTACTTCGTAGTCATTTTTGTACTCTGGGCTAAAAATCATCTCGACTTTTTTTATGTATACGATTCCAAGTTGTGCGTGCCTATCTCATAATCTATTCGACGTTTTGAGCGTTTTTCCTGTTTTTAATCTCTACACATACAAAAAAAACCGACAGAACCTGCTCTCCTTATTTTCGGAAGAACAGTATTTTAGTCGGTTCCAGCCTTATTTATAAAAAGTTCCCAGAACGTCCAGCTCTGATGAGCGCTCAATTCGAAATGGATAGATATAACCCTGATTCATTCGGGTAAATTTGCGGCTCCACAGATCCAGTCCCGATGTGAACTGATAGGCCTGATATATAAACTTAGAGCAATAATTGCGCTCAATACTGCGCAGATTGGTCTGCAAACGGTAGAATTTCACCTGCTTGTAATGGTCATGTACCCACCCGGCTGCTTTCATTCCTGCCTCATTCAATCTGGAACGGAATACAATGAAGCGATCTCCTTCATAAAACCGCGTGAGATACCACTCTAATGAATCAGCAAATACAGGCCCATAAGGGTGCACATGATACACCTTGCCGTCGAGACCAATAATGCCCATATGCCCGGCGTAATACGTCGATTCCGAGCTTGGCGTGTACACAATATCCCCTGGCTCTAGCTTCATTTCGCCCAACGCGTTAATAGGTAAGTCCTGACGCAACCGTTTGGCTGCTAAACGTTCACGCCGCCCTTCAACCAACAAGCGATGAAGTGCGCCAGCCAGTGCGAGATACAATTCAGACCATTTGATCTTTTTCATATCAGATCGTTTGAACCACCGCTGGATGAAGGTGAAACCTCGTTGTGGCTGTGATCCCTTTTTCATACGCTGCACTCCACTCTGACCTAGTTATTGTATCTATATAAGTTGAATTAAAGTTTATTTACACTGACACTACGATGACAGAACAATCTTCCAATCGCTGTTATCCCCAGATTTTTTCGATTCCCTTTTTCTTAAGGGAAAATCCGGTGATAAAGGCGACCGCTTCGCTTTTTCAGATTTTTTCTGTCCTCTCCGTTATCGTGTAAATGATTATTTCAACTTATATAGTGTCATTCTACAGTTTCTCAGCCTTATTATAGACATTTGGTGGTTCATGTTCAATTCTAAGCGTGTTCTATCTTGTGCCATTATGCCTTCTTATTACCCATTTTATGCAAAAAAGATGACTTCGGAATGAACCCGAAGTCATCTTAATATAACCGATCGAAGACTTTTATTCTTCTACAACACCTAGAGCTTTATTTTTCTCCTTAAAGCGGCTGTTATGGGAAGAAACATAAGCCACTTTTTCCGCTTCAGGGTCCATGTAAAGCTTCGCACTGTTTACCGCTAGCGCTGCATCTGTGAAAGTACCCGCAATCAGGTACAGTTTGCTACCATAATCTACAAAATCGCCTGCGCCAAACACGCCGGGAATATTGGTTTGCAATCTCTCTGTTGTAGTGACATGCCATTCGCCAAGATCAAGTCCCCAATCCCGGATTGGACCAAAGTCACTCTTCATGCCGTGGTTTACAATGACAGCATCGACTTCAAGCAGTTCAGTTTCACCTGTATCCACGTGTGAGATGGTCACCTGTTCAATCACATCACCACTCATACTATGCAGTGTCTCTACCGCATATGGTGTACGGACATCTACAGATGATTCTCTCATACGTAGTACATTACGCTCCAACCCGCCAAACCGGTCACGACGATGCACAACCGTAACTTGCTCTGCCAGTGCTTCCAGTTCATTCGCCCAGTCCACAGCAGAGTCGCCTCCACCCGAGATCAACACACGTTTACCACGGAATGGTTCTAGTTCCTGCACAGTATAGTGCAAATTGCTAACCTCATAGCGGTCTGCACCTTCAAGCTCCAGCTTGGCCATTTTATATATACCATATCCGATTGCCATAATGACGGTACGTGTCCAGTGTTGCTCACCTGTTGCAGAAGTTAACAGAATTGTGCCATCAGGTTGACGCTCGAATCCTTCGATCTGTTGTTCAAATACGAGGGTTGGCTCAAAAGTTCTGGCCTGTTCTTCCAATTGTTTAATCAGATCTTCACACAGAATTGGCGTCACACCCCCGACATCCCAGATCATTTTCTCCGGATAAAAGAGCATGCGACCTCCCAATCTGTCACGTGCCTCAATCAACTTGGTCTTCATATCTCGCATGCCGCTATAAAAGGCAGAGTACATGCCCGCAGGGCCACCGCCGATAATGGTTACATCATAAAGTTCCAACTGCTGATTCATATTAAAAATACCTCCGTTAATTCGATCCAGAACATCGAGTATTTGATATCGATTCTCATTATCACTTAAATCCTAGTGTAATGGTAATCTTATCAAAATACAATGGCTAAAAAACAAACATTTCTTGTACAAAAATTCTACGAACACATCTTCTCTTTACTATTGCGCTCTTGGAGCCGCCAACAGCTTTTCAACGACAAAATCAAGTTGTTTATTAATTGAATAGATATCCGAATAATAGAAGAAATCGAAATCAATCTCAATTAGACGACCTTCTTTGATCGCTGGGATACTGCTCCATATTGGATTATCCGTCAAGTTATCTGCCCCTTCATACACAGAGCGAAACACGTAGTCCCCGATATATTCAGGCAGTACTTCCATGGATAAATTAGAGCCTCCCGCTTCCGAAACTACATCAATTTTTTTCTGTACGACTTCAGGTGCTTTCATTCCCAAGTATTCATATACCGCCTGAGATCCACGGCCAAATTGTTTGCTCTCTACAATAACCATACCTTTCAAACCACCCTCCACAATGGAGATTGTTTTGTCCAGTATGCCTGCATCTGCAAGAGTTTTTTTACTCTCTTCGACTTTGTTGTTGAGATTGGTGATTAACGTCTCGGCTTCCTGTTCTTTGCCAAAGATACTTGCTATATCATGAAGTCTCTCTTCGGTAGTCAATTTCTCATACGGAATATATACCGTAGGTGCAATATCTTTTAATAACGTATACGTCTCTTCTGAAGGAACAATGATCAGATCCGGATCAAGATCAATGACAGCTTCAGGATTCGGTTCAAACCAGGTACCCAATGCGTTTACACCCTCTAGCTCACTCTTGTATGCAGCCCCGTCATATACATCTGAGGTAGCGATTGGCTTAACTCCAAGTGCAACGACATCCCCCTGGAGATACAATACAACAACCCGTTTTGGATTCGCTGGAACAACTACGTCACCCTTAACCGTTGAGACCGTGCGTGTTTCATTGTCTTTGTTCGTCTGGCTTCCTGTGTCTGATGATACTGCCGTACTGCTGTTATTGGAACTGGCACCCGTTCCTTCGCCAGCTGCTGGTGTTGTTGCTGTACCTGAAGAGCAGGCTGCGAGCAGCATCGTTATGCTCAATAATGCAACCATAATCATACTAGAACTTGTTTTTTTTCTTTTCATTGGTGTAGACCCTCCGTCTATATATTGATAATGATTCTCATAATCAATATATCCCGACTTCCATCTTCGGCCAATGGACGATTCAGAGATTACCAATGGACGATCCTCTGCTCTCGCTTCTTCTCTTATCTTTCGTTGATACTGAATCGGAGAGATCCCCACATGTTTTTTGAAGATACGACTAAAATAATACACATCCGAATATCCTACTTCTGCTGCAATTTCACTCAGCGTTGCATCAGATCGCAAAAGCAGATTGCGAGCCTTAGCGATTCGAGTCTGAATTAAATAATCA
This sequence comes from Paenibacillus xylanexedens, assembly GCF_017874615.1. Taxonomy (GTDB): domain Bacteria; phylum Bacillota; class Bacilli; order Paenibacillales; family Paenibacillaceae; genus Paenibacillus; species Paenibacillus xylanexedens. The sequence continues at coordinate 147,586 of NZ_JAGIKV010000013.1, forward strand.
ATGGGACTGTGACCCGTCTGTCGTTTGAATTGCATGGATAAATGTCGGGAGCTGTAGTTGAACTGTTCAGCCAGGAAATCAAGTGTGACCTGTTCCCTATAATGCTTCTGTATATAACGAAGTGTTTGTTTCACCGGGTCAGCAAGCTCTGTTTTGATCTCCTGCTCTGCCAATTGAACCATCATTTCATGAATGAACTGGTAAAACAAACTTTTTGTATGAAGCAGATCCAGACTGCCAGATTGTATCCACGCATCCTCAAGCTCATCAAGGTAACGTAACAGCCCCAGCGGACTACTCGGTGCAAATCCATATTGCAAAGAGAACGGTGCAACTTCCGGCTGTGCCAATAACCACTTTTTACGATAACTAGGGAAGGCAAGGAATGCTCTGTAATAGAGCAAAATATATTCGAAATCTTCGTTGGTTTGGATATCCAGTGAAGATCCTTTGGCCCCATGAAGCATGTAGAACCGCTCTGCCTTGTATGTTTGTCCATCCAATTGAAGCACAGCCGATCCTCGAATCGTATATATAAAACCATTTGCCGGAAGTGTATAGGCATCCAGTTGTGCTCCTGCCTCCATAACGATTCGGCGTATATCCAGAACCTTAACAGCGGCATGATTCCAGCATTTCATCTGTTCGTCTAATTGCATCGAATACTCTCCAATCCCAGCACACCCGTAACAAAGACTTTACAAGGTAAAGGTCATCATTCTGCCGCAAATCCTTATAACATATGCGTAGCAGAGGTTCACTAATATTCCTTTTATTATAGATGATAATAATTTTCATTATCAACTGAAATTTAGAGTGGAATTGGATTTCATCTCATTAAGCACAGGTTACATTTATTTTTGTCCAGATATCTTCGTAAACCACGCGGCCAATTCCTCAGTCTGATCCAATGTTGCAATCGGGTCAAAGTACCATGAACGATCCCGGCTCCAAATAAACACTCGATCATTCTTAACCGCATCCAGTGAACTCCAGACCGGTTTCGATTTCAACTCTTCCAGGGTCAGATTATCTGCTGTTAGAATAATGTAGTCTCCGGCAAATTCAGGAATCGCTTCCGATGAAACTTCAACCAGTTGATCCTTCATTAAGATCTCTTTTTTATCTGCAGGAGCATTCAAACCAAGCGCGCTATAGACTGCCTGACCTCCCCGACCAAAATTATCACCAAAGGCCAACGGTCCTTTATCATAAAACTGCATGACCGACACCTCGGCTGTTGGATCAATCGCCTCACCCACGCGCTTCTTGGCATCTGCAATTCTTGCGTCATAATCAGCTAACCATGCCTCGGATTCTTTTTCTTTATTCAGCACTTCTCCAAAGTAGGCAATCTCTTCATGGGTGTTTTTCAATTCGCCATATGGAACAACCAGGGTAGGTGCAATTTTGCTAAAGGAATCAAATAAATCAGGATTACCTGTCACAATGAGATCCGGTTCAAGTTCCAACACCTTTTCTAGAGAGATGGTTTCATATTCACCAATATTCTGCACGCCCTCAAGTGATTTGATAAAATAAGGATTTTTCAGGTTCATCTCGGGTGTACCCACAGGTTTGATCCCCAGGGCGATCAGACTTCCCAGATACAAGTCAACCACAATCCGTTTAGGTTCAGCAGGGATTGTAATGTCTCCCTTAACCGTTGAGACTGTGCGGGGTTCCGATGATTTGCTTTGATTCTCCGCTGTTACTGTGTTCGTGGAACTTGATGTACTTTTGCTTCCAGAAGCATCCCCGCTCGAATTACTGGCAACACCTGTTGAGCAGGCACTTAGCAGTAACGTAAGACTTAATAAAATGCTAAGCAGCATTCCCGTTCTTGTCTGTCTGTTCATATTTATTGACCCTCCGTGTTTATATTGATAATGATTATCACCATCAGTATAAACATACCTTCCACTTCCACCTCTGAAAATGTCATTTCGCGCCACACCTGATGTCAGATCAGGCCAATATAGGGGTGCTGAGGTCTTTTCTTTAAATTGCAAAGGAGAAAGACCTGTATGTTTCTTGAACATACGCCCCAAATAATATCCATCCGGATAACCGATTCCTACAGCGATCTCATCCAACGTGGCGTCCGTTTGCAGCAACATCTCCTTGGCTTTGAACAAACGAAACTGAATCAGATAATCGATGGGACTGGTTCCAGTCGACTGCTTGAACTTGCGTGACAAACTTCTTGGGCTGGTGCCAATCATTTCTGCCAAAACATGAAGTGTAAGTGGCTGGGTGTACGAAGACTCTACAATTTCAATGACTTTGCTGACCTGATCCAACATACTTGGATAACGAGTGGATACACGAGGAATCTGTGATGAGACCTGTTCCACAAATGCATAGAACAAACTCTTGGCCTGAAAGTGCTGAATAGGGTTCTTTTGATCCCACAAAAAGTGCATCTGTTTCAATTGCTCATATAGAATGGTTGGCATATCGGTGGTAAAGCCATAGTTCATTTGGAACGGATTGATACGCTCCATTAACCTTCCCAGATCGTTTCTCCCTCCACTAGGAAGGTTTGCTTTGTACATCAAGTAATATAGGCGCAATCCGGATTCGCCTGCTCGAATCATCAACTTACTCCCTTTTCCCCCATGAAAAATATAAAAGCGACTCACTTCATATGTTTGATTGTCAATCGTCACTCCAGCATCACCCTGAATGGTGAGTACAAAGGTACTTGTCGGAAATTTGTATTTCATCTCTTCATATGCCTCTAATTCCATGTAACGGATATCTGTTATACTCACCGCAGCATAGTTCCAGAGGATATAATAATCATTCCACATTTTGCTAACCCATCTCCGTCTACATAGATTGTGTCTGAACTTCCACTCGCTTATTGATAACCATTATCAATTATTATGATGAAGTACGCAATACAACCGGTTTAAATGAATCCATTGCGATGAAACAAGAGCTATTCAAATCCTTCTCTTAACATCCGATATATGTAAATAGAACCATGATAAAGCGGAGAAGGAGAACAGAGGATATGAATTCAATCTCATCTGCAACCAAAAGCAGTTTCACTCCCGGGAATCAAGTCTCCAATCGGGATAAAGAAATTCAGGGACTCATGCAGCAGAAGATCCGGCTCAATGAAGAAATGCAAGGTGTAAAAACCAATGACGAGTTGGATACCAAAACCAAAGCTCAGCGAATCAAATCCCTAACAAGCTCTATTTCCCAGATCGACAGCCAGATTGCCCAAATTAAAGCTGAAGAATTGCAAGAAAAGAACAAATTAAGACAGCCCGAAAAGGCTCAACAGCAACAACCCAAACCAACCGACGAGGTACAAGCCCCTTCACTCGATCATCTGATCAAGCATAGTCAGACTTATGATCAATTGGGTAAGCTCGTCGGTTTGCGTGATCGCATGCAGGGCTCCATTCAGACCACCGAAGGAGAAACCCGCTTTGACCGACTTGTTCTCGAGATCAATCCTCCCGCAAATGATCTCGATCTAGGCAAATCAATGATGCTGGAAAACTCAGAGCGCACTGTCTTTCAGGCAAAGCGAGAGGTTGTTCAGGACATCAACTCCCAGTTAAACAAGGTCAATCAGAAGATTGGGGAACTGGTGGAAGAGATCCATCAGCCCGCACCTAAAAAGGGAGTACAATCACCTATCTCTGCAACATCTGGAGAAGAAGATCAGGAAGTAAATGAAGGAAAGAAAACGGGAAGTAAGGAGCACCCATCAGATGGCGGAACCACAGATCAGGAATCAGGAAATGGTCCGCAAACTACGGCTTCTACCTCTCCTGCTGCTTCATATCCATCCGTCGATATTCGAATCTGAGTGCGCATTGATCAAACATAATTTTATGTATACATAATGAGCTTAAAGATTAAAGAGGCTCGTTTGCTACACAACCTTTGACTCGCATCCAATGATAGAACCGCTATTACAGGTGACTAACTCCTGATAAATAGCGGTTTTTCTGTATTTTAACGTTATGAGTATAGAGGCGAAGCCTCAGCTTCCGAAGAAGCTTTCTTACAGAAAGCTTTTAGACCCACATCTTCAGGTTCTCTCTGTCCTCTACGTTCTCGTAATTTTATTTCTAGCACGGAGTAGTAGCGGTATCATTTGCACAGATGATACTTCCAGCAATCGCTTTACAACCTTTTTTGATGCGTGTGGCCTCATCAATAATCTGATCTATGTTTTCATATTTCCGCTTGCTATTGGTTACAACGGCGATGGATACCGACACAAGAGGAATGGGCCGATTTAGCCCGGAACGTCCTTCCCCCAGAACATATTGATTATGCCAATCATGTTCGTTGTAGAATGTCTTTTTCATTTCCTCAAAACCTGAGATGACTTCCTCACTAATATATTTGTAATCATGGTGATTCAGGATTGTAATGAAATCATCACCACCGATATGTCCAAGAAAAGCTTCAGGGGGAACAAATAGCTTGCGAAGCAAGTTAGCTGTCGCCTGAATAAGCTGATCCCCCATTTTGAAGCCGTAGCTATCATTGTAGGATTTGAATTGATCGAGATCAACGTACAGTACGCTAAAATGGTCCATCTGAAGAGCCTGAGACAACCTTTCATCTATGATATGATTACCTGGAAGACCAGTCAGCGGGTTCATAAAAATCGCCATTTCAGCCCGTACATCAGCAACAGCGAGTAGCAAACGCCGAATACTCACAGCTCCAAAGAAACTTTCCCCTGACGTGACCAACACAAGATCATATATTTCCCCTTCATCTCGGTCCATGGCTAGAACACTGACATCTGTAATCTGTTCCGAATAATCCACGACCAGTGCCTGCGTGTTCATCACCAGTTCTACAGGACGTCCCATATACAGATTATAGCCATACTGGGTGCCAATCTGCTGAAAGAATCGGGGCCGCATCATCAATGACACCCCCTTCTCCCTCATAACAGCTATACCTTCCAGACTAGGATTGGACTTGAAAAGATGATAGACGATATCACATTTTGTATCAGATTGTACTACAGGAATTGGTTCAGCAATCTCCCCTATTTGCGTAAACATACTATTCTACTCCTCTGTTCGTTGCATCTTATCCGAACTTTTCAAATATATATGTAGGTCTTTGTCAATGGTCACATCGTACCACTTTCTACTTGAAAAAGCGTTAACTGAGGGTAAAAGTTTATGAAATATTTCTTTTCTGAATTTTGCTATAGGGAGCTTTCTTTATTACGTAATCTCAAATTTCAAAATCAATCATGCAAAACTAAATTCCATCATCATGATCTGTATTATTTCGTTATGCAAAAATACCGTCAATTACTGGATATCTAATCCAATAAATGACGGTATTCGTTGGCATATATTACAGAAGTTTATCGGCATGAAATGAACGAATTCAGATATAGGACCCAAAAATCCATTTGGCTAGAATCTAATCTGAATTCAAACTATACTTGCCAGCTCACTACTCCTGACCCTTTCAGCTTACCTTATGCTCAATTCTCAGCTTGTCAGCAACCATCGCGATGAACTCGCTATTTGTTGGTTTCGACTTGCTGATGTTGATCGTGTAGCCAAACAAGTGGCTGATGCTGTCGATGTTACCGCGAGTCCATGCCACTTCAATGGCATGGCGGATGGCACGTTCGACGCGGGACGGCGTGGTTTTGAATTTTTCGGCAATCGCTGGATACAGTGTTTTGGTGATGGCACCTAAAATTTCGATATTGTTATATACCATCGTAATCGCTTCGCGCAAATACTGATATCCTTTAATATGCGCAGGAACACCGATTTCATGTATGATGGACGTAATATTTGCATCCAGATTTTTGTGTTTGCCCATTGGCACAACATTGGATTTCATGAACATGGATGATCCGCTGCTTGTGGACATCGCTGTCTGTGTTCCCACCAGTTGGCGCACACGATTCGCAAGCACTTCCATGTCAAACGGCTTGAGAATATAATAAGAAGCTCCGAGTTGCACGGCACGCTGTGTGATATTCTCTTGTCCGAATGCCGTAAGCATAATGACTTTAGGCTGTGGAGACAGGTTCAGGTCGCGCAAGCGCTCAAGCACGCCCAGTCCGTCCAGGTGAGGCATGATAATATCCAGAATCAATACATCCGGCACATCCCGAGTTTGCTCCAGCAATTGCAGTACTTCTTCTCCATTGTATGCAATACCGGTTACTTCCATATCTTCCTGTTCAGATATATATTCGGCAAGCAAATTCGTAAATTCACGATTATCATCGGCCAGCAATACCTCAATTTTTTGCAAAACGGTATCCTCCTTTAAATTAAACATCGTTTCGTACATTTCCTTACACGTTTAATTTTCGACACAGCAAGTTAAATTCCTCCTGTCGAAAATTATTTTTCTTTATTTTTTTTTCTTGATCCTATATAATAAATAATTTATTTCATTATCCGATATATTATGTTTGCTTTCGACAAAAAAGAACCTCAGGGCTGTTTAACCAGCCTTGAGGTTCTTATCGTTTTCCTTTTTCATCATAACGCCAGCATCTTGTAACATCCATTCAATGAAGCAACCGTAACCCGATTTTGGATCATTCACGAATACATGAGTAACTGCACCGATCAACTTACCATTTTGTACAATGGGGCTGCCACTCATCCCTTGAACGATACCTCCGGTCTTATCCAGCAGTTTCGGGTCCGTGATTCGAAGCACCAGACCTTTTGTTGCTGGTTCAGTTTGATCTGCCACATGAACAATGTCAATGGAGAAGCGTTCAACTTGTTGACCGTCAACCACGGTAAGTATTTCGGCCGGTCCTTCTTTGACTTCATGAGAAAAAGCGACGGGAATACCTTTCGAATACAGACTGTGCTCAGGATTTCCGGACATTTTACCAAAGATACCAAAAGCCGTATTACGTTCAATATTGCCCAAAATTTTGCTTTCCTTGAGGAAATGAGCACGTTTTTCACCCGGATCACCGGTTTCACTTTTAGAAATGGACGTCACATTCGACTGAACAATCTGACCACTACCCACAACAATAGATGTTTGTGTGTTCATATCTGTAATGACATGACCCAGCGCGCCGTATACGCCCTGATCGGGAGCATAGAAGGTAAGTGTGCCAACACCGGCTGCAGAATCACGAATGTACAATCCAAGCCTCCACGCTTGATCCTCGGAGTCATACGCCGGAGTTAATCGTGTCTTCACCGTTTCCTTACCGCGTTTTAACACAACATCAATACCTTTTTTACTTTTCCCTGCAAGTTCAACGGCTTCAGAGACACCTGCTACGCCATCCAGACGTTTTCCATCCATATGCGTAATCAGATCTCCGAGCTTAATGCCCGCTGTTTCTCCGGGCGATACACGCTCATCCTGACCGGAACGGACCAGATGATGTCCAACCACCAGAATGCCTGCCGATTTAACTTTGACGCCAATCGTTTGTCCCCCGGGTACAACACGCAAATCCGGTATCACATTCACATGGACTGTTTTGACCGGAATTTTACCCCACAACTTTAACGTTAATTTCGCATGTCCCGTCTGTTGAGGGTGAAGATGCAAAGGTTGTTGCCTGGTAACATGCATCGCTGCCTGATCATCCAAACCAACAATATCTGGTCGATCTACAACGGCGCTTGAAACAGCAGGTACAGCGAGCCGGACATCCGCTTGCCTGCCAGCAAACACTTGCAATTCATCCGGCAGTGAAGCATAACTTTGCACAGGCTGAATGGCCTGGCTAATCACACAAAGAAAGAAGGCAAATAAAAGACCTAGCAATTTCTTCCTGAGGGGGGAATTCAATGGCTGTCACACTCCCTTTGCTTCTTTCGCTTGACGAAAGGTGGTCGCCAATTGCGTACCTATAAGATAACCTCGCCCCCAGGCTTTTATTACTGTCAATCATTACGCCAGCCGTCCGTTTCACCCTTTTTTGGCTTCCGCCAAATTCAGCATTTCCTGTGCGTGATGCAGCGTTTTTTCTGTAATTTCCACGCCGCCCAGCATACGTGCCAATTCCTTCACTCTGCCTTCGTCTGACAGCGATTCCACCTGCGTCATCGTCCGTCCATCGTAGACATGTTTCTCAATGAGATACTGATGATCTGCCATACAAGCTACTTGTGGTAAGTGAGTTATTGAGAAAACCTGACAAGTCGAAGACAAGCGGAACAGTTTTTCCGCAATGGATTGAGCTGCTCTACCGCTAACTCCAGTATCAACTTCATCAAAAATCAACACAGGTATCCGGTCATGTCGCGCAAAGATACTCTTCATCGCCAGCATCATTCTCGACAGCTCACCACCTGAAGCAATCTTGCCAAGTGGTCGTAATGGCTCGCCCGGATTCGGTGAGATCAGGAATTCCGCATTGTCCGCACCATGACGATTCAGACGAATACGACGTCCATTCCATTCAATGCCCTTTGGATCTTCGAAAGGAGTAATCTGAACACGCAATGTAGTCCGCTCCATTTGCAGATCCTTGAGCTCGCTTTCCACCTGTGCAGCTAGTTCCTCGGCGCATTGTTTACGAATCTTGCTGAGCTCTTCAGCAGACTCCATCACAAGGTTAAGCATTTTGTCACGTTCAGCTCGCAATTTCTCCAGCCGTTCGTCCTTGTTCTCCAGTTGGTCGGTTTCATGGCTAATCTGATCATAATAACTCAGAATAAGTTCAACACTGTCCCCGTATTTCCGTCTGAGGCCAGAAATCAGATTCAGCCTTTGCTCCACTTCTTCCAGCCTTGCCGGATTAAATTCAATCTTCTCCCGGTAATCCCTTAACTGAAATGTTGCATCTTCCAATTGATAAAATGCGGATTGCAGCTGTTCTACGATTGGTTGCAGTCCTTTACTATCATATCCAGAGATGTCTTCAATTCTTGAAAGAGCAATGCTCACAGCTTCAAGTCCGCGTTGACCACTGAGCAGATCATATGCACCAGCAACACTGTCCATCATTTTCTCACTATGGGATAGTTTGACCCGTTCTTCCCCGAGTAATTCATCCTCGCCTTGTGTAAGGCTTGCTGCTGCGATCTCCTCAAGCTGAAAGCGATACATGTCCAAGAGTTGATATGCCCGCTGACTGGACTCCTGAAGCGCACGCAGTTCCTTTTCCGCCGTGATAAACTTGCTGTAGCGCTCCTGGTACTTCGCTTTGATCGGTCCGATGACTTCCGAGCCATAAGTATCGAGAAGCCCCAGATGGCTCTCTGCACGCAGCAAACTCTGATGTTCATGTTGTCCATGAATATTGATCAGCTTCTCGCCTACTTCCCGCAGCATGGTCAGATTGACCAATTGCCCATTAATGCGGGACGTACTTTTCCCCTGTGTGTTCAGTTCACGTCGAATGACCAGATGCTCTTCAGGCTCACAATGGATACCCAACTTCTCTAATGTCTGCCATACCGGATGACTCTGCTCCATCTCGAACAAGGCTTCCATCTCTGCCTTCTCACATCCGTAGCGGATCAGATCCGCTGAACTTCGTCCACCGGCAATTAAGCCAAGCGCATCTATAATAATCGACTTACCTGCACCCGTTTCCCCTGAAAGTACATGGAATCCCGGGTGGAATACAACATCCACTTCTTCCACCACAGCCAGATTACGAATCGATAACGTAACTAACATCTGCAAAAACACCTCCGGATGACTAACTCAGATATTATGTTTTTGAACCATTGATTCAAGAGGTTGTTCAAAAAATCCGCTTTTGATTACGAAGGATGCCTTGTGGCATCATCAGCATCGAAGATGGAATTCAGCCGAAATAAGTGGGATGCTTACGAAGTATGTTTCCTTCGGAAACATTGCAGTTGCTCACGTAGTTTCCCTACGCTCCGCTACTCCATTTCTAGCTTCATCCCATCTTCTCGGTACTGAAAACCAATCTTTTTGAACACGCACTTTAAGCAATGTAACCCATGATCCGCTCAATAACGGTCACACTGTTACCTTCTGTCCGGCAGATAATCAGAATGGTGTCATCTCCACAGATCGTGCCCATGACTTCATTCCACTCAATATTATCAAGCAAAGCTGCAATGGAGTTCGCTGTTCCCGGCAAACATTTCATTACAACCAGATTGTTTGTGTGATCAATGTGCAAGAAGTTGTCAACGAGTGCACGCTTCAACTTTTGAATCGGATTATATCGTTGATCTGTCGGTAAAGAGTACTTGTATCTCCCGTCATCCATCGGAATCTTGATTAACAGAAGTTCCTTGATATCCCGGGATACCGTCGCCTGAGTCACCTGAAAACCTGATTTGCGTAGTGCTTCAACCAGATCATCCTGGGTCTCAATTTCATTTTGACTAATGATTTCACGAATCTTGATGTGCCTTTGTCCTTTCATATATGCCTCCAGTTAGATGTATTGCAATAAAGCAGCATTTGTAATTCGCCGCAGACTTTGCCCTGCAATGTTCATTCTTTTATATTAGTCCAGATCATCCCCATCATACACATCTTCCTGATAGTCCATGAGCCTGATTAACTTAATATCGGAATCCTCCACGTCAACATACAGCAATCCTTCACAGCCAGGATATAACAACAGATAATTGAGGAAGCGATCCCTTAGCGCAGGGCCAGTCATTTCAATTGGCTGTCTGCGACGAGACGTTTTCACGAGGTATCTGAGATCCTCACGTTCTGCAACATAATCAATGAATAATCTGCTGTAATAAACGGATTCATTGGCCTCAAAAGCCAGAGGGACTTTCATTTTGCCACCGATGACTTCGTAACCCTGTGCTTCTAGCAAATCCAAGGCCGGCGAATCCTGAATCTTCACGTTCAGTTGCATTCCAGACAAGCTTACCGGCATCGGTCGGTTCACCCAATTACGCAAGCCAAAGAACAGCCACAAGATCAAACAGACAGCAAGTACAACTATAACGATTGTGTCATATTGACCATCCATTATCGCTCACCTCGAAGACATATTCGAGGTTCAGTAACGATTTCCCTTTACATCAATCACCTTTCCAGCGAAAAGAAACCCATCTTATGATGAGTTTCCCGTAAATGTATGAGCTGCTTCCTTCGCAACTTGCTCCGCAAGTGCATCAAGTGAAGCTGGATCGATCTCTGGTTGTGAGGCCTCTGGTGCTTCCAGACGCCAATGTGCGAGAAATTCTATATTACCTTCTCCACCCGTTATCGGTGAAAAAGTTAAACTCTGCAGATGCAAACCAAGTTGACTGGCAAAATGAAGCATCGTCTGCAATACATCCTTGTGTACCTTCGTATCACGTACCACACCGGACTTGCCTACTTTTTCACGCCCTGCCTCAAATTGAGGTTTAATCAATGCAACGATATCTGCAGGTTGATTCAAGAGAGCCAGAAGTGGCGGCAATATGATTCGCAATGAAATGAACGACACATCAATGCTTGCAAAGTTCGGCACGGGTCCCACCAGATCTTCAGGAGTCACATAGCGGAAATTAGTTCGTTCCATAACAGTAACCCGCTCATCATTACGCAAAGACCAGTCGAGCTGATTATAGCCCACATCAATAGCGTAGACGTGAGACGCACCATGCTGTAGTGCACAATCCGTAAAACCGCCGGTGGATGAACCGATGTCGAGCATGACAAGTCCATTCATATCAAGGCCGAAATGACGGATCGCTTTTTCGAGCTTCAATCCGCCTCTGCCGACATAGGGATGTACCGAGCCTTTAACTTTCAGCTCGGCTTCCCTTGGAATTTTCATGCCCGCCTTTTCGATCGGCTCATTATTGGCATATACCAGTCCAGCCATGATTGCAGCTTTTGCCTTCTCACGACTTTCATAATAGCCCTGCTCAACCAGCAGAACATCAATTCGTTCTTTCGGGAGTGACATGTCTGTCTCCTATCATGTAAATTTACGAAGGAAAACGTGTTTTGGGTATGCCGTAAGATGATTGAACAGCCATCTTGCGCAGTTCAGCACATACATTTTCGACGGTAAGACCCACTTCCTCACGTTGTTCCTTAATACTGCCATGCTCGATGAAGCGATCCGGAATTCCCATCAATTGTACATGAACATCATGCAGTCCCTGTTCTGCATAAAACTCCAGCACTGCACTACCCATGCTGCCTGCTTGGGATGTTTCTTCAAGTACAATCAATTTGGTGCCTCGAACAGCTAAATCACGCAACATTTGCTCGTCAAGAGGTTTCAAGAAGCGAGCGTTGATTACGCCTGCTGTTATACCTTCCCGCTTCACCATCTCTGCTGCTTCTTCTGCAAGCTGCACCATCGAACCTGAAGCGATGACAGCATATCCTTCCGATAAACGCAGTTGCTCCCATGATCCGATTGGAATCGGAACAAGTACATCATCCAAAGGTACACCGACCACATTGTTTCGTGGATAACGGTAAGCAATTGGACCTTCATTATAATCAAGCGCCGTTTTCATCATGTGGCGCAATTCATTTTCGTCTTTTGGCATCATCAGAACGATATTTGGAATATGGCGCATAAATGCCACATCATATACCCCTTGATGTGTTTCCCCATCCGGACCAACAAACCCGGCACGGTCAATAGCAAACATTACGTTAGCGTTATGACGGCAAATATCATGTACAATCTGATCATATGCACGTTGCATAAACGTAGAATACACGGCAAAGACCGGCTTCAAGCCTTCCATAGCCAGTGCAGCACACATGGTTGCCGCATGCTGTTCTGCGATTCCTACGTCAATCATGCGGTCAGGAAATTCCTTACTAAAAGGAATGAGACCTGATCCTGTAGGCATTGCTGGCGTTACAGCTACGACCCGCTTATCCTGCTTCGCAAGATCAATTAACGTTTGACCGAACACTTCCGTGTACATCGGTTTTCCGACTGCCTTCAACACTTGACCGGATTCAATTTTGTACGGAGAAATCCCGTGCCACTTGTGCGAATCGGCTTCTGCTGGCTGATAACCTTTGCCTTTGGTCGTGAGCACGTGAACGAGCACAGGACCATCAACGTTATCTGCCTGTTTGAAGGTTTCAATCAATTTTGGAATATCATGCCCATCAATCGGTCCCAAATACGTGAAGCCCAGTTCTTCGAAAAGAACACCTGGTACCATCATATATTTGACACTATCTTTGATCCAGCTTGCCGATTTGGCCAAACGATCCCCAATAGCAGGAATTTTTTTAAGCATTCCCTCGACATCATCTTTCGCTTTCAGATAATGACGATCCGAACGAATCTTGCTCAAATATTTATGCATGGCCCCAACATTTGGAGCAATGGACATTTCATTATCATTCAGAATAACCATCAGTTTTCTCTGCTCATGACCGATATGATTGAGGGCCTCAAAAGCCATACCACCTGTAAGCGCTCCATCACCAATCATCGCGATAACTTGGTTGTCCTCACCCTTGAGATCACGTGCAAGGGCCATCCCCATCGCAGCGGACAATGAAGTACTGCTGTGTCCAGCTTCCCATACATCATGTTCACTTTCGTTGCGTTTGACAAACCCGCACAGACCGTTATGTTGACGCAATGTATCAAAGCGATCCATACGCCCTGTCAGGACTTTATGCACATAAGCCTGATGCCCTACATCAAAAATCATTTTGTCAGCTGGACTGTTATAACAGTAATGCAGGGCTACCGTGAGCTCAACCACGCCTAAGTTGGGTGCGAGATGCCCACCTGTAACAGACAGTTTCTCAATCAGAAACTGCCGGATCTCTGCCGACAAAAGGGCAAGATCATCCTGAGACATCGACTTTAGATCACTGGGTTGTTTAATTTGTGGAAGCAGCACGAGAATCTCCCCGCTTTCCTAGATTGTTTAGTTATTGTTGTAAATCGATATATACATTATGAATCAAATGACATTAAATCATTATAACATAAAAGAACAAGAATCATAATTTACTGCACTATACTCCCGATAACGAGCATTCTCGCCAGCAAGTTATTTAAAATTCTTCTCCATATGTATTCCCGCATCCACTCGGGACAGCTCTTTCCATCTACTCGGAAAAGGACATTACATTCATTACACGGTTACATAGTTTTTGAAACAGATCGCTCCGTCAGATTCTAATGGTCACGACTCATCAGGTAATCTGCAATTTCTAGCAATCTGGATGCATCAGGTAACTCGGCTCTTTCAAGTGCATCTTTTGCAGATTGAGTAAGGGACTTCACTTCATCTACAGAAGCTTCCATACCAATAAAATAAGGATATGTTACCTTCTGCTGATTCACATCGCTCTGTGTTTTCTTGCCCATCTTCTGTTCGTCACCCGTCAGGTCGAGAATATCATCCTGAATCTGGAACGCCAGCCCCAGATCACGTCCAAACACACGTAAGGCTTCCAATTGTCCTTCCGATGCTCCACCAATTCGTGCTCCAGCAATGAGGGAGAAAACAATCAGGTCACCTGTTTTGTGCAAATGGATATATTGGAGCTGTGAAAGATCGGTCATGCCTTGCTCGCCTTCCATATCCGCGACTTGGCCGCCGACCATGCCTCTTGCTCCAGCAAGTTCGGACATGTCCTCTACGATGGACAGCAACGCATCTGCCGCCACACCACTACGGCGTCCAGCTTGAACAATGCTATAAAAAGCATGGGTTAACAGTGCATCGCCTGCCAATATGGCTGTTGCCTCACCATATACCTTATGATTCGTTAATTTTCCCCTGCGGTAATCATCATTATCCATAGCAGGCAGGTCATCGTGGATCAGTGAATACGTATGAACCATCTCCACGGCGCAGGCTACCGGCATTGCAGCTGTACGCTGTGCACCGAAGGCTTCCGCCGCAGCAACGACCAGAAGAGGACGAAGGCGTTTGCCTCCGGCCATGAGTGAGTACTGCATCGCATCCGTCAACGATTGGGGTACATCCCAGTGATCGGGAAGCGTGTGTTTCAACGCTTCTGTCACCGCAGCTGTGACCTCTTCGAGGTACACTTGAAACGAAGGACGATTACTCATGGACTTCACCGCTCTCATCGTCAGCAGTTCCGAAAGGCTTCTTGCGAAGCTCTCCATCTTCTTCTACGATCATCTCGATCTTGCGTTCCACTTGTTCCAGCTTCAGACCGCAAAGTTGCGAAAGTTTCATCCCGCGCTGAAACAGATCGATAGCCTGTTCCAACGGAACATCACCATGTTCCAGCTGACCTACGATGTCTTCCAATGCCGCCATTGCCTCTTCAAAATTCAATTCCGGTTCATTCGCCATGGGTATTGTCGTCCTCCTTCATTCCCCAAACCTGACAGTCCAGCTGTCCGTCTGTTAATTTAATCTTAATTGAATCTCCAGGCTGTACATCCTTTGTCGACTTGATCAATCGCTGTTCTTGCTCGTCATAGACAAGGCTGTATCCCCGTGACATGACTTTAAGCGGGCTAAGCGCATCCAGATGCCGCACAGATGATTTCCACTGATGCTGCTTCGATCTGGTTATAGACCTGATCGCAAGTTCCAGTTGTCTGCGTGCTGCCGCATTCTCACGGCGTGCTGCATTGACCTGCTCACGAGGATTGAATCGTTGCAGTGCTGCCCGCAGACGCTCCTGCTTCTCTCCTGTCCATTTCATACGCGTATCCACTGTTCTCAAAAGCCGTTGGTGCATCATATCCAGTCGTTCCGTGTGCTGCATCAAGGTACGTCTTGGATGCACCAGCACTGGCGAACGCTGCAATCTTGCGAGCCGTTCACGATTATGTACAGCACGTTGACGTAAGCTGTGCTGTAACTGGCGCTGACGTTGTGCAATCTGATCGAGCAACTCAGCTCGATTAGGTACAGCTAGCTCCGCAGCAGCTGTTGGCGTTGCCGCACGTAAATCAGCCGCAAAATCGGCAATGGTGAAGTCCGTTTCGTGCCCAACTGCAGAGATAACAGGTATATCCGAAGCGACTATTGCTCTTGCCACAATCTCCTCATTAAAGGCCCACAACTCCTCCAGTGAACCGCCTCCGCGTCCAACGATAAGTACATCGGCTTCTCCCATCCGGTTCAGGTTGCCAATCGCTTTGACAATGGAAGGTGCTGCACCCTTGCCTTGAACCAGAACAGGATATAAAACAACTTTGGCAGAAGGGTATCTGCGCTGGAGTGTGATCATGATGTCTCGCACCGCCGCTCCCGTCGGTGAAGTTACAACCCCGATGGTCTGTGGATAACGAGGGATTTGTCTTTTTCGCGAAGGTGAAAATAACCCTTCACCCTCGAGCTTTTTCTTCAGCTGTTCGTAAGCCAGATACAGACTTCCAATTCCGTCCGGCTGCATATGGGTAGCGTAGAATTGATACTGCCCATCCCGTTCATACACCGAGACATTACCACGAGCAATAACCCTTGCACCCTCCTTCGGTACAAAGGGTAATCGCTGGTTATGGGATGCGAACATAATCGACTTAATCCGGCTGTCCTTATCCTTCAATGTAAAATACATATGGCCGCTGGAGTGATGTGTGAAATTCGAAATCTCCCCGCGCAGCCAGACGTCCGACAGGACCTGATCCGATTCCAGTTTCATCCGGATGTATCGGTTCAGGTCTTTGATGGAGTAGATCTTTTGATCTGCCACAGACAAAACCCTAGGCCAATCCGTGAGCGCGCTTGGCAGCGATCAATGTATTTTGCATCAGCATTGTGATTGTCATCGGACCAACACCGCCAGGAACGGGTGTAATTGGACCAGAAACTTCTTTCACACTCTCGAAATCAACGTCTCCTGCCAGTTTGCCATTCTCCAAACGGTTCATGCCGACATCGATAACAACAGCACCCGGTTTCACAAAATCAGCATCCACAAAATTAGCACGGCCGATGGCTACAACTAAAATGTCCGCCTGACGTGTAATTTCTTTCATGTTGGCTGTGCGGGAATGACACATCGTTACCGTTGCATTCTCACGTTGCAGCAACAACGATACCGGTTTGCCAACGATGTTGCTTCTTCCGATAACCACTGCATGTTTACCGGACATTTCCAGTCCAGTACGTTTGATCAGTTCAATTACACCCGCTGGGGTACATGGAAGCAGACTATCGTCTCCAATTACGAGATTACCAACATTGACTGGATGGAATCCGTCTACGTCTTTATCCACGGCAATCGCATCAATAACCGCTTTCTCTTCGATGTGTTTCGGTAGTGGAAGTTGAACCAAAATTCCGTTAATGGATTGTTGATTGTTCAGCTTGTCCACCAGCGCAAGCAGATCTTCTTGGGACGTATCTGCATCCAAGCGATGCACTTCGGAGTAGAAACCGAGGTCGTGACATGCTTTTTCTTTATTACGCACATATACTTGGGATGCCGGATCTTCCCCGACGAGCACAACAGCCAGACCAGGTACTACCCCCTGTTCGCTAAGCTGTTTTACTTCTGTTGTCAGGCTTGCGCGGATCTCTTGGGATACTTCTTTACCGTTAATAATAGATGCTGTCATTGTACTCTCTCTCCCTTATGTGAATATAAATTTAGAGGTTGTTCAAAAAGCCCGCTTTTGATTACGAAGGATACTGAAAACCGGTCTTTTTGAACACACACTATAATTAATCATAACCTAAGATAATTTTGCTTTAATGGCGTCAACTTCCTGAATCATGCGTCCAAGTACACCATTGACGAATTTTCCAGATTCTTCTGTACCAAAATATTTGGACAGTTCAATTGCTTCATTGACAGATACCTTAGCCGGAATGTCATCACGGAACACCATTTCATACGTAGACAGTCGTAGAATCTGGCGATCTACACGTGACAGACGGCTGATCTGCCAACCTTTCAAATAATCCACAAGCAGCCCGTCAATGGCTTCCTTATTGTTCCAAGCTCCTTGTACAATCTCAGTAACATAAGTACGCATTACATCTGCATCGCGGATAACTACTTCAGTTTCATTATCTTCAGCAGCTTCATTGATCAACATGTTCACAGATTCTGCTGCACCTACCTCATTCATTTCCATCTGATACAGACTTTGTACTGCAATTTCCCTTGCCAAACGTCTTTTCATGTCCTGCCTCCTGCAGCGCTCCGTCTGGAGCGTCATCATGCTTATTTTATAATCCATGCATCCATCTCATCAAATCCTGTATCGGTTAGATCGATGGCTTACACGGTATTGTTATTGTTATCCCTTTTCACAAAAAAACCTGCAATACGTTTCCTCCAAAAAACGGGCAACCTAAACTACAGCTCTATTTTCGGAAGAAACATATTGCAGGGTTCAGGCAGGTCACTTAAACGGACGCCAGCGATCGCCAAGCCATTGTCCCCACTCCCTCCAGGGAATGGACGAACCCAGCTTCGAATCGCTTCGTCTGCCTAACGTATAACCGATGAACACCAAGAGTGCAAAGAACAACATATCCCAAAAACCGATCCATACATAAAGAAATCCAAAAAAGATGCCGCCGATAATTCCGGTAATTCGGCCTCTGTGACTATCCCAAATCTCTTTCCACAGCATCAGTGAAACTCACCTCATTCCACTCGACTCTTGTAGTTAGGCGACTGGGTTACATTAGCGATATACACCGTGACAAAAGAAACCGGGATGCCCGTAATCTCTTGTACATGATCATGTATCGCCTTTTGCAGATCAGAAGTCAGCGCAGGAATAGGTGTCTCACCATCCACTACTGCACGGATCATAATCTCCAGTCCTGACTCAACCACACGTATGCGTGCCTTGACATCACGTACTCCCCGGAAACGGGAAGTTGCCTTCAAACAGAGATTCTCAATCGTCTCCATCGAAATCTGTACATCACCAAACTCAGTACGTTGATCTACAGACGGCAACGATGCACGCTCACGCCGAACCGAGATGTAGAAAAATCGCAAACTCAGGATAAACAAAATCGCTGCTGCAATAACCGACGCAACAATAACGTTTTGTTCCTGCTGGTAATTCAATTCGTAAGGCAGCACACCGCTAATCAGAAGAATGACGGCTGCCGATATTGCTCCAACGCTTATGCTGTATATAAACAACAGAAGCCGATCCAGTATTTTAGCCACGAACTGCACAGCCTCCCTTGCTCACTAACATGACTTAACCTGTTCACTAGCAAAAATCAGACCCTCATCTAGCTTTCGCTATAATGAAGACCTGTCCAAGACGGGATAACCCCCGGCAGATGATGCCGGGGGAATCTGTCTTCTTTTATTTTACGCGCTGACTGTTCAGGTCGATCTCTTCCACTTTCTCGGTGCTCTTGAACTGAACGTCATGAATGTGCACATTCACTTCATTTACATTCAATCCTGTCATGTTCTCGATGGAACGTTTCACGTTCTGTTGAATCTCCGTAGCCACCTGTGGCAGACGGTATCCGTACTCGATAATTACGGAAACATCAACTGCAGCTTCACGTTGGCCCACTTCAACTTTAACGCCTTTGGAAAGGTTTTTGCGACCAAGCAATTCAGCAAATCCGCCTGCGAATCCGCCACTCATGCCTGCAACACCTTTCACTTCAAGGGTCGCCAATCCAGCAATCACTTCAATAACTTCAGGTGCGATCTGGATTTCACCGATATCCGTTCGTTCAAATTCAGTCGGTAGTGTACTCATAACTGTTCAACACACCTTTCGCGAGATAAGTTTGCGGCCATCCGTCAGGGCGCTGGACTCAGGTCAATCAACCTTCAGAACCCTTCCGGTCCGGCTTTACCGGAACTCCTGCAAACATCCGCGAGGTGCGGGCTTATCCTTTGCAGGAGACATGCGCTCTTATTATTCATACTATATCATTTGGGCTACATTATGACAAACAAGCCCAATATACCTTTTAAATCTCGTTTTCCTCAAGAAATTTGATATCAAAGTCACCACGAATGAACGTTGGGTGCTCCAGCAATTTCTGATGGAAAGGAATGGTTGTGGATATGCCTTCAATCGCAAATTCCCCAAGCGCACGCTTCATCTTGGCAATCGCCTCTTCACGATTCGCTCCCCACACAATCAATTTTGCGATCATGGAGTCATAGAAAGGTGAAATGGTATAACCCGGATAAGCAGCACTATCTACACGAACGCCAGGTCCTCCCGGTGCAAGGTAGAATCCGATTTTGCCTGGTGATGGCATAAAGTTACGATCCGGATCTTCTGCATTGATACGACATTCAATGGACCAGCCATTGATAACCACGTCTTCCTGACGGAATGAAAGTGGGTTGCCTTCAGCTACCGAGATCATCTCACGGATCAGATCCACGCCAGTAACCATCTCAGTTACCGGGTGCTCTACCTGAATACGTGTATTCATCTCCATGAAATAGAACTCGCCATTCGGGCTGAGCAGGAACTCCAATGTACCCGCTCCCGAGTAGTCCACAGCAAGGGCAGCCCGTACCGCAGCTTCACCCATCAATGTGCGCACATCTTCGGAGAGAATCGGACACGGAGCTTCCTCTACCAATTTCTGGCGACGACGCTGAACCGAGCAATCACGCTCTCCCAAATGTGCTGCATTTCCGTGTTTATCAGCAATGATCTGAATTTCCACGTGTTTCATACCTGTCAGGAATTTCTCCAGATATACACCTGCATTGCCAAATGCCTTTTGTGCTTCCTGCTGAGCAGCGGTAATCTGCTTAATCAGCGTTTCTTCATCTTCGGCAATACGAATTCCCTTACCTCCGCCACCAGCAGTAGCTTTGATAATGATAGGATATCCGATATCTCTAGCAATCATGATGGCTTCATCCATATTTTCAACAAGGCCGTCTGATCCAGGAATAACAGGTACTCCTGCATCTTTCATCGTCTGTTTGGCAACAGCCTTGTCACCCATTTTGGTGATGGCTTCAGGAGAAGGTCCAATAAACGTAATATTGCAAGACTCACAAATTTCCGCAAAATCAGCATTCTCCGCCAAAAAACCGTATCCAGGGTGGATTGCATCACATTCCGTCAGCGTAGCTACACTCATCAGGTTGGTGAAGTTCAGATAACTGTCCTTGGACAGTGTCGGTCCGATACAGTAAGCCTCATCTGCAAGACGAACATGCAGAGAATCCTTGTCCGCTTCCGAATAGACGGCTACCGTTGAGATGCCGATTTCGCGGCAGGCACGAATAATACGTACCGCAATCTCTCCACGGTTCGCAATCAGTATTTTTTGAAATTTCATTTCGTTTTGTCCTCCTTCGAAGCTCATGCGGTTAGCTGTTTACCAGCTATAACGGTTATTCCGGTTTCACCAGGAAAAGGGGCTGCCCATACTCGACCAGCTGTCCGTTCTCAACCAGCACTTCAACGATTTCTCCCTTGATGTCAGCATCAAGCTCGTTCATCAGCTTCATCGCTTCGATGATACATACCGTTGTTTTCTCAACAACTTTATCACCAGCGCTTACAAAAGGACCCGTTTCCGGCGAAGAAGCTCTGTAAAAAGTACCTACCATCGGAGATACAATTTTATGTAAATGACTTGTAGTATCGACCTGCGGAGCAGCTTCACTTACCACTGCTGCCGACTGTACTTGCGGAGCAGCAATCATTTGCGGTTGCACAGCAGCTGCTTGAACATACTCCGTTTTGCCCGGTTTGCGGATCGATAACCGTGATCCTTCATTTTCAATTTCCAACTCTTGAACGGAACTTTCATCTACCAGTTTAATCAGTTCTTTGATTTCACTCAATTTAAACATTTCCATTATTCACTCCTTCGGCATCATGCCAGTCTCACTAGGACGGTCATATGGCTTTATGTATTATATCATAATCATTAAAAATGGAAAGAGCCCGAGAGTACAACCAGCTCCCGGGACTGTATTTCCATGATTTGGATTATTGTTCTGTGACGTATTGCACGCTGATTTTGTTCTGTGAAACCGCCAATTCTTTCATGACCAGATCCACAATGGATACCGCCTGTTTTACATCCAGTTTCTCACTGAGGACCACAACTTTATACTTGTCGGCATCTTCTTGAACGATCGCATTAGCGAACTGTTGAGAGAGCGTCTCCTCAATGCCAGTGATTTTAGCTTCTTTTTCTTCCAGTGTACGGAGTTGCTCTGTTGCTTTGGCATTCTCCTCTGGTGTTTTGCTCAGATCACCTGCCACGGTCATCAGTTCCTCATACTTACGATTGTTGCTTTCCTCACGTTGCCACTGGTAGTTCTGGAACTGGCTGCTCGCAGATGCTGTCGTATTCTGCTCTTCCATTTCCTTGAGGACTTCCTCATCTGTCTTGGTTGCCTTGCCGCCTGCCTGACCGTCTGTCTCCGGTGTAGTTGTTGCGCCTTTGTCGGTCTCTTTGTTAGTTTCTTTGCCTGCCTCACCCTTATTCTGGCCTGGTTCGACAGCAGGTGTTTTCTCTGTATTTCCAGCTTCTTTACCTTCCGTAGCCGCAGGTTCTTCCACAGCGCCAGCCACACTTGGATCACTTTCAACTTCGCCGCTATTCACCACTTCATTCACAACCAGACCTTCTGTAGGATCAAGAATGCCTGCCGTCTCCTTTGCTTCCCCCTGCTTGATTCCATCCACTTGCTGACTGTCAGCCACCGGCGCGTTGACTGGACCGGAATCCTCAGTGAACAGATAATACGCGGACAAAATGACCATCAGACTCAGCATGGAAACGAGCCATACCGTTTGACGTTTGTTATTCATTAGAACTTCCTCCTCAAATTGGCTTCAATCTTATGAGAATTGAATCTTGTGATTCAACACATCAGATTAGTCTTGTTTGCGCGGTACAACCGAGATCCGGTAGGCTGCCACATTCAGTCCTTTTTCCACAGCATCGGTTATCAGGTCCTTCACAACCTTGTTCTCTGCACCCCTCGCAACCACAAGCACCCCACGGATCTGCGGTTTGAGCTTTTTGGTCACTATAGGTGTCTGATCCCCTGATATTTCGTACGTAATAATCTCGCCATCACGGGTATATTGCGTCATATGTCGCTTGCCCCCGCTAGCATCGGTTTCTTCGGTAAGTTGCTGAGAATCCTTCACGTTCCGCTGAACGACCAGTTCTTCTGTGGAATCCACGGTAACCATCACATCAACCGTACCCACACCAACAATGTTTTCGAGCACACCTTTGATTTTGTCTTCAAATGCAATTTCGATCGCCTGAAAAGGATTCTGTTCTGACGGATCACTCTGTATGGATGCCATGGATGTTGCCGGGTCCGGTGGTTCCCGACCGATATTTTCGGAATCAATTTTTTTGACATTAACGAAGGAATTGAACAGCATGATTCCCACCCCGATCAAACCCAAGATAATCAGCCAGCGGAAGGTTTGACTTCGCCTTGCCCCACCCTCTCCGCCACCCATCCAGGTTTCCATCTTTTTGAACCATTGTTTCATCGGACACCCTCCTTCTCAGAGCACTTCAGCACTTTTTGGTTCTGTCACTTGAACGTTGTTCGCATCAACATCCCACTTTTCAGTCAACAATGTAATAATCTGCACTGCATGTTCGGACCTTGTGGATGTCTCTCCTTGCTGCTTCGTCTCATCTGCCTGATCACCTATAACAGGCTCGGAAGACGCTTCATTCACATCACGTTGCCCTTTACTCACATCAATCTGTACATCAGGCACTTCAATCTGACCGATCTGGATGGGCTGCTGGATTTGATGTGATTCATCCTTCTCGGATTCTGTGTCTGTTCCAAATATGGGTTGTGTATTTGCAGCGACTTCTTGCTGCCCTGCCTTCACTTCTCCTTCTGCACCCTTTCCGGCCATCTCGACCAGCACACGCTGGATCACAGGCAGTTCGACTGATGAGGCAGCCTCCATCTCGGTTTCATATTTACTCATGGTCAGCTGTACCTCTACGGACCGCACCCTCGCTCCTGTTGTTTCTTCAATCTGACCTTTCATGACATTAGCCAATTCTTTGGCTGTCCATTGTAAGGATTGTTCCTGTTCATTGGATTGCAGCCGCTTGCCCTGAGCTAATATCTGTTCGAGTGTCGCATTCTCATCCGATGGAGCATCCATTGCCGACATTGCCCGTTTCAGTTCGCCAACCGGATCACTTTTGAGCAGCTTGGTTATGGGTGATAAAAGGGTCAGCAGGATGAGAAGGCTCAGCACAAGCTTGACATAACGTTCCATGGATCGATTGGGCAACAGCATATCCACAAAGGTCGCCAGCAGAACGATCATAATCAATTCCCGGAGCCAGTTGCTCAGCCACCCCATCCTTTCCATCCCCTTTCTTGCCAGCATACATTCAGCGCATCATAACAGTCAGATTGCCCGCGGTCAGCAGGATGGTAATTGCCAGGAAAAACATCAGCCCGACGGCTGCGAGCGCCGCAAATACGTAGATCATGCTCTTGCCGATGGCCTGCAGGCATCCTACAATCGGGGTGTCTCCTAGTGGTTGCATAATGGCACCAGTTACGTTGTATATCAAGGCAAGAGCCAAGATCTTGAGTGCCGGAAAGGCACATAGAAACAAAATGATGATCACTCCGGTGAGTCCAATTGCATTTTTGACAAGTAAAGAAGCTGTAATTACCGTATCCGTCGCATCCGCAAATGTTCTGCCCACGACAGGAACAAAGTTGCCTGCGATGTATTTAGCTGCCTTCAGGCTGACTCCGTCCGCTACCGATCCCGATGCTCCCTGAACCGAGATTACACCCAAAAACATCGTCAGCAGGATACCCAGCAGTGCCACACTTATATTGCGCAGGAGGTCTGCCAGCTGTGTCAGCTTGTACTTGTCAGACAATGAACTGACGAGATGCAGAACAGCTGAGAAGAAGAGTAACGGGAATACCAGCAAGTGAATCAACGTACTCACCAGATGGATCATGAAAATGATGAGTGGATGAGTCACGGAGACAGTGATGACATTACCCATGGACGCAAGCAGTGTGAATAACAAGGGAACCATGGCCATCATGAAGTTGATCATGCCGGTTATGGCATCCTTGGCGTATCCAATCGCCACACTGAAGCTGTTGATTGCAATGATGATGATGACCATATAACAGATGGAATAGGCGATTTTGCTAATATTATTTTTCTCAAATGCGGTCTGAAGCGTCTCCAGAATCATGCTGAGTACGCTTAGCATCACAATCGTGACCAGAAGTTTGCCATTATATAAAATTTCATGCAGCATGAAGGTTCCTATGGCTACAAACACCGATTTCAGGCTGAATCCTTCATTGCCGGGGATTAACATATCCATGAAGGAAGGGGTCTTCCCCTCCGGGAAGAAACCACCGTATTGTTGCATCAGTTGATCCCAGTATTTCTCCACCTGATCCTTGGGAAGCTGATTGGCCTGCTGCTCCATCCACTCACCGGAAGGCGAGGTTGCAGTAACCTGTCCCAGGATACCAAACAGAAAACAGAGCATCAGCACAACCGTAAGGCGCCACTGCGGCTTAAGATGCATTGATTTCATATGAAGTCCGCACGCCCTTTCTACACCGGCATCAGCTTCATGACGGTTTCGATAATAATGCTGATGATCGGTATAGCAAGTACAAGGATCAGTACCTTACCAGCCAATTCGATTTTGGACGCAATGCTTTCCTGGCCTGCATCCCTGACAATCTGTGCGCCAAATTCAGCGATGTACGCTATGCCAATAATTTTCAGCACCGTTTTCAGATAAATACTTTCCATGCCTGAATTCTCGGCAAGCCGCTTCAACACTTCGATGACTGCTCCGATTTTGCCAATCAACAACATGAAGATGACAATGCCGGTCGCGGCAGCAATTAGAAAGGCAAACATCGGTTTCTGTTCCTTAATGACCAGAATGAGCACTGTTGCGATGAGCGCCAAACCTACAACTTGGATAATTTCCACAGGTCACCACCATCCGGCTTCATGACCGCTTTTCATTGAAAAAGAAATATCGATTTGATCTCTTGTAGCAGGCTGTCCAGCATACGGACCACCATGAACAATACAACGACAAATCCGATTACGGTCACCCAGTGAGCCATATCTTCCTTTCCCATTTGTTTCAGTACCGTGTGAATCATGGCGATGATGATTCCGATACCCGCAATTTGAAAGATTGCGTTCACTTCTAGATTCATGACCTTGGCACCTCACTATCCCGGCTATTTCAGAAGATCAGAATGACGATTAACGCTCCGACAAGCATCCCGAGGCTTCGGCTCATTCGTTCATATTTCATTTGATCGGCCTGGGCACGGGATTCCTCATGCATTAGTTGTTGAATGGCTAACGATATATGTTTGGTCTGATCCTGACGGTCACTTGTGCCAAGGCTGAAGCTTAATTGCAGCATGACTTCTCGCTCGTCAGCCTTCATGGCCGATCTTCCCCACGCCAGATCCACGCCTGACTGCAGACTTTCCCTGGCAGTGAGTCCATGAGGAGGTTCCATCTGTGTGGCTGCATGAAGGAACAGCGTCTTTACAGGTTCTTTGGTCTGTGCTCCCATCTTGCCCATGGCATCGGGAAGAGGAGTGAGCCCATAATTAATCTCCGTCATTAGTCGCTGGAGGGCTGCAATGAGTTCTCGCAACTGTCTCGGTCTTAATGCATACTGTCTGGCCTTGTAAAATCCGGCGAGGGTGCTGGCTAACAGAATAATTACCGCACCAAACATGTTAACCAAAGGCTTCACCTCCTGCCCCGGTTTGCTGCAACCCACGCATTTTGCCATCAGCCAGCCGAAAGGTCATGCCCCGGCTCGTCCGTTGCAGCTGGACATAACGTTGAAACATCTGCTCCGTAATTAAGGTTCTGAGGGCGGGTCTGGCCGACAGCTCCGATAGGTCACGGCCATGAGCAGTCGCAATCACCGAGACTCCTGCATGCAGGGCTTCCATCACCGCCTCGGCATCCTCCGGACGACCGATCTCGTCCACAATCAGGACATCGGGCGACATGGAGCGAAGCATCATCATCATGCCCTCAGCCTTCGGACAACCGTCCATCACATCTGTTCGGGGACCTACGTCGAAGCCAGGTACTCCTTTGTAGCTACCAGCGATTTCGGACCTTTCATCCACAATGCCCACTTTCAGACGAGGACGTATTCCCTGAACCAGTTCAGTTCCCCCTGTAAGCTTTGTACCACTGCTAATTTGTCTCGCCAGATCTCGCAGCAACGTCGTTTTCCCTTGTTGTGGTGGTGATAGGATCAACGTGTGCAGGACCTGTCCGCTCTTCATATCGAGAAGATAAGGAAGAATACGATCAGCCACTCCATGTACCTCATGGGCTACCCGAACGTTAAACCCGTTGATGTCACGCAGGTATTCGACACGCCCACCGCTTAGTACCGTTCGTCCAGCAAGCCCGATTCGATGTCCCCCAGGTATGGTGATGAACCCTTTCCGCAGTTCCTCTTCCAATGTATAAAGTGAATGGTTACTGATCAGGTCCAGCAACCTGTGCGTCACTTCTTTCTGAGGAACATACGCTTCTTCAGGATTCCCGGTCGGACAACCTTGAGGTGTCAGGAAGTGGTATGTGTTGCCTGCATTAATCTCCAGGGGTCTGCCTTCACGAATACGTACTTCCTCCACTTGTTCCAATAGAGCGGGTGGCATTCTTCCAAGAATGGTTCGGATCGGTTCCGGAAAAAGTTCCCTCCAGTTCACCTTCATGAGTAGGCTCCTCCAACCTTGAGATCATTTGGTTCACACTTCTGGCGCTTGTTCATATCTCAAGTTTATGCCTGTACATTTAATTTATGACGCTGAAATCTATCAATTCTTCAGAATACGGTTGAGAGTTGAAACCATAGATCCACCTTCTGTTCTAGGCACCCGTCTAGATGTGCATGCATATAGTAATTGCAGATAGGTAAGTTCCATTTCGGTTCAAAACAGAACTACCGATCCCCAGATACAGAAAGGAGTTGTGGGGAGTGCGAGTTGATGTCGTTGGCAATGTGAATGAAGTACGTACCATTGATATTGCAGGGCGAAGTGCAGTTGTCATTGATGTATTGTGTACGACCAGTACGATTGTTACGGCTCTGGCGTATGACGCTTCCGCTGTGATTGCCGTAGAGACCGTTCCACAAGCCAAACAAATGGAAGTGAAAGATTGCATTCGAGGCGGGGAACGTTTTGACAAAAAAATCACCGGATTCGAAGTGGGGAATTCCCCCTATGAATATATGACTGCAGGCATTGCAGATAAAACAATCATTCTAACCACAACCGATGGAACACGAGCTTTGATCAAGGCTTCCAAGGGGAAACATGTATTCGCTGGTTCATTTCTCAATGTGCAGGCTGTTGCAGCAGCCCTATGTGAACTTCAACGAGATGTATTGCTGTTATGTGCGGGGAACCAGGATGAATTTGCTCTGGAGGACGGCTTGTGTGCTGGATGTATCATCGACGAACTGCACCGTCAATCCTGTTCTTCCCTCCAACTTAACGATCTCGGCATAGTGCTTCATCAGGCGGTATCCCAATGTAAGGAGAGCATCCCGGAGTTGGTGCAGGGGTCTGTTAGCGGGCGGAGGCTTGAAAAGTTAGGCAGAGTTCATGACATTTCGTATTGTTCTCAATTAAACCTGCTGGATTGTGTTCCCGAGATGGGGGAGGGGAACCGCATGCAGCCTTATAGAGGCATACGCGGGGGAAAGATGTTCAAGTTGATGTGAAAATTGTTATGCGAAAAACAAAAAAAGGTGTACTGCTGCCCGTTGGCAACAGTACACCTTTGCTCATTTACATACACAGAGACACCTTATCTGCGGTCTTGAGGTCCGCCGATAACGGCTTGCTCGGCAGTGTCGAGATCATATGCTGTATGCAATGCCTTAATGACGTCATGCAGCTTATCTCCGTCAATAACACAAGATACTTTGATCTCGGAAGTACTCACCATCTTGATGCTCACGCCTTCAGCGGAAATGACTTGGAACATCTTCGCAGCTACACCAGGGTGACTGACCATGCCTGCGCCAACAATGGAGATTTTAACGAGGTTCTCCTCTGATGTAACTTCACGGTAAGGCAAGCGGCTGTGAAGGCCTTCAATGACACGTAATGCGTTCTCACGATCAGACAGCGCCACAGAGAACGAGAAGTCCGCTTTGCCATCCATCACACCGCTCTGAACGATAATGTCCACATCCAGCTGATTGGATGCAAGCGCACCAAATACTTCGGCCAGAACTCCTGGTACATCCGGCACACCCAGAATACTGATGCGAGCCACGTTTTTGTCATAGGCAATACCACTAACCACTACGCCTTGTTCCATTGCTGCTTCCTCCTTCACAACCGTTCCTTCATTATGGTTAAAGCTGGATCTTACAATTAAAGGTACACCGGAATGCTTCGCGTACTCTACTGCACGCGGATGCAGCACCGCTGCTCCCAAATTAGCAAGTTCCAGCATTTCGTCATACGATATTTCCTTCAGCTTGCGCGCAACCTTAACGATCCGCGGGTCCGTAGAATAGATTCCGTCTACATCCGTATAGATCTCACACGCATCAGCCTTAATGGCCGCCGCCAGCGCTACAGCTGTTGTATCCGAACCACCACGACCCAGCGTTGTGATCTCGCCGTCTTCCGTCATGCCCTGGAAGCCTGCAACAATAACAATGTTGCCCTCAGCAAGTGCTGCATTCACACGGTCAGGCTGAATATCATGAATACGTGCTTTTCCGTGAACCGGCTCTGTGCGGAATCCCGCTTGCCAGCCCGTAAACGATACTGCCTTACGTCCAAGCGCTTGAATAGCCATCGATAACAAAGAGATCGAAATCTGTTCTCCTGTCGTTAAGAGCATATCCATCTCACGAGCAGGCAGATCACTATTCAGTTGTTTTGCCTGATCAATCAAATCATCTGTTGTATCCCCCATGGCCGAAACCACAACTACACACCGATGTCCTTCATCAGCTTTTTCTACAACACGTCCGGCTACACGCTTCATGCGTTCTGTATCTCCGACCGAGCTGCCCCCAAATTTCATGACGTACAATGACAACGCAAATCCACTCCCTACCTTGTGCAGTATGCATAATTAATGTCCATCGTCATTATTCTCTACGAGAAATGACTTTAACCCAGTATATTACGAAAGCGCCTGATAGGCTAATCTTTTTTCGAAAAAACCCTCTGCCAAAGGAATGGCAAAGGGTTGTTAATAACCTTTTTTAGCTTACAAGCTGTGAAAGTTACGCACGGGAAGAGTATTTACCTTCACGTGTGTCAATCAGGAGAACGTCACCTTCGTTAATGAACAAAGGAACCTGTACGTTCAAGCCTGTTTCCACTTTTGCATTTTTGGTAGCGCCTTGTGCAGTGTTACCTTTAACACTTGGCTCAGTCTCGATGACTTTCAACTCAACGCTTGTTGGCAAGTCAATTCCGAGGATTTCACCTTGGTAGCTAACAATCTTAACGACCATGTTTTCTTTCAGGAAGTTCAATTCCCATTCCAGTTGATCACTAGTCAATGTGAACTGATCATATGTTTCGTTATCCATGAACGTGTGCTCTGTACCGCTTGCATACAGGTAGGATACGCCACGGTTTTCGATGATGGCACGACCAATCGTTTCGCCTGCACGGAATGTTTTTTCAACGGTGTTACCGTTACGCAGGTTTTTCAATTTGGAACGTACAAAGGCAGCGCCTTTACCTGGTTTAACGTGTTGGAAATCAAGCACGGTATAGATATCGTTATCTACTTGCACGGTCAAGCCTGTTTTAAAATCGTTTACTGAAATCACAAAAAATCCCTCCTGATATGGTTAAAAAATAGGTGATATAAGACGAAGGGTTAATGTAAAGGTGGGTTTATTCTGAATTGATGACCATGTGCGATGTGACCGTTACGGGTTCGGATCGTTCCTCCGATCGCTGTTGTCTCCTCATTTTCCCGACTAGATTTTAATAAGGTTTAAAATGAGGAGAAAAAGGCGAGCGCTTCGCTTCTTCAGAATCGATTCCGCTCCCTTCACTACTTTTGCAATGGTCCATAACAATCAGTAATAACCTGTACCTTTATATTAAAAATCGTCTTATATCCCTGTGGCTGTAATTTAGCCGATTACGGTGAACTTCTTGTCCGACTTCGTGAGAATATGAATACCCGTCTCGGTAATCACTACGTCATCCTCGATACGCACGCCGCCAAGCCCGTCAATATATATACCCGGTTCAACGGTAACAACCATACCCGGTTTCAATACATCATCGCTAAGCTTGGACAAACGAGGAGCTTCGTGAACTTCCATACCCAGACCGTGGCCTGTGCTGTGCCCGAATTGATCTCCATATCCGTGACCTGCAATGATATCACGAGCCAATGCATCTGCTTCCCGTCCGGTCATACCCGGTTTCAGGTTCTCCAGCGTATGTAACTGAGCTTCCAGTACAATGTCATAAATTTTGCGCAGTTCAGGTACAGGTGTGCCTGTTGCAATGGTACGTGTCAGATCTGAACAGTATCCGTCCAAAAGTGCACCGAAGTCAAATGTAATTAACTCATTCTGTCCGATGACCTTGCTGCTCGCTACACCGTGAGGCATAGCAGATCGTTCACCCGATGCTACAATGGTGTCAAACGAAGAGGACGTTGCCCCATGCTTGCGCATGAAAAACTCCATCTCCAGATCCACTTCACGCTCCGTCATGCCTGGTTTTGCAAACTGCAAAACGTGGCTGAACGTGGCATCCGCCAGATCTGCTGCTCTCTGCATGACCGCGATCTCGTCTTCATCCTTGAACATGCGAAGTTGTTCCACAATTCCGGATACAGCTTTCAGTCCAATAGACTGCAGTGCTTCAGCATAAGCTGAATGCGTGCCAAATGTGACACTATCCTGCTCGAAGCCCACTTCTTTGATGTTTGCGGATGTCAGCAATTCGCGCACCGTATCCATCGGCTTGGCTCCATGCTCCACAACGGTGAATCCTTTGGCTTGTTGAGGCGCTTGTGACATATAACGGAAATCAGTCAGCAGATATGCATCCTGTTCCGTAATCAGCACATATCCCGCCGAGCCTGTAAAACCCGTCATATAACGACGGTTAATCGGGTTTGTAATCAGCATTGCAGTGAGTTCATGCTCACGCATGGCTTCACGCAACTTATTTACTCGTTTGTTTTCCATCGGTAACCCTTCTTTCTCTCACATTCCCGGGTTCCCGGCTCAGGTTTGTTTGTCCAGATGACGCACAAGAGCCAGCAATCCCAGTTCATAGCTTACTTCGCCAAATCCGGCAATCTGCCCGATTGTTTCCGCTGCAATCACTGAATGATGTCTGAACGCTTCGCGTGCATGAATGTTGGATAGATGTACTTCCACTGTAGGGACTTTTACAGCATTGATTGCATCACGTATAGCATAGCTATAATGGGTAAATGCTCCGGCATTCAGTATTATTCCGTCTGCCTCACCCATCGCTGCATGAATGCGGTCAATGATGTCCCCTTCATGGTTCGATTGATAAAAAGCGATGGAGACGCCAATTTCATCAGCCTGTCTGCGAATTTTGTCCTCAATATCCTTCAGACTAAGCGTTCCATAGATGCCCGGTTCGCGTACACCAAGCATGTTCAGGTTCGGACCATTGATCACAATAATTCGTTTCATCGCTGCTCCACCCTCTCTGCAAATAACCATCTGCTATTTTAACACAGGCATTGCCGGATTGAGAAGCTTTTTTGCGCTATGCCCCCGCTTGCTCCGGCTCGCGTTTGCGTTCGTCCGTGAACTCCATGGCTACCGTGTAACCGATGAACAGCCCCCATAACAAAAAGAAACAGAGTTCCGTGATGATCGAATCCCACGTTAAACCGTTCAAAGGCTTCATCATCCCCAGTTTTGGTCCGACCAGTATAAAGAGAATCAGCCACCAGACGATTCCATATACCATGCCGGGTAACGGCCCTTTCAGTTTTCTAATCGTGAACGTGTAGAGTAAGGATGCCAAGATGGAAAAGACGATAAAAAACAGCCAGCCTGTCAAATGCCCTGCTGCGGTATATATATATTCATGTTTGAAAAAAGGCTCGGCCAGAAATCCGACAGGTACAATCGTAAAATGTAACATATAGAATAGCCAATGCAGCCCACCCCAGATAAAACCGGCAAAAAAGCCTAGCTCTAACGCAAAGGAAAATGGCTTCGTATAGTAGTGTGCTTGACCTTGCCTCTGGGTAGGGCGCCTGCCCTTGTCTTTTTGCTGCCGTTCTTTCGGACGTTGACCTTCATCTTGTGATGTATTTTCATGCTTACGTTCTGTCATCGATATTCTCCTTCATTCAGTTGATAATCCCGCATTATGCCTCGAATTTCCGCTCCGATTCTACGAGGTAGTATGTTCAAAACAGGACAATCTTAACAACATCCTTCAAGGTTTGACTCATAAACTAGAAATTGGTCTCAAAATTCGATACAATAGGGTTATTAAACTGCCTTTGATCGCGAAGGCCTAGAACAGAATAGGAAGGTGAATAATTTGCCTCAACAATCCAAGCCTGTCAGCTATGGGGGGCAAGCTGTCATTGAAGGCGTAATGTTCGGTGGGAAACATGTCAACGTTACAGCTGTTCGTAGAAAAGACGGCGAAATTACGTATCTGGAAGTTCCCAAGCAAGACAAGTCCTGGGTCACGAAATTGCGGCGGATTCCTTTATTACGCGGAATTGTCAGCATTATAGATTCAAGTGTCAAAGGTAGCAGACATCTCAATTATTCTGCTGACGCCTATGCTGATGATGAACTGGAACCGGAAGAGAAAGCCAAGCAAAAAGAGAAAGAAGGTTCGGGCTGGAGCCTAAGCATGATCATTGGTGTGACCGCCGTCGCCATCCTTTCATTCCTTTTTGGTAAAGTTGTGCTCACATTGCTTCCTGTTGTTATCGAGAATTTTCTATTCAAAAATGCATTCGACAATCAGTTTTTGCATAATTTACTGGAAGGCGGCATTAAACTGATCCTGTTACTCGCTTATCTGTGGTTAATCTCACAGACGCCGATGATTAAACGTCTCTTCCAGTATCATGGAGCGGAACACAAAGTAATCAGCGCACATGAAGCTGGTGAAGAACTGACACCGGAGAACGTCCAAAAGTACAGCCGACTGCACTACCGCTGCGGAAGCAGCTTCATTATGTTGACTGTCATTATTGGAGTGTTTCTATACTCCCTCTTCACGTACGATAACCTCTGGGAACGGATGGGTCAGCGTCTGTTGTTATTGCCAGTTGTGCTAGGCATTTCTTTTGAACTGTTAAAGCTCACGAATTCGGTACGTGATATTCCTGTACTGCGTTATCTCGGATACCCGGGATTGTGGCTGCAATTGCTGACAACAAAAGAACCGACCAACGAACAGGTAGAAGTATCCATTGCTTCGTTTAACCGTATGCGTGAGTTGGATGCCAAGCTTGCCAATGTCTCTGCTACGTCAGAAGTACCTGTTGCAACACTCGATCCTGTGAAAGGGTGAATGATATGAACAAGCAGGCAATCTTATTTTGGACGTTCATCGCACTAGCTGCTGTTGGAGTCTTGACTTGGCTGGGGAACGCTAGTCCATCCAGGATCATTATTCCTCTGGTCGTGTTCGGAGCCGTATTCCTGCTGTACAAATATCCGCCTCGTCGCTGGGCACAAAAAGCCAAATCACCAAAGATTAAGCCATCTGCACGAACCATGGCGAAAGTCAATGCACAGTCCAGTGCCAGAAAGAGCAGCGGCTCTTCAAAGAAACGCAAGGATTATCCTTTCCAAGTGATTCAGGGACAAAAAGGTAAAAGCGATGAAGATATACCGAAATTTCACTAAAAGGTACTGAACATACAAAAAAGCAATTCTCCCAACATGCGGAGAATTGCTTTTTTCGCGTTTATACAGGAATCAGAGGTGGAGCTTCTGCCTGTTTCTTGCGCAATTCTTTTCTTTGTTTGTCCAACTGTTCACCATACATTTTCATATTCCATCCGTTGAAAAATTCGCTCCCTGCGGTAGCGCCTGATCGATATAAAGCTGTGCTGTCCTGTAACGATAAATGAAATTGCGTTGGTTTAATGCCAAGCGTTGGTATCTTCACTGTACGAAACCGGTTAATCTGTTCGATGTAGCGTTCATCATGTGCTGTGAGCATCGTCTCTACAAGGGCCTGAAGCATGCTTAGGGGTCCTTTAATCCGGGCAGGTTCCACTTCCGTCTTCCCCACCATTTTGAATCCGACAACCGGAATAACGTCTCCTCCTCGTTCCGAACGATCACCATCGAAGAGCCACAACGGAAAATTGCTAAGCAATCCACCATCCACGACATACACAAACTGATCTTGAAAAGGAAGTCCTTTGGAGAATACTGGTGATTTGCGTATGACTACCGGATCGAAAAAATACGGGATACTGCAACTCATACGTACCGCTTTTGCAACATCCAGCTTGGCAGGATCAATGCCGAACCGTCGAATATCGTCTGGCAGCACCAGAATGGTTCCATTGGATATATCGGATGCCGTAATAAGCAACTTACCTTGTGGCAAGTCAGCGAATGTGCGAATCCCTTTCTGCTCCAGCATCTTGCGAATCCATGATTCCAATGCCTCCCCCGAATACAAACCTTTCTTCAAGAACAGCCTCGCTGCGGGGCCAATCCATCGGGTATTAAATATGGGGGAACGACGCAGCAATGAAACAAAGGGGGTATTCTCAATAATGACTTTCATCTCCTCGGCCCTGTAACCGGCCGCTAGCAGAGCAGCTACAATGGAACCGGATGATGTGCCTGCCACTCGATTAAACTGAATGCCGCAGTCTTGAGCACCCTGCACAGCACCTGCAAGCGAGATCCCTTTGACGCCTCCACCTTCAAACACCGCGTTAATTAACATAACAAAAAACCCCCGTTCTCCAGGCAGCCACGTTTCTACTGCCACTCTATGAGAAGAAGGGTTTGTCTTATCACTGTATTTTAAAATGTTTTATAGACCATAGTAGGCTTTTAATTTGGCAATCAAACCAAGAGGGTTCTTCGTCAAGTACTGTGAACTAAAGAATATATCCCCTTTGACCGAACCATACTTCTTGTTGTAGTTCAGCTGATCGATGATCTCCTGTGATGTCTGCCAGCCAATTTCCGGCGTACCTAACTTATAAGGAGAGTGACCGATATACAATTTTACATTTGTGTTAGCCACTTCATTCGCCCACCAGTCCACGACTTTGTCATATCGGGCTACGCTCAGTGTCATACTCCAATACACCTGCGGAGCGACATAGTCGATCCACTCTTGGTTAATCCATGTCCGCACATCTGCATTCATGCTGTCATACGCGGTTACTCCTGCTTTGGTATCAGAACCTGTCAGATCAACAGATTTGTTACGCCATACACCAAATGGACTAATTCCATATTCAACGTTAGCTTTCACGCTGTGAATGCTCTGCCCGAGCTGCTTAACGAACTGATTGATATTGTCCCGACGCCATTCAGCACGGTCCTTGGTATTCAATGTGTTATAGGTTTTGAAGGCCGCATCATCATTAAATGTCACATTGGACGGATAGAAATAATCATCCAGATGTACACCATCAATATCATACTGATTGACCACTTCCATGATCGTATCGATAATATGCTGTCTGGCTTCCGGGATACCCGGGTTAATGTACATTTTGCCGGATGCATTCACAATCCAGTCTGGATGAAGCTTGGAGATATGGTTTGCAGTCAAGTTTGTTGTACTCGCTGAGTTCGTTGCTCTAAACGGATTAAACCAGGCGTGGAACTCCAGGCCCCGTTTATGTGCTTCCTCGACCATAAACGCGAGGGGATCATAACCTGGATCTTTACCTTGTGTTCCTGTCAATACGCTGTTCCAAGGTACCAGACCTGAAGGATAGATGGCATCCCCATTGGCTCTCACTTGGACAAATACGGCATTAATGCCCATACCTTGCAACGTATCTAGCTGTTTCGTATACTCCTGTTTTTGCTTCTCTACATTTCCCTTGGCACCGGATGAAGGCCAGTCTCCATTCACAGTGGAAATCCAGGCTCCACGCATCTCTTCAGAAGCTGGTACAGTGCCCGTGCCTCCAGGCTCCGCTGGGGTTGCCGGGGTTGGTTCAGGAGTTGGGACTGATTCGTCTCCTGTGTACAGATCAATGGTCTGGGCTGCCTGATTCCAGTTCACTCGAATGCCCAGGTTCTCACTGACGAATCGAATGGGTACCATGACCCGACCTTGTTTCAATTCGACCGATGCATCCAGACCAACTGCATCGTTATCCACAGTCGCCTGCTGGCGTCCGCTTGTCATAGAGATGACCGAATCGGATTTCTGAATGGTCACGGTACGAGTAGCTTGAGACCATAAAACAGACGCACCCAGTCCTTCGCTAATAACACGCAGAGGCACCATCGTTACATTTACTTTGGGCAAGATGTAGGGTGATACATCCGATTCCAAACGGTTTCCGTCTAGAAAAATAGCGATTTCCTTCTGCCCGGCCGCTTGTGCCGTCATGCCTGCTGTCTGTAATCCAAGTACAAAAATGAGCAGCAGCATCAATCCTTTACGAACGTTCATTAGTGCAGTCCTCCAAAATCATTATAAATTTGCGGTAAATTCTACTAGTTTAATAGACGCTCCTACCGTTCGTTTAGTTGCGAAAATCACCAAATTATGGTGTGATTGCACACAAAAAAATGCTCCCTGCCATTGAAACGGCAAGAAGCATCCTTTGATCACAGGATACAATTCATTGTAGATCACCATGTGTATTCCACTGCTGAAACTTAAGACTCCGTATTACTCATGACGTCCTGAAGGTTTTTGAGGTCACGCAACCGGCTCTCATCCTGACGGAAGTATTCAACCAAGGACTCAATGCATGTAATGGAGTCCCAGCTCAGATGATGTTCAATGCCTTCAACATCATTGTAGATATTTTCTTCCTGAACACCAATCGTTGTCAAAAATTGTTCAAGCAGATGATGGCGCTCCATCAAACGTTTGCCCATCTTTTTGCCTTTTGGCGTAAGCACCAGTCCGCGGTACTTTTCATAGATCAGGTACTCGTCTTTGTCCAGCTTTTGGATCATCTTCGTCACCGATGAAGGATGTACTTCCAGTCCTTCAGCTATATCAGACACACGAGCATAGCCCTTTTCATCAATTAATTTGTATATACGCTCCAAATAATCTTCCATACTGGGCGTTGGCATCTGCTTCCCTCTTTTCTCTCTGACCGGCTCCTATTCGTGCCTGGTCCCTATCTTATAATGATACATGTTATCAATACGCATTGGCAAGTCCTGCACAGTTCGGAGCGCGCTGTTACACAAGTAATTGGCAGGCGTGACTTCTCCCCAAACGAGGCAAACTAAGCAAAGTTCCGCATCGAAAGGAGTGATTTCGTGAGTACAAGTGTAGCCTCACCGCCAGTTCGTAAAGCAAAAGGTACTAAACCCTTTATTCCCGATTTGGTGTATTTTGAACCCGGTGCATTGGAATATGATAAAGGCAAACGGATTATGGAATGGGTGACATCCAAAAACATACCTTATCAGATGACCACATCCCATAACCGAATCACAAACCTGCCCGGTGAAACCGAACAAGAAAAATATCGAATGGCAAAGCGTACTCTGGTCGTTGGTGTGCGCAAGACACTCAAGTTTGACCAGTCGAAACCTTCAGCGGAATATGCCATTCCCATCTCTACAGGCTGTATGGGGCACTGCCATTATTGTTATCTTCAGACTACACTTGGTGCGAAACCTTATGTCCGTGTCTATGTTAATACCGAGGAGATCATTCAGGCTGCAAAAGGATACATTGAAGAACGCGCACCTGAAATCACGCGATTTGAAGCCGCTTGTACTTCTGATCCCGTGGGACTCGAGCATATCACGGAGAATTTAAGTGACCTGATTCGTTTTATGGCGGAAGAAGAATATGGACGCTTGCGCTTTGTAACCAAATATCATCACGTTGATCCGTTGCTGAACCTTAAACATAACGGCCACACCCGTATCCGGTTTAGTGTCAATTCGGATTATGTCATCAAAAACTTTGAACCGGCTACCTCCAGATTTGAGGAACGCATTGAAGCTGCTGGCAAAATTGCACACGCCGGTTATCCCCTGGGCTTCATTATCGCTCCTATCATGTGGTATGAAGGCTGGGAAGAAGGATACTCGGATCTGTTGCAGAAGCTGGCAGATACGCTTCCAGAGGAAGCAACCAAGGATCTTACCTTTGAGATGATCCAGCACCGTTTTACCAAAACGGCCAAAGCAACCATTGAGAAACGTTATCCTAAAACCAAGCTGGAGATGGATATCGAGAAACGTAAGATGAAATGGGGCCGTTGGGGTCAGTACAAGTATGTGTATAAGGATGACCAGCAAGATGCGCTGCGCGAATTCATTACGGAACGAATCTTTGAACATTTCCCACTAGCCAGTATTGATTACTTCACCTAAACGAAAAACGCGACTGCCCGTAATGATATGCTGGTATAGGCATTTCTAACAAACGATTAAAAAGCAGGTTACATGACCCAGAGTGTCTCTGGTAACATGTAGCCTGCTATGCCATACATAAGAATACTCGAATTCAGTTCATCCGTCTAAATAATCATCCAGTCTGGTGTAATCTGCTGCAACCAGATGGTAATCTTCGTCATCTGATCTGTAAAAAGCAATAACCCAAGGAACAACATTAATGCTCCCCCGATTTTCATCATGACATTGGAATAGCGTAAGATCCAACGTGTAGAACCGATGAAAAAGGCCAAAATGAAGAACGGGATTGCAAACCCTGCGGTATAACCTGTAATCAGCGCCAGCCAGGTTGTGGGCTCACTTGCAGCCATAGCAATGATCGCTGTTAGAATGGGACCAATACAAGGCGACCACCCTGCTGAGAAACCGATACCAAATATAAATGAGCCCAGATAACCTGCGGGTTTCCATTTCATATCCAGCTTGCGTTCCTTCATCAAAAACTGCGGCTTGAACACACCAAGCAAAAACAACCCCATAAGCATAATCAGAATCGCAGACAATTGACGAATCAGTTCACGGTTATCGTTGAAAAATTGGCCAAACAACCCGGCACCAAGGCCAAGCGAATAAAATACAGCCGAGAAGCCTAAAATAAACGCCAGCGTATGCGTCATCGTCTTAAAGCGGACTTCGCGCTGATTGCGGTCATCCTTCAGTTGTTGTACCGTCATACCTGTAATGTAGGAGAGGTATGATGGATACAGCGGAAGACAACATGGTGATATAAATGAGACTAAGCCTGCTACAAAAGCCATCCATACATTAACATCAGGCATGAAGCGGATGTCTCCCTTCCCCGGGCTCACGTGCTTGCTCGTTCAGTCGTCAGGCTCGGAACCCTTTTTTTCCAATCATCGTCAGAATCAGCATCATGATCAGCAATAATACAATCGTTGCTCCAGGTGCGAGGTTCCAGATGCCTGCTACAACCAGTCCAAGGACTACGGCAATTTCGCCGATCACCACGGACAAGATAATCGCGGATTTGAAACTTCGGGCCATTAACAGGCTGACCGCTACCGGAATGGTCAATAGCGCTGACACCAGAAGCGCACCGACAATCTTGATCGCCGTGCTAATGACAAGTGCTGTCATCACAGTGATTAACATGTTCAGAATTCTCACAGGCAACCCTGTAACCGCTGCCGCATCTTCCTCAAAGCTGAGCAGGAAAAATTCCTTATGTAACAATGCCACTACGATCACCACGATCAGCGTAACCACACCTACCAGCTTCAGATCCGTAGCGTCTAATGTATATATACTGCCGAACAAATAACTCATGACATCTGCATTATATCCTTTGCCCAGCGTGAAGAACAAGGAAGCAAGAGCCACGCCACCGGACATGATAATAGCAATCGATAATTCGGCGTAACTCTTGTACGCTTTGCGCAATTTTTCTATCGCAAATGAAGCAAGCACTGCAAATATCAAGCCCACTGCAATGGGATACACTTCAATCAGGAATCCAAGTGCAACACCGGCAATGGTCACATGAGACAAAGTGTCTCCGATCATGGATAACCGCCGTAAGACCAGGAACAGTCCGATTAACGGAGCGGTAATGCCAATTAACAACCCA
Source organism: Paenibacillus xylanexedens (assembly GCF_017874615.1). Classification (GTDB taxonomy): domain Bacteria; phylum Bacillota; class Bacilli; order Paenibacillales; family Paenibacillaceae; genus Paenibacillus; species Paenibacillus xylanexedens. Next base: position 188,704 of record NZ_JAGIKV010000013.1, read on the forward strand.
CCCGCCAGGGCACGCTGAAAAAAATCACTCATTAATATTTCCAAAACAAACACGACTCCTTCGGCCTTACTCTAATCTAATGGGCCATAAATACGGCTAGCGTACCTGTGCAGTGGTATGTTGCAGATTGGTCTCGGCACAATCCTGTACCTCATGCGAATGACGGACATGAAAATTAATTTTTCCATTTGTTACCACAGCTTTAGAACCCAGATAACTCTCCATCCGATCCATATCATGAGACACCATTAGAAAAGTCATTCGGTGATGTTCATGCATATGGGTAATCAGTTCAAAGAAACTGGCCTGTGATTCAGCATCAATACCTACGGTAGGTTCATCCAGAATCAGCAGATCCGGGTGATTGATAAGCGCTCGTGCCAAAAATACACGCTGCTGCTGCCCGCCGGACAATTGACCAATACGTTTGTTCGCCAGATCCTCGATCCGCATGACCTGCATCGCATCCGTGCACTGTTGCTGACATTTGCGAGACATACGACGGAACATGTTTTTGTTATTATACAAGCCTGACATGACCACTTCACGAACGGTCGCAGGAAACAACGGGTTAAATGCATTCTTTTGAGGCACATACCCAATTCGGTCCCAGTCCTTGAACCTGCGGATCGACTGTCCGAATAGTTTGATATCTCCCTGCGCAGGAGGAAGAAGTCCTACCAGCATGCGCAGCAATGTCGTTTTACCAGCCCCATTGGAACCGATAATCCCGACAAAGTCCCGTTCCTGGGCCATAAAATCAAGATTCTCAATCACTCGCTGGTCCCCGTAGGAAAATGATAGTTTCTCGATCTCTATAATTGGATCATGACATAGTGGCATGATTTGCTGCATGGCAAAGCCGCCCTTCATTATATATAAGAATCCCATAGCGTCCTAAGAGCCTTCACCGTGAACGGTAAAGACTCTTCGATCTGAATTCTTCATTCTATCTTATTTTAATGCGATCAGCAGATTTTGCAAATTTTTCTCCATGAGGGTGAAATAATCATCCCCGTTTGTTGCCTGCTCCTTGGTCAATCCCTCAACCGGATTAAGGACCATGGTCTCCACTCCTGCTTCACTTGCCAGTGTTTTCGCCAATTTGTCAGATACTAGCTCTTCAAAGAAAATATACTTAATACCCTCATCTTTAACCAGTTTCGCAAGCTTCACAATATCCTGTCCTGTCGGTTCAGCATCCGGGGAAAGTCCCATAATGGCATGCTGGGTTAATCCATAATCACGTGCAAGGTAGCCAAACGCTTGGTGCGAGACAACAATTTCGTTGTTTGGTACGTTAGCCAATTCATCTGTGAAACGCTGATCCAGCGTCTCAAGCTTCGTACGAAGCGCTTCATAACGTTGTTCGTAACCTGCTTTGTGATCAGGATCTGCCTCGACCAGACTATTTTTGATGTTTTCAGCCATGATCATGGCTGATTTCGGACTAACCCACGTATGTGGATCAATATGATGATCAGCGACATCTTCACTGGTCGCCTCATCTGTATGTTCATCCGCATGCTCATCTGCGTGCTCTTCGCCGTGACCGTGACCATCATCACCCTCAGCGGTTAACAGCTTAACACCTTCACTGACGGCAACAGACTTCACCTGTGTATCGCTATTCAACGACTTCAGGAAATTCGGAACCCATCCTTCCAGTCCAGCTCCATTATAGAGAAACAGTTGTGCCTTGGACGTATTAACGATATCCTGACTCTTCGGAGTCCAGTCATGTGGCTCTACTCCCGTTGGCAGCAAGTTAATGACATTGGCATCCTCACCACCGATTGCAGTCGTAAAAGCATATACAGGATAAAATGTCGTCACAACGTTTACCTTGCCTTCCACAATCTTCGCACTATTGGAACTATCCTGCCCACACGCTGACAATACCAGCAAAGTGAGAATAAGCAAACCCGTCCACAGTAACTTCATGTTGCCTCTTTTGCTCGTCGTGCCTGTCCGGTTATCCTGAACTTGATGTTGCACTTTATAAAATGTCATTATGATTCACTCCGCATCTCTTAATCGTAAACATTACTGAAAGAATTATAGGTAACCTGAACCTACTTGTCAAGCTATCCCGTCCTATTCATTCTTTCCTGAAGTACGGAGTTCATAACAGTATATGCTTGTTCTCTTCCCTTAAGTTGCGATTTATATCAATCAGGACCACCCGTCCAACGGGTGGTTTGCTCTTGGGGTATAACCCCCTGTTGCCAAACTGCGCCTAAAGACGCTAGCCTGACAGCAGGGCT
>NZ_JAGIKV010000014.1 GCF_017874615.1 Paenibacillus xylanexedens
CGCTGGCATAGCAAAAATCCCCTCCGGTTTTCAGTGTTGAGTTCATTTTAACATGATCTCTTTTTTTCACTGTCTACCTTGAGGGGATAATACCAAGTCGCCAAGATTAGGCGGCTTTTTTATTTGAGCTCACTTAACTCAGATGGTAAGAGTACGGTTCTTATACAGCCGTGGTCGCTGGTTCGAGTCCAGCAGTGAGTATTAAACCGAATTGAAAGGTGGCAGTAATATGTTGTCAAGGTTTTGGAATTCAAAAACTAACCGTGACGTTACTGTCTCAGACGAGAAAAGGCTACCAGTTGCGACAACAACGCCTGAAGGCATAGTGTTAGCGGATAAAGTATCAACCGCAGGATCTGCAGAGTACATTGCTAAGACAAGTAAGACGTTGACACTGGAATTTTCAGGTTCAACAGATGCGGTGACATCGACGTTGTCTTTTCAATTAAAAGGTCCGAGCGGAAAGGGCGTTACAAAAGAAGGTATAAGACTAACGGCACCAACTGACATCATTACATCGGGAAAACTCGGTGAAGTGGTGTCTTTTTCTGTTCCAGCTGGATTCACACTTGTCATTAACTACACCAAACCAAGTACAGGGACATTGTCCATTAAAGGGATGGTGGAGTAGATGCCTGATGATTTATCAGTAGTTGCTCTATCGAGAGCGAACAAGGCTAGGGAAGGTGTAGCGCCTTATGGATTTTCAGACACCAAAGGTAGAGAACAATACATCCCTCAGTTCAAAAAGCTTGAAGGCGATCCGATCTACACAGCGGCAAAGGCGCAGACTGGGAGTATGTATTGGTTTAGACCTATTGAGGTGGGTCACTTAATTCCGAACGCTAAAGGCCGTTTTTATGCAACGTACTCCACGAACCATAATGCCCGTGGCGGCATTGGATTGGCTTATGCCAACGACCCTAAAGGCCCATGGATCCGACATGGTGAGGTATATGTTGATACGGTTGAAGGTAATTCAACAGAAACACCTTTTGTTATGTGGAACGAGACGGAAAAACTGTTCTTCATGTACTATCAACAAAGTGGACTCGGCATAAACCAATCTACAGCACTTGCGACATCTACGGACATGCTTACATGGACAAGAGTCGGACTTTTGCTTGATAAGCCGCCTAACTTCCCTGGAGATGGACACACAGGGTATTTCGCAGTGTTCCGCACAGCAGAAAAATGGTACGGGTTTTCTGTAATGGGTGGCGGAGACTTTGGGCGTAAAGCGATGTGGATATCTCACAACGGTAGACAGTGGTTGTGTGATCCGCGTCCGATGCTTGGCGGCAATGACGCAACCCTTAATAGTACCGAAAACTTCTCGCGATCCAATGCGGGGTTATTTGTCTACCGTGGTCAAACCTGGTGGTTAGGCATGCTTTCCGCATATGCTTCTGGTGGAGTCGCGACCGTAGCACGTCCAGCCATCGCGCTAATATCGGATGACTGGCGAACGCTCAAGGACAAGCCGAAACTTATCATGGACATTCCGACACTGCCTTGGGAAACAACCAACATGCAGTCTATGACCGTTGCGGTGTTCGATGGGACAATCTATGTGTATTACAATACGGACAACAATGTGGGCCTTGCCTACTCAGTGGAGGTGTAGGGCATGCACATTACCGGACCTGATGGTAAGTTGATCCCATACGGCAAGGTGTACAAGTCTTTGGTAGCTGATTTCACAGATGGAACGATTCCGGCCTGGCTTGAAACTGCAACTAAACTCGCGGCAGATGCTACAGAGGTTGTAGGAGCTGGTACGACATTTGAGCCACTACCAGGCAGAGGTGAAATAACTGTAACAGCACCAAGGACGAATAATTCATACGCCGATATCCGCACCAAGGTTAAATTCGACCCAACCAAGTTCACAGCTATCAAATTCACCCTTGAATCATTGCAATTCACCGGAAATACATGGCAGACCGCGCAAATAGGCATAAAGACATCCGATAGCACCGCAGGCGTTACGATGTTGCAATCCAACACATCGGGAGCTGGTGCGGTGATCAGGGTTTATCGTTCGGCAGGAGCAGGTGGAAACGTTGACAGACCTATCAAGATGGCCCTGCATACGGTCGGACTTGCGGGTGACGAAGGCCAGAACAGGAAGAATATTTCCTTGGTTTTGCTCACTGGTAAGCAGTACAACGCGGCACAAGAAAGGCAATTCGTGCTTGTTATGAATGACGACCAAGTGGGAGCATATGAAGAAATCACTGGGTTGCTTACACCTGGAGAATACATTTGCACAGGTCGCCTGAGTCCATTAGGACTGCCAGCAGAACAACCAGAACGATACATCAAGACATCTAAAGTAAAAGTTGAATTATGGAGTAACTAACCCGTAATCTAAACCCCAAAAGCTGCAGAGGTGACGGCGAACTAAGGTGCACGGGTATGTTCGTGAGCCAACATAAGGGAGGTAATTACTTTGAAACTCAGACCAGATGGAACAATCGAAGGTACACCGCAGGAAATATCGGATTATAAGAATATAAACATGCCTAAGGTTAAATGCTCAGTTCCTTCTGATTCAAACAATGGATCTTCATTGGTAGGTTATAGCACTAGAGAGCTCCAAGATGAACTGTCACGAAGAGAAGGGATAAACACATTCCTTGTTCCTCCTGATGAAAGAGCTGTCATTAGTTGGCCAAATGGAAGCAAAACTGAAATTGATGGACATGCACTCATCTCAGTCAATCGCGATTAAGGGAGGTACAAGCCATGGATGCTGTAACTAACTTTAATGCACACGTTAAGGTTAAACTAACTCAGACCGGTTGGGATGTAATAAATAAGCAATACGCCTTAATGAATGAACGTCTCAGGGCACGTGGAGTTGAAGAAGAGTTCACGTTTGATAATGTTGACGAAGAGGGGTATTCTCGTTTTCAGATATGGGATCTGATGGGTAGATTCGGTGAATACATGAACCTAGGTATAAACCCACCCTTCCATAATGAAATGATCTTTATAGATTGCGAGGTTCAAGAGCCAGTTGGCAAACCTCCAGATAAAATATAGCAAAACCAACATAAACAGCGCCGGAGGTGGTGATATGCAGTCATGGATTGGACGGCAATAAGAGAAGAATACGAATCTACCGATATCTCACTACAAGATTTAGCGAATAAATACGATGTGAAGTATCCGACAATCAAAAGCCGCAAACAGAGGCAAAGTTGGAGCAAGGATGCATCCGATGCAACCAAAGACGCATCCGCAAAGACGCAGGGTGCATTGAGCAAGGCTATGAAGGGTAATCGTAATGCTGCTGGACACGGAGCGCCCAAGGGTAATAAGAACGCCAAAGGAAACAAAGGCGGCAATGGTGGTCCTTATGGTAACGAGAAGGCAGTAACACACGGATTCTTCCGCAAATACTTTCCTGCTGACACGATTGAAATAATGGAGCAGATTGAGAAACGATCACCGCTGGATATGTTGTGGGATCAAATCATGATTCAGTATACGGCTATTATCCGGGCGCAACAGATTATGTATGTTGAGGATAAGGATGATCTAACTAAGGTTCTGAAGAAAGAGAAGCCAGGTATGTTTGGTGATGAGAAGGAGTGGGAGTTCCAGTTTGCTTGGGATAGGCAAGCAACATTCCTTAACGCACAGAGCCGGGCTATGTCCACGTTACAGAGCCTTATCAAGCAATATGAGGATATGTGTCGTCAGGGAACGGCAGATGAAGAACAACAGCTACGCATCAGCAAGTTGAAGGCAGAGGTTAGCGCCTTGGACAAAGAAAGAATGGCTGAAACAGTAGTGTTTAAGGATGATTTACATGAGTAAAGAGGTAAGTCTGCAGCAGTTGATTGGTAAAGGGTACGCTGATTTTTGGAGATTCAAAGGTCGTTACAGAGTAGTTAAAGGTGGGCGTGGTTCCAAAAAGAGTGTCACATCTGCTTACTGGATTCCATACAACATGATGAAAATGCCATTAGCCAATACTCTTGTACTCCGGAAGACGTTTAATACGCATAAGGATTCAACCTGGGCACAGCTTAAATGGGCTGTGAATCGTATGGGTGTTGCCCACTTATGGCAATTCAAGAAAAGCCCGTTGGAAGCCATCTATAAACCCACAGGGCAAAAGATACTTTTCCGTGGTCTTGATGATCCGATGTCCATTACATCTATAACAGTGGATACGGGTTATTTGTGCTGGGCTTGGTTTGAAGAAGCCTACCAGATTATGAATGAAGATGATTTCGATAAAGTGGATATGTCCATTCGTGGTGAGTTGCCAGAAGGATACTTCAAACAATTAACGCTATCGTTTAACCCGTGGAATGAGAAGCACTGGTTGAAGAGGCGTTTTTTTGATGTGCCAGATCCGAATGTATTGGCGATCACAACCAATTACCGATGCAATGAGTTTCTTGGTGATGATGACCGGGCATTGTTTGCCTGGATGAAGGAGCATAAGCCTAAACGACATCGTGTTGAAGGTGATGGTGACTGGGGCATTGCCGAAGGTGCTGTATACGAGGATTGGCGTGAAGAGGACTTCAACTATCATGACATAGCTAAACTAAAAGGATACAAAGCTGTATTCGGTCTGGACTTTGGTTATACGAATGACCCAAGTGCCTTGGTTTGTGCATTGGTCAACAAGGATGAGAAGAAGATATACATCTTTGATGAGCATTATGAACACGGGATGCTGAACAATGACATAGCCAGAGTCATCAAGGAGAAGGGTTATTCGAAAGAACGCATTATAGCGGACTCTTCAGAGCCTAAATCTATTGATGAGATCAGAGGATATGGTATAGGCAGGATTAAAGGTGCTGATAAAGGACGGGACAGCGTAGATGTCGGCATCCAATTTATTAAACAGTTTGAAATCATCGTTCACAAATTTAAATGTCCAAACGTTAGCATTGAGCTATCCAGTTATGTATGGGATCAGAACAAATCAGGCAAGTTTCTGAATCGTCCAGTTGATGATTTTAACCACACAATGGATGCTTTGAGGTATGCGATGGAACAGATTCGCAAGCCTTCAACATTCGAATTCTAGCTGTTTTTGTGTAGGATAATGCAAACATGCTAGTCTCTTAAATTACCTCTTTAACGAAAACCCTTGATACATAAGGGTTTGTTTGTGGTGTAAAGGTCTAGTAGATGACTACAAAATGCTGATTTTGTGAACATGTTGATACTGTGCAGTGATAAAGTTGAAAGGAGGTACATATGAGTACACTGAGTGAGATACTACGCAACTTGGATGAAAACTCGCCTATGACCAATCGAGAGATTGCAGTACAAGAGGTTAGCGAATTCAAATCTTCCGAAAAACGAAAGTGGATGATATTAGGGCAGCTATATTACCGCAACAAAACAAGAATCCTTGATCATAAGCGATGGATCATAGGCGAAGGCGGCGCAAAGGTAGAAGCACAGAACCTTGCTAACAATAAATTGGTACATGGACACCTTAGAAAACTTACTGACCAGAAGACTGGTTATCTGCTATCCAAGCCGTTTAGCATTCAAACTGATGGGCCTGATGAGTATCTTGATTTGCTGAATGATTATTTCGGCAAGGAATATAAGCGGCAATTGAAAGATATCGGAGAGAATGCAATCACTAACGGGATTGGCTGGAAGCAGGTTTACTACGATGAAAACGGAAAGTTGTGCACCAAGATCATTCCCCCTCATGAGTGCGTTCCGCTTTGGAAGGACAATGCTCATACTGAGTTGGATGCGTTTATTCGTTTCTATGATCAAATTGTATATGAAGCCAAAACCAAGAAGACTATTTCTATCATAGAATTTTGGGATCTGAACGGGATGCTTTCATTCTCACAAGACAAGCTTAGTTCTGATGGATATGTAACTGCAGGTGAGCTTCGAGGCCATTTTGTGATTGAAGACGCAAATGGAGTAGAGCAACAAATGAACTGGGAGAAAGTTCCCTTCATTCCCTACAAGTACAATAAAGAAGAAATGCCGCTTGTGGAGATATTGGATACGTTAGTTGATGACTACGACCAAAAGGTTTCTTCTAACTCTAACAACCTGGATGACTTACCTAATAGCATCATGGTATTGAAAAACTATGATGGCGCTGATTTGGGTGAAGCGAGACACAACCTCGCTCAGTACAGAATGGTTAAGGTGTCAGGAGAAGGTGGACTTGATACGGTCTCACTGGATATAGATACTGAGGCTTACGCTGACCATGTGGAGAGGTTAAGGAAATCTATCTACGAGTTCGGACGTGGTGTTGATACTCAATCAAAAGAGTTTGGTAACAGCCCTACTGGTGTTGCTCTCAGGTTCATGTATTCCGACTTGGATATGGACGCAAATACGATCGATACCGAATTCCAAGCTAGCCTTGAGCGTGAGTTATGGTTTGTGGATCAGGACATCTACAACAAATTGGAAAAAGACTTCTCTGAATATGATGTGACATTCTTGTTCAACCGGGATATCCCGATCAACGAGACTGAGGCCATAAATAATGTTAAGAATAGCGTTGGTATTCTGTCTGATGAGACCAGCATTTCTAATCATCCTTGGACAACCGATCCTAAGGAAGAAATGGAACGCAAAAAGAATGAGGATAAATCAGCCATGGAGGAAGACGCTTCAAGGCAATTCGCGTTTGATCAAAAACCAACAGCACCAGGCGGTGGTGAGGATGAATGAAGCCACAGAAGTATTGGCAGAAACGATCTGAACAGGCTGCACAGCACCAATACGATAAAACAGACGGTTACATCAATGCTGTAAGCCGTGAATATGAACTGGCTATACGTTCTATGACCAAGGATCTGAACGAATGGTACTATCGGTTCGCCAAGAACAACGAATTATCGTTTGCCGATGGTAAGTTGCTTCTTACGAAGGGTGAGCTGAAAGAATTCAGGATGACGCTTGAAGAGTTCACAGCTATGGCAAAGGGTAACCTTGATGGCGCTTGGACAAAGGAACTGAACAACGTTTACTTTAAGACCCGTATAGACCGCCTGAGCGCCTTGCTGATCCAGTTACAACAGCAGATTGAGGTATTAGCAGCCAATCAACAAACAGGCGCTAGTGTCTTGATGCAGGGTGTGTACACAGACACCTATTATCGGACGATTTACGAGGTACACAAGGGTTTGGGTATCGGCGTATCGTTCGCTGCTGTGGATACGGTTGCTGTGGCGAAGGTGGTGGCTCAACCGTGGCTTGGGAAGAACTACAGCACTCGAATATGGGATGACCGGGATAAGCTTGCCAGAGAAGTGCGCAACACAGTATCACAAGGTTTGATTCGCGGTGATGGCATTGAGCAAATGACCCGCGCTCTATCAGCACGCATGGAAGTAGCCAAGCATAGCGCCGAAAGGGTGATACGCACAGAGAGTGCCCATATCATCCAAGAAGCAACGTTCGATGGGTACAAGTCTAGCGGGTTGGTTGGGCAGTATCAGGTGTTAGCCACATTGGATAAGCGTACATCGAAGATATGCCAGGGAATGGATCTGAAGATATTCAAACTAAGCGAGAAGGAAACAGGCGTTACAGCTCCACCTTTCCATCCAAACTGTCGGACAACCACTACTGTATATTTCGAGGATGACGATGATCCAGGTATACGGATTGCTCGGGATGCCAGCGGCAAAAACATCGAGGTACCGGGCAGCATGACTTATGCCGAATGGAAGAAGGAATATGGCGTAGAGATACCGGAGATTAAAGCCGTTGCCAAGCAGAGCAAAGGTAAAGCATCACAGTCGGGCCGTCAATTGGAGTTTACCGAATATGACATCATAGATTAAGGAGTGGTTTGAATGGCAGCAGAACTTTATGAAAAACGTGTGCAAGTAAGAGCACTTAAGTTCCAAGGGTATCCACCATCAGATCCGAATCACATGAACGACGTCATGGCTTTTGTACAGGTTCCCATTTCTTTGGATTTTAGGCCGGTTGGGATTATACTGCGCGTAATTATTAATTCATTACTTGTTTTAGAGGTGCCTGTTGGTGATTATGTTGTTAAGGACGTAGCTGGTAAGCTTACGCATATGACTAAAGAGGCGTTTGAAGCGGAGTACACTAAAGTAATCGAATAACCGGGCTGTGACTAAACGTCATGGCCTTTTATTATGCCGTCCTTTTGGTATTGCGGACGTTAAAGAACAAGACATCACCGGACGCGACCGGGTTAACAAGCGAAGATGAAATGGAGGATAACAACGTGAATAAAGAACAATTTATTGCACTCGGATTGAGTGAGGAACTGGCAGATAAAGCCGCTACAGCTTCAGCAGATGAATTGAAGGGATTTGTGCCTAAGGCTCGGTTCGATGAGGTGAACGAGGCAAAGAAACAGGCTGAGGGTGGTATTGCAGAGAGAGATAAGCAGATTGCAGATCTTGGTAAAACAGCAGGATTGAGTGAAGAGTTTAAAAAGCAGATCGAAACGCTTCAAGGTGAGAACAAAACCGCTAAGGAGCAATACGAGGCTGATATGAAGGCCTTAAGGTTGGATACGGCGCTTAAGCTTGCTATTGGTTCGCAAGTCCATGATGCGGATTACGCTATCAACCAGTTGGACAAGACGAAAATTGAATTGAACGAAGATGGATCTATCAAGGGTGGACTTGACGACCAAGTAACGAGCCTGCGTGAAAGCAAGGCTTTTTTGTTTGTCCCAAAAGAGGAAGGTAAGCCAGCTTTCAAAGGTGCAAAGCCAGCTGAGGGGACGCCACCAGGTCAAGGCGAAGATAAAACGCCAAGCTACGGTAAACAAGCAGCTCAGGCAAAAACGGTTGATACGAAATCGCTCAGCGAAGCAAGGGATTCTTATTTCAAACAATAATGGAGGTTGGGTTAAATGAAATACACACAAACGGATTACGGCAACACAAAGCAAATCACGAAGTTCCTGGATCACTATGTCAATCTCGCTATCACAGTTGATGACACAGGGGTTGTAGCAAACGCAGAGGGTAAGAAGATTGTTCCTGCAGGTACGATCATGGGTGGCGGAGTGCTGACAAGTGAAACTGTTAAGGCTACCGCAGTAAATGGAGCAGGATCAGAAGGTGTCCTATTTTACGATGTTGATGTTACTTATGGGCCAGCTCCTGGAACTCTGTTGATTCATGGTTTTGTTGACTTGGAAAAACTGCCTGTTGCACCAGCGGCGGCGGCAATTACAGCACTCAAACAAATCACATTTTTGAAATAAGAGAGGATGAACATAAATGCCAACTATTTTTGATCTTGTCACATCGAAGGAAATCGCAACATACTACTCGGAAGTTAACTCTAACCGCATCCCTTACCTGGGCGAAACGCTTTTCCCAGCACGTAAGCAACAAGGATTGGACCTGAGCTGGATTAAAGGCGCGGGCGGTTTGCCTGTATCCCTGATGCCATCGGCGTTTGATGCGAAAGCTACGTTGCGTGATCGCATCGGATTCAGCAAAGTGGAAACTGAAATGCCGTTCTTCCGTGAAGGTATGAGCATTGGAGAGAAAGAGCGTCAAGAACTGCTGAAGGTATTGAGTTCTGCTAACGCTTCTTATTACCAACCGCTGATTGATCGCATTTATGATGACCGTGCAACATTGGTGAGCGGTGCACAGGTTGTTCCGGAGCGTATGCGTATGCAACTGTTGTCTACTGGTACGATCTCCATTGTGGCCAACCGTCAGAACTATGTTTATGACTACAAATTCAATCCGAACCACAAGGAAACATTGCTTACAGATGATCGTTGGAGTCAACCGGATTCAACACCTGTTCAAGATATTCAACGTTGGTTGGACTTGATCGAGGACGAAACTGGTACACGCCCAACAAGTGCAATTATGACGCGTAAGACATTCAACTATCTATTGGGTAACGCAAGCATCCGTTTGGACCTGAACCCAATCGGTGGGTCGAACATCATTATGACGGATTCCATGTTACGTCAGTATCTGCAAGCCAAACTGGGCGTGAACGTTGCTGTTTACAACAAGCAGTACAAGGATGAAACTGGTGCTTCTCGTCTGTTCTTCCCAGATGACGTTGTTACCTTCATTCCAGAAGGAAACTTGGGTAACACATGGTACGGTACGACTCCAGAGGAAGCGGATCTGATGAACGGTGGTACCGATGCACAAGTGAGTATCGTTGAAACTGGTGTAGCCATCACAACGGTTAAAGAGCCGCATCCGGTCAATGTTCAAACGATCGTATCTGAAATCGTGCTGCCGTCCTTCGAAAACATGGACAACATTTTCATCGCAACAGTTAACTAAGCGGAGGGGTTGGCCTCTCCCTCTAAGGAGGAACATACATGGAAGTAACATTGCTGAAAGGTATCAAGTACAAGAAAAAGCCATATAAAGTCGGTGAATCCATCGAAGTAAACTCGAAAGATATCGCTGAGATGATCGCTAAAGGTGTAATTGCAGCAGATGTTGATGTTGAGGACTTCGAAGTGCATGAGGTTAGTGGTAATGACGTCCCAACACGAAGAGGACGTAAAAAAGATGCGGAGGCTGAGGGCGATGCAGATCCAACGCCTGAAGGCTGAGCGTGAACTGATCATCACTGAAGTTAAACGCCGCTTGAAATTGGATGTGAACGATACCGAACATGACGACCTCATTGGAACCTACGTTGATGAGGTCGGTTTGCGTATCATGAACTACTGCAACATCCCGGTTATCCCGGACGAACTCTCTTATGTATGGGTGGCTATGGTAGCCAGTGCATTAAGCACGGAGCAAATAAACGTCCTGCGCCCTCCAGTTGAGCCAATAGAGGCTTTCGAACTTAAGATAGGTGATACGTCAATCAAGCCAACAAAGGCTACTACAGCCGCACCGGCAACGCCTACCGTTACTGTTATTGATGAGGTGCTGAGAGATTACCAAGGTGAACTTAATGCCTTCCGTAGATTGAGGTGGTAACGTGGCGATTGATTACGCCAAGTATCGGCAACAGTTGGAAACGATGTATGAGGACTTGGTGACGGTTCGGCGTTATGGTGACATTGAGATACCGGAATCAGGCGAAACTGTCCCGGGTGAATATCCGGTCCATACGGCGGTCCCTTGTCGGATATCCCAAAAGGCGCTCGGTACCAATGGTCAGACTGAATCAGTGAACAACATAGCATACGAAACCAAAATGTTTATTTCTCCACTTGTGGAGATTAGGCAGGGTGACAAATGCGTCGTTACTCGTGATGGCTTAACTCGTGAATACACAGCAGGTGAACCATTCCTTTATCCCACCCATCAGGAGATAAGCCTACAACGCGAGGATAAAGCGTAATGGCCCGGCTAGGTAGGTTTGATTACTCAGAACTGGAACAACTGTCACAGAGCGTTCAAACGGCTCTGAACAGTAATGTGATTGATCAGTTCATACGTGACTTCTTGTTGGAGATGGCTTACCGCGCTGATCGTAAGATTAAAATGCGGACTCCGGTGGATACAGGCGATCTTAGGCGTCGGTGGGTAGTTGGTGAAGTCAAGAAGGTAGGCGATACCTACATGATTGAGATATCCAACAATCTGGACTATGCCAGTTACGTGGAGAATGGTCACCGGACAGGCAAGGATCTAACCGGCTGGGTGGAAGGTAGATTCATGGCTAAGATCTCGATGAAGGAAATCGAACGTCAATTACCTGCATACCTGCAACGCAAACAAGCCGAACTAATCGAAAAAATATTTAGCGGATGGAGCTGAGGCCGTGAAGGTAGTCACAATCAACATTATCCGGGACGGCGTTATCTCAGCGCTATCCCAAAAGTTTCCCAATATCAAGCGATATGGCGAAGATATCAAGCAGGGCTTCACGGAGCCTTGTTTTTTTGTGAAGTTATTGCCTGTGGAGCATACAAGGGAGTTAGGACGGAGGTTCAGACGTTATCACACGTTTGATATCCACTACTTCCCTGATGGTGATCGCAAAGTTAACGCGGCACATGACATGGCTGAGAAGCTGTACGACTTGTTCCGGTTTATCACAATCAACCAGGACCAGTACATGATTACTGGCACGAACCATGAAGTTACAGATGGTGTGCTTCATTTCTTTTTTGATATCAACTTCATGGTATGGGAAGAAGCGCCAGACGATCCGAAAATGAGAACTTTAGCACAGGAGGGATGGCTCAAATGAGCAAAGCGGAAGAAACGAAACCTATTACAAAAACGGAAGCTACCATTTCGCGGTATTCAAAGCAACAGTTGATTACAGCTAATCGATTCGTGGCAGCTGATAAGGATATCCTTGCGGTGACACTTGATAACGATTTGACATACACGCTAGACGAAGCAGAGCGGGCCGTACAGGCTTTTAAAGCGAAGGAGGTTAAATAGATGGCTGGAGGAACATGGACGACACAGAACAAAGTCAGACCGGGTGTATACACCAATACAGTAAGTCAGTCCCGGCCCATCGGTTCTATCGGTGAGCGCGGTATCGTAGCATTCCCAGCGGCTCTCCCATGGGGTCCAACAGGGATCATCAAAATCACATCGGATGAATTCCAAGGCAAGGCGCTACCATTGCTTGGTTACCGGGCTACGGACGCAAGTATTCGTCATATTGCGGCGGCAATGGCGCATGCAAACACATTACTGTTGTATGGGTTGGGCCGACAGGGTGCAGTTAAAGCTACGGCGACCGTGGGTGATCTTACGGCAACGGCTAAATACGGCGGCTTGCGTGGTAACGATTTGAAGGTTGTTATCCAACAAAGCTTGGATGTGTCCGGGTCATTTGATGTATACACCCTTTTGGAAAATGAAGAGTTGGACCGTCAGACGGTTGCGGGCATCGCGAATCTGGTAGCCAATGACTACATCGATTGGAGCGGTACTGGCACATTGACTGCCACAGCGGGGGCTAACCTCACTGGCGGTACTGCTGGAACATCCACAGGTAATGAATATTCGGATGCGCTCACAGCGTTTGAGGCAGAGGACTTTAATGTGCTTGGTATCCCAACCGAGGAACAAAGCATTAAACAGCTTGCAGTGGCGTATACGGAGCGGTTGCGTAATGACGGCAAGAAGTTCACAACAATGGTAATTGGCTACCCGCAAGCGGATACAGAAGGTGTAACAAGCCTTAAGAACGGTATCATCACAGACGATGGCCTGACAGTACCAGCAACGTCTCTGATTTGGGAAGTAGCAGCTATGGCAGCAGCGGCCCGTGTCAATCAGTCTCTGACCAATACGGATATCCCGAATGCAATTGACGCATATCCGAAATACACCAATGCAGAAATCATCCAAGCGCTGAAAGATGGCGAGTTGGTGATCTCTTTGAACAAAGGCCGCGTAGTGGTGGAACAGGATATAAACACCTTGACCTCGTTCACGTTGGAGAAGCGTAATGAGTTCCGTAAGAACCGGGTACTTCGGGTTCTTGATGGCATCGATAACGATCTGCAACGGATCTTCGGTGAGTTCTACCTTGGCAAAGTGAGCAACAACGCCAATGGACGTAACCTCTTCAAGAAAGAGGCTATCAACTACCTTACTAACTTGCAGAATATCGAAGCCATTCAAAACTTCGATTCCCAAACGGATATTATCGTCGCTCCAGGCATTGACTCAGATGCAATCACCATTGACCTGTACATTCAGCCGGTGGACAGCATCGAAAAAATCTATATGACGGTTACCGTCCGATAAGGAGGATTATATATGGCATTTTTTAAAGCAGAAGATGCGATCTCAGGCAAGATGGCTGTTGCCTATGCAACAATAAATGGTCGTGTTGAAGAGTTGTTTTATGCTAAGGCGATTGAAGCAACCATTGAAAAAAACAAAGTGGATGTACCAATTCTAGGTAAAACAAACGTGCCTCAACGTTCGGCAGGGTGGAGTGGTACAGGTACATTGACTGTGTATTATGTAACATCTATGTTCCGTCAGATGATGCGGGATTATGTTAAAACGGGCAAGGATACATTCTTTGATCTTCAAATCACAAATGAGCAGCCCGGATCATCCACAGGCAAACAAACTGCTGCGCTGATTGATTGCAATATTGATAGCGTCATTGCGGCAAGCTTCGATGCAAACAGTGACGACATGCTTGAGGAAGAAATTCCATTCACGTTCGGTGATTACGATCTGCTTGACGAATTCAATCAATTAACTTAATTATCCTGAGGAGGAACATATAAATGAGCTTACAAGACTTTCTGAATAATAACTTTGTAGACGGACTTACTGAAGAGGTGGCAGTTTCAAACCGATTTAAAGACAAAGACGGGCAACTGATGCTGTTTAAAATCAAAGCGATGGACCAGGCTGGATACAATAACCTACAGGAAAAATGCACAACGGTAAAATCCCGTGGTAAAACACACTTCGACAACCGTAAGTTCTCCACATCAATGGTAATTGAAAACACGGTGTATCCTGACTTTAAAGATGCTGCATCCTTGAAAGCCGCTAGTGTACAAACGCCAGAACAGTATCTTGCCAAGGTTATGCTTCCTGGTGAAGTTACTAAACTGGTTGAGGAAATCACCAAACTGTCTGGTTTCGATGTGGGCATGGACGACCTGGTTGAAGAGGCAAAAAACTAATTGAGGAGGGCGATACTGACGCGAATATAGCGTACTATGCCCTCCACGAATTAAAAATCCTACCGGGGCAATATATAAATCTGCCTCGGGAGGAAAAAGCCTATATTATTGCAGCAATTCAAATCAGAGTCGAAAAAGAGAAAAAATCAATGGCTAAAGCGAAACGCTAGTACCATAATCTCCGTACGATATGGTAAGATAGGGAAAATTACCTAGACGGAGGTTTTTTTATTGAAAAAAATGTTGATTATTAGTCTGATACTTACACTTTCAATTGTCTTTGTGGGTTGCTCTTCAGGATCATCTCCTGATGATAGTTTAACGATGGAAAATATCACGAAAGCTTATACTGATGCAGGTGCTGAATTAAAGGAAGACAAACCGATATTCAGTATGATTGAGGCTAAGGACGGCGTTATGGTTTACTTGAATAATTCACCAGTAAAATTATACGAGTATGCATCAGCATCAGAAATAGAGAGCGCTAAGAAAGAGAACGAACTAATTAAAGACTGGCCATCCAGAGGTAAGTTCCTTTTGGAAACATCAAAACAAGAGGCTATTGACATATTCAATAAAGTTGAATAGTTCGGAATGACACCCTTCATAATGAGGGTGTTTTTTTATTTGAACGGAAAGGAGGATTTTATCTGGCTACAGTAAGCACAGGCATTCAGTTGATGGATCGGTTCACACAACCACTCAATACGGTTAATACAGCTTTGCAGAACACCGTTCGAAACAGTCAACGATTGCAGGCTGCATTATCCCATAGCATGAGTATAAATATAGATGCAACTACGGCTTTGCAGAGAATCGAACAGATTCGTACACGCATAAGAAATATGGGTCCCGGTGCAGTGGTTAATATCCTTATTAACTCAGCTGACGTTATGAATAAGATACGGGCAATTCAGCAGCAAGTTCGTCACATGTTCACATCATCCGTGGTTAACATCTCGTTTAACGCCACTAGTGTATTGTCTCAGGCTAGATACCTACGTCGAGAAATAGATAGGCAGTTGCGTAACATAAGAGCGAACATAACCCTTGAACTGCCCGTGCATCTAACGGCCATGTTCGGAAATTTACAAATGCTAGTGCTGCGTCTAATTCGAGTCGTAAGGCAGTTAAGGATAACCAGCGGAGAGAACGGCGCACAACTGCAGAATGCTTTGCAGCGTATAGCGGCACTAGAGGCCCGAATACTACAACTACAAAACCAAGTCAATAGCAGTATGCGGAATGGTGGTAATGCGTCTAGTGGACTTCTAGGTAATCTCCAAGGGGTACTTGCGACTCTGCTCTCGATAGCCGGTTTGCATAAGTTGTTTTCTGCGACTGTTGGTGGAGCGATGGAACAAAAGAAAATGGAAGATATGTTCATTGCTCGGACGGGTGATGCGGAAGTCGGTACAGCGATGTTCGAAAAGTTCAAAGCAGATGCCTTGGCTGCTGGTCAAGATGTTAATAAATCGTTGCAGAGTTCTTTGTCTTTCTTCTCCACGACTCAAAACGTGGACCAGCTCACAAAACTGAACAACCTGGCACAACGTCTAAACGCATTCGATAGCGCTGGCAACGGAATTGAAGGTGCAGCTTTCGCCTTGAAAGAGGCTATGTCCGGCGATATCGTTTCTCTGGCTGAACGTTTTAATATGTCCAAAACAGACATTCGGGCATTTGGAATAGATGAGATGGGGAAGGCCGGGGATATGGATGGGTTTATCAAAGCCTTTGACCTACTCCTCGAAAAACAAAAGATGGGCCAGAAAGCATTCGAAACTATGATGGCAAGCCCGGCGAAGCAATTGGAGATCCTAGGCAACAACACGAAATCCATGTTTGCTGACGCTGGTGTTGCTGCAATGGAATCACTGCTCCCGCTCATCACAATGCTTAACACGGCATTCCAGGCCGGGACATTCGATCAATTCTTTGCGATGCTGAGTGCGGGCCTGAATTGGGTAGTGCAGAACGCTATGTACTTGCTCAGTGTAATAACGAACATATACAACTTCTTCGCTGAAAACTGGGGTTGGATAGGGCCAATGCTCATTTCCCTTGGTGAGGCTATACTCATGGTATGGGGAGCTATCAAGCTCGTAGCCATCGCACAGGCGGTGTGGAATGCGGTCATGGCTGCGAACCCGGTCGTATTGTTCATTACTGTAATCGTTGCCCTTATCATGTGGTTTTACAACCTATGGCGCACAAACGATGCCTTTGCTGCTGGTTTCCTTCGCACATGGAATGCAATCCTTGGCTTCTTTGACAAGATTCCGATTTTCTTCATGAAGGTTGGTTACGGCATTGCCAATGCATTTGATTGGGCCAAGGTTACGTCACTACAAATTCTGCAAGATCTGGCAAATGGGGCAATCGATATAATCAACTCGTTGATTGACAAACTAAATAAAATACCAGGCGTGAGTATAGACGGCATCAACCAGGTTACATTTGCAGCAGCAGCGGCGGCAGAAGCTGAGGCGAACAGACAATCCAGAGACGCAAACATTGCCGGAATGGAATCTGAAGCGGCTGCGAAGGCAGTAGAACGAGAGAACAAAGTCCTCGAAATGCTGGACAACCGCGAAGCAGCTCGCCAAGCTGAAGCAGCTAAAAAGGCACAGACTGCAGCAGGAGCCGGGAAACCTTACGACTTTACCGAGTGGAACAAAGCAGCAGATGCGGCCCGTACTCCTGCGGCGGCTGATGATGGTAAAAAGAAAAACATCGGTAAGGTGGATAAGGTCGGCAAGATCGAGAAGGAAGTCGATATCTCCAGTGAGGATCTGAAAACAATGCGTGAGTTGGCGGAAATGAAGAATATCCAAAACTACGTGACGCTCACACCGACCATCCAAGTTAAAACGGGTGACATCAACAACGGTATGGACATCGATACGATTGTAAGTCGAATCGAAGATGTAATGACCGGAGAGATATCAACCCACGCATCGGGGGTGTATGGTAATGGCTGATAAATACGGCATATACCTTTCGTACAACAACCAACAGGAAGGATTCGAGATACCGATCCTTCCTGGTGAGATTGAGATATCAAATGGAGGGAATAGCAGTAAATACGATGTGTCGGCGCTGGGAGAGATTAATGTAATCAAAAGCCCGCAACTTGCGGAGTATAGTTTCTCAAGTATCTTTCCAGCCTTTGATTATCCATTTGCTGCAGATATCGTATTTGATCCAGGTTACTACAAAGACCTCATACTGAAATGGATGGAGACCAAGCGTCCCATCCGTTTTGTTTTTACAGGGTCCACATTCGATATTAATGTTGCGGCTAGTATTGAGTCGTTTGATTGGAAAGAGGTTGCGGGATCTCCCGGCACAATTGAGTACACGTTGTCTCTTAAAGAGTACGTGTTTTACAGACCACAGAAGATCGTGGTCAAGAAGAAGACCACAACGAAGAAGAAAACAACAACCAGCAAGAAGAAAACCCGGGCGAATGACAAACAAAAGCCTAAAACGTACAAACTGGTATCCGGTGATACTCTGGCTAAAGTGGCCAAGAAGACACTGGGTGATAGTGGACGTTGGAAAGAAATCCAGAAGCTGAACGGTATCAAGGATTCGGATCTTAAAAGTTTAAAAATCGGTCGGGTGCTTAAAATACCGTCGTAAAGGAGGCACCGATGGAAATCACGTTGGACAATAAAAACGGCAAGCTCTGGGATATATCGCCTGTGGCCGCAGGGATAAGTTGGAAGACGGTCAGGATCGGTGCCGGAGCGACATTCGAATTTACATTGGTCGCAGGTGGGATATATCAGGACAAAGGGTTTGTTATAAACAATGGCGATATTATTCGGGTGACTGAGGGTAAGGAGCAAGTGTTTTATGGCTACGTATTTGAGATCAGCGAAGGTATGGACGAAGCGGTCAAGGTGAAGGCCTATGACCAGATACGATACTTACAGGCAAATGACACATACGTTTTCAAGAACACCACAGCCGATCAGGTCATCAAGAAGATTGCGAATGACTTCAAACTCAAGGTAGGCACTCTTCCGGCTGCCGGTTATACGATACCTTCAATGGTTGAGGATAATAAGAAGCTGCTTGATACCATATACAAGGCTTTGGATCTGACGCTCATTCACTCCGGGCGGAACTTTGTATTTTATGATGACTTTGGCAAACTGACAATCAGGAACGTGGTGGACTGGAAACTTGATTTTGTAGTGGGTGATGACAGCCTAATGACGGACTACGACTACAAACGGAGCATAGACGGTGAGACTTACAACAAAGTGAAGATTGTTCAAAACAATAAGAAAAAAGGTAATCGGAAAGTCTTCATTGCTCAGGATAGTGCCAATATAGCCAAATGGGGATTGCTTCAGTTGTACCAAGTTGCTGACGAGAAGCTGAATGAAGCACAGATCAATCAGAGCCTTACGCAGCTTGCTAAACTCCATAACCGGGAGATGCGTAGCCTGTCAGTTGAGGCTATTGGTGATATCCGGGTGAGGGCTGGTTGTTCCATCCCGATATTCATTGAACGCTTGAAGCTGAACGTTTATTTCCTTGTGGATGAGGTTTCACACAGTTGGAACGGTTCTGATCACAAAATGAAGTTGAAGTTGGTGGTGTTTTAATGGCAATGATAGACGTAATTAAACGTGTGTCAATAGCGGCTGTAGATTCTACTAATCCAGTTACCATTGCATACGGAACTGTCACATCAACTAGCCCATTTGAAGTACTTGTGGACCAAAGATTCACATTGCCTGAAGAGGTACTTGTCATACCGGAATATGCATCTAAATTGAATCTAGCTAACGGAGATAAAATACTGATGCTCCGGGTACAAGGTGGGCAAAATTTTGTAGTGATGGATAGGTTGGTGAATCCATGATACCAGTTACCGAAATAGTGGCTGATGAGGAGATTGAAGAGGTACAGGAACCAGGTCTAACTTATTACATTGATCCGGTGAAGAAAAGAATAGTGGGTACAGCAGACGGTCTGGAAGCAGTAAAGCAGGCCGTTTTTTTGATCCTACAATCGGAGCGATTCGAGTTCTTAATATACAGTACTGACTATGGTACAGAGTCGGTAAGGTTGGTTGGTGCATCGGCATCGATCATCAAATCCGAACTATCACGTAGTATTCGTGATGCACTGACGCAAGATGACCGGATATCTGATGTGATCAACTTTCAAATCGATTTTCGAGGTGACACAGCAGATATCAGATTCACAGTAGTGACGATATACGGGAATTTTGAACAGGAGGTAACCCGGGATGTATGAGGATCAAACGTTTGAAAATATTCTGGAACGCATGCTGGACCGGGTGCCGGATTACCTGGATAAGCGAGAGGGCAGTGTTATTTATAACGCATTAGCTCCGGCAGCGTGGGAATTCGCGGAGTTGTATATTCAAATCGATATAAATAATCGTTTAGTTGATGCTGAGACTTCAACTGGAGAGCGATTGACACAAATTGCATCCGGTTTTGGAGTGAATCGGTATCCGGCGACAGCGGCGCAAAGGAAGGGCTTCTTCTATGGACCAAATGATGTTCTGATTGATATTCCGATAGGCAGTAGATATTCATTGAACGATACCACATATACAGCTACATCAAGGATTGGTCTTGGAGAATACGTATTAACTGCTGAAACTTTGGGATCAATCGGTAACCAAGACTTTGGCAATCTGCTTCCTGTTGATTTCGTAGATGGATTGGTTTTGGGAGTATTGGGTGGGATCTTAGTCCCAGGTGATGACGAAGAGTTGGATGAAGAGCTAAGAACGCGGTTTTTCGAAGAAGTAAATGAACAAGCATTCGGCGGTAATGTGGCTGATTATAGGCAAATGATAAAGGAATTAGACGGTGTCTCTTCTGTTAAAATCCAACCTGTATGGCAAGGTGGCGGCACTGTGAAGGCAACCATTATGGCTTCTGGGTATGCACCGCCTTCATCTACATTGATTGCCCAGATACAAGAAATCGTTGATCCTGTTCCTTTTGCAGGTCAAGGTATCGGTCTAGCGCCTATAGGTCATACGGTTACAATTGTAGGTGTGAATTGGATGGCGATTAACATCAGCACTACGTTAACATTGACTGCTGAAACGACGATTGGTCAAGTGCAACAGGACATTGAAGATGTTATCAAATCATATTTTATGGTACTGCGTCAAACTTGGGAAAACGAAGCTCCTTTAACAATCAGGGTAGCGCAAATAGAGTCTCGTATTTTAAGTGTATCTGGTGTAGTTGATGTAATGAATACACTGCTAAACGGTTCGGCAAACAATTTGTCCCTGACCATAGATCAAGTGCCACAATTAGGGACGGTGACGCTAGATGAATAGACTTCTTGAGTATCTGCCGGAAGTGTTGCGTGAGATAGACGATTTCAAGGCACTGACAGATGCCGAAATACCTGAGATGGACAATTTATCTGCTGCGATCCAAAAATATATTGATGATCAGTTTGTGATGACGGCATCCGTAGACGGGATTAGGCGGCGTGAAAAGATGCTACGTATCCAGGCGGACCCTGCAAATGAACCATTGGACTTTCGGCGTAAACGGATCATCAACCGGCAGTCAACCAAACCGCCGTTTACTATTCGATGGCTCCAAGAACAACTTGATAGATTGATTGGCCCGGGTATGGCTGTTGTATCTCAAGATGTGGATCAATTTATCCTATATGTGACCACGAACATCGAAAACGCAAACCTATTTAAAGAGGTACAGCATACGGTTAAAACGGTGAAACCTGCTAACATGGTCTATCAACAAAATACATCTCTCAATCATAGAATCGGCATAAAACATACAACAAAACGCAGAACAGTAGCTTGGAATTACAAATTGAATGACTCATGGAAACTTGGAGAGAAGCCATTTGCCACGCTTGGACCGGAGGTGACGCTGTGATTGATCAAGAAGCACTGAACGATGTGGCTATACACCTTAATTCCAGAATCACGAAGGTTGTTCTTAATGGAGTGTACGAGATTACCGACTTCATAGTAAAAGAAGTCACCGATTCAACGGTTGCACTCAATTTCCTTATTCCTGCATCAGACATTTCATTAGTAACGCTAATCGAGGTTAAAGGGACAAACATCAGAATAAGCTCGAAACCAGTTAATGTCCCAATTACATCGGACAATCTAATGCTTGAAACATTTGAAATATTGGAGGTTACAACCTAATGGCAAAAGATAATTGGACTTTAGGAGAGACCGTAAGACCAGTAGACATGAACCAGATCGGATCTGAGATTAACCAGTTACGTACAGACGTGGACAATATCGAAATACCAGACGGGACTACAACACAAAAAGGTATCGTACAGTCTTCGAACAGCACAACAGGAACATCTCAAACGCTCGTAGCAACAGAAAAGGCAGTGGGGGACGCTCTAATTCAAGCTAAAGCTTATGTAGATCAAGAAAACCTATGGGGGGCGCTATAAATGGCGGTAACATCAAAAAGATTTGCGAAAGGGCAGGCAACAACAACCCTTACTACTGTGTATACCGTTCCGGCGAGTACCACTTCTTTCCTCAAAGCCCTTACCATTTGTAACACAGCAGCAAGTGGTGAAGTAGACTTTACAATGACTTTAGGAGGGACGAAGATCATAAATAGTCACAAGCTAAAGGCTTTTGACACGATTACTATTCCTTTTTTGGATCAAATCATATTAGCGGGTGAAACTATCCAAGTTCAATCAGCTGGTAACGCAGCTTCATTTTTTATTAGCGGCAAAGAGGTGACATAATGCCAGGGATAGATAGCTACTCAATGGATAATTATGGGTTGGATGGGTTTGATAGATCAGAATCAAAACCTTTCATTACAGGTGTTGCTATCTCCTCTAGTCAGTTTACTATGGATATAGTTGATAGGGGTGGGAATACAATAACGAGTAAGAGGAGTTTTATACAAATTACTGGACTTCCGTTCAGACCAAAGAAAGTTATTTTAAGAAACCCTTCTTCACAAGGTATCTTGCTAACATATGATGCAAACTCTAGGAACGCTGTTCCAAATGCATCCGGCACTAATTTTAACCTTGTTTACGATTTGAATGACAGTTCCACTTCATCAACAGGCGTGTGGAGAGTGTTTGAATATTCCAATGACACAGTAATTACCACATCTCCAAATATAACAGAGCATGGGTTTTGTTTGCCTACAAATGGAGCAGTGAGTACAAGCTGGGTTTGGGAGGCTTACGGGGAGTATTGAGAATATATAGAGATAGGGGAGCGAGGGGATGAACTGGTTGGATAGCCTAAAGGAAGTTCTTCCGCTGGCTGAAAAATACGGTTTGGCCTTGGTATTGATGTTCGTGCTGTTAGGCGTGTGCATCTATTTGGTGAGGTCGGCTATAAATGATGCCAGAAGAGAAAGAGACGAGGCACAAGAACAACTTCACAAACTAACTGAGAAAATGAATGCGGAGCGTGAAAAGTTTATGGAGCCGTTGTTGAATATGGTTAATAACTTAAAAAAGGATTCTGGCGAGGATCGAGGAGGCTAACATTGTGACACTGAAATGGATCAAGCGTTTACTCCCGACTGGTCAAGATAGAGAGAAAGAGAGGGAGCAGCTCCAAGCAGTAAAGCATAAAGCATCATTAGCGATGCAGCGTTACAGCGAATGCTCTACAGAGATCAAGTCGAAGATCGAGCAAAATCACTTTGCGCGGTACCTGGTCTATGAAAAAGGGGGAAACGGGGAGCATGCACACAATTGATATGATCTTACTTACGTTGTATTTTATCGGAGCCATTTGCGGAGTGTATAACCTTATAAAACATGCTCCATATTTCAAAGAACGTTTTAAATCGGGTGTTGTCAGTGCATTTATGCTGGCGATGCTCTTTTTTTTGGGCGCATACACATTCAAGATGGTTATTGCAATTTGGATTAGGCTCAGCACGTCTCTAACGGGTCGTGGTGCTGTTTTGGAAGCAATCCAAAGTTACGCATGGACCATTGCCATGTTCGGTACCACAGCAGGTCTTGTGATTCTGTCTATCCTAACTTATACGAAGCGATATGACTTGTTTGTGTACTTGAGAAAGATTGATAAAAAGGGGGAACCAGACAATGTTGACTCTGGAACAAGTGAAAGCTAAATCCCAAACCCGATTGGCCGGGGTTAACCCGGTCATTAGGCAACTGGGAGAAGCGCTTATTGAGCGTTGTTACAACAAAGGTATCTGGGTCCTGATCACACAGGGCCTGAGAACATATGCGGAACAAGATGCTTTATATGCTCAAGGCAGGACCAAACCGGGAAGTATCGTTACAAAGGTCAAAGGTGGATATTCCATTCACAATTTTGGTTTTGCGATTGATTACGCATTGCTGCTCAAAGACGGCAAGACTGCTTCATGGGATACAAAGCGTGACGATAACCAAGATCATAAAGCAGACTTCCTGCAAGTGGCTGAAGAAGCTAAGGCATTAGGATTCGAATGGGGCGGTGATTGGAAGACATTTGTAGACATGCCACATCTTCAAATGGTCTTTGGACTGACGACTGCACAATTTCGTGCAGGAGTAAGACCGACTCAAGCACAACTCAACGCAGCTTTATCAATAATCAAGCCAGTTGCACCATCAAAGGAGGGCGAACCTATGACAGCGGAGGAAAAGAAAGAATTTGAACAACTCAAGGCAGACGTGAAGGCACTCCAGAAGCGAGTTAACATCAACGGTGACCAAACACCGCCAGAAGCTTATCACGAGGCTCTACAGGCGGCCAAGTCAGTCGGAGCTATCACTACAACGAATGATAAGGATCAATCTTATTTAAAAGTGATCCAAACTTTGTTCAACGCTGGATTCTTGGAACCGCGATTCATCGAGATGGTTAGATCATACAAAGGGCAGGTGTAAACGATGAACGAAATTATTCAATCTACTGTGACAAATATCCTTATCTCTGTTGCATGCTTACTGGCTGTTATGTTATTCGTATTCTTGGTTAAAGAGTGGCGGCAACTTGGAGCGTGGATTGCGGCACGCAAAGCGGCTGCTGAAGCTAAGTCTGCTGAATCCATTCAAAACGCGTTGTGGAGTGTAGCTCAAGAAGCGTACGCTAAGGCTGAGGCAGCACTGGGTGAGTTGGCTGGTCCCGATAAGATGGACATTGCACTTAACTATGCTTTGAAGCGTCTGAGGGCTTTGGGGATTACAGTTAATGCAGATGAGATCCGGGCGAAGATTCAGGAGGCGTGGGTGAAGTTGGACAAGATTCCGAAGCAACAGGCCGTTTCTGTGGCTAGTAAAGAAGTAGTTGCCGAGGTTATTAAAGAGGAAATTGATAAAGCGGTTCAACAATAAAAATAGAGGCTTCGGTTATTCACATACCGAAGCCTCTATTTTCTTAAATCTTGGCACTTCAATTCCATTTACATATACACTACCAAAGAACATCTCATAGGGGCGAGCATATATTTTACCATCTTCGTTCCTGTAGATAACCAAAATTTCATGAGTTTCCGAATGTTCTGCTGTTTGAAGGAATTCGTAAATGCCTCCCTTAAAATGTCTGTACATCATATTGAACATCTCCTAATTCTCAGAAATCAAATAAATTTGAAACACTAACAGCGGAATAGAAAATATTGCAACCATAACCCAATTTTCTATATTAACTGAATAACCGATGCCTACTGTCAACACAGCTGTTAGAATGGCATTCACAATAGCAAGGTTACGCTGCTTTTTCCTTACCGTAGACCCTTTCCATGCTTCATTTGTAAATGCATTAAGAATATCATCAGTTTCCTTGTCTATCATAGTAGAAACGTGATCCAGCAACCTTTGCTTCTCTTCTGGAGGTGTAGTTTCATATTTTTCAGCATAATATTTACGCATGCTTGCTTCTTCTTGGTTTTTTCTTACAACCTGCCTAAGACTAATACTCATTTTGGGTCACCAAACTTTTTCTTCAGTTCTTCAACTATTCTATCAGCAGAATTATCAATCATTTTCATAAGATGTTTTCCCAATTCTCCTGCTGTTTCATCTGAAACTGAACTAACGCCTCTCGATACAAGGAATCCTTGTATCTCCCTGTCTAAATGTAACTTAGATATGCTCACGTCTCTCGCTCCTAAATATCTAGCATCTTGTTTGTTATATGGCGTGTCAGCTGGGTAATCCAATGGCGATAAAGCCAATTGGCAGAAGGATACACCAGCTATAAGTCTAATCTTCCTGGATGAATTGTTAACCACAATGAAACTAAGCGTTCCTTGGTATCCGGGGTTCATATAACTAGCAGGACTTACAGAAAGTCCTGTTAATTTTATGCTGTATCTTTCAAAAATTAACCCGACCATGTTGGAAGGAATATTAAAATATTCCACTGCTTTAACTATGACTGATTCTTTAGGCTTCAAAGAAAATGAGGTTTCGTTGATGTCAATTACTTCATAATCTGATTCTTTCTCTTCATTACCCAAAGTAATCGGGGTTTTACTTATACACTTTTTGATTTTAGAATCAAGTGTGAGGTTTATTGTGGCGCCTTCACAGTTTTCGTAACGGAAAGGTGTCACTATGTTATGTTCTTCTGCCAATACCCTTAAACTTCTGTCACTAAGTAACATATGTATCACCATCCAATGGTTTATCTTTAGATTATGTGTTAAAACGACATATAAATCAATGAATTTATCTTGTTAATAAATGAATACGATGAGTGTATATAATAGTAAAGAAAGCAGGATGGAGAACCAACCTGCCTCACTGCTCTTTCTACATTCAACCTACTTCTTTAATCAAACCCTCAGTGTTGTTCCGCACATTGCCAACTTCCTTCGGCACCTCATATGCTCGCATCTCAGAAGCCTGATATGGCTTGAGCAAGGCAAGCAGTGACTGAACATCATCATTATCTCTTCCAAGCCATTCAGCTTCATCCTCAGGTCGCAGGATTACAGGCATACGGTTGTGGATGTCTTCCATAATGCTATTTGGCTCCGTTGTAATAATTGTGCACGTGCTCAGCTTGTTTCCGTCCGGATCTGTCCGGGTATCGTACAGGCCAGCAAGAGAAAACAAGCGGTCATCCTTCATCAAGATACGCATTGGCTGCTTTGCCGTTCCTTCTTTCTTCCACTCATAGAATCCGTTTGTCGGAATAATACAGCGCTTGGAGCTGATCAGACGTTTAAATGCTGGCTTTTCTGCCAGTGTCTCGGCCCGGGCATTAATCATCTTATTCCCGATCTTGTCATCTTTTGCCCAAACGGGTACGAGTCCCCATCGGAGCGAACCTAATCTGTTACCATTCTTGCTGCCGATAATTGTGGGAATGTATTGCATGGGTGCTGCATTGTAATTTGGTTTGTACTCAAAGCCATCAGCTATAGATGCATAGTACCTGTCCATTATCGCGTCTAAGGGGTCAGTGATCGTAAATCTACCACACATACAAAGCACCTCCTGTATTGTCTTTACAATATATAATCACACGATAAATTGATCAAACACAGGGATACGAAGCAAGCCGGATTTGGTCCAGTTTCGCATTCTAACTCTGACCTGAATTCGGGGATCAAGGTAAACGTGATTCTTGTCCTCTCCAGTTACGAGCTGCTGACACACTCCACGAAAAGCCTGTTTATGTTTTGGACTGGCGCCATGCTCAATAATTCCCACTGGGCGCATCCTTCCATTTGGATCAGGAACAGCAGCAAGCCATCCAAACTCAGACTTTTTGTATCCGGTAATGAACACATCGGCATAGGACCAGTTAATAACCTTCATCCAGTCCTTGGACCGTCTGCTTACGTACTGGCTGTCTTTGCGCTTGCCAACTACACCTTCCATACCCATAGTCTCTATATGAGCGTACAACTCTTCTCCGGCGCCTTCTATGTGCGGTACGATGCCAAAGGAGGGAGAGGGCAAGGCAATGCTGTGTAGAATAGCTTTACGCTCTAGGAGAGGGAGCTTGCGTAAGTCCTTACCCTTGTAATGCAGGATATCAAATATCGCAAATGTGGCTGGGATCGTACGACTGAGCTGTTGTATCTTACTATCCTGTTTAGTGCTGAAGCGGCTCATGACTGCTTCGAAATCGTTCAAACCCGTTGTTGGATCGGCGCAAGCTACTTCACCATCCAATATGATATCTGAGCCAAACGGCAGCAGCAATTCAGGGTACTGACGTGTGCAGTCATTATTGTGACGAGTATATAACCGGACGGATCCGGACTGTTGCGAATATATTAACCGGTGTCCATCAACCTTAGGTTCGAAAATGAAATCCGAATGCGAGAAGGGACCCGGTGCTGTTTCAAGTAACATAGGACTTATAAACATAAAAACACCTCAACCCAATTATAGCGTGTTGCTACAAAGGATTGAGGCGGTAAGTTATGGGTTATTACTTTTTGGGATTGGTTACTTAAAAAGCTTTTTGATCACCTTGAAAATATCGAATGTCGTCTTGTTGTACACTTTGTTGTACGCTGCTCGTTTCGGATTGCGTAACCATCCATATCCGCGAGGCATCTTCAATCCGGCACGATGTACGATCTGACGTTTAATACTGGTTCTAGCAGCTATACGTTTCTTCAGGCTTGGTTTTCGAAATCCGAATTTCATCACTATTCCTCCATTTCACTCAAATATAAATTCTACTAATGAACCGTCTGGATATTCCTCTAATTGATTTCCTACCCAGCTACCTGCACCGCGATTGTCTGATGGACTTATGTATTCGATATCTGCACCTTCTCCGCCTTCAGCACACATTGCCATAGGCCATTCATCACGATCGTAACCTTTCTTTGTTTCTACGCCTCTCAGGGATAGTTTGCGGTTTTCATCAGCACCATCCCTATCAATGGTGCATGTAGCTGCATGACCGCTGTCTATGGCGTCCTGGATGTGCTTTGCAGTCTCTGGATAGCGATCAGCAGGGAAGATCAGTTCTACAACTTGCCCAGTTGCTACCGGTGTGTTTTCTTCGACAGGCTTCTTTCGATAATCTTCAGGTTCTTGATTGAAATAGATTACAGCGAACATAATCCCAAATACGATAATAGCTAAAAATAACTTTTTCATTTAACATCTTCCCTCTTGTTGTTTCATCAATTCCGAAATCAAACTGTCTACATCCTCTTGATTATTACTTAGTGCAGACTTCAGATGATACAAAAATGTAATCATACCTTTTTGGGAAGACTCCCTGTATTCCACGTTTGCAGTATCTGTTTCCACGATAAGGTATACACCACTTCCTTTAATCTCAATGTCAAATCTCAGAAGAAACTCACAATTGTTTATAACATTACTTAGCTCAGAAACTGTTACATTTCTTTTTTGGTTAACTTTCATATCCAATCACGCTCCTGAATTATTTATTCTTCAATACCGTGAAATACTCCTTCACATGACGCTCTAAAATGGTGTATTCACGCTTAATACGCCAGTTCCTTACAATGTATCGCATCTCCTGTGTGACCACAGCAGGGGTGGTTACCCATCCTGTACAGCGGTCACCTGGATTGAAGCCATACTTATCAAACGCCTTTATACATATTAATCGGACTGACTCAGGGTTCTGCTTACCTGTACCAGCACATTGGTAGCATACATAACCTGAGGAGTAGCGGCCGGAGCCGCCACAGCGTTCACAGTTCATCGTGCATCACCATATGTAACTTTCCCAGTGATCTGTAGTTCCTCCAGCCGAGCGCACGTCTCATGCTGCCACTCAACATCATCCGTCATGGATGCCAATAAGGATTCGTTCTGAAGCCGGGCTAATTGCCAACAATGCTTGGCGTTGAGGGACATACATTGATCCAACTCAATAAGTTCGGCATCGGTTAACGAACGCTTCTTATTGAGAGACCACAACTCAGCCATTCTTGCGAGATAAGGGAACATCTCATCGCCTCCTGATAAACTTAGTTCGTCAATAAGGCAATGTTACCATGACTAATTAAGTTCGTCAATAACAAATTGATAAATTTAGTTCGTCATGATATTATGATATTAAGGGGGCCTGTCCGTGATTAAATCCAATTTGAAAAACATACTCGACTCAAGAGGTAATAACATTTCCATTAGGGAATTAGCCCGGGAACTGGATTGTCAGTTCGAAACGATCCGACGGTTCTATAATGACTCAATGGAGCGGTACCCGAGAGATGTTATAGACAAGCTCTGCAAGTATCTCGGAGTTACACCAGGGGAGTTAATTGTTTACGTGGAAGAAGAATAAATTCACTCACAGTGGGAATGATGTTACTACTCTCTCTCCTATGAGTGCTACTATAAATGTACCTAGTCTGTGTGACTGGGTATTTTTGTTGTCGCTAAAAGAACGTATGTTCTAATTAACGCGTCAAAAAGGCCCTGCCAACAATTGTGTGGGAGGGCCTTTGATTATCTAATTGTATATTCAAATGTATTGTCTTTCGCCTTAATCACAGCCTTTAACGGTTTATCACTTTCCGCGACCTCGTTCGGGATCTCGGCTATATAATAAAGTGTCGCTGTTTTGAGTGGGCTAATACTTACGATATTACTGTAAGTGAAATCCTGGCCACCTTTGTCTTCTACAGTGCTGAAGGTTGGGTAATCGTACTGGTTATCAAATGTAAAGGTGACATTCGCTAATTCGTCTGCCACAGTGCCACTTGTATTTAGATTTTTTACTTTGAGTACAATCGCTAAATA
This sequence comes from Paenibacillus xylanexedens, assembly GCF_017874615.1. Taxonomy (GTDB): domain Bacteria; phylum Bacillota; class Bacilli; order Paenibacillales; family Paenibacillaceae; genus Paenibacillus; species Paenibacillus xylanexedens. Next base: position 30,335 of record NZ_JAGIKV010000014.1, read on the forward strand.
GGTAGAATCATCTTCTTTAGATTCGTAATATGTATAGTAACTACCTGGTGTGGATGGTTCTATCTTTTTGGAAATTTTGTCACTACTCACTGAAACCTCCGCATATCCATCGATTGTCGCTTTATCGTTTTTGTTGATGGATGTAACCTTATCTTCCTGAACTTCAGGTGCAGTAGTGGTTTCTACCGTAGGTTCTTTAACTTGAGTAACAGGTTCGCTTGTAATGGAGACTTCTTCTTTCTTATCAGCAGTGGTTGGAGAAGAACACGCAGCCAGTGTTATGAAAGCCACTGTCATTATGATGCTTGGAACAATTTTCATCTTCTTATTTATCCCCCTAATTTTTTTCTTAGGTGTAGTCTAACAGACCTAGGAAAATGTTTCTATATGTAATTCCATATATCCCTGAATTTACTGTTGCTTAAAGAACGTACGTTCGCATATAATATGACCAGAGGTGATTACATGTTAACGGATTATCAAAGGAAGGTTCTTCGGATCTTGTACAACTACAAAGGTGGTCGACGTCGGTTTCCCACAATTCACGAGCTAACGGTTAAAACAGGGAAGCACAAGCCCGATGTCATGGCTGCTTTGGACGCCCTCATTGCCGCTGAGTACATACATTGGGATGATATATCGGATACGGCCAACATCGTCATCCTCGAAGGCTGGGAGCGTGAAGGTGAACGGCCTAAGGTTGACCGCACGCCGCCGTCGGGAAACATTGACTATTGGACTGAATATTAAGGAGGAGCTTGTATGCGTAGCAGACTTGAGGGAAACGGATTGTACGAATCATCCAGAATGATCATACCTGAACACAGAGAGGCTTGGTTAGCTCAATGTGAGCAGCAGGAGAGACGGGGAAAGCCAGTTTTAGATGAACAAGAGTATCAGCGAATTGGGGAAGTGCTGACTGACTCTTATAATAGAAGTAGTACGATTGATTTGGTATTATTTAACCCTTTCTATGACGAACCGTTGTCGGGTGTGGTTGTAGGTTTAAATACCTCTCGGCGTGAAGTTAAGTTGATGTTAGATGAAGAATATCGATGGATCAAGTTAGTTGAAATTATATCAGCAACTGTATGATTTTGGCTATGTAATTGCCACTCCATACATTATAATTGAGTCATTCTTATAGTGGAGGGTCCTACGTGGCGGTAATTGCTTATGTGTTGATTGGTGCTTTTGATGTATTTGCGGTCCTGGCTTTGATGTTAAGGCTATATCGCGTGCCAGTAATGGATAGGTTGTGGTCGAAGATTTTTTTTGCAGTTTTAGCAGCTGGTATTTCATATATCATTAGGATTTTAATCGTCGTACCAATTATTGATACGGCAGTTTTAATGTTACTGATTATATTATTCATGCGTTATGTTCTTGAAATTAAAATGTTTTACGCTGCTCTTATGTCCAGTGCTGGTATGAGCGCTTACGTCACCGTCCAATTGTTTTTGACGTTGGGGTATATAGCGATTGGAGGTAACGCCCAAGCTGTGATACTGGAGACGCATGGGTACAAAGTGCAATTGTTACAAATTACAGCGATAAGCATTGCGTACTTTATTTCTGCTTGTCTGACACTTTTTCGTTGGGGCTTTTCGTTCATCCCTTTACCTCCGCATGATTTCAATATTGCAGTCAATTATGAGAAAAACAAAGGGCTTTTAATCACTACAATTGGCGTGCTAATCTTCGTTTCATTTGCCATGGTGCTATTGCTTAACTACATGATCGTTTTGTTGGTTCCGGCAGCATTATTGAGTTTCGGTATTTCATATTACTTCTCAAACCGGAGGGATTTGCAAATTGATTGAAACAATCTCTCGTAAGTATGCAATGTCCATAAAGAGAGCTTATCCACCAGCAGATGCGGAAGTTATTGCCTATGAAGTGGGCCGGAAACTAAATTTTCGTTTAACTATCATATTAACTCTGATTTCATCCTGGTTCACTGGACATTTAATAGGTTCGATTATTGCTATGAGTACATTTGCATTTGCTCGGAAAATTACTGGCGGTCTGCATCTTAATTTGACAATGTGTACTGTTGTATCTGTGGCTTTATTTTCCACGGCTCCTGTAATTCCCATGAGTACATTTACTGTGGTAATATTAAGCATACTCTTATCCATTTTTTACATGATGATCAATACCGATCTATCACGTTGGTCAATAGTTATCGTCTGTCTTGCTAACACAAGCATCCTATCAGTTGAAGTTGTATTTGTTTTGTCCGCGCAAATATTACTGGTATGGATACAACGAGTCAAAGAATGAAAGGGGGTGCAAAGCATGAATGAAAAAAAAGCCAAAATGCTTTCTCTAAAAATTGAGAAGCAAGCTGCCGATAATGTAGACAGTAAGAAAGTGTTCATCGGCTCACAACCAATGCCGGAGGCGCTTAAAAAGTTGAAAAAGTAGTGTGAATCTATGGATGAATTAAAATACCGCATTGCTGGATCGAGAACACTGAATGACAAAGAGATAGGGGAATATGATTTCTACAGTTTGACTGATCTCTGTTATATTGACATGTTCAGTCCGGTTAAGAATTATTTGGTTCCGCATTATCATACGAGCAAAACATCTTTTACAGATGCTCGAAAATATGAGGCTGCTAAACAATTATTCCCCAATCTTGTACAGTTAGACAGCGGGCTGCTTGTAAACATGGATCAAGTAGAATCAATTGAAAAGACGAGGTTTGGCCTCATGGCTCATTTTCGAGGTGGGCTTCAGCGGGAAATAGCAAAAAACAAAATCCACATGGAGATTGTCCGAGATAAAATGAGATAAGCCCGATATCCAATGGATAATCGGGCTTTCTTATATCACAATGTAATTGTAATTGTCAAGAAATTTCGATCCTAGTATAGGTTTATTGGATACGATTGGTAAATAGCGACACACTTCGACAAATTCCACATTTTTCATATGATATGATTTATTTGGAAATGAGGGAGGGGGTACACAGGAGGGGTGTTACATGAATTTCTAAGTTTTTTGTATAGGAAGGGCTATACTTTATCCCGAGGCGACGCCTGTTAAGGCGCTAGGATAGATGCCATTCATAAAAGTCCTCAGCATGGCAGTTGAGGACAAATGCGCACAAGACGGTTGCTTCGTAAGACATTTTCTCACGATTATGCACCCAGTTCGAAATTTGTTGTTGAGAATATCCGGTTCTCCTAGACAACTGAGCTTGGGTCGTCTTCGCTTCAGCAATCCTAACTTTTAACAGACATCGGCCCCGGGAGATTTTAGTCACTTCAAATACTCCTTAGTCGGGGAAAAGCAATTTAGTTTCGAGGCACATTATATCATCTAAAACTCGATAGGTAAACGATGATTAAGGACACATTCATACTACAGGAGAAATCTTATGAAAAATCAGAGGGACGGTAGCAATCAAATAAGTTCAATTTTGGAGTATTGCGAAAAGAAAGAGGATTTGTTGCATAGAAGATTATCCGTAATTATTAATGAGCTTTGGGATGTGCCTGGCGTGAGGACGGAGTTATTAACGGAAATAGAGGATTTATATATAAGCAAAGGCGCAATATACTGTTCTGTCGCCTACGAACACGGTATCAAGGAAGGCGCGAGAAATTCAAAAAAGTCTTGTTAACATGTTAACAAATTGATAACCAAATGTCGTTTTCTATATTACACCAGAGTTAAAGATGTTACACCAGAAGTTGTTGTCCGCCTGTTAAATCAACCTTCTGGTGTAACTTAGTTAAACATATTACAACAAAATGTTAAATGAGCTGTATTCAGCTTCGTGTGGGCGTAGAATGTAAGTAGAGACTTCTGAGAGATTGGTTGTTTCCATCAAAATTCATAGATGTTGGGTGAAATTTGACATATAAGAAGACACAGGCTGCTGATGGCCTGTGTCTTCTTTGTAATAATGGGCTTCATTTGGTTGAAACACATGATCGAAAGTGTAATGATTCCTAAGGTCATATGGCCTACAATGCTTTAAATGGGTATAAGCATGCTGATTCTGATCCGAAACCAGTGTGTTGGCACGGCTGTAAGGATATTTCACCTTCATATTTGCGCTAGAGGCTATGTCCATGGACTTAGAAGAAGTGCTGATAAGAAGGACGTTTCAACCATTTTTATCGTTTTACCGGGTAGTTGCTGGAGTGCTGTGATAAAATGATAGGAATAAGAACATACGATCTGTTTACGTGAGAGGAGACACCTTGACGATGGAGATGCTTAAACCACCCGCCGAGACATTATACGAGGTTGAATTACGCGCGCTGCGAGAGGAAGATCAGGGCAAACGTCCCCCGAACTGGCTGTTATCTCCCGCCTATGTGCGCGATTTTATTATAGGCAGGGATAAGCCTGCATTATTGAATGGAGAAGAGATCCCGATTACCCGCAAATTCTATGGCAATGACGTGTTAATTGAACGTGCAGTGGTTACTCTGGCAGGCAATCGAGGATTAATGCTCGTGGGAGAACCCGGGACAGCCAAGACCATGCTTAGCGAACTGCTGACCGCAGCGATCTCCGGTACCAGTCTAAACACGATTCAAGGTACAGCAGGCACAACAGAGGATATGATCAAGTATTCCTGGAATTACGCCATGCTGCTTGATAAAGGCCCTTCGGAAGCGGCACTTGTGCCATCACCGTTATATAACGGCATGAAGAAAGGTATTCTTACGCGTTTTGAAGAGATTACACGTTGTCCGGCTGAAGCGCAGGATAGTCTGATCAGTATTCTCAGTGACAAGGTCATGAGCATTCCTGAACTGGATGGCGGTGTACTGTTTGCCCAACCTGGATTTAACGTCATTGCTACAGCCAATATTCGGGATAAAGGTGTAAACGAAATGAGTGGTGCATTGAAACGTCGGTTCAATTTTGAAACGATCAAGCCCATTCATAACGTAAAGATGGAAGCCAAAATTATTGAATCCCAGGCACGAAGCCTGTTATTACATAGTGGAATTGATATTGACATTAACCCGGATGTGGTTGAATTGCTGGCTACAACATTCATGGAACTGCGCACCGGCATGACACGGGAAGGCTACAAGCTGGACACCCCTCAAGCATCCATGAGTACGGCGGAAGCGGTGTCTGTCTATGTCCAGAGTGCGATGACTTCCTATTATTACGAAGATAAGGCTATTGGGCTGGATCGGTTGGTACAGAACATGCTAGGGACCATTGCAAAGGAAAACGATAAGGATCTGTCCATTCTCAAAACCTACTTCTCCAAGGTCGTAAAAGAACGTTCCAGGGAAGAGGGAATGTGGAAGGACTATTATGAGGAGAGAAAATGGATCGGTTAACAGCAGTTCTGGACCCTGATGTTGAGCAGTTACAATCCTTGTTCGAGTCACAGGTATATAACCTGAGTAATCATACGGTTTATTATCCAATACGACACCATAGCCCTGCATGTTCGTATCACTTGTTACGATTAATTGAGGAGTACAAGCCGGATATTATTCTGATCGAAGGACCGGAGAGTGGTAATCCATTAATTTCGGTGCTGAGTGATGAGGCAACGATTCCTCCTGTCAGTCTGTACTATACCTACGAGAGTGAATTGGAGAGAGAAGCCTGCTATTATCCGATGCTTCGTTATTCGCCTGAATATGTAGCTTTGAAAGAAGCAAAACGGCTGGATATTCCGGCGAAGTTTATTGACCTGGACTATCAACACTTCTCCACTCGTGCATCCAAATCCGACCAGACAGAACAAAAGGAGATCTCTATTCAGGACGAAACCTTGCTTGCGGGGTCTGATTTCATTAACCGATTATGCCAAAAAACAAACTGCCGCAGTTTTGATGAATTGTGGGAAAAGGTGTTTGAGATTGGCGGCCTGGAAAAATCCACTCAGGCATTCGTGCAGGATGTATTCACGTATTGTACGTTATCCCGAATGTGTTATTCCACGGAACGATTACAGTCTTCAGGTGATCTGGCAAGAGAAGCACATATGAGACAACGTATTAATCAAGCGGTGCAGGAACATGACCGTGTGCTTGTCATTACCGGTGGATTTCATACGTATGGACTGATGATGTCAGAGAAACATGAATCGGAATTGGAACAGCCAGAATTGGATAAACAGCATACAGACCAACGTTTGGATGGACAAGGTAAACCAGGAACGTCTCAACAAAGTGCGGTTAATCCAGATACGGTTCACCAACAAATGTACCCGATGGTCTATACCTTTGCTGAAGCGGATCGGCTCAATGGATATGCGAGCGGCATGCCTTATGTAAATTATTACGATCAGATCTGGAACCAGCTGCTTCGCAAAAAGAGTACACCGTATAATCTAACGGCTCTGGACTTGTTATCCCGGCTGATGCGCCAATTACGGGACGGACACGAGCATGTATCAACCAGTGATGCGATTGAGGCGTACAGCATGATTCAAGGTCTTGCCGGGCTTCGGGGTAAAAGGGAAGGCGGCGTCTATGAGTTAATGGATGCAGCACTCTCTTCCTTTGTGAAGGGGGAGCTTACCTTGGCGACCGATAAACCGCTTCAAGAGCTGCAACGGTTATTGACAGGAGACGTCATTGGAAGCGTGGCTCCCAATTCATTCAGTATTCCCATCGTGGAAGACTTCAAGGCGCGTTGTACAGAGTACAAACTGCAGATTCGCACAACAGGTCAACACAAGAAAGTGCTGGATCTGTATGCAAAACCGGAGCATCGTCAGATAAGCCAATTGATTCAATGCATCACCTATCTGGTTCCGGAATTCGCGAAACGGCAATCGGGGCCGGACTGGATCGCAGAGCGTGATATGAATCTTGTGCGCGAAACCTGGGTTTATATGTACTCATCTCGCATTGAAGCCAGATTGATAGAGAACTCCCTCTATGGCGGAACACTTGCCGGAGCGGCTACACGCAAAATGGAAGAACAGATGCAGGAAGTACCGGATCATCATAGCGGTGAACTTGCCCGACTCATGCTTCAAGCGTTGCTCATGGGGCTTCAAGACACAGCGATGAAACTCTATGAACAGGTCCGCTCAGCGCTTAGAATGGACGGGAATTTTATATCCTTATGTAATAGTCTGCATGTCTTGAACCGAATTCATCAACACCGCAGGTTGCTGGGATTATCTGACGAGCAACATCTTCCTGATCTGGTATCCGAAGCCTATAGGAACGCCGTGGACAAGTTGTTACAGCTCTCCAGAGCCAATCCGGATGAACATGAAGCCATTATTCAGGGATTGAAGCTGCTAGCCATGCTCGCGGAGTCATCAGAGGGGTATTTTCAGGATGAGACATTCCGAATACATCTGAATGAGCTTCTGTCGGATCACCAGCTTCCGGCTCAGCTGGAGGGTGTATGTGTGGCTATTTCCTCAGGGCTCGGTGACAGGCCCAGGGATGAGATTGTTGATCGTGCTCGCGGGTATATCCATGGTACACCGGATCAGACCCGTCAAACGGCACTTTTTTTACAGGGAGTATTCACTGTAGCACGTGACGCTTTTTTATATGAAGATCAGCTGTTGTCTGAGTTGAATTATCTGATTGAACAGCTGTCATACGACGATTTCATCAGTATGGTACCGGAATTGCGGTTGGCATTCACCTACTTTACACCAATGGAGACGGGCTTGATTGCCGAGCGGGTGGCGGGTCTGCATCAGGTTGAGCCAGAGGAAATGTTGAGGCCTGCGGTTGATGAGCAGATGCTGATTCAGTCCAAGACGTGGGACGAAGCGCTTCGAAAGGAGTTTGGCGCATGGAAGCTAATATGAATGAAGCGAATCGGACAACGGAAGGAACCGGAGAAATCAATGAAAGTTCCAATCCGGATGGAAGCAAACAAGGGGATCAACATTCTGCTGAAACCTTAAATCGATGGCGTCTGATTCTCGGTGAATCGGCGGAAGAAGGGTTGTGTAATACAGACCAATACACTTCTGCTGAATTTCAATATACGGAAATCGATGAGATTCTGGGGTATCTCTATAACCGTGAATACGGTGAAGAACAAGGTTACCGAAAAGAGGGAGGACGCGGTGCGTCTAACCTGACTGTACCAAAATGGCTGCACAAGGTCAGGGATCTATTCCCCAAACCAACGGTCGAAATATTGGAAAAACAGGCGCTTGATCGTTATGGGCTGACAGAATTGTTAACGGACAAAAAGTTGCTTGAATCCCTTGAACCCAACATGAATCTGCTCAAGAACATTATGCAGTTCAAAGGACGGATGAAAGGTGAGGTGTTAAAGAGCGCCAAGGATATCGTGCGAACCGTGGTTGAAGAGCTGCGTAGTAAGCTGGAATCTCAGACCCGAGCGAGTATCATGGGCAAGCGCAGTCGCTATACCTCGAGTTCAGTACGATCTTTGCGCAATCTGAATTTCAAGCGAACTATCACCAAGAATTTGAAGAATTACGATAAAAACAAGCGCAGGTTTGTGATTGATCGTCTGTATTTCGACGGGAATATCCAGCCCCATAACAAGTGGAACATCATCATTGGTGTGGACGAGAGTGGCAGTATGCTGGATTCAGTCATCTACAGTTCGGTGATGGCCAGCATCTTCTATCGATTGAATGCGCTGCGCACGAAATTATTCATCTTTGATACGCAGGTTGTTGATCTGAGCGACAGGCTGGAAGACCCCGTAGACGTGCTCATGAATGTACAGCTCGGCGGGGGCACACATATTACGAAAGCGTTGCGTTATGGCGAGACGTTAATCGATAATCCAGGCAAAACCATCTTTATTCTGGTCAGTGATCTGGAGGAAGGGTACCCGATCGCGCAAATGTATAAAGCCTGTAAAGATATTATCGATGCAGGATGCAAGCTACTGGTTCTCACCGCGCTCGATTTTAACGGGGATTCAGTCTATAACAAACATGCCGCACAGACATTAACCAATATGGGGGCACATGTAGCAGCAATTACGCCTAACGAACTCGCGGATTGGATTGGCGAGATCATCACTTAAATTCAAGGAGGAATGTGTAATGCTTACCGCAGACCGCGCAGTTGAAACTTTGGTGGAGAAATTCGCAGTAACTTGTTCAAACGAGTATTCATTAAAAACAGATCGAAGCTCCGAAATTATTGATTACGTCTTGGGAACGACAGACAAGTTCCCGGATATGTTGGGAAATTCGAGTCATTATGTGTATCAAACGATTGATCTGCTCATGAAGCTTGCCAAAAAAGACGACGGAGATATCTTTTACCGTGCCGGGGCTATTGTGATATATCTGGAATCTAATTATTCCAAAAGAAATTCATGGAGAACGGATGCCTTTACTGTCTGTATGGGAAATGACTCCGAAGCTTACGGATTAAGCGGGAAGAGCAAAAGTGCTGATCGTATGGATGGATTGTTGTCCCGGTTGGAGAAGATCAAACAGTTTGCAGGCGAGAACGAAATTTTGACTGAATTAAAGAGTAAATTAAAGCGTGCCCAGTGGCTTTTTGATTCCAAAAAAGCGGACAGTCAAGGGGATTACCGGGATGTAATTAATGCATTAATGCTGCTGCAATTATATTCAAGACTCAGTGACACGGCTTCTCATCTTGCAGAGGTTCAATCTTCTGTTCAATCGTTACCAGTGTTGTTTCAACATGTAATGGCTAATGATGCAGATAAGTTGCGGGACGAGCTACATACGTTGATTGAACCTGTAGTGGTCAGTAATATTCAAGGAAAGCATAACGGATCTTCCCAAGAATTGAAGGATGAATTCCTCAAGGAGAAGCGTAGTCAGCTCATAGCTGAACTGTATCCCAATACGTCTTTCTCTTCAAAAGAGCAATGTTCAAACACAGTATTCCATCAAACTATGGTACTTGTGAGTGGTGCCTTGTTGTACCTGATTAACATTAGTGGAGGTAAACAACGGTTCCTTGATACAAATAGTGAGATTGGGCATGTTTTGCTTCACACAGTACATCAATTACATGAGATTTATCCACTTGAAGTTCGCCGTTACTTGCTGAGTATGGACCCTAGAGCCAAGAGTCCAAATGATCTGCTTGCTGGACTTGTGCCTCTGGATGAACCTTATCAGTTGGTTGAAATGTTGCGGGACGAGCTTAATTCGTACACGGTATCTTGGAACATGTTACAATCCGCGATCGCGAATCGTCCTGAACAAGCGATTCGAGCATACGAGATTATGAAACCGCCATTCCTCAAACTCTGCATTCAGAAATTCATGGAGGATCAAGGATTGACATTGCCTAATGCGGAGGGGTCACTGGAGCAAGTGGTATTCAACGCTCTTCGGCATCCTTTGGACGGGGGACGTCAAGGGCTTGCGATTGCAAGATACTTAAGTGGGGAAAACACCCTGGAGGAATATTGGGAGGACCCGAATAGTCGCGGGTTGTTTAATCAACTGAATCGGGATAAGAAGCGTGTTCACAACCTCATTAGTATTAGTTTTCTGCCCTTGGACTCGGAGGCGATGCGCAGGTTCGCAATCCTGACCACTCATCCAGATTGGACACTGGATATTATCTCGGACATGTACAATTCATATGCGTTTAGTGGAGAGCAGCTGCTTCAACGTTATGGGCAAGATCCTGAGGTGCAACGTGAGAAATTGCTAACCAGCCTGATCTCACTCAATGGCATGACCGACTACAGATACAAATCGATGCCGCATGACGAATACCGCCGAATCATTCAGCAGAATCTGGACTATGCACTGACACAGTACAAGAAACTGCCAACAGATACACGCATTTTAATTCTGGAGATTACCTTTGAACAGCGTGATGAGTTATCGAAGAAAATATTGGCCGAAGCGATTCGTGCCGGACTGCAGGATTCTTCCAAAAAGGCCAACGGCGTGGCGTTAGCGGAATTCAACCGAATTCCTGATCAGGACTTGTATACGCTCGTATACCTCTCGGAGAAAAAAGTGGCGATCAAAGAAATGGCTCTGACTGCAATCCGCAGTCTGGAAAACAGCAAGGAACTGTACGGTGAACTTTTGAAGAAAGAGAAGTCCGACGATTGGAAGAGCTTGATCCAAATTCTGCTGGATACCGCAGATCTAAGTCCAGAGTATGCCCATGCTGCACTCGCTGATCAGGCGGATGCCAAAAAGTTGTCGAGACTGAGTTGGTTGTCCTTGAAAGATCTCCCTTCACTGATACGTATTGAAGACAATCAGCCTTTAGATGACCGGATTAAACAGTATGCTTTGGTCCAATCATTGGATCATACATCCGGTCCTAATGAAAGATTAAATGAATTACGGGATTACGTGAGTGAGGCATCGCTCGCTCGTTTTGCAAGTGAATTGCTTCAGGTCTGGATTCAAGAAGGTGCCCCCGCGAAAGAAAAGTGGGTGATGTATGTTTCAGCACTCTTTGGCGATATTCACATTGTGAATATTTTGGCTCCGCAAATTAAGGAATGGACAGAAAACAGTCGTGGCGCGATTGCAGCAGATGCTGTAAAAGTGCTCGCTTATCTGAAAGAACCATCCGCTCTTATGGCGATTGATAAAATCAAACGTGGTGTGAAGAACCGTCAGGTGAAAGGTGCAGCAGAAGAAGCATTGCAACTTGCAGCGGATAATATGGGACTTACCTCGGAACAACTGGAGGATCGGCTGGTCACTACACTTGGTTTTGATGAAAAAGGAACGATGCAGCTGAGTTACGGAGAGCGTTCCTTCCTGGTTAAGGTCAATGGAGACTTACAAGTCGTTGTCTTAAATGAAGAAACGGGCAAATCCGTGAAGAGTCTGCCTGCTCCTGCACAGAAAGATGACCCTGAATTGGCAGCGCAGTCCAAGGCACGTTTCACACAGCTGAAAAAAGATCTCAAATCCATGGTTAACATTCAGGCGCAGCGTCTGGAAGAGTCATTGTCCAAACAACGTCTGTGGTCTGCCGATGAGTGGAAAGCATTGTTTGTACAAAATGTAATCATGCAGAAATTTGCTGTTGGTCTGATCTGGGGAACGTATGAGGATGGCGCTCTGATTAGCACGTTCCGTTATATGGAGGATGGCACCTTCAATTCTGTGGATGAAGATGAGGTTAATCTGCCTTCAGGTGCGCAGGTGGGACTTATACACCCGCTGGAACTGGATCAGGCGACGCTTGAAGGTTGGACAACGCAGTTGGAGGATTACGAGATCAAGCAGCCATTCGAGCAATTGAATCGTGAGATTCACCAGCCAGAGGATGAGGATAAAACGAAGAATGAATACGATCATCTGCCCGAGTCTGATTTTTCACCAACGGCTTTCCCCAAAGCACTGGAGAAATACGGTTGGATCAAAGGACCGGCACAGGACGGCGGCTGGTTTCATGAATTTTATAAAGAGTACGGAGATCTTGTTGCGGAATTGCAATTCAGTGGTACGAGCATCACGTATTACGAGGGTTTGGATGACATTACCCTGGAATCCCTACATTTCTTCAAACCGAATAACAAGCAATATTATTACTACGGTGACAACAAACCCATTGCTCTAGGCAACGTTCCAGGTCGCGTGTTCAGTGAAACGATCTACGATATTCTAAGAGCAACGGGGCGTTGATGACGTGAGTGGATTCAAGGAGAAATTCCGGATTTTTTCGAAGCTGTGTACAGAGGATTATCTGATTCGTTATGCCAACAAGGGGTTGTACAAAAGGTCTTTGAAAGAGTTGGACAATGGTGTAAGTGTAACGTACACATGGAATGCATCATCTGTGAGTTGTCAGCTCAGTGACGGGACACAATGTACGCTTGAAAATACGCTGGATCATTGGGAATGCTCCTGCCCGGCCGATCATATCTGCAAGCATGTGCTGATTGCAATTCTGTATGAACAACGGGAATATATGGCAGAGGATTCAATGAATGAAGACGATATGCATGCGCTGGATAAGGACTCAGGGATATCGGATAATGATCCGTTGGACGTACCAAAAAACGTATCAGTAACAGAATCAGCATCAAACTTAGTATCAAATGTGGACGATCCAAGCGAAATTCCGCATACGGTGTCACGTGAGATCGAGTCTCGCTTCCGCTGGATGACGGAGTCTGACCTTCCCGTGTTAATTAAATCGTATAGTTCTTCCATGATTGAGGAAGTTGTTTTCCGACTGAGATACCCAGAGGAAATTAAGATCTTTGAAGATTCACTTCTTACGGTTCATCTGACCACCCAGAATATCGAGGTGTCTTTTAGTGAGGAAGCGAACCTTGCAAAAGCACTATGTAAGGTGCAGCAGACAGCCGGGAAAATGGCCAAGCTTGAAGCTTTGTTACGGTATCGGAACCTAAAAGGTCTGGATGATACGGATGCATTAAGTGGACGGGTGTACGAGGCCAAGTTCTCTCTTCAGACAGTGCAGGAATGTCGGGTTATGCTGGCAGGATTGTTGAAGACGGGACTGGCCCGCCTTCCTCAGTCCTATATGGCACAACTGGAGACTCTGGCAATTGCAGCTCATAGTGGCAACCTGCCTGACATAGAACGCAGTTTACGAGGGATTCAAGGAGAACTACAGTTGTTTTTCAACAGACATATACGTTTCTCCATGCAATCCATGTTGGATCGGGTAAGCAAGCTGTATCTTGCACTCCAGGTTCTTGAAGAAGAAAAGGTGTCTGCCATTCAGCAGAGTCAGCTCATTGGCAGTTTTCGAAGTAAATACTATACGGTGCCTTCACTTCATCTGTATGGACTGGGAGCTGACGCGTGGGAGACACGATCCGGTTTCCGTGGAATCACCTATTATTTCTATTGTTTCGATGATGAGGAAATCTACACATATAGCGATGTACGTGCTGTATATTATGATGATCAGCAGTTTTCATATACAGAGCATTATGGTGCATTCACACCATGGCTGCCTAATCTGACCTTACGCCAGTTTGTGGGTGAAGAAGTTCAATTCCATTCAGTGAAAGTGAATGAAGAACGCCGGATCTCTTCCGGGGAAGGTGCCAAACTTGCTATTTTGCCACGAACGAGTGTGGAAACGTTGAATCTGGGCAAAACCATGCAAGACGTAACGTCTGTACTTCAAGAGGAATCGCGATCGTTCGACTTATTTGCTGCTCCCAAAGAACGATTGGCTATGATCAAAGTTGCTCGAATCGTGGACCATAACTTTGTCAAACAAACGCAGGATCTTGTCCTGACGGTTGAGAGTGCCGTAGGAGAACGATTGGCACTCACTCTCCCGTATTCAACTGATTGGCAGACGATGATCCAAAGACTGGAGTCAGGATATGGTTCCCAATCGCTTGAACACTTCTATGCCTTTGTGCGTGTGGAACCAAAACGAGTTAGCCCGATTAGTTTCCTGAAGGGTCAAACGGTGCTCAGTCTGAAACTGGATATCGGTAATGGGAGGATGGGCAGACTTGGAAGAATATAATCAGTTTATGCAGAGAATTAACGGCTGGTCAGAAGAGTTGCTGCTGCGCGGGTTATCCCAGTTTACGATCCGGGATATTGAGGTACTTGAACAGCTCGCAGCGGAATCCTCGCGGCTACAGATGAGTTTCCTGCATGAGTTGTTGAATCACCTCATCAAGGAAGGGCGCAGCGTGGCTCTTGGACAAGGTAGTGAAGAGTTGCTGTTATTTCAGTATTGTCGTCTCACCCAATATGTACAATTGAGTGTGCAAGAAGAGGCGTAATATTGGTTAGTATTCCAAGCGATGGCCATGAAGCGATATGATGTAGTAAATAAGATGTATTATAGAAGATGAGAAGATTTGCAGAAGGCTACAAGGCCACTGCAAATCTTTTTTTATCGTGGAGTAAGTAAAAGTCATTTGCCAAACGAATATAGGTAGGAAGCACGGATCAACACGAGCACTCGTGATCATATGAGCATGGAAGGGAGGGGACATCTAATCGTGGAAGAAGAACAGATACGGAAGGCAGTAGCGAATCGTGATCCTGAAGCCATGGAATGGGTGATGAACCACTACGCAGGTTTGTTATGGAAGATTGCTCATTCCATCCTACATCATGCTTCGACAGAAGAGATTGAAGAATGCGTAGCAGATACATTTTTTGCTTTTTGGCAGAATCCGGATGCATTCCAGTCTGGGCGAAGCAGCCTGAAAAATTACCTTGCAACAATCACAAAACATAAAGCGATTGATCGCTACCGGAAACTCAATCGAAGAACTGAGCTTACATATGAAGAGGAGATTCATTCGGTGCAAACGGATGATTTGTTGGTTCAGATGATCAGTAAAGAGACATATACGGAACTTAATCAAATGATTGAATCTTTTCCAGAACCGGAACGGGAGATTATGAAACGTCGGTTTTACGAAGGACAGAGACCCCATGAGATATCGGAAGCATTGTCCCTACACGTTAGGCAAGTCCATAACAAGCTTTATCGCTCAAGGCAACGATTGAGGACATGGTGGATGAACAGGAAATAAAGGAGGCGATCAAATGCGAAAATCCGAAAAAGAATTCACTGAGCAGAACCTCTTTAATATTAAAAAGTTGTTCTATGATAAATTGGCGATGAATGAACCACCAACCGTTACGAGATCAGATTCATCATTTTATCCACCTATATTATATCCATCCGCTCCATCCGCACAGACAAAGAAGTCCATGAATAAAAGAAAAAGGTATCGCAAAGCCATCTATATTCCTGTAACCGCTGCATTATCGTTATGTCTTGTTACAGGTGCAGCTGCATCGGTGGGCATCATTGACCTGCCTTCTATTCTTCATTTTCTAGGTGCAGATCGGATTGGCATTCTTCAGCCTGTTCACCAGGTGAGTGAAGATCAAGGTATTCGAATGGAGGTTATAGGTGCTGTCAGGGACGGAGATACAACGGAAATCTATGTTTCATTATCGGATCTGACGGGTCATCGCATTGACGATACACTGGATGTATATGATTACAGAGTAACCGGAGGTAATGCAAACAACGCTCAGATTATTCATTATGATGATGCGAATAAAACGGCTATTGTCCGATTCCTCATTCAAGGAAAAGTCAGCAAAAATCGAATTACAGTTCAGGTCAATACGCTGATGTCAGGTACATCTCGACAAGATGGTTACAACGTACAAGTGGACTGGGAGCAGTTGTTACAAGAAAAGAAAAACAATAACTATGATATCGTGGATCAAGATCGTATAAGTGGCTTGGGAGGTAAAACCGATTTTAAATTGGAAAATGATCCAATTCCGGTACTGCATCAGGATGTAACGAATGTCCCCGTTTCCGGCATTGATTGGATGCATATTTCCAATATAGGTTTTGTGGAGGGCAAGTTACACATTCAGATTAATCCGAATAATGAGATAGGCGAGTATAATCATGGATATTTCTACTTCACGGATGAGCAAGGTCAAAAACTCGATATACCTGAATATTCCATTAGCTATGGACATTATATGAAAGATGGGGTCGGGTACGGAGGAGATTATGAGGAGTTTGTGTATGATCTGTCTGCTGTTGACGATTTAGATAAGCTGAGAATTCAAGGCAGCTTTACGAGCATAAGTGAAGTTGTGCAGGGAAATTGGAAAACGACCTTTAACTTGAGTCAAAATGCTTTGAGTAAAACAGGAAACATTCAGCTTGATACAAATGGAGGCTTACAGGCAAATGTTACTCTTTCCCCGGTTGGTGTCACACTTACAGGTGAGGCACTGAGTATGATTCGGATGGAGGATCTGAGTATTGAAGTGCACCTGAAGGATGGTACAAAGTTGACTGGCGAATCCGGTTTCCTCCAGCTGGATCAGGATCTCATTAAGTGGATATCCCCTAAGACCATTCCGGTGAATGATGTGAGCTACCTGCTAATCAATGGAGAAAAAGTAACTTTGCAAGAAGAATAATTAAAAGGTGAATCAAAAATATGGGGATAACAGCGATCGGAAGGTGTTCTGTCATCGGAGTGGTAAGTGTGAATATTCTTTAGTTCAACTTATATAAAATGAATTACATGTCATATCCCGATTTATGACGCATACCATTAGGCGAATGCGGTCATAAGGGAGGAAACTGAGATGTCCATGAGCGAACCGCTGTTAACGCAAATTGTGAATCAACATATTCCGGCTGGTGCAACGGTCGTCACTATTGATAAACCTGTTCAACATCCAGCGATCTATGCGGCAGATCTTACCGGTGACGGCATGCCGGAGATTGCTGCAGTCTATCAGTTGAATGGTGAGCTGTATTTGCTCATTCTGAAATTTGTTCAAGGACATTGGATCAAGATGGCACTAATTAAGGGATTGGGGTATGGGGTGACTTTAATGACTGCAGCCCCTGTAACTTCAACGGCAAGGAACAATCTCATTATCGGTTGGCGGATTGGTTCTATTTGGTCTAAGCTTGCCGTATATGAGTGGACGGAATCAGGGCTCAAAGATTTGGCGCCTGACGATCTATACTATAGCTATGCAGAGATTATAGATATGCCTGGTCCGCATGGCCGAGATGGGAAAGTGGAGATTGCACTCTGGATACATGACACAGGTGAAGCCTATCGTGTGGATATTATCCGATGGCAGAATGGGAAATGGGTTCCTGCACCGGACGTATATGCAACCTCTTATCCCAAAGTGGTGCAATATTACGAGCAGCTAACCCAGCAATATCCTGATTATATCTTTTACTGGTATTACCTTGCGGATGCTCAGTACCATGCGGGCCAGTATCCCGCAGCACTCGCTTCCGTTCAAAAAGCACTCAGCTTCCCGGAAGCGTACCCTTCCAGAGCGGCGCTGCTGGAGCTAGAAAAGAAAATTAAGCAGGCAATGGTCCCTATAAGTCATGCCCGGGTAGCGACATGGTTATATCCAGTCTCCGTTCGAACCACGAGTGGGACGCGTTGGGGGTACATGGATGCCCAAGGCCACATTCGGCTTGAGCCGGTTCTGGATGACGCGCAAGAGTTCCAACCCAATGGATTGGCTGTGGTTGTGAAGGGTAGTCGTGCCGGCGTAATTAACCTTCAGGGGCAGTATGTCGTTCAACCTGTATACGATTCCATCAATTCCTTTTCCGAAGAACGGGCGATAACAATTGATTCTCAAGGATTTAAGATGATTAATGAACAAGGTACAGTCCTGACCAGACGGGCGTACCCGTATATCTCAAATATGAACGACGGTCGAGCGTTATTTTACGATTCTAATCTTGGGCAGGCAGATGGATCGGTGAGTCGGTATGGTTATTTGGATGCGTCGGGCAATGAGGTGATACCTGCACAGTTCGCTTCTGCGAATGATTTTCAAGATGGTAAAGCGATTGTGCAGATTAAGGACAATGAATATGCACTCATTAATCGCAATGGACATCGGCTCGCAACGTATCCATATGCCTATGTGGGACCACTAGGGGATGGACTGCTTGCTTTTCAAAAAGAGGCCTCGGGCAAATATGGGTACATCGACGAACGGGGTAATATTCGTATTCAGCCCAAATTTTCATCGGCATTTCCTTTTAACAACGGGCAAGCGATCGTTAATACAGCAGAGGACTACAAATCGATCTACGGTGTTATTAATACGGAGGGATCGTTTATCATTCAACCCGCCTATAATGACATCCGCGAACTAGGCGAGCATCGTTATGCGCTAGGGCAAGCAATTCATCCGGAGCAGCCGTATATTGGCTCTGTATACGCGATTGCAGATACCAATGGCAGAAGACTTACGGAGTTCCTATATCGCGAAGTGGGTAATTACAAAAACGGCCTTGCTTCCGCATCGGATGGCAGACAAACCTATCTGCTGGATCTGAGTGGAAGACCTGCCGCTGGGTATCCACATGTAGAAGGTTCGGGTACGCTGGAGGTCGTGGCACCAGATCTGATTAAGGCCTATGTAGACCAGCGCTTATCGTATGTGAACCGGGCCGGACAGATCATCTGGCGGCAAAATACAATCGTTCCACTTCATCCGCCGTACCGTGTACGCGAAGAGAAATATAAGCCGAACAGGGACTATCTCGTATATTATCCGCAGGTGGAGGGATTAACGAACCAAGCGGAGCAAATTGCGCTGAATGCCAAGTTGAAGCAACTCTCCCAAGTTAAACCGATCCCTGCCGATCAGCAGCTGGATTATACGTATACAGGTGATTTTGATATAACGTTTTATCAGCAGCAATTGCTACAACTGCAACTCACAGGTTATAACTACCCGGCGGGTGCAGCGCATGGTATGCCTACGATGATCTATGCGATCATTAATCTGACAAATGGTCAGTTGTATGAGTTGAAGGATTTATTTAAACCAAATAGTGACTATGTAAAAGTGTTGAGCCAGATTGTGGGGGATCAGATCAAAAATGATCCTCAATACTCGTATGTGTTTCCGGACACCTATACGGGGATTAGTGCGGATCAGCCGTTTTTTGTCACAGCGGATGCTCTTCATCTCTACTTCAATCCATATGATATTGGTCCCTATGCGGCAGGTTTTCCAACGTTTACGATTCCTTTCGCCCAGATCAAGGATATCATTAATACAGAAGGTTCGTTCTGGAAAGCTTTTCATAGTTGATTGAGGGTACAGCCAACATTTTAACGAAAATATACGCTAAGGACGTTAAGGAGCAAAGACAGCGAATTTTTCCTGCTTTAAGCAAATGTCCGCTAATATTTAGCGTATAAAACAGTCAAAATGTTGGCGCTCCCCCATTAGAACTACTATAAATCAATCATTCCATCCTTTACATACATCAATCCACTCTGAATAACTAGAGTATTTTTCTAATTGTTTTATTGTAAGTTCAATAGCACTATTACTACTCCCGCAAGCTGGATAGATTGTCTCAAAACGTTTTAGAGATATGTCTAGATAAACAGAAACATCATTTTTGATAGCAAATGGACAAACCCCTCCAATGGCATGACCAACCATATCAATGGCTTCATCAGGAGAAAGCATTTTTGCTTTTGTTTTGAAATACTCTTTGAATTTTTTGTTATCCACTTTTGCATCCCCGGCGGCAACTACTAAAACAGCTTGTCCATTCACCATAAAAGAAAGTGTTTTTG
The DNA here is from genome assembly GCF_017874615.1 of Paenibacillus xylanexedens. Lineage (GTDB taxonomy): Bacteria > Bacillota > Bacilli > Paenibacillales > Paenibacillaceae > Paenibacillus > Paenibacillus xylanexedens. Next base: position 50,378 of record NZ_JAGIKV010000014.1, read on the forward strand.
CGATTCTCTCTGGCTCACAACCTAATGCAGATGCTGCCAAATCCACGGTTGCACTAGATACTTCAAATTCGATAATTTCAGAATCCATACCATATTGTTTGAAAAAATCTTTTACTTTTTCAATTGCCTAGGTTCTTGGGTAAAAAATCATGTTGTAAATGACACATGGTTCTTGATAGGGATTATTGTAGGAATGAAAAACATTAGCACGAAAGCGGAGTGCTTGAGTTTCTTTTAGAACAATTTTTTTTGTGTTGACTACCATTTCTAACATACCTTGTACCACAAAAACATATTCTTCCACACCATCAAGGTGCCTTTCAGATGGATGGTGACATCCAGGGTCAAATTCGATATAGAATATTTCAACGTTACGGGTAGGGTCAAAAGGAAAAACAGGAAATGCTCTCATTTTTCCATCATCTTCAATGATAGCGTCTTTGGACCGTGTATCAACCACACTGCACTCATCTTCTAGCTCTTCCAATAATAAAGATAAAGGAACTTTTAAGCCCACTGCGATTTTCCAAAGAGTTGTAATCGTTGGTGAAGACTGTCCTCTTTCAATCTGTCCAAGCATAGGCTTACTTACATCAGTAAGTTTAGAAACATCTTCAAGTGTAAGATTTCTAGTTGCTCGTATTCCTTTTAACCGTTCTCCAATTGTTAATGCTGGCGATTGCATTTCATCACTCCTTTTATATGTTATAGAATCTTAAAATATAATATAACATACTAAGAGTTGGATTCAATAGGCGACAGTAGTACCGCTTATTAACGACATTACATTTATCGAATGAAACCCTGTCGCCATCATCGATGGTGGCATTTTTCTGCTTAACCACTTCACATATTTATCCATACTAAATGGAAAATATTACGGGAGTTACAGATCAAAGAAGTCATATTTATCTATACAAGTAAAAACAATTTCTCCAACAACATTTCTTTTGCTTGGCGAGAATGTAAATACTTCACCAGTCAATCTCAAGTTAAGCGACGAGGTCATATGTCCAATAGGGCTTATTAATGAGCTGGTCGCAGACAAGACTGTTATTTTGATTGCACACCGATTAAACACTATTCAGAACGCCGATCAGATTATTGTATTGGGCCAAGGCCAGCTCGTAGAGCAGGGGACACATGCACAAGTGTTAGATTATTCAGGTATCTACGCTCGTTTGTGGCAATTACAACAGAATGCTTGAGGCTCTGGCTTCGGTCAATCCGGATCGTTTGCTGCTGATGGAGAATAGTGAGAACAAGATGGTCGATAGTAAGGTGTGAAATAACATGAACACAGTGAAGAATGAAAAGATCTATAAAATCTCCAGTGTCACGATAATTACAATTATTCGTACACAGCGATGGGGAGAATGGAGCTTATGGACCGCCTGGGTACGATGATTCTGGAAGGTCAGAAGTAGTCGTTGGATTAGAGCAATTCATGATGGATTAACTTTAACAGAACCTAATGGGGAACTAGTGTAATGACGTAATTTGTTTGAAATCATGTAACTTGAGAGGTTCTGGCTGCGTTTAGACATTGGGGTGATCTGATGTTGGTGAACGCTGTTCAACGTTACATGGTATTAGGACTAATATTTATCGGGATCTTCTTTACAGCACTCATCGTTCTTGAGAGGATTGAAGGGTACCATATTACAACGACAGAGTATTACGGCTTACGTAATCTAGGGGGCTTGATATATATTTTGTCCTTCATCCTGGGATTCGGTCACTATTTACTCGCTTTTTATATTGTTATTCTTATCCCGATTTCATGGTTGCTGCGGAAATATGTATGCTTTCCTATGATGAGAACTTTCATCTATATGATTGGGTTTGGATGGGGCGGGCTGTGGGTTTTTGATCTCATGTACCATCCATATTTCGTGAATGGATACCATCTGAATCGAATGACATCGATATGGATCTATGCCATCGCCGGTTTAGTGTATGCTATCATGGAGAATAAGATTTGGCGAAGAGGGCAGATACAGAACGAACAGAAGGCTACTTAACAAATGTTGAGTAGCCTTCTTGGTTTACATAATTATTATGGTATTTTCATTGGGGGCTCAGTTAGAAAGGATTATGTAAGAGTAAGTAGTGAACAGGAAACAGCGGTTAAGTTGATTCGATAGTTTGTTATAAAATTCACAAAAGATGCAAGTAAAATGAAATAGGAGTTTTAGCGTAAAAAGGTAAAATTTTCCGTTATACTATTTGAGTTGTGTACATAAAGTTAGATATTTTAATGAAGGGAGTTCATGAAGTAAATTAGCCGTTTAGTTTAAAATTATAGTTTGGAGGAAAGCATTTTGTATAAAGCAGGTTTTTGGATTAGATTAGGAGCAGGTGTATTGGATAGTCTTATTATTTCAATTCCGTTAGTGATTATTGCAGGTGTGCTGACGGGTAACTTTGATGCGGTTGAGCCGATTGCCAAACTACTTAGTGCGTTATACTCAATTTTATTACCAGTTTACTGGTATGGTCGAACCATAGGAAAACGTATATGTGGAATTCGAATACGCCTACTATTTCACAAAACTCGTATTTTGTACATATGTATATAAGCCTTTCTTATTAATTGGCCTAGCGACTTGCATTGGCAATCCTAATCCATATTTACTCATTCGAGATTTAGACCATCCAAACATTCCTGCATAGCCGGAACCTGCCTGCTATTCGTAGCGAACCCCCAATTAATGAAAGTCGAGAAACGGTACAAGCAAAAATACACCCCCTAGAATTTCATCGGCTAAACTCAGGGGTTTTTCCAATGTCTATTCTAGGGGGTGCACTTCATTCTCAAATGATGAAACTAAATTCTTCATCTTTTTCTTGCGACATTCTTGATCTCTAAAGCTGGCGTTTTTTTGTTTAGCGCGCTTCATGCATTCGTTGTAGTAGCTTCTCCCCTCCCATTTTATATATAGCATCAATGTTTAATTGTCTACTCCATCAAATCTGTTACTGCACCTCTTGAAGCAGAGGAAACTAATTTAGCATATTTGGCAAGTACACCGGATTTCACTTTCAGTGGCGGTTGTACCCAAGCTTGCGCTCGAGCGGCCAACTCTTCTTCTGGCACTTCAACCTTAATTTCCTGAATGTCGCTATCGATGGTGATAATGTCCCCATTTTTTAGTAAAGAGATCGGTCCACCTACTTGTGCCTCAGGTGATACATGGCCAACTACAAATCCATGCGAGCCACCCGAGAACCTACCATCTGTTATGAGAGCAACTTTCCCCCCGAGACCTTTCCCTACAATGAGTGCTGTAACGGAAAGCATCTCAGGCATACCTGGTCCACCCTTAGGACCACAATAGCGTATGACCAATACGTCCCCTTCTTGAATTTCATCATTCATGATCGCTTCTGTCGCTTCATCTTCGCTATCGTACACCTTTGTCGGTCCGGAAAACTGTTGTATCTTCATGCCTGACATTTTGGCAACAGCGCCTTCAGGAGCTAGGTTTCCTCGAAGCACAACCAGTGGTCCATTTGGTTTAAGCGGATTATTGAGTGGACGTATAATCTCTTGATCATTCTGTAGTGGAGCAGCTTCCGCTAAATTCTCCGCCAACGTTTTACCAGTTACGGTGAGGCAATCCCCATGAAGTAATCCCTCAGCGAGCAATAGCTTCATTACCCCGGAAACACCACCAATATCATTCAAATCCTGCATGACATACTGACCACTTGGCTTCAGATCTGCCAAATGAGGAACACGCAAGCGAATTCGTTCAAAATCATCCAAGGTTAAATCCATTTCTACGGAGTGCGCAATAGCTAGCAGATGGAGAAATGCGTTGGTTGATCCCCCTAGAGCCATAACAACGGTGATTGCATTCTCAAATGCTTTCTTCGTCATAATGTCTCTTGGGTAGATTTCCTGTTCAAGAAGTGAGATGACCTGCTTACCGGCTGCTTCGCATTCCAATGCTTTATCCGCTGAGATAGCTGATGTCGAAGAAGAACCAGGCAAACACATACCCATTGCTTCTGCAGCTGCGGCCATCGTATTAGCGGTATACATCCCCCCACAAGCCCCTGGACCTGGACAAACACTGCATTCGACCTTATGCAATTGTTCGTCTGTTATTTTTCCATCTTGATATTGCCCAACGGCTTCAAAAGCTGAAACGATATCCACTTTTTTACCGTCGAGATTACCAGGTTGAATGGTTCCTCCATATACATAAACAGAAGGAATATTCATCCGTCCAATAGCCATCAAACATGCAGGCGTATTCTTGTCACACCCACCGATTGCAACAACGCCGTCAAAACGCTCGGCTCCGGTCACAATTTCAATCGAATCAGCTATAGCTTCCCGACTTGGTAGCGAGAACAACATCCCGCCATGCCCCATCGAGATCCCATCAGAAACGGTAATCGTATTAAAAATTAGTGGAGCACCGCCGTTATTACGTGCGCCCCGCTTAGCTTGCACCGCTAAATCATTGATGTGCATATTACACGGTGTTACTTCACTCCACGTACTTGCTATTCCGATCATTGGCTTTTTAAAATCCTCATCTTGAAATCCAACTGCACGCAGCATCGCTCTGTTCGGTACCCGGTTAGCACCTTCACTGATTACCTTGCTTCGAATGCGAAGATCTTTTTTATTTTCCATGTTTCTTCCCTCATTTCAAAGTATTTCGTTCAGTTCCTGCATCGGTCGAATAAAATTTTGTTTCATTAAATTATGGGCATCGTTGATATTTTTGCCTTCAAAAGCTTTAATAATCTGATCATGTTCTTCAACTGAAGCTAGTGTAGCCGTAATAGGTTGTTTTAAAAATACGTATTTAAATCGCCTAATGTGAATCTGAAGAGATGTATTGAATGTAGCTACATAAGGATTATCTGAGAGCTCCACAATATAATTATGAAATTGCTCATCCACCTCCATAGCCTGATAAACTTGTCCATTTTTAATAGAACTTGCGAATTCCAAATTTATGGATCTTAGTTTCTCGATCTGTTCTGGAACAATAGTTTGGGCGGTGATTTCAGCAGCTAAGGCCTGAAGAGCAGCCATCGTTGAATACATCTTAAAAATATCGTTTTTCTCAATATTCGTTACTTTTGTTTCTTTTCCTGGATGCATGGACACGAGGCCTTGAACTTCGAGTAACTGAAATGCCTCCCGAATCGGTGTCCGGCTGACTCCAAGCGATTCAGCCATTTCCGCATCAATAAGCTTTTCACCTGGTTGCAGTGTTCCATCAATAATCCATCGTTGAATCTGAGAAAAGGCTCTTTCTTTTGCGGACATACGGACTGGTAAGGAAAAATCTTTAGGTATTGGCATTGTTTTCATCCTCATTACAATTATTCTTATATGCAATATATCGCATACACGATCGAGAAGCAATTATTATTTCATTTACTCGTTCAATTAAGTTTATCCAGATAACTACCTGTTTTTATTGAGAGTCTGAGACAAAAAAGAGAACTATAATTTAAGAGTCTTTCTTTGAGAAATGTTACATAAGTAATATATTTTAAAGTGAATGTTCTTATATAAAATATTTGGTACTAATGAGGGCTTATGTACTTTTTACTTAAGTACACATCTAATCGGCAATCGGACGCTGTTCTTGTCTATTACGGTAATCGGTACAAGTTCTTGTCCTTGGCTTGGGACAAGAACTTGGTTCCTTAAATCAAAAAAGCCGCTATAATAGCGACTTTGAATGGAACAATGTTTGTGTCTCGCGACATTTGGTGATTCTATAATCTTGCCTTCTGGTCATCAGTAAGTTATATTTTCGGATAGTTGAACACCTACCGTCAGCTCAACGACTTGAGCATACTCGATGTGTCGTTTTCTCAAGGATTTGTAAGTGCTATTCTAAAACCAAGATCATCTATTTTAAAATTGGGCATGCTTTTCCTTCTACTCGTAGAACCATAATTGTTCTCCACTTCAGCCTAACTGCCTCCCCTGAAAACTCTATAGTTCCCATATCGTTCAGCATCATATAGATCCCAGCACCATTCCCAGACGTTACCGATCAAGTCATAAAGTCCCCATGGATTAGGAAGCAACTGTCCTACTTTATGAACAGATCCATTGGAATTTCCTTGATACCATGCAATATGATCAATTCTTGCATACCGATATCCCGTTGATCCTGCTTTACACGCATACTGCCATTCAGCGTCTGACAGTAATCGAAATCCATTCGCTATTTTGTTAAATATTGTGTTCTCACTTTCGTTTGTAACTGTGTAACATTCCATCCTGCCAAGCTTTCTCGATAACTCATTACAGAAAGTAATAGCATCCATCCACGAAACTTCCGTAATTGGCAGCTTACTCACAATCGGCTCTATTTCTTCTTCATGCATGACAAAATGATATAACTGCTGTGTTACTGGATACTTCATTACATGGAATGGCTCTATAGCTTCAGTCCACGTTATAGTCTTTTTACTACTTCCTGGGTTAGATAAAGCGTAATCAGTGCTAAGCCATTTATCTGTATTAAGAAAATCGCGTAGTTCAATTGATCCGCCTTCTATGGGTACCATCAAATCCATTATTTCTTTTAGAAAACGTGCCTTGTCACTTCCGTACTTTTCCAGATCTTATCCCCCCCCCCATTCTAACTTACCGCCAACCAAATTCGACCCAGAAACTGTATTATCCTGCTTAATAGTTGCTAACGACGATAAACTCGTCGATACTTTTAGTGTAGTTCACCGCGTCTAATCTTGAAAGTATCCTATCCGTTAGTTGAATAAAGCAACCAATCACAATGATCGGCTGCTTTTTTTTGTTTTATTGAGCTAACGTTTCCCGTTAGCTTAGTCCACAATAGCTAAAGGTGTTTGGAACAGTTATATAATTGGCATGCGCACTTGTTGTTAGTGTGTGTAAGAATGGTTATAGAAGTATTATCTATATACGTTTTTTGGAAATGTTGCGGCAAAAGATGTTGTAATGACAGCCCAATCCATGCTCCATGACTTATAACTAATATTCTTTTATCAACATATTCTTTAATCAGTTTCTCGAGAAAAGTTAGACCTCGCTTTGCGACCACTTTGAAATCTTCCATACCAAGATTTTGCTCACGCCAATTTGCTCCCCAACGAGTGATACGCTCTTCCTCGGTGGTGCCCTCAATTAGCCCGCAATTAATCTCTCTAATACGTTCATCATTGAATACGGGTACTCCTAAACATTGCTGAATAATTTCGGCAGTTTGCCTAGCTCTCGTAAGATTACTGGAGAATATAACATCCCACTCTTCGCTTGAAAATCTTTTTGCCAGTGCAGTTGCTTGCTCTATTCCTTCTTCGTTTAGCGGTATATCAGATATTCCTTGAGCCTTGCTAAGAGTATTCCATTCAGTAACCCCATGTCTAATAAGACCTATTGTGGTCGCCATACCTCCCCCCTTAATGACTACAATTTCCCCATCATTGCCTAAACAAATAGTACCACATATTGGAACTATACTGCCCGTTAGTTTAATGAATTGAAGGGCAAGATGACGATTAGATACAGGCCTAATCGGTAATCGGACTATATTCTTGTCCTTTCCGACAATCGGTACAAGTTCTTGTCCTTGGCTCGGGACAAGAACTTGTACCGATAAAATAAAAAGCCGCTAAAATAGCGACTTCAATGAGACCATGTTCTTGTCCCTCGACAGCAATATTACGGTTAAACGCAAAGACCGCTTCTCTGGCTTTCTCAAAAACTCCATCGCTCTTCCTGCATGATCTCGCTCGATGACCTTGTATACACGGGACGGTGGATAGGAAGAAAGGATGGGATCGTCCTTCCATAAGGAACCATCGATGGGCATTCTGGAATGGACACCAACCTCCTTCCAATGCTGTTCTACGTCCGCAGGCTTTTGAATGCCTTCCAGCCCTTAGTTTCGGGCTAGATGTTTTTGTTTGTCAGTAAAAAGTATTTTCGTATAACTTCCCCGTATGCGCATCAAGCACTTCGGGCGTCCGCTCGTGCTCGCTACCAATCATTCGATACACTAGTTCGTACGGGGCCTCTTCCGGCCGAGCATTGTGCATCCGTTCCCATTGCAGACGCAGCTTGGCCTGTGCTGTCCATCGGAGGATGGCTGTCTGGTAATCAAATGAAGGCACGGTCTCCAGCTTCTTTAACTGTTCTGGCCTTATGGAGGGGGACATCAAACTTTTGACCCTCCCATTAGAGCGGTCAACAGCTAGTTGATAGCATTCATCCCTGACAGATACGTCTTGAACATATACACCAAAGCGAATGATTTCCAAACGATCTTCGTCGTCAGTCTCTTCAGTTAGAAGCTTGAGATACGGCAACATTTCGGCTGCTAGTCCTCGGACATAGTCCATAGCTACTTCTATACATGCGTCTCGATCCCAGGTTAATGGAGCTAGTTGATCTGGCTTACCATGCGAAACAAAGTCAATCAGTTGTCCGGTTTGGCTGTCTACTCGCGCCTTGACCGTTCCCTCCATCTGATCAGCCCAATAGGCCTTCCAAGACCGGTCATTCTTGGCTGGACGCTCTTCATTCTGTTGCTTCCACACCATCAACTTGGTGTTCGAGCCAATATTTTCGTCTTGTACTAACTGAAATTGGTCGTTGTCTACGCTAATCCACTCTTCTAGGCTTCGTGCGGGCGGGAACTCACCTGGCCACTCGTCCAGAGTTCTTGGGTCAGAGGGGACAGCTTCTGCCCTATAGGCTGTCGGAACTTCCTCCTGTGATGATGCAGTATAGATTAGTCCTCTACTTCGGGGGGCGTAAACAAGATGGACCTGATCGTCACCATCCGTGTACACGGCTTTGTCCAATACGCAATATTCCACATGTAGCAAAAAATTCGCCTTCATACACGCCATCTGTTCCTCTTCTGGTGCGATCATGGTTGGGAGTGCTGGCCCTGGAACGGTTCCGAGGTACCTAAATCCGACCACGCGACCGCTGGGGTGAACCATAATCAGGCATCCCGTCTCAGGAAGCGGCAGCCCCATCGCCTTCTGCTGTCGTGTGTACCCAAACATCCCTTCCATCCACTCCATCTCACAATACGGAAAATCACGCAGTGCGCCGGGATAATGATCTTCCAGGAATTGCTCTGCCTGCTGTTTGAGCTCCTCCTCAGATATCCGTGTCTCGTTGTCCAATGAGGCCCAGGAAATGGCATAGTCTAGCAAGTTGCCGTCCCTGGAGAGTGTGGCAGAAACGGCGTCATCACTCCCCGTTTTAACCCATAAGAATCCCGCTTCTCCCTTCCCTGTTCCCCTCATGGTGTTCTCTTGATAGTCATTGACGATCAGATCATAATCCGGTGAAACGGCAAACTGGTGCTCTGCCTGTTGTCTTAACTGCAGGCGTAATGTATCCAGGTCTCGTTCGAGAAAATCTTGAGCCATTTCGTTGCGCAAATGTTCCAGCCCCTTCCGTAATTGTGTTTTTACAGTACCTAATGGCATATCCAGGAGATGGGCGATTTGCTGCTGGGTCAGGTCCTTCTTATATTTTAAGAACAGGAGCTGACGCAGCTTCGGATTCAGACTGGCCAATGCACGCTCCAGATCCAGGGTTTGATCGATATCATTAACGACCAATGGCTCTTGCGCCTGCGGGTCTTCGCTCAGGTGAATACGCTTGGATTTCTCCAAATGATTGAGCGCCCGGTTCACCACAATTCTGGTAAGCCAGCTCTCAAACGCTTCGGCTTGCTGCAGCGTTTGCGGTGACTCATAAGCCTTAACCAGGGCATCCTGAACGATATCCTCCGCATCTTTGGACTCCCGTACATAATGGCGAGCCACTCGGTGCAGCTTATCCGTTCGATCCTTTATAAGAGAAACGAAGGCATCGTGATCTCCGTTTTGTGCGGCGTTGATTTGTTGCTGTGCATCGATCATTGTCGTTCACCTCCTGTTATATAGACAGCTAACTCGGGGGTTTGGATTTAATTAATGTAACATTATTCTTATAGTTGTTCCCGAATAAGTGCATATGCTGATTATTTAGATATACACCTAATCGGCAATCGGTCTATGTTCTTGTCCATTTCGGTAATCGGTACAAGTTCTTGTCCTTAGCTTGGGACAAGAACTTGTACCGATAAAATAAAAAAGCCGCTAAAATAGCGACTTCAATGGGAATATGTTCTTGTCCCTCGACAACAGGTGTCCAGTCCCTTCCAAGTAAGATACATGATTCGAAAAGGCCAGGAACGACTCTATGCTGCTCTGACGAACTAACATGACAAAATCCCAATGTTCAGCTTCTGGAGCAATCAGGTATTCTCCGCCTTTGCCCATAAAAACAATCTCGCCCCCACTTTCTTATAGGAACGGGAGCGTGTGTTGAATATAACACTGGAAAGCTTCTTCCCCGCTAATGGTTTGGTTAGGGGCGAGTTCAGGGTGAGATGTTTGGTTAGGGGCGAGTTCAGGGTGAGATGTATAGTCTGCGATTTTACGAAAACGCAACAGATTCAACATGAATATACTGCCTTTGATGTTTCGCCGCACAAGTTTCATGCCACTGTTTTGAGTCGGTTCAATGTAACCAGATGATTCAGTCACGTTCCATACCCCACCCCACTTTCCTTCTTTATCTGCTGTTGTGCACATCGTTTACGTGGCTATTAACTCTCTTCCTGTATGAATGCACCCTTGGCTAAAGTCTTAATATAGTCTCTAATATCGGGTGTCCAATCATCAATTAATCCGTAAAAGTGATCTTTATTCCCGGCATACAGTGCTCTCAAAACCTCCTCATATTGAGGGGAATCGCCCGCCATTGCAGTCATAAAATGATAACTTGCTGTGCTGTGCGAACTTTACTTTCGTTTCCCCCCCCGAGCGGCGAGCTTCATCTATCAATCTTCGCAGCGTTACGGAGGCTCCTCCAGGTTGAGCTTTAAGCCAGTCCCAATGTCGAGGAAGCAAAGTAACTTCACCAGACACCACTCCTAGCTTGGGACGGCCAACCCTGCGAGCAGGTTGTTCATGTTCTTTCGTATCCGGTATATATCCAGCTTGGCTGTTTAACCGCTCAAGCACCTCAGCTGTGTTTCCACGGAAATCAATATCTATTGGTTTACCCGTCAAATCATTAAAAGTAAGCAATTGTACAAATTTACTGTCCTCCAAATTCTCTTTCACGGTGATAACAACATGCTGTAATGTACCTTTGGCGAAACAATCTCTTTCTACAAAGGCAGTGCAGCTTATTGAAGTATTAGGTGAAACCTGCATGCAATTCCTGCTCTTTCGTTCCCTTATCAATAATCTGGCCATGAGTCTAAAGTGTCTTAAAAACCGAACATTACAGTTCCCATCCTAAATGTCTATGTAATTCGCTTGGATCAAAAAGATACCGATCCCGTCTTAACAGTTCTACAATAGCTGCTGCTTCCCCGGCTAACAGAGACTTATACTCGTCAAACGTCTCGCCGCCGCTCTCCCAAACCCTTGTCACAAAAACGGCTGGTCCACAAACACTTACAGGAGTAGATCCGAAAGCAAGGGTAAAGTTAACCGGCTTGCCGGTGAGGGCTGCTGAAAATTTGAGGTTAGGGCTGGACACAGCTCAATAGAAATAAACTATATATATTATAAAACAGAAGATTCTATTTTCTGGCATGGGTGTTTGTAGGGGAGAATGCACGTTGGAGGAGATATATTTCATTATTTTCTGAAGATAAGCAGAAAAAAACATCTCCTGGAGGAGATGCTTTTTTCTTGAGTAGAAACATTTGTTAGGATTGCTACTGGGAATCTTTCGTCCTAAAGTGAGGAAGTATAAATATATTACTCTCTTTTTTCAACATCTAATCGCCGACGAAATACCAAAGCCGAGACAGCAAATACAATAAACGATGCTGCTGAAGCAGCGGTAACCATCTTCAACACATTGCCTATTGGAGAGTTAAACAACAGAGCAACTGAGATGATTAAAACAGCACCAGTTAAACCCATCCCCAAAACCGAGATCGCTAAAATCTTGTTCATCAAATCACCTCACAGGTAATTGAAACAAGCTACTGCCCCAGCGATAGCACCACCACCAAGAAGTGCATATGCACCAATACATGCAGCACATATCGGAGCAGTCACTGGTGTCGGTACTGCACACGATCCCCCACACGCGACCGCAATAATATAAGCCGCCGTACCACCAATTCCAAGTACTGCTCCAAGACAAGTTGCTACTGCGCCTACACTATTTGGTTGCACTCCAGAGTTAACTGGCTCTTCTGCAAGCATTTCTTCATCTGTGATATAAGGTCTGTCAGTGTCCACGGATTTAACAACTGATCCATTCAAATACGTCTCAACTCGGAAGTTTCCTGCCTCATTCTTGGTCACCAGCATTTCATTTGTCTGCAATACGGTATTATCCTCATCGAAGAATACTGTTACGTTACTAGGAAGGCTGTAATCCCCATGCAAAGGAACTGTAACAACCGTAACTCCACCGCCAACCGTGTACACACTCGATTTTTCCAAATCAAAAGCAGAGACAGGGGCGATATTCTCAATTTCACCTGCTTCTACTCCATGTAGCGTTGCATCGATCAATTCCTTGGCTTCATTACCTATAACTACAGCAAAATCTTGGCTGTTATCCGCTTGTGCTGTAACACTCAAATTTGGAGATAAACTTAAACAGAAAATAGACAAAATCATTAATACTGGCAAAAAGATTTTTTTCGCCTTTAACATAATAAAAAACCTCCTATTTTTTAATATTTCGTCACAACATTTCCTCTTCAAGATTGATACCATCTGTATGCAATTGCTTAGATACCAGTTCGATAGCATCTGCATGTTCAATGAGGGCTTTTTCTTTCTCGTTGTCCGACGCACCTGGGAGTGTTTTATAGAACTGAATGCTGCTAGGCCTGGATTTGGATTTCTTTTCCTGACCCGAGTTGGTCTCCTGTCACGTTGCCCATTAAGCTGAAGCTTAGGCCAAACGTACCCGCAATTAACCAAGTCTTCTTAAATTTCAATAACATTCACGCTCCTTATAACCAGTTTTGAGGATTTCCCTCACATATATAGACACCTAAAAAGGAAAATAGTTTCCTTTTATTCATTATTTTGTAACAGAGTCCAAAAAAAGTTAGAATAAGCGCCTATATGGACGACACACCGTAGAAACAAATTCCACATACTAAGTAAGAAAATTCGTCTCTAAAGGTATACCTTTACAAACAAAAAAATAAAATTCAAATAAATTGAGAATTATTCTTAAATTCGCTCATTTCCAATCGGTTTCGAAAAACGAATCTCCGTAAAGTGAAAACGGCTGCTGCTGACGCATATCTTTTGGGCGAGCTGTACTATAGAGAGGAATTCGAACCATTCAAAAAAGAGGCGTGCAACTTCTTAATATACGTTACCTGACGCGACAACACGAGTCCTTCTCTAAGATGTGTGTGCAGACAAAGTTGCAATTCCAAGCTGTTCTGGATCAGGTCTTCCCAGCGTATAAAGGTGTTTTTGGGGCTATGTACTCTAACGTATCTCTTCGCTTCTTGCATGAGTTTCCGACCTCATCCTATGTTTTAAAAGTCAGTGAAGAGACACTTAAAATGACAATCAACGCACTGCTATCTTCAAAACGTGGGCGATCAGAGAGGTGGATTAATGAACGGGTTCAACGGTTGATGGTGGCTGCAAAACAAAATCCATTTCAGCAAACTATGTATGAGAGCCACCTCATCAATCTTAAGATCTTAATTAGCCTTATTCTTCAGTACCAGGAGCATCTTGCTATGTTGGAGAAAACCATCGATGCCCTGGCTACTGAGATTGAAGAGTATGATTTAATCCAGTCGATTCCCGGTATTGGCCCTAAAATTGCTGCAACAATTTTATCGGAAATTGGTGAAGTCGAAGGTTTAAATAGATTTGATCATCCTAAGAAACTAGTTGCCTTTGCAGGCATAGATCCCAGTGTTTTTGCTTCAGGTAGATTTACAGCAACCCGGAATCGAATTACCAAATGTGGTTCCAGGCAGCTTAGGTACGCACTAGTTATGGCGATACAGTGTGGCCTAATCCGATCTCGCAACACTCGAATTAAAGAGTTTTACGAACGCAAGAGAGCTGAAGGCAAACCTCACAAAGTGGCATTGATAGCATGTGCGAACAAGCTAGTTCATTGGTTGTATGCCATTTTGAAAAGTAAGAAATCGTTCCGTTCGGTATAATAAAATAATGGTATAACCTTCCAATTAAGCTCGGATTGGAAGGTTATTTGGTATGCTTATTAATAAATATATCACAGGCTCTCGAGTTGTGTTTATCTCGCCATGAAAGTTCCATCATGATGCTATTTAGATATCTACCTAATCCGAAATGACACAATTTTCTTGTCCCTCGACAATAAAAAAAGTCGCTAAGCTGTTTGATGATAACCTTCCCTATCCTCGGTTTTATTGAGCTATCGTTTCCCGAATCTTTAGATTGCAACTTCTTCCATAACTCGCCTCAATTTCTTTAGACAATACATTTGTTTGTTCCCCTAGATATTTCGAGTCGTTAGTCACATTTCGAACATCAACATCATTACTTAAAGCCATTTGTTCGATAAAACCCAAAATTATCACAAGTATTTTTTCCTCACTTTTGGTTAATTCATGGTTAATTTAAGTGTGAACAACATAACATTTTTATAATTTAACGTTATCTCTTTCCTCTTTAAGCAAGGTTAGCCCCACTCAACTCTTCGACTTATTTGTTAAACTATCCTGCCCTTATGATACGGTTCGGCGTATTATCTGTAGAGCGAAATCGAAGGCACCCAGTAGGGTGCCTTCGATGTTCTTACTGTCTCTCTTTGGCAAGTTGGATAAACGAACTCAAATCCATCAACCAACCTTGTTGGGACACTCGTTCATTGTAAAGAACGTGCAAGTGCTGCAACAGAACCGCGGAAATCGGGTCTGCCGTCAGCCGTCCACAAAAGCGCTGTCACAAATGTATGGCGATTCGGATCGTACAGCGGATCTCCTATAATGTTCTTGTACGTTCTTGCGTGAAACACAAATAGCGTCTCTTCGTCGTCCTCTGACACCGTGAAGGAATTATGACCGGGACCATACATTGAGATGCTCTCATCTGTCGAGAGAACCGCTGTTTGCGACTTGCGCCATGAGGAGGCATCGAGCAAATCAGCATCCGCATCGGCTTCAAGTAGGCCCATGCAATAATTGATTGAAATCGGTGGCGCTAGCCGAATAAGAGAGGAATACCAGATTACCCTTGCGAAGAAATGCCGCGCCTTCGTTCACTTTATAACCAATGATCTCCCAGTCATATTCCGGCAGCGAAATCATCGTTTGCGGCCCAGTCAGCGTCCATGGATTGCTCATTTTAGATATATACAGATTAGAGTTACCTCCGATGTTCGGATCCTTTTGTGCCCATACGTAATAACGGCTGCCATTATGCTCAAAGGTAGTGGCATCGAGGGCGAAGCTTTCCCATTCGGTACGAACCTGCCCTCTTTCCATCCAACTGCCTTCGAGCGGATTGTCATTTTCATTCTCTAGCACGTACATCCGATGGTCGAACAAGCCTTCATTCGTTTCCGTCGTGTGTGCGGCAGCGAAATACACGTACCATTTGTCATCAATAAAATGCAGTTCGGGTGCCCAAATATTAGCACTAAGGATACCAGTCTCGCGCTTTCTCCAGATCACTACAGGAGTTGATGTAACAAGCTTCTCAAGGTTCTGGGCTCTACGGATTTCAATCCGATCATACTCCGGAACGGATGCTACGAAGTAATAATAACCATCCGAATGTCTGCAAATAAAAGGATCAGCTCTCTGTTCAATTAATGGTTGAATGTCGTGTGACGCTCGTTGTTGGATTTCCATCTTATCACCTGTTTCATCATAATATAGATTACCCTTTAACAGCGCCTGCAGTCATACCGTCTATGAAATATTTCTGAAAAGCAATGAATAGTATGAAAATTGGAATGATGGAGAAGAAGGAGCCCACGATCAATAAATCATAGTTATTGCCATAAGGAGTTAACAACGTTTTCAAACCGATTGGAAGTGTATATTTACTCTGATCTCCCAACACCATGAATGGCCACAATAGATTATTCCAGCTATTCATACCATTCAATATAGCCATTGCTGCAAACGATGGCTTCATAATCGGCATAATTAGTCTGAAATAAATCGCATACTCGTTTGCGCCATCAACCCGCCCAGATTGAATAATCTCTTTGGGTATGCTTCGTAGATATTGCCTGAAGAAAAATATTGTCGCGGCATTGGCTATACCGGGCAGAATGATTGCCGTATAGCTATTCACCATTCCCAAATCATTAATTAGGCTGTACAAAGGAACCAGCAGTATTTCGAAAGGCACCATCATAATGAGCAAAACACATATAAAGAGGAAGTTCTTACCTTTAAAATGATATGCTGCAAAACCATATGCAACAAATGCGCTTACAAAAAGTGTTAAAACCACTTGAACGATTGTTAAAATCATACTGTTCCAAAACCACACAAAATAATCATGTTCTCCAGTAAACAGAAAGATGAAATTATCAAAACTCATGATTTCAAAATCCAAACTTAGGTTAAGACCATATCTAACTAATGATTCACCTGGTTTAAAGGAAGATAGGGCCACTGCGTAGAATGGGATCATAATTATAACGAATAGTATAATGAATAAACAAATAATTACTATTCTAGAGATGAAATCACTCCTCGTCTGACTTCTGCCCACTTTAATCCTCCTCCTTTTTGAACATTCCACTAAATTTCAACTGCGTTAAATTGATAACCATAGCAATGACTAACAGAACGATACCAACTGCAGCTGCGTAACCCAGCTTATTCTGCTCAATCCCTTGTCTATACAGATATCCAACAATGGTTAAGCCAATATTTTGGGGTGATTTGTTACCGTTGAACATCATCAGGCTCTCGGTAAACATTGCTAAACCTGCATAAACACTAATTGTGGTAACATATACCGTGGTCGGCTTCAATAATGGCATTGTGATCGTTCTAAACTTCTGCCAAGCAGATGCACCGTCAATTGAAGCAGCCTCATAATATTCATTGTCAATGCTCTTCAAACCCGATAGATAGTAAAGCATATTAACGCCTGTCCATCTCCAACATGCGAGGATTAACAGTGCTGCCATACTCCAATTTCCGTCTTTCAAAAATTTGATAGGCTCTACACCAAATAGACCTAGGAAACTGTTCATTAATGAACCTTCCATCTCACCGAATGTAAGGCGGAAAATGGTACCCGCAACTGCGACAGATGTCAATGCAGGGAGAAAGAAAGAAGATTTAAAAAACTCTCTTCCCATCATTAACTTACTGTTGATCATAACGGCGAATAACATGGGAAAAGGAATCAACAGCACTAAGGTTCCTAACATGTACACAATGCTATTTTTAATAGATGTCAAAAACACTTTATCAGTAAGTAATTTCGAATAATTTGCTTCACCAATCCATTTAGGATCCTGTCCCAGCATCCTATCTTGAAAGCTCATTACGAATGAATTTACAAGCGGAAAAAACCAGAATATCAAAAATATGAGTATAAATGGCAATACAAAAACATAAGGTGCAACTTTTTGAGAGTATACAAATTTCTTTATCATATTCTCAATCTCCCTTGACTATGGTTAAACCTGCCGACCTCTGTACCTGCCGACAGGTTTAATCAAATCATTTACTTATTATATTTATTTCAATTCTTGTTCAATTGCTGCTTGTGCTTCATCCAACGCTTCCTTCACGTCTTGGCCATCTTCAAAGATAGCATTCAAAGTAACCGTATTGAATATATTGCCGATGGTTGGTGAAGCTTTAACGGACTTAATCGCTCTAATTTCGTCTTTGATTTCATTCAAAGTATCAAATGCATTTGTTTTAAAGTATTGGACGTATTCATTCTCAGGGTTTTTCGTAACTGCATCATCTTTCCATACTTCCATGTTGATTGGGTCAAATCCAAGTGTATTCCAGATTTCTGTAGTAGCTTCTTTCGAAAGCTTAGCAAAGGCTACAAATTCTTTTGCCAACAGAACGTCTTTACCATTCTTAGTAACAACTGTGCCAGTACCGCCTAAGCCAACGGAACGAGGATTACCTTCTTCGAATACAGGCAATGGAGCTATTGCATACTTACCTTTAAGGTCTTTCATTTCGTTTACAAAGCGGGACATATACCACTCAGGCATCAATGCACTTGCGTAGTTGCCTTTGTTATATTCACCTTTTGCTTCTTCTGTGTCGGGTTGTCCGCCAGGGATCGTATGAATAACATTGTTCTTCTGCAGATCGACTAACATTTCATACGCTTTAATCATTTCAGGCGAGTTCACTTTTGGAGTACCATTTTCATCTGTAAAATCGGCATTTTGCTGAGCTAGTAGCAGCGATGCTTGCCACGAAGCTGATGTATCAGCAGTACCTAAGTACTTGCCAGTCTTTTCGTAAACCTTGATACCTGCTTGTTTGTAATCTTCCCACGTTTTGATTGTCTTGTAGTCAACACCTGCTTGTTCGAGAATTTCAGTGTTGTAGAAAGCAAGCGTAGCACCTACGTGATAATCAAAGCCATAAACCTGATCGGCTTTGGAGTAAATCTCGACACGTGAAGGAACAACAACGTCTTTGTATGGTGCAAATACATCATTCAAAGATTCCAGGGGAACGTTGTCACCTTCCAAGAATTTAGGGAATTGACCAAGCTCAATATCCGCGATATCAGGAGCACCTTTTCCGCTTGTAACTGCCAATAAGAGCTTGTTGTGCATATCATCGTAAGGCATAACCGTTACATTCAACTTAATCTGTTTGTCTGGGTTCTGTTGGTTCCATAACCCCAGCATTTTATCCAAATGCTTGCCGTGCAAATCTGCGAATGTCCAAAATGATAATTCTGTTGCATTCTCACCGGCATTAGCGCCTAATTGTTGTGTTTCCGTTTTTGAACCAGAAGGATTACCACATGCAGTAAAAACAAGTGACATAATAAGGATTGTAACGATGGAGATTAAAGCACTGCGTTTTTTCAATTGTTCGTCATCCTCTCTTTTTGTTATGCATTTGAAAAGTCGGCTGACTAGTTAGTTCTGTTAATTTAAGCGGTTACAATCCATCTTGGCACCACCATCCTTAACATAATTCTAACCTTTCAAAGAAAAGACCCCTTCGCAACAATTTCTCAGATTCCATATTGTAAGCGCTTTACATGCCGTATTATAATATATATGAAATAAGCTTTATATAACCAATTGATTATAAAATCATAAAGTTTATGGGAAGATGCTACTCTTTGAAAAAGCTGGCGCTCTACAAACAAATTCGAGAAAACATTATACAGAAAATTAAATCAGGGCAGCTTCGGCCAACGGACCGCATTCTTTCTGAACAAGAACTAATGGACGAATTCAGAGTAAGTAAAATAACCGTCAGGAACGCCCTAACCCTACTAGCTGACGAAGGATTAATTATACGCGTACAAGGCAAAGGCTCATTCGTCTCTTCTAGTCTTGTTGTTTCTAGCATCAATTTCTCGCCATCCCCAAGCAGCGCGTGCTCCATGCCGCTCATCGGCTTCATCATTCCGACGATGAGAACCCCTGTCATCCAGAAGCTCGTTGACTACACGGAACACTTCCTACAAGAAGCCGGCCTCAGCATGGTACTAAGCATCACGCGCGAGTCCTCCTCTATCGAATCAAACGTCATTCGTACACTAACGGAGCTCGGTGTGAAGGGGTTGATCGTTTTTCCAACAGAAGATGAGAAGTATAACGAATCATTACTGCGTCTGTCGCTCGATAAATTCCCGTGTGTGTTCATCGACCGCTATCTGCGCAACATTGAGACGTACACCATTACATCCGACAATTACGGCGGTGCGTGTAAAGCTGTATCCCATTTGTTATCCAAGAGTCATCAGCAGATTGCGCTCATCTCACCTGAAAATGCCAATACAGCCGTCGAGGATCGCACGCTCGGCTTCGAGCAGGCGTACACAGATCAAGGCATTTCGATTGACAAGAGCTTGTGGTGTCACATCCCTCTCGACATTCTACGCAGCGAGCAAGCATTGGACTATGTAAGCAACTTCTTGCAGAACCACAGTGGAATTTCGGCAGCCTTTTCCTTGACTGAAGAAACAGCACGCCTTACATCCGCCGCTATCAGTCTTCTGAACGTTCACTCAAATATCGACTTGCTATCTTTTGATAATCCACATCTTTCAGGCGTAGCTTATGTGCAGCAGGATGAACAGGAAATGGCACGAACAGCCGTAAAGCTGTTACGTGAACAAATGGATGATATCTATTCTCCTAAGAACGCCGTTATTCCCGTGCAACTCATCTTCCCTTGACACGACAAACGTTGCAGCCTACACAATGATCTTGTCTTCAGCTTGGGACAAGACTTGGTTCCTAAAAACAAAAAAGGCACCTCTGTGGAGAGATACCTTTACCTATATTATCCGCAAGACATGTTTCTGGCTGAGCAACGGATAAACATTGAATAATGCTGCAGATTTCAAACACCATAAATAAATTTAGTTGTCATTTTATACAGCCTCCCTTTTTCGCAGTACCACTACGATATCTGTCTGAGGTACAAATAAATTATAATTCGTTACATGCACTTGTCTCGTTTCGGTTACTGATTCTATCTTTAATTCAGGAGGAAGACAGCGCTCTATGTGAGTAATTAATGTTTCTTTGGTAAATCTCCAAATTACACCATCAATCGAAGAGTTCGCCATATAACCACCGTCCGTTACAGAACCTGAAAGAGACTTGAGAACAACCGGGTCCGCAATAATGATAGATCCACCGTCACGTAACAGTCTGCAGCTCTCTATGAAGGCTTTTTTGTGATAGCGAATGTGATGAAAGCTTCTTGCAAACAAAATCATATCGCAGCTATGATCAGGTAAAGAAGTCGGCTTATCAATGAAAGCATGGATATAAGAATTAAACCTTCCCCACTTCTTTCCAAGTTTTAGAGCATTTAAATTCGGATCCATGTTGAGAAAACGAACATCCTTCTGCTTGCGAAGATACTTGTTCAATAAACCTGTACCACAGCCCACCTGAAGAACATCGCCCTTTAAAGGGGGTAAAACTTTGTAGACATTACGAGGAATAGGGAAATTTTGAACGTACATGGCCAATTCGTAGAAAATCGGATAACGCTCTTGCAATCGAACCAATTTACTGGTGTAGAAAGGATTCCGCTTTTTGTGACGTTTAAAATCCCATTTGTTCAAATAGTAGACAGGGGTTAACAGCAAGAACAGAATAATAAAGACACTTTGGACGCTATAAATTCCAAGTTTACTAAAACGATCATTGGAATTATGAGACATCATTTGTTTAGAAGTATTCAAAATGATCACTCCCCTCTCACAACGCTATAAATGGTGTAGAACCTGTTCTAACATAATAAACGAGTATTTTTTGACTCCTTCACCCCCGTCCATTTGAAGCTGACAAAAGAAGAGCCGTTTACGATGATGCATCACCATGATTTTGTTGAAATCGCTTATGTATATGAAGGAGAAGGGCTTTATCAGATTGGGGACCAATGTATTTTGGTTTCCAAAGGCGACTTGTTTGTCATCCCCCCCTGGTGTATCACATGTGTTTCAACCACTGGATTTGATAGAATAGGCCCCGTTATATATTATGAACTGTCTGTATAAGCCGTTTTTGGAGAAATCATTTTTTCGTGGAGGCCTCAATTGGACAATGTTTGTCGAGCGGCGTAACGAATTTCGCAACGTATTCGAACAAATGTTACATCAACAGGAGGCTGATGCTACGCCTTATTTAGCTGCTGCTCAATATCAACATAGTCGTCTTGGTTTGGAATGGTACAATGTTCTTGTCCCGCGTCTGAGCATCGAAAAAGCCGCCCACAGGCGACCTTTTGAGCAAGAATACGATTTTCAATTTGAAGTATGATCATCAGGACGATGGATCATATAGGTCTGCATCATGTTCTTCGATCCAATCAATTTGCCTGTATCCATAGCCAGCCATCGTTTGCTGCACATCCAGCACCTCTAATTCCGGTGCCTGCCAAGGCGTTTTTTTCGTTTCCATCGGTGGTTCCCTCCTTTCTACAAAAACTGGAACCAAGATGCGAGCACCCTTACATTACTTGTGCGATACAAACTTTTTGAGATACGATATGTATCTTTGTGGAAATTATAAGACACAATACGTATCTAAGTAAACAACTATTTCATTCCTTTCTATGGGTTAAGTATTTCCCTGTAGCACTACTGACCCAAGTTAAAGCCCACTCGCCTCTATATAGTGTTTTTATTTTCTTTTGAGCCTGAACATCTCAATTTTATCGGAATGGTCTTGGTGGTCAAACCCTCGTTCCCTCCACCCGCATAGCGGGTGTTTTTTTGTTTCGCGCGTTTCATGCACTCAACTGGCTAAAGCCATAATAAAAAGGCCGCTGATTAAGCGGCCTTTAACGAATGCTTAGATTTGTGCCATTCCACCATCTACGAATAGTTCGATGCCGTTGACATAGCTGCTTTCCTCCGAGGCAAGGAACATCACTGCACTGGCGATCTCCTCTGCTTTACCAAGGCGGCTCAATGGAACGGTATCCTTAGCGGATTCAAGGACTTGATCCAACGCCTCTCCAAACAAATCGTCGTAAGCCGGCGTATGGATCATTCCTGGGCTCAGTACATTAATTCGTATTCCGGTACCCTTTAAGTCCATAACCCAGTTTCTCGCCATCTGGCGGAGCGCCGCTTTGGTTCCTCCGTACACGCTAAACCCTGCATCGCCGATCGTAGATGCCGTTGAACCCGTAAGAATGATGGAACCAGTCTGGTCCGGAAACAGCGGCAGGGCCTTCTGGATGGTGAAAAGAGTACCCTTTACGTTTACATTGAATGTGATCTGGTATTGCTCTTCTGTAATATGGCCCAAGGGCAGGATGCTGCCAAGTCCGGCATTAGCGAAAAGAATGTCCAGATGCCCTTTCTCCTGTCTCACCGTTTCAAATAGTTTGTCCAGATCGTTTAGATTTGATATGTCACCTTGAACGCCAGTGACCCGTTCCCCAATCAATTTCACCGCTGTGTCCAGCTCGTTTTGTCTGCGTCCAGTTATGAAGACATACGCCCCTTCCTCCACAAAACGCTGTGCCGTAGCAAGTCCGATACCGCTTGTCCCTCCAGTGACGACCACGACCTTACCATTGAAATTCCCCATGATTTCTGTCCTCTCCCTCTTGAGGCCGTATGGCCTATATTAGTACAGCTATAGTAACCAAACCATAACAACGCAGCGATTTTACTTGTGTAAGATGTAATTCCATCGTACAAGTGACATTATGTATCAAACATATCTAAAAAAGAAGTACTTACTTTTTTGTTATATAGTAACTAAAAGGAAACAATTGTAAGGTTGTTGGGCTAAATCTCTTCTATAGCCATTTATATAAACGAAAACCCCAAGGATATCCCTGGGGTTTTCGTTTTATACTATTTTTAATCCGTGTGCAAAATTTCGAACTCATCCTGTGCGAATGTTTCCTCTGCATATTTTCCACCCCAGTTGCAAAGATTCTTCAAAATAGATTCAAGAGATTGACCAAGTTCAGTAGTTGAATATTCGACTTTAGGGGGGACTTGATTATACACTTTTCTATGTATCAGTCCACTCGTTTCCAGGTCTCGAAGCGTTTGAATAAGCATTTTTTGAGTAATACTTGGTATGAGTCTCTTTAACTCGCTCGTGCGCTTTGGACCTTTAATCAAATAATACAAAACAAGCCCCTTCCACTTCCCTCCGATAATGTCCAACGTAACCTCAAGGTCACAATAATATGTTTTCATATTAGTAATAACAGCCTCCGGTTCTATTTATTACTTTATAGCTACTATATAATTAAAATGCATGTACACTATTAATTAAAACTCCAATTCATGATAGCATTTGTTGGTTCTTAAGAACAGTTCTAAAACAGTTATATATTCAGACCATTCAGTAGCTGGTCGTATCCTGAAGGATAACCTCGACAGCTTCCTTACGACGCGCCCTCATAGCCTTTGCTCCAAAACACGCAAGGTGCTGGGTCATTCAGGCAGGTTCTCAGCAACAATTTGGGCAATCGCTTTATCAGACGCATTGTATTTTGACAAAAGCTAAAATGGAGGTAAAGGCATTAGAGCCCTTACCTCCTTACTATTTTGCCACTTCTATTTACATTTACTGCTGCTTGACGTATAGGAACCGGTCCACATCCCTAGTTTAGCCTCAATCATATTCTGCTTCAAAAGTTCCTCCGGAGTCAAAGAATAGTTTCCGATCAGAGATACCAGAAAAACGCGGTTAAAACCGGCTAAAGGCAATTGCAAAGAGTCTGCAAGCGATAAGACTGCAGGAAGTTGGACCGGGTTGGCGACAGTTGCACCCTTGAGGACAGTGATCTGCCGGGATAAGCCGGATTCAGTCTCGTACTCCGTGAACTTCACCCGGAAGAGCCTCCTCTTCCAGTCTGTCCGCCTTAATCCGATCGAGGATTTGTTTATAGAACACGTTGAATTTTTGCGAAAGTACCTGCTGTCTCTGCTCGTTAGCAGCAGTCAGTTCTTTGGCGACCTTAGCAAGGATATCCTGCATGGATTGCATACTCATGGATAACTTGAGAATATATCCGCTCGTCCCGTACTCAAGCGCCTGCTGGGCATATTTGAACTCATTCATACAATTAAGCATAACAAACCGGCTTATCAACTCGTTAGACCGGGCATTTCTCAGCAGTTTTATCCCATCCATACCGGGCATCATAATATCTGTGATAACAAGGTCAGGCATGTCCTCTGCCATCGATTCTAACGCTTCTCTGCCGTTTGAGGCTTCTCCAGAGACAGTGTAACCAAATAAATCCCATTGAATGAGTTTGCGCCGAACGAACACCTTATCTTCTACCAATAAAATCTTCCACATGTTCGCCGCCTATGATCTTATTAGATAAGCCTTACTACGCCTCAGCAAGTGTTTAGATGATTATCAAATCGGCAAAGGCACCAAGTTCTTGTCCTGAGAGAAGGACAAGAACTTGGTGCCTTAAAACAGAAAACCCGCGCTGGGTGCGGCTCTAATTGGACTATGATCTAGTCCTCCGACAAAACTTGTTGTACATTGGACAAGAACAATGTTCCTTAAGCTTAAGTTCCTCTTTCTCACCTTCTGATTAGCCTCTCATCTTGTCAGTTATCACATAACATCGTGAATATTTTCTTGTTTAAGTGCATGTGATCAATCTTTAGATGTATTATGTCATTCAACAACAAAAGTTAAACAGGCATCACAATCCATACAAGGGTTTTCAACTTTGGTTAGCATATGTTTCTGTTGCTATGTTTGGGAAACTCTTATTTGTTCAATTTCGTTCCATTGAGGTACAACTTACTTCTACACTTTTTTCTCCTGCAACTCTCAACCAATCAATAAAAAAGTTTGCACAAAATTGAGCTACTATCTTTTCTAATATCCAGAATAATGCGTTCTTATTAATCCCCCTTCACTTCTCATTTGATGACTAACGATTTGGTCTGCAAAATATTCTAAGTGATCTCTTATGATTAATGATAATGGTCCTCTATAGAAAGAATCATTTTCTACTGTTCTACACATAGTGTCACAGTAAAAATATTTTTTGTTCAGCAGAGATTTTCTCCAAGTTTGAGTGACACAACTAATCCTCCTATCAAAAAAGCAGCCCCGTCAGGAGCTGCCTCATGTATTATGCCTTATATTGTAATCTTATCTGTTTCCGCTAACCAGCTAACTTACTCGGCACCCGGATAAGGATTGATCTTCTGGATCGTTCCGTCTTCGTTGTATTTCAGCTCGGAATATTTAACGCAGCGCTTGTGGTTGACGCCTTCCGACAGGGAGCTGTCGTGATAGAACAGATACCACTTGTCTTCAACTTGCACAATGGAGTGATGGGTTGTCCAGCCGATAACCGGAGAGAGAATCTCGCCCTTGAACGTGAATGGTCCCATCGGGTTCTTGCCGATCGCATATACGAGCTTATGCGTGTTTCCTGTAGAGTAGGACAGGTAGTAATAGCCGTTATATTTATGCACCCATGGGCCTTCAAAATATCTCCGTTCCTCATCCCCAGCCAGAATCGGATTCCCGTCTTCATCGACAATAGATATCTCGGCAGGTTTGCCTTGGAAGGATAGCATGTCGTCGCTAAGCAGTGCAACTTGCGGTCCAAGCGCCGGCTGGTCAGGAGCAGGTCCTTCTGCATCTGGCACGAAGCTGCCGGTCTGCCATTTCTCCAACTGGCCACCCCAGAGTCCGCCGAAATAGATGTATGACTGATTGTCGTCATCCACCAGTACGGCCGGATCGATACTGAAGCTACCTTCCATATAATTCGGTTGCGGTGTGAACGGGCCTGCCGGAGACTCTGATGTTGCCACACCCAGACGGAAGATGTCGTCATGATCCCGTGCCGGGAAAAACAGGTAATAGGTATTGTTCTTATAAGCGGCATCTGGTGCCCAGAGCTGCTTGGAGGCCCACGGAATATCTCTCAGATGCAACGCTTCGCCGTGATCAACCACCGGGGAATCGAAGTTGTTCATCGAGAGGACATGATAGTCTTCCATTTTATACTGGTCGCCGTTATCGTTGCTCGGCTCGTCATGATCGAGGTCATGGGAAGGATAGATGTAGATTTTGCCCTCATAGACATGGGCGGACGGGTCAGCAGTGAAGATGTGGGTTACGAGCGGTTGGTGGGGCTTAGGTAGTTGTTGTTGATTCATAAGGCATCTCCTTTGGTATTGGAATAATAAAATACTTCATATAGGGATTACGGTAATTCATTGATTGCATCCTCAGAATTAAAAGCAAGCGTTTACAACCTCTAATGTTATTGTATAAGCCCCGCTTATTCTTTCCTAGTACACATAATAAAGATCTTCCCCCGAAAAAATGTACAATTCCTGCCCATCTCATAATTATTATATTCTACAATGAAGTGATCTTTTTTGCGTTGTCTTGTCGCACATATTATTTCTTCTCCTCTGGATCGCAACCATTATATGTCTTCACAAGTTTTTGAGCTCGTAAGCTTTTTTCTCGAAGTTCTACCGTCTCACGTTCGTAATACACTTTTCCTTTATTATCACTGCACTCTTTCGGAAATATTTTCACTTATTTCTTCAGGATTTTCAACACCAATGATCAACTTTGATATTTTGAACATACCAACTTTCAAGCTATTCAAATCTAAATGAAGAGTTTCAAGCTCATTTTCAAAAAAGTGGAGTTGAAAACCACCATTTGATCTAAATAACCCATTTCTCTTTTCTCCTAATAAAGCACCATATAGTTTAAAAGCATTGGGTATTGGTCTACCTGTTGTTATTCCCTCGATTGAAGAGTATGGAATTTGCAACCCTTTATCTAATTTTATAAAGGGTGAGTTTCCAAAGTCGATATTTACGTAGGTTTCCATTAATTGAATTTTACGTTCCATATTTTGATTCCCCCATTTTCTTTTCAAATAATCCATTTATTTCATAACCCATAATTACATATAATACCACAGACACCTCTTTTATTCATGAAAGTCTAAGCACTGCCCTCCGCTCCTTCGCGGGTTACGTCCTCCTTGTTATATTCCAATTCCAGTCACCTATTAAAGAACCTACGCGTGTAGCATGTAGTGCTTAAACAGGAACTTATCTTTAACCTAAACACTAAGAAAATACTACATTTTCACTGGACAATTAGTTTATTTTTCCTACACATTTGTTAAATGAAATTGCATGAAACTTAGTTAGGTGTTTATCTAATCGGTAATCGGTACAAGTTCTTGTCCTCGACTCGGGACAAGAACTTGTACCAAAAAATCAGGACCACCCGTCCAACGGGTGGTTTGCTCTTGGGGTATAACCCCCTGTTGCCAAACTGCGCCTAAAGACGCTACCCTGACAGCAGGGCTGTTCAGGCTCAGTGTTATTTGCCTCTTTCACTTACCAGTTAAACTGGTTTTACTTCTTTTTGCTTCGATTACTGCTGAATGGATCTTCGTATTCTTTTACACTCAGCTTATCTACCGCCTGATCATGTGCTTCTTGCTCACGAATATACTTTCTTACTGTTGTTTCATTTAAGCCTACTGTACTCACATAGTACCCTTCTGCCCAAAACTTTCGATTGCCGTATTTATACTTGAGCTGGGCATGCTTCTCGAATATCATTAGTGAACTTTTTCCCTTTAGATATCCCATGAACGTGGAGACTGCCATTTTCGGTGGAATCGCTACCAACATGTGAACATGATCGGGCATCATGTGACCTTCTATAATTTCTACTCCCTTGTACTTACATAGACGTTTGAAAATTTCGATTAAATCTTTTCTCACTTGATTATAGATTTCTTTCCGTCTATACTTCGGGGTAAATACAATATGGTATTTGCACATCCACTTTGTGTGAGCTAGGCTATAGCTCTTGTTTGCCATCTAAGACCATTCCTTTCTTTTGAGCCTGAACATCTCAATTTTATCGGAATGGTCTTGGTGGTCAAACCCTCGATCCCTCCACCCGCATAGCGGGTGGTTTTTTGTTTCGCGCGTTTCACGCACTCAACTGGCTAAAGCCATAACAAAAAAAGAAGTCGCTCCTATAGCGACTTCTTCATCTCTTTCAAGCGTTTCTTGGCACAAAATATATGCCTAGATCTCAAGCTCATCTACTTGGTTACAACTTTATGTTGTGACCTGCTAAAATCATCACCAATTTTAAAACAGAATGGTTTCGGGGGTAACACCCTTAGGATACTCTTCCTCCCATACGTTTTTCTCTACATAGGCCTGGTACCACATCTCGGCAATTACATTCGGATCATCAATTGCGCCAGTACCTGACTCCTTGATCAATAAACCTAATGAGCGGTGGCCCACAAAAATCCCTTGGGCAGACAATGAAGTATGAAGATTAGCAACATAATTGCGTAACCCTGAAAGAGCAATACCGATATTCCCCATCATGGACACAGGGTACATGGCGGATAATCCTGAGGTAAAGAGCAAGGCTCCCTCTTTCCTGGTGAGCATATCAGGGAGAACAGCATTGACGACATGGATGGCACTAACCACGTTCGCCTCAAATGCGTCCCTGGCGTTCTCCGCCGTTAACTCCAATACAGAAGTGGGAGGATAATTGCCTGCTGTTGGACTGAATTCCAACACATCAATCTGACCATACTTTTCTTTCATGTTGGTCATAGCCTGTTCAATCTGTTCCTTGTTAAAAATATCTGCTACGAAATAAGATGCCTCGATACCATCCGCTTTCAGTTCATCCACCATATCTTGCAGTTTTGCAACATTTCTTGCAACTAATGCCACTTGGAAGCCGCGCTTGCCAAAGCTCTTCGCAATAGATAATCCTAATCCCTTACCTGCACCAATAATCGCCAGTGTTTTCATTTATGATTCTCCTTTTATGAATGAGTTAGTGAGTTCAATTGACAGTTGTAATTGTAAAACGTACACTTAAAGGACTCAATGGTTGATATAATTCAATGTGTTAATTAAACATCACTTTTGATAAATCCGACTATTATTTATGGAGGGGTAGCACGAATTGGGTAAAGATAAAGTGGATCTGCGCATTCTCAAAACGCGGAAAGCCATTAAAGAAGCGTTTCTAAGATTAGTACAAACCAAAGGCTATGAACGAATTACTGTGCAGGATATTGCCAAAGAAGCGATGATAAATCGCAACACATTTTATTTGCACTATGTAGATAAACCTCAATTCATGGAGAGGTTATTTCAGGAAAACGTGGAGAGTTTAAATGCTTGCTTAAGCCTGGAAGTGAGTTCAATTCATGAGATGGATAAAGATATGTTTGCGACCATGTTAAAAACGATTTTTGACGATATTGAAGCCAATATGATATTTTTTAAGACAATGATCACTCAAAATATTTATCCAAACTTCTCCGTATACTTGAAAGAGGCTTTTAAAACGATCATTTTTTCGGGAATCGGCGATCATCGCCACGATGAGAAGATAAAAATTGGCATCGAATACATGATATCTGGATTGGTAGGAGTAATTTGTCTCTGGATAGTTGAACCGGAGAACTACAGGGTAGATAACTTTATCGAGCAACTGAGTGAAATTCACTATTCTAACATGGTTGACTTGCTGAAGGATACTTGATAATAAACTAGTATGATCTGAACAGAAAGGCTATTCTTGCCGAATCTGATCTGGCTCGACTCCCTGCTTAGATCTGTCAGAACTAGGCAGGCATAGAATAATGTTTGCAGTCAGATACGAAGATAACGGTACTGTCCTTACTCCGGCGTTCTCAACGCTTTCAGGTACCATGAGCCTGTCATGAATCCACATGACAAAAGCTAAGTGGCTATAATGCGAGTCCGATATACTTTGAATCAACTTGCTCAATGGGTAATTTCCACCACTACAAAGCAGAATATCCCCGTTAAGTATAAATCCTCATACATCTTCATATTTGGACACGAACATTTGAATTACTACCTCTGCCAAGAAGCCACAATTCGTGTTCCTAAGCATGAGCATGAGATACCAAGAGCCAATCTACGAAACCGACATCGACAAGTTTGTAAGCACATATTCGCGTCCCGATGGTTGGCGCAGATTGATTGGTCTTTACCGGAAAAACGTTATTTCTAATAAAAAAATCGTTATTCACGCGAATTCTTAAATTCATGTGCTTTTTTCTTGCCACATGATCTTCATCATGATGCTATTTAGATATCTACCTAATCCGAAATGACACAATGTTCTTGTCCTTAAAACAAAAAAAGCCGCTGTAATAGCGACTTTAATGGAACAATGTTCTTGTCCCTCGACAATTTCGTTCTGTTTTTGTTTTTATAAGTTCCCCTTTCTTGCTTTTTTTAGCGATGTCACTCTTCGATCGAATTCATAATAACTTTAAGCCTTGCGAAGCATTTGTCTCTCGCTTAGCTGTGAAAGCATATCCTTCGTCATGGCCTTCAGGTCGTAGCGAGCATGAAATCCCCATTCTATTTTCGCTGCCGTTGCATCAATGGAATGCGGCCAGCTATCGGCAATCGCCTGTCTCTTCGGATCAACGTCATAATCGAGGATAAAGCCTGGAAGCTCATCCCGAATCGCCGCAGCGATCGCCTCCGGATCCACGCTCATTGCGGTGACATTAAATGAATTTCGGTGCATCAACCGGGAAGAATCCGCTTCCATCAAATCGATGATAGCGTTCAGGGCATCCGGCATATACATCATGTCCATGTTTGAGTCCTTGGCGATATAAGATGTATACCGGCCAGCCGTCACGGCTGCGTAATAAATTTCCACGGCGTAATCCGTCGTTCCTCCGCCGGGAGGCGTCATATAAGATATCAAACCCGGGAATCGCAGTCCCCTAGTATCCAGGCCGTATTTGTGAAAATAATAATCACAAAGCAGTTCGCCGGACACTTTGTTCACGCCGTACATCGTATTGGGCCTCTGGATCGTATCCTGAGGGGTATTGTCTTTCGGAGTCAAAGGACCAAAAGATCCTATGGAGCTTGGAGTGAAAAATTGGCAGCCGAGCTCCCTGGATATTTCAAGTGCATTCATCAATCCACCCATATTCAAATTCCAGGCAAGCAGCGGTTTCTCCTCTGCGGTAGCCGACAGCAGCGCAGCCAAATGGATGACGGTATCAACTTCGTACCGCTTGGCGATTTCGAACATCGCCTTATCATTCGTCACGTCCAGCAGCTCGAATGGCCCCGATCGGGTAATTTCGTGGGCTGATGACCTGAGATCCGTAGCAATGACGTGATCCGCACCATAAATTTCACGTAATTTAACAACTAACTCAGAACCGATTTGGCCCAGTGCTCCGGTCACCAAAATCTTGTTCATAAGACATTCCTCCCGAAATGTACTCCCGCGAATGAGCTAAATCAACTTCATTTCCTTGCCAACTTTCTCATAAACGGAAATCACCTGGTCGAGCATCTCCTTGGTATGGGCAGCTGTCGGCATGTTGCGTATTCTTCCGGTTCCTTTCGGAACCGTCGGAAACAGGATTGCCTTGGCGTAAACTCCTTCTTCATAAAGCCGTTTGCTGAACTGTTGGGTGGTTACTTCATCGCCAATGATACAAGGTGTGATCGGCGTTTCGCTTTGGCCTACATCATATCCAAGCCGGCTCAAGCCATTTTTCAAATCATTGCCGTTCTCCCACAGCTTCTCGATCAGCTCTTTGTCATTCATCAAAATGTCGACAGAAGCGCTGCAAGAAGCGATTGCAGCCGGAGGTAGCGATGTCGAGAACAGAAACGGACGGCTTCTCAGCTTCAACCATTCGATCAGTTGTTTTTTACCCGCCACATAACCGCCGACAACGCCAATCGCCTTGGAAAGAGTACCAATTTGAAAGTCAATGTGGTCTGACAATCCAAAATGCTTCACGGTTCCCGCACCTGCTCCGAGAACGCCCGAACCGTGGGCATCATCCACATAAGTAATCAGATCGAATTCTTCTGCTATTTTCACGATTTCAGGCAGCTTTGCTATATCACCATCCATGGAGAAAACCCCGTCGGTGATGACCATAATTTTATGGTACTGACCGGATTCCTTCGCATCTTTCGCCTGCTGTCTTAAATCATTCATATCCGAATGCTTAAAGCGAATCACCTTGGCTCTCGACAGGCGGCAGCCATCAATAATCGAAGCGTGGTTCAGCTCATCTGATAAAATCGCATCATGCTGGTCCATTACCGCGGATATAGCAGCCATATTGCAGTTAAATCCCGATTGATACACGATAACGGCTTCCGTTTTTTTGAAACGGGCCAGTTTTTCTTCAAGCTCAATATGAAGATCCATCGTACCATTAATTGTTCTCACAGCCCCTGCGCCTGCCCCGTATGTCTGCGACGCCTTAACTGAAGCATCAATCAGGCGGTGATCTGTTGCCAGTCCCAAATAGTTATTGGAAGACAAATTGATTAGGGACTTTCCGTCGATACGAATAACAGGACCATTTGCACCCTGCAGCGTATCGATGACGTTATATAGACCTTTAGTCTTTAGATCTTCGATGTTCGAATTTAAAAATTGGTCCAATGCTTGACTTGACATTCCATTCCCTCCTCGATATACGTATGTCCTCGTACAGGAGACATAGTATTCTTCAAAAAAACCTTGTTATAAAAGGAAATAAACTAATTTAAATGTATCATCATTTTTATTTTTTGTACACATGTGGCGGACAAAAAATAAAAAAATCCGCAAAAAAAAATAGCGATTGCTTCCCCCATTCTCGGAAGCATTTAGTCGTTGAACTATCCTGCTCGTTAGTTAAAACGAAAAGCAGCCAATCACATTGATCAGCTGCTTTCTTTTCCTATTATTGAGCTAACGTTTCCCGTCTTACTATACTCTATAACGTAAAGCTATAAGGACGCAGTACTACTCATATTCTAAAGAACTAACTGTTTGGGTTAAAAATCGCGAGTATCTGATGATCCTCCCATTTTCCATTAATATGAACATTCTGTCGAGCAATGCCTTCTTTTTGAAAGCCAACCTTCTCAAGCACTCGAATTGAAGCGATATTATGCGTTATTGCCCTGTTAATAAAGACAAAAAGAAGTAACCCACTCACTGATGTAGCCTTGAGTTGGGTTACTTCTCTTCTTATGCAAAATTGTATTATATTAAAACGGTAGGTAAGGAACTCAACTCTGAGTTCCTTGCCTATTTTTTAAAGCCCAGTCCCAATCACATAGTTAACTGTAGCTTTGTATACTCCTGATCGAGTACCAACCATCTGACCCACTTGGATGTTACCGTCACCTTCTTTGCTTACTACCTCTAGAGTTTTAGGTACGGTAAGATGATTTTCTACTCGATAATTATATGATCCCGATCCAAATCCCGGATCAGCACTAAGTATAGTTTTACTTGCACTACTCAGCGTAATACTTCCTGTGTTAGGTCCATAAGTTGGATCTACGGCCTGACCAGATACATGTGTAAGTTGTGTTGTTTGCAACGTTACCGCAGAGGCAGGTAACTTTAGAACAATTGTAGCATTAGTACCAGAAGGATCTACGAGTTGTTCACTCATGAAATCCGTTAAAGATACCTTTAACTTCCATCCTTTAGCTTCCCCAGTATTGTCTGTCACGGAAGCGTTACTTGAAGTCTGGCTAATCATTGTTTTATTGTAGTCCAATTCCACATCATTAAATGAACCTGACGATATGTAAAACTCGAGCTCTCCTCCAATAACTCCTACTTGAGTATCTCCTGAAACCGGTACAGTATTGGACGTTGAATTAACTTCTACGTTATCTATAAATAATTTATAAGAGCCACCGTCTTGAGAAATGATTGAATCAAATCGAATTTTGAAATTAGTAGCACCTGCTGGTGGAGTTGCTCTCAGAATGAAGTCTGAGTATCCTACTGTTGCTGATGTTACAGGACTGCTGGTTACTTCTCCTACTAACGTATCGGCATTGTCGTAAAATACGATTGCATAGTTAAGACTTGCATCTGCTATATTTACGATTTTACTTTTAAACTTAAGAGTTAATCCTTGACCTTGTACGATTGGATAACTATCGCTAATTACTCTAAGGTTATCTCCGGCAAGACTGGCACCGTTTTCTGCTAAAATCTGAGCCTGACTTCCTTCGTATGGATCTTCACCGGTGACCGCTGCTTGTAGGGACTGAGGGATATTACCTATTGTCCCAAAGGACCAATTCGCACCAGAACCTCCAGCTGCAGGACCCTCGAATCCTCCATTTTGAATTAAGTTCGTTGCTGCTGTTGCTTGACCTGATCCTATAACAGACAGTGCTAATGCTGCTGATAACAAGATGTTAGGTAACTTCTTTAACACGTTCTTCTTTCTCATCCTTTTTTCTCCTTCTTAAAAGCAATATTATTATGACAATCATTAAAAGTATAATGATCGATATAACTACGATGATCCAAATCCAGAACTCTTTAATGAATGCCCAAAATCCTAAATCATAGGGGTTACCTACGTTATCAGCTTTGTCCATCGCGTTCATTAGATCTGCAGTGGTTACTTGGAAATGATATGTACCTCTTAAAGTTGCTTCATCATACTTAACTTCATACTCTAATTCATACTTTCCAGGTGTTAGAATATTGGGCACATTTAGATCGTAAAGACCCGTTGTTTTAACATACACAGAATCCATAGTGTAAGTCTCTTTAACAAGTACAGTACCGTCCTTGGCTTTCAATATTAAAATTCCTTGAGGCTTCTCAAGAATAGTACCTTTATTTATGTGAGGTACAAAAACGGTTAGCAATCCATCATTATTGAATGTATGAGATAACTTTCCTATATCCATTTTACGAGTGGATTTCTCGATATCCACATTCAATACAACTTGCAAGGGTAATTGAGTGTTGAAATTGGTTTGTGTGCTCATGCCAGAAGTTACGGTCGCTTCTTCAGCAGGAGTGAATTCCTGAGACACTATCGCAGCTATGTATTGACCAGGTTTAGTATCTTTTGGGACGTTTACAGTAAATACAAATTCTTTACTTTCATTAGGTTTTAACTTTACTTTTTCAGGAGTTTCTTTTATCCATGTTCCAAATAAAGATGGAACATTCTCTTTAAGTGGATATGTCCAACCCCCTCTTAGATCGGAAAGTACATCCGTGGGGTATATTGTAAACTCTTTTTCTTTCTTACTAACATTATTTACTTTTACCTTTACTTTTACTTCGTCTCCTGGCTTAACGGACTTCATAAACCCGGTAGAACTTTGGGAGTTTTCAATAGAAGCTGTAAAGGAGCTTATGCTATTATCTGCGTACGTCCTTGTTGAATACATGATAAAAGAAACTAGAATCATCAACATTAGTATTTTAATTTTATTCATTTGACATATCTCCTAAAGCATACTGAATGAGAACCAAATGAAGTGCAGCTACTGGTCTCTGTCAACATGTGTTTTACTCCTCATAAAGCAGCTGCCTCGTATTCTTATTTTCCTTTGCTATACGTCGCTTCGCATCACGGAGAATGAAGTCTCGCTGACCATCTGTGTCGTCAGAAAACACGGTTCTATGAATGACAATTAGCTCTAAAAGCTTTTGTGTCTTTGGATTTTTCATCGACTCTATGTAAGAGACGTTCTATAAGATGGTTTTGCTTATTGATCGCTCCAATTGATGGCTAAGAAAGGGCGATTTGGTTTTAGTCATTTGTTAAAACAAATGCTCTGCTTCTGCAATCCTTTTATGATCCTTGGGTTTCTGAGATAAGCTGCTGCTGCGCAGCGAAGCCTACGAGATCAATACATTTTTCTGGTAGACTTCCCATGATTGCATCCTCCTTCCTAGATTTCATAATGGGCCTCACGTACCTTTCATTGGTTAGGGAATTGTAGTAATGTTCTTCAATAAGAAAAAATTACTAGAATAATATTATCACAAGTTTGACACTAAAACACCTGACTTTGTACACTTTTCATTAATTTTTCAAATTTGATTATAGCTAATTTGAAATAAACAACAAAAAAAGTGTTCTATTCAATAAATAAGACAAAAGAACTATTATGACACAATAGCGTTGATTGAACAAACATAAATAAAGATATTATGATTGAAAACATTAAGTAGTGCATTGTGAGTCCGCAAGAAGATCTTACAAACCTACATAGAAAAAGTTCTCTGACCCGACATGATTCATTCGATTTACTGTACAGATTTCAAAAAAATATCTCAATAACGCATGTGCATCAATCCGAATGCCGTATACTCTAAGGATTAACATGGTTAATTGGATCATTGGCAGCATAAATGTACAAATTTGAATCGATTGGCTCAACATTAGTTAATAAAATGACCATTCTGTTATACGAGTCGTTCACAGCACCATTAGGTCCATTTACATTGGTTAATTGGCTCAAAGCGTCAAATATAACAACTGATCAATCGGACGAAAACTGCGGGTTTGCTAAAGTGGATCGCCCCTTGCTGCTATTCGTTATTTCGGGATGTTCATTTAACGAAGCTAATAATAAGCCGCTTTTCCTCGTGAATGTAGATGCACCAACTGAGGTCATAATTAATGAACCGATTACTGTAGATGCCTTCTTACGGAATAATTCAGGACTCCTCCTGGCAACAAAAGGTTGTGACGGCGGGTACAACATCAATTCAAATGAACAAGCCGTTGATCATCACCAGATCAACGGCTTGTTCATTGCGAAACTACTGTTTTATTACTGTTCTTTATACACGCGTACATAATCCACTTGCATAGTCGCCGGGATATCGGAGGCGTTCGGGGTACGGCCGCCGTCAAAGTTTCCGCCGACTGCCAAGTTCATAATGAGGTAGAACGGCTCATCGAAAGGTGCATTCGGATTATTCGGTGCAGCTGCGGAATACCACTGCTCGTTAGTGACTTTATAGAAAAACTTACCGTCTACATACCATTTAATATTGTCCTCTTCCCAGACTACCGAGTATACATGATAATCATTGGCAAAAGTTTGCCCCTCAGGGAAGTGATAATCGCCGCCCGAATACTGGTTCCCGGGCCATTGTCCACCAAAGTGTATGGTACCGCTTACTGATCCAGGCAGACGGCCTCTCGCTTCCATAACATCAATTTCTCCTGATGCAGCCCAAGTGCCGTATACCGAATCTTTTGGAAGCATCCACAGTGCTGGCCATACACCATCACCTGTAGGAAGCTTGGCACGAAAATCTACTCTGCCGTACTTCAAGGACAGTTTATCCTTGGTGTTAATCTTTCCCGAAGAATACTGTGCATACCGATTTGGATCCTGCGGGAAAGATTTGCTATCGTTCATGGCTTTGATATTCAGCTTCCCGTCCTGTACATAAATATTTTGAGTGCTGTTCGTGTAGTGCTGCAGTTCTGCATTTCCCCATCCCCAAGTAGCGGGATCGTTGTTGAGATAATATCCTGTTTCATAGTTCCATTTGCTTGTATCCAGCGTAGTTCCGTTAAACTCATCCTGCCAGATGAGGTTCATGCCCGCGATAGCCGGGTCGGTTGGTGTTCCGATTGAGATATCCTCTTGATCGGATACATCAGGACGCGGGGCATTTGGATTGCCGATGAAGGTATAGTTGACGAAGTTGTTGCCAATATTTCCACCCGCCTGTCCGTTCAGCGGATATCCAATACGGATCTGCATATTTTCTTGGATTGGCTGGAACCAAAGACCATAGATATGATCGGCCCAGTAACCCCACTGGTTGGCATCGGACATATTGTTATACCCATTACCGGAGTATGCAAATTTGCTCTGGCTGGAGTTACTCAAATCAACCCATTGCCCATTAATGTTAATCTGGTATACAAAATTGTCCAGTTCCTTGGCGATTGGCGCGCCCCCATCAATTTTGGGAAGCGGAACCCCAATGGAACCATTCGCATCTGCTGTGAAGGTTGTTCCTTCGTATGGCGTAATGATATATGAATTTCTTGTAGGTTCATTAAACGTAATGGTATAAACAAGATTAGCCGAAGAAGTCTTTGATTCTAATTTGACATTGATCGACTCCTTTACGTTAAACCAGTACCCACCGCCGCCATCAGTGAATTGGCCAAAATTGTGATCGTAGATCCAGCCGCTGGCTGCGTTATTGTCAATATCAATCCAGGTACTGCTGTTTACAGGTTTGACATACACCTTCAAATCATCCGCAACAGCTTCATAAGTGACCGCAGGATTATTGTTGAACGTTGGATATGTAAAGCCTGCACCGCCTGTGAAACTTGCTGTGATTTGTGGACCTTGTGTCGGATTTATCGCTGTGATGGTTGTTTTGTTGATGTTTTGGAATACAAGTTGATACTCCAGCTTAACACCATTCGCTTTGGAGAACAGTTGAATCTCGGTTGTTGCGGAGAGGGTGAACCAATAGCCATTGAAGCCGCCATCGCTCCAGTGCCCCCAGTTTTGGTTATAGATATAACCGCCTGCCTGGTCGATATCAACCCAGTTGTTGCCCACTTTTACATTAACGCCTACATCACTGTAAACATCATTCCATGTCGCGGAGCCTCCATTGAACTTAGGCATAACAAATCCGTAGCTGGCCTTGCCAACCCCTGATTTTGAAATAACAGGCCCGTCTGCTGGTGAGAAGTACTCCATTGAGGTTACGGTAGTTCCCGCTGCCTGAACCTTTGAAGCTGGCAGTATGCCAATACTAGCCAGCATCACAACCACAAGGAACATACCGAGTACCTTTTTCATAAACCGTTTCGACGTAAAGTGAGATGGTTTCATGATTGCCCTCCTTTGATAGGATAATAGTTTCTCCCAATCTATGCGTATAAAGGTAATCGCTTACATCGGGGAACATCTTTATTCTATCGAATAGGTTCATTTGCTGAAAAGGTACAATTGTTTTTGTGGTATCCCATTTTTTTGGCTTTTGATTCAATCTGCCTTCTGGCGCATCATTTGTCGGTACTCTGTGGGTTGGATCTGCATCACAAGTCGGAACGCGCGTGCAAAGCTTTTGTAGCTTTCATATCCAACCATAGCAGCCACCTCCACAATTTTATGATCGGTTTCGGCGAGAAGCCGCCGTGCTTTATCCAGACGCACATCTCGTAGGTATTCAGCAAAACCTTTACCAATATTCTTCTTAAATAGATTTGAAAAATAAGCATAATTAAGCGATACATGATTGGATACCATCGCGAGGTCCAGCGGTTTGTGGTAACTCTCGTGTATAAAACGAATAGCTTCATTTAGATCCTGCGAATGGCGATAGCTGCACTTATAGTCATAATATAACTGATTCAGCCGAAGCAGCTGCTGTTGCAGTGCTTGTATATAATCACGCATCCCTTGATAATCAAAGAGATTACGCAATGATTCAAGGTCCAACACTTCTTCCCCCATATAAGGGTGGATAACTCGTTGGTATTCCTCCATCATCTGAACGGTGGCGGCGCAGAGCTGTTGGGTATAGCGAATAGGATAACGTTGCAGCACCTTTTTGTGAAATATTGCAGAAATACCCTGAGTAATTGTTCCGCTGTTATCTGTTCCAATCGACTGGAACAG
This sequence comes from Paenibacillus xylanexedens, assembly GCF_017874615.1. Lineage (GTDB taxonomy): Bacteria > Bacillota > Bacilli > Paenibacillales > Paenibacillaceae > Paenibacillus > Paenibacillus xylanexedens. The sequence goes on from NZ_JAGIKV010000014.1 coordinate 90,617, forward strand.
TTCATATAAGTTTTCATAGGGAAGTTGCCACTGCTGTTCCATATGCTCAATATGTGCTGGGAAGATACTGTACTGATCAGGAAACAGGTAACTGTGGCGATAGAGCTCAAGCACTTGGGTATAGCTGTCGGGTAGTTCTTTTAACCCCTGAATCGGGTTAGTCATGGCTGTTATGGCATCGATCTTTGCTTCCTTGAGCGCTACAGGCAAAACACTTGGATCAATGGACGCATCTACCGCAAGGATCAGGTATGGGCGATGTTGCAGGCAAATACAACCTTGTCTGCCAAACACACGATAAGCAATGGCTTCCATGCTATGGGCGCTGTTGGCTCCGGGCTGGTTCATGCAAACATCTTCCCGCAGCAGGGCTAGCCGATAATTACGCCATAACGCATCATTTTGTTCCTCAATCTGAAGGATCCATGCGTCATCACTTAACGCACCTTGCATAAACATTCTTAATTCTTTACGATCGGTCTCTTGGGCGAGGCGGGATACACGCTGCATATTATGCGTAAGTGCCTGCCGTGTCTGGATATCTTGCCATACATGCTCCAGGGAATGTTGCAGATCCTCTCGCTTCAAAGGTTTGAGCAAGTAACCCTTTGCCCCAAGCCCGATCGCTTTTTGGGCATATGTAAAATCACTATAACCGCTAATAATGAGGTATTCCACATCCATGTATTCCTCTTTGGTTTGAGCCATGAGTGCCAACCCATCCATATCCGGCATCATAATATCGGTAATAACAATGTGAATGCAATGCTGCCGCAATAGGCACAGCGCCTCAATCCCGCTCGCGGCACAGTATATGTTGTTCAGCTCCAGAGGAAATTGATGCAGCATGGCCTGCAGGCCGTCACGAATGTGTTTTTGATCGTCCACAATCAGGATATTCATCATGCTCTACCACCCTCCAAGATTTACATTTTCCCAAGGCAAGCGTATCGTTACGCAGGTATATGCACCTTGCACACTATCAATCCAAAGACCGCAATTCTTGCCATAATGAAGCTGCAATCGCTTATTCACGTTTTCCAAACCAAGCCCGCTCCTGCTAGTAACCATCGGTGTATCCGATTCGCTCCGCAGTACTGCCTGAAGACGGTGTAACATCTCAGGCTCTAACCCCTTTCCGTCATCTCTTATGTTAATGAAAAGCAGACTGTCATTCTCCACAGAAAAGGTAATCTCTATAGTTACCCTGCCGCCTGAAGGTGCCCCGTGGTGAACTGCATTTTCAACGATGGGCTGCATACACATCTTGGGAATGGCGTAGCGAAGTATCTCCTGAGGAAGATCCGCCGTCATAACGATACTGCCGCCTTCCATAAAGTTGATAAATTCAATATAACTTTGGATATTGGCAAGCTCCTCACGAAAAGCAACGGTATCGCTACGCCACTGCATGCTGTAACGAAGCTGGGAGCCCAATGACACCAATGAATTGGCTATAGCAGGCTGCCTCTGTACCTCTGCCACCATACGGATCGATTCCAGGGCGTTATATAAAAAATGAGAATTAATCTGCGAATGTAGGGAGTGCAACTGTGCGTTTTTGGCAATTAACTGCTTATCCACGACCTGTGTCATTAGACGTTTGACCTCATGTAACATGTTATTGTAATTCACCGCCACCTCATCGATTTCATCCCCTCTTTCGTTCTCATCAAGGCCTGTATCAATCATTGAATCCAGCTCGCCTTTCCGTACCTGACGCATGGATACCAGTACGCTGTCCAACCGCCGGAAAATACGCCGCGTCGTTTGGGATACGAGTAACATAATCAGCAGCAATACACATAATGTAATCGCTACCACAAATGTATACCAACTGCGCGGCCCCTTCATCAATGCCTGATGGGAAGCAATCTCGACCACATAAGTGTTCAACGGAGCGATGTATCGATACAATGCATAGAAGCTCTGATCTCCCACCTTAACCTGAAGCGGGCTTTCCTGCGGCAATATATCCAGCTGTCGATGAATACTGCCAAGGATCTCCTCCATCCTCTGCCCGTACTTCTCAGAAAACTCATGCTGGGGATTGTAAACATACTGAGGAGGATCGCTTGCGTTCATCAACACCGAAAAGAAGTCCCCCTTGCTCTCCTGGAGCAGGTCGCTGAAAAACATGCTGTGCGGGACTCGCACTTCCATAATACTAGGGCGTTTTTGTTCCTGACCTTGAAGGCGAACCAGACGATAGTAGGATAATGTGTGTTCACCATCCCTAAAAGAAAATAAACGGTAAGCCGCACCACCTTCGTCCCGAAGCTTTACCCAATAATCCTGCGGCCAAAATTTCTTATAATGATAGATTTCAGGCCAGATTTCATACAAGTTTGGGTTATCAACGTAAAAGCTAAGCTCACTGATCATCGCATGGCTTTGAATGATATTAAGCATTTGCTCAAACTGGTTTTGCTTAAACTTCACCAGACGCAGTCCATCCACAAGCATATTGGAATGAATAAAATCCACAAATGACTTTTGAGTAAGGGCTGTATTGGAAGCGTTCTCAATCATATCCATTCTTCTGCGCAATTGTTCATTCAGCCATGAAACGTGGCTGTTGCCCGTTGCCATAGCATCCTTATATAGCTGGGTTTCTTGCATGCGGATATACACAAAGGATATCAAAATAACAGGTATGGCTATCATCAGGCTAAATGCCAGAAACAGCTTTTGGGAAATACGGGCATTGCGATAAAGCTTCCTCAATCTCGTTAGCAGGTATTTCATTCTGATGTATTCACCACCTTTGTTATACCATATATTACTAGTTAGCTGATAATTAACAATGTAGTAGGAATGGTTATCTGGCTATCTTGGCTTTCCGCAGTTCCAGTTCAGCTTGGCGATATTCCATCACCTGGTTAAAGCCGTAGTTCACACGACGTATCAGAAAATTCTCAAAAATTTTGTCAAAGGCAGCTTCATCCTTCGCTGTAAGCAGTTCTGGCAGCACTTCTTCCCAATTCTGAGAAATACGTGACCAGGCTAACGCGATATCGGAATCCCCTATAGGATCTAGGCCCTTATAGATGCCGCTTTCCAGGTCGGCCTGTTGGTTGGCGAACTCCTCCATTTGCTTAATGGATGTGGCATTCTCTGGTCTCCACTTGTTAACGAAAGCAGGGTTTCGCAGCATCCAGTAGGTATCCATAATGCCATATTCCTTTTCCAGCCGCTCCCTATCCGTGTCATGCAACTGAACCATTGCCGCCGTCAACTGCGGTTTGCCGTTCTTCATCGCCCAGGTTTCACCTTCTTTGCCCAAAAATAAATCCCTTTGGCCTTCTTCGCTGGCCAGATAGGTTAAAAATCGGATGGCCCGTTCAGGGTTTTTCGTGGATTTGCTAATCATCGTAACCATCCAGCCATCCATGCTGCCGGGAAACAGTTTGGCGGATTCCCCCCTGCTACTCCGGGGTCCATCTACAGCAATATAGTATGAACTCTGATTCGTAAGGACTTCCAATTTCGAATTGAGGTCCGATATGTCTGTCCATTCCCGAATCATCATAAAATATTGGGCATGGTTGGTTTTTTCCTGCACCTGTGCACTGGAGTCGACCAGAAAATCAACATTAATCAGGCCTTGCTCGTAAGCGATACGAAATGTTTTCAGCCACTCAATATAATCCGGATCTGTCATTCGGTCGTATACTTTACCGTTCTGTTCATGGGGGATCGCAAGCAGATTTTGCAAATATTCGGTCATCCCATAGGATGCATTCCCCTGTGCCCAGAACGGACTGATTAGCTGGCCTTTATAAACAGAATATTGATTCTTCAGCAATTGCAATGCATTTAAAAAACCTTTTGGTGTGGTAAGGTCCGGTTTGTCCATCGACTCATACAGATCTTTACGTACGAGAAAGGTTTGGTTCGCTCCCGTCAAGCCGGTTGAACGCATCTGTTCGGGACTGTACGCATCATTGGGAATGACATAGGTATGGCCGTCTTCCTGCCGATACCATTGTAGAGCACCATCACCTGCTACCTTGTAAAAGTAAGGATCATACTGGTCGGCTAGCTCATCCAGGGCATAGACGAGATTACTCTCCCGAAGTTTGTTAACCGCACTCTCCCAGGAGCCGATGGTTATCAGATCCGGCAGACTACCAGTCGTCAACATACGTGATAACATCTCGCTTGGTTCACCAGTTGATACTTCAAATTCGATATTGACCCCTGTTTTTTGGGTGACATATTTGGAAGTCAGGCTCTCACCCCAAGTGTGCCCGTACCATTCGGCTCCAACGAACCACGTTAGATTCACGGGGGTGGTATCCAGCTTCCATGACGGTTCTTCCAGATTCAGATTAAGGCTCTGTATCTGCCCCGTGAAGTCAACCTTTCTCGAAGCACCCTTATCTTCCGCTTGCTCTGACTCAGAACAAGCAGTCAAGCCTGACATCATAAACATCATCAACAAGGCTGTAATAAAAGGACTTCGAAACATAAACACCTGAGCGCCTCCTTTCTATACTGGCCATCTCCATCCCCATCTGCACCAGCATTCATACTAGTGGTGGTACAACCGATTTTACTACCCTTGGATTAAAATGGAAATGGTTTAGTGGTCGATTCGCAGATGATCCGCAACATTCCCCCTAACGAAACATAACTTGTAATAAATCAATGGAAGGGAGACCAATTCGTGTATTTAATCTGGATACTTATTGTCGGTGGGCTAATTGGCTGGTTAAGTGGAAATCTGATTGGACGGGACGTGCCGGGAGGCGTACTTGGCAATATCATTGCTGGCTTTGTTGGATCGTGGTTAGGGTATGAACTGTTGGGACCGAGGGGGCCGGTGGTGGGTGGATTTCATATCATACCCGCGATCGTTGGGTCGATCATTGCTCTCTTGATTTTCTATGCTCTGGCGCGCGCTGGAGCGTTTCGAAGACGTTAAAAGGCGGAGACGACAAGTTTTACCCAATTGATTGGGTATTGACGTAAAACTTCTTTCGCCACCTTTGCATCATCTTCTTCACAAAGCATAGTTTCCACCCGGTAGTCGAATAAAGCCGCCGATCCTGTTGATCGGCGGCCTCCTTTGGTTTTATGGAAATTAGAAACCACCTCTAGAATGAATGATTTGTCCGGTGATCCATTGGGAATCGTCGCTTGCCAGAAAAGCAATCAGACGGGATACATCTTCAGGAAGACCGATCCTGCCCATCGGAAATCCCGGTAGCAAAGCTTTTTTCACTTCTTCTGACATCCAACCCGTATCGGTAGGACCGGGATCAACCGCATTCACAGTAATGTGAAACGGAGCCAGTTCAGCAGATAGACATTCGGTATAGGTGGAGACAGCGCCTTTTGTTGCGGCATAAGCGAGATTGCCAGGCATCGGCCCCTTACCTTGACCGGACGTGAGGTTGATGATCCGGCCGCCACAAAGGTCCTGATGGACGGCCAGTTCAACCTCCAGCATACGCGCAAATTCGGCCGATAGCATGAATGTACCTCGAATGTTCATGGCACAGTGCGCATCGATCAATGATGCATTTAATTGACGGAAATCAGCTGCTACACTGTAGGTAGCGTTGTTGACGAGAATGGTCGGCAGCCCGAGAGCCGATCGGCATGCATCAAGCAGTTGCGCTGGAGAATTGGGATCGGTAAGATCGACCTCCATATGCGCTGCCTTAACGCCATAGGAGCGAAGTTCTTCGGCAAAGAGATCCGGCCAGTTTTTTTCAGCATCCCCCGGATTCTCTGTTTTATCGTAATCGTACAGATGGGTATAGAACACATTAGCGCCTTCTTGTGCCAACGTGCGGCAGACAGCGGTTCCAATACCTCCGGGGCGGCTTGTGCCTGTCACAATAGCGGTTTTTCCGTATAGTTTGGTCATTTTATTACCTCCGTTTAATAAGGGAGGGAGAAAACCATTTTTCATTGGAGATGGAATTATCCTAGGTATAACAAAAAGCGGATACATCAAGTATCCGCGCCCGGGTTTGATTCAAACGGTTCCTCGCGTCCCTTGAATGATTGCAGATCGGCATCACAAACGAGGCGTGTGGTTATAACCAAAACACCAAGTCGAGCAATCCAGTTTAGATAATCATTACAAGGAAGTCCACATTGTCCGGCGAGTCCCCTTTCCTACATCTCCACTTCAAATATTACGAGTCAGACTCAATTACTGTCAAGATAAATACATGGGATTACATTTCCTGTGAAAATACCTCCTAGCGTTGAAGCTGGTCTCTTGATCATAATCCATCCTTTAGTCTGTTAATCGCTCAAAAGAGACTCACTTCTACACTTAGATGTTTATCTAATCAGAAATGGGAACATGATCTTGTCACACGCCACCAGTTACACCATGCTTGGTGTTAAATTCATCGATTATTGGTAATCCGGCATCGGAATCGGCTAATGATCCACGCAATATGGAGAACAGCTTTAAGAATGTAATGGATCTTCACCGTGCCGGAGTTGATATTCTTGTAGGGACGGATGTCGCACCGGTTCACGTTCCGAACCTTGGTGGCCTTGCTCATGGGGCCAGTGTTCACCACGAAATGCAGCTGCTGGTGTTAAATATTCTAAATAGTTCATAATTAACGGGTTTTTGTTGCCATGCCACATTCAATTTATAGTGGCTTAATTATGCTTTTGGAATTGCCCCTATTTGTTGAAGCAAGCCAAGCATATCGGGTTGACCATACTCTTCAATAATTTGACCATTAGAGATCCGATAAAAATTCATTGCATTTACTTCGATTTTTTTGCTCGTTGGTGGAAACCCGAGAAACTCTCCGTCTTGTGTGCCCTTCATGACAAAATGAGCTGCTACTAGATCCTCTTCTGCTACCAGCTCCTTAACAGTCCATTGTATATCGGAAAAACCAGATCTCATCATATGAATTATGGAGAGATAACCACTTGGACCATTCATTGGTTCTTTTTGCATAGGTACATAAAAAACAGCATCTGGAGAAATCAATTCTTCAGCAAGTTCTTTGCTTGCCGTATTAATGAAGTTCGTGAAACGATACATCAATTGTTTGTTTTCTGTAATCGTCATATTTAAACCCCTTTCTATTTTCGTAAGCTATTATTTTATCTTTAGGTTGCAGAGAAGTTATCATTCGTCTCTACAATGTCATTGGATATAACGATCTTACCGTTTGCGGTGTTACTTTCCATTAAAAGATGTGCTTTTCCAATCTCCTCGAGTGTAAAGACTCGGGCAATAGGTGGGACTATACCATGTTTTTGGATATGCTCAAATAAAGAGATCAGTGTACTTTCTTTGATAACTTCACTGGTGAACGCTGTAAAATACACACCTGTGGGTATATCCACTAAAGGTTCAAAGGCATCAAGAGTCCATTCATTTCCTAATATTCCTGACATGCAACATATCCCTCGTTCTGAGATGAATTGCAAGGACTCCTTTACAGTCGTTGTACCAACCAACTCTAGAACCTTGTTCACCCCATTTGGAGCAATAGCATACACCTGTTCTCTCAAATGCTCATTATCGAGCAGTGTATAGTCTGCTCCAGCTTGTTGGAGAAGTGCAAATTTCTCTTTGTCTCGAGTCGTTGATATAACTGTTGCTCCTATACTCTTAGCTAGCTGAAGTGCTGCTAAACCTACGGAACTTGTCCCACCACGAATAAGTAGCATCTCTCCTGAAGTCAATTGAAGACCTTCAAATAAGGATGCATACGCGGTATAATACATTTCCGGTATCGCTGCAAGTTCAGTCCATTTCATATCGCTAGGAATAGGATACACTTGGTCCGAAGGTATAAGTGCATATTCAGCATAACTTCCGTCAAATGCACGGCCTAACCCTCCCATTAATGAAGCGACAGTCGTTCCCTTTACAAATGTGCTATCTGAAGGGTCTTCAATCTCCCCTACGCATTCGATCCCAATAATACGCGGTAATTGAACGGATGGTGAATGCCCCTGTCTAGTAAACATTTCGGAGCGATTTATTCCAAACGCCCTGATTTTTACAAGTACCCACCCAGGTTTGACTGTAGGGATAGGTACTTCTGTTATCTGTAGTTCTTGTGGGGTACAGACCCTTTCCAATATAACTGCCTTCATTATTTATCTCCCCGATCTCCAATGTATTCGTTTCTCCAACAGCATGAATATTGCGTTCGTCACAATGGCAAGTCCTGCGGACAATAAGCCCCCCCACAAAATCTTATCGATATTCATGGTCCGTAATCCATCATTTAATATCGTACCTAGCCCTCCTGCATTAATGAAGGCAGCGATGGTTGCCATGCTAATGGTTGTTACAGAAGCAAGTCGAAGGCCAGTAAACAGAGGCTTGATTGCCAAGGGTACTTGGACTTGAAGTAAGATCTGAAATCGGCTCATACCTACCCCTGTAGCAGCTTCAATAACAGATGGTTCAACATGATTCAAAGCTGCAATGAACTGACGTAGAAGGATATACTGGTTATAGGCAATGAGCACGGTAATGGCTGTCGTTTTCCCCAATCCAGTCACAGGGATCATGATTGCAAACAAAGCCAAGCTCGGAATGGAATACAAGATTGAAAACAAGTAAATGAGTGATCTAGATATCTTATCAGAGGCCAGAGCTAAGATGGTTAAGACGATTGCAATGATCACAGAGAGCAGCATGGTCAAAATGAGGATCTCCACATGCTCCAATAATGCATTTACCAACTTATCCGGATGTTTAATAGCATAGTCGATCATGTTAAGTTCCCCCAGAAGCGTTCTTGCTCCTTCGAAGATTGAATGAGTGAGTACACAAAATCATCTGCAGGATGAGTTACAATTTCTCTTGGGGTATCAAACTGACAAACCTTACCCTGATTCATAATCATAACCCTGGTTCCCAGCTTGAATGCTTCATTAATATCATGAGTCACGAACAAAAAGGTTTTTTTCATTCCCCCATGAATCTTTAAGAGTTCATCCTGGAGATTTAAGCGCGTAATGGCATCCAAGGCCCCAAACGGTTCATCCAGCAGCATAATATTGGGATCGGTTGCTAATGCTCGCGCAAGACCGATTCTCTGTTGCTGTCCTCCGGACAATTGTGAAGGATAACGTCGTTTGAAATTCTCTGAATCTAATCCAACCAAAGCTAACAATTCTTGTACCCGCTCTTCGATTTTCTTTTTGTCCCATTTCAAAAGACGAGGAACGGTAGCAATATTTTGTTCAATATTGATGTGGGGGAACAAGCCTACTTGCTGTATAACATAGCCAATTTTTCTTCTAAGTTTTACAGGATCAACTCGAGCGATATCCTCGCCAAATATTTTAATAATCCCGTGGGAAGGATCGTTAAGCCGATTCACCATCTTCAATAAAGTTGTCTTTCCTGATCCAGAGGAGCCGAGGATGGTAATAAACTCCCCTTCACTTATCGACAAGTTCACATGATCAACTGCATATTCATTGGAATCTGAATATGTTTTGCTCACATCATGGAATTCGATTGCTGTCGGATTCATGTTAACGCCATCCTTATTTAATGGAATCATAAAATTCTTTTGCCACATCTTCATATTCTTCTTTGTCTACGTCCACTTTTGCGTTTAGTGCGGTTACGGTGTCTGTATCCAATACCGAACTAACCTTGTTGATCACTTCAGCGATGCCGGGGTCCGTTGAGAGCACATTATCACGGATAACAGGCGCCAAGTTATAAGGCGGGCATACTTGTTTGTCATCTTCCAATAGGGTGAACTCGTCTTTGTTCACCAACTGACCTTCAGTGGTATATGCGGGCGCAACATCAGCCTCGTTGTTTCTAAGCACTTCATATTTCAAACTGTTATCATATACTTTGGATGATTTCCAATTGAGCTTGCCGTACACTTTCTCTAAAGCTGGAATACCGTCAGCGCGCTGGTCAACCTCTCCTTGGGAAGCAAATCGAATCTCACCGGCATGTTTTTGCAAGTCGGTAATGGTCTTGATCCCTAATTTTTGTGATACTTCCGTTCGAATAACGAGACCCGCTCCATCATTTGCTTTTGAATAATCGAGCCATGAGATATTGAATTGCTTTTTGTACTCTTCCTTAACTGTTGTATACACTTCATCCGGATCTGTCATCAAATCCATCTTCAAAACGGCCAACAAACCCGTACCTGTGTACTCTGGGTACATATCGATATCGTTATTAACTATCGATGAATGAATGATGGAACCCGCAATATTGGGAACTCGCTCTACCTGGTACCCCGCACTCTCCAAAGCCAAAGCATATAGCTCCCCGACAATTAAATTCTCAGTGAAGTCTTTTGAACCAATTCGTATTGTCGATCCATTATTATTCGTTTTATTACCACATGCGCTCAAAATTATGGACAAAACAAGTGTGATTGAAATGGTTAAAAGCAATTTTTTCATTATGTTCTTTTTCATTTGTGTGGACCCTACCTTTGCAAGAATTTATGTCTAAACAATACACGTTCAGACAGATCTAAAATGAAGCCTATCCCAATAGCCAGAATCGCTACTGAGATACCACCAATTAAAAGTAAATCCGTTCGATTGAGTCCTAAACCGGTAAAAATGATCTCTCCTAATCCACCAGCTCCAATTTTGGCAGCCAAAGTAGCGCTGGCGATAATTTCAATCGCAGCGGTTTTAATCCCTGTCAAAATCAATGGTCCAGCCACTGGAAATTGGATTTTCCATCTGATTTGTCGTTCAGACATCCCTATACCTTGTGCAGATTCAAGTAAAGACATGGACACACTTTGTAACCCGGATACTGTATTCATTAAGATAGGAGGGATTCCTAAAATAATGAGAGCGACGAGGGCTGGCCTAATTCCAGTACCCATGATAGGAAGCAACAGAAGTAAGATCGCTAGGCTGGGAACAATTCGTAATGTTTGAAATAACGAAAGGATCCATTTTTCGGAACGACCGTATTTAGTTGATAAGGTACCTAATGTAACTCCGATAAGTGTAGAACCCATCAATGCCAATAAACTGATCTCTAAATGCTGTCTCCAAGAATTCAAGAACGTTAACATATGATTCGAAAAATAGTCACTCAGTTGCATCCATAAACTTTCTTGCAAACCCCCTCCTCCTTTCATTCATTTTCATTTGCTTTTTTTATCGACAGAACTATAATATAAGCAATGTAGTGGTTTTGAAAGTAGGCACCTTTTTGTTGTATAGGAACCTAATAGTAACTATTGGAGGCGATAATGTAGTGATTCCAAAAAAAGATTTGCCGTTGTGTCCCGTGGCAACGACAGTTGGCTTGATAGGTAACAAGTGGAAGTTATTGGTTATGAGGGATCTTTTGAAGGGAACTCAACGATTCGGAGAACTTCGTAAAAGTATCCCGGAGATCAGTCAAAAGGTTCTCACTGAAAATTTACGTTCAATGGAAGAGGATGGAATTGTCATTCGTACTGTTTTTGCAGAAGTCCCTCCGAGAGTCGAATACAGCTTAAGTGATTTAGGAAATTCACTGAAGCCAATTATATTCTCAATGGAAACATGGGGACTCGGGTACCAGAAACTCAATGATGAACTTCCAAACGATATTCATCAGAGTGAATGATGTCAAATTGTTACTCCACGGTCATTTCAAAATAGAATAAATTCCTCTAAATCTTCAAGTTAAGTCAATGGAGGACTCATGCGTCCTCCATTTGATTTGTAAGAGAAAGTTGATCTTCGAACACCAGTTTCTTCAATATTTCTATTGCATGAAGAAAAAACGGGCAAGATCCTCATTAAATGAATGGCTATTTAAAATCAAAATGGATATGCACTGTTTTTGGATACATGAATAATTTCAGATGGAAACCTTGCCTTAAAATATTTTTCGACTTTCAGATGAATTCTTTTCTCGTACCATTTCTCCCAGCCGTTCGCCTCAAATAATTGTGGCATCCCTAACCGCTTAGATCTCATCCCCATTTGACCATCACCAATCAATAGCGTATCAATCCAAATTCGATCAGTTATGCCTTGTAACATGTTAGCGAAATTAGGTGAAAAAGGTAGCACAGGGGAAATAGATACTTGTGTATGTATCCCTGCATCATTTATCTTTTTCAAGGCTTTAACTCGTAAATCTATTCCAGGAGCATAGGGCGAAAAAATTCGTTTCACGTCTTCGCGATCTGTCTCGATTGTCATTGAAACCATAATTCTACATTTTTCCTTTAATTTCAGCAGTATATCAAGGTCTCTGGCAACCAGCGGGCTTCTAGTTTGAATTTGAAGTGAATCTGGTGGGTTTTTATCCATTTCTTCCAATAGGCTTCTTGTAATGTTTGCCTTCTGCTCTACAGGTTGATAAGGATCTGTGGCTGATGACATGAATATACTTATGGGTTTATTTTTACGTCTTAGAAGAGAGACTTCCCTTAGATAGTTTTCTGCTGCATTTTTTTTAACATCCACCCACGATCCCCAAGGAATATCCTTAAACTTTTGAATAGGCATCTCCCTGACGTAACAGTATTCGCAAGCAAATGCACAACCCGTATAGGGATTTAGTGAATGAGTAAAACCAATATCTAGATAACCTTTTACTTCACTTAATATTTTCTTAGACACAATGTCTTTGATTTCAATTGGCATGACGCCACCTTCCCCCTCAACTCTTTTTTGAATCTCTACTTTAATCAGTCCATTGTTTGATCATACTATTCATATTTTCTGCAACTCCTTCGGGATAATCTTGTACGAAAAAACGATTGCTACGTAAGTTCGGATCCATTTCACCCCCGCAGACACGACATTTCGGAACAAGATGTGTTGAAATTGCACAATCTACAGTCTCTTGCAGTGTTGACTTCATTAATACGTTGTAAATAACTTTTGTTCATTACATACGCCCCTGTTTTAACCGCCTTTCGTTTTATCTTAAAATTTCTCATGATACTTGAAAAGTAGGCACCTTTTTATTAGATAGGAACCAGAATGTAACTATTGGGTGTTTTGTTGTATTGGTAACTTTCCGCGTTTTAAAAATAGTTGTTTTAACGGATTCGGCTCAATACAACGCGTTGGTTTATCTGCCCGGGTTTATCTCTTCTCAAGTCATTTGGTTCAAGAAATGTGAAACCATCCTTCCAATGCTGCCTATTCAAGTATTAACTACGTATGCTTGTCAATAAATCAAAAAACCCGTTGATCATGTATCAGATCAACGGGTTTCAAAATATACTTTACATATGCCTCAACTGTTTATTGTAACGCTCATCCAGTTAACTCAAGCAAGTGAGACATTGACGCCAACATCGATCAATTTGACCTCGTTCAGCAACTGCACCTCAATTTTGGCCCTTGACTTGCGTTTATCAATTTTCCGTATCATCGCTTCTTTGCCGAGCAGTGGTCCAGACGTTACTTTGATTTGGTTTCCACCGAGAATGATATCTGAGTATCCCATTGTTCCGTTGTCACCGCATAGCTGGATGAGCCAGTCCATCTGTTCTTTGGGAATCGGAGTGAAAAAATTGGCAGCCTGATCATGCTTGTGAATGCCGCCATTGACCATATACAAAATATATGGCGTTTTTTTGATGTTGTAATATAAATCGTGAATCTGTCCGGTTTGGATAAAAATATAGCCTGGAAACAATACTTTGGTGCAATGACGGGTCTTTCCCTGCTTTCGTTCCGGAATCATTCGTTTGGGTACTAGACAACTCAAGTGCTGTAGCGCATAAAATCGATCCATAAAAAGTTTAATTTCTTCTTCTTTCCCACTCTGTACAAAAAAGCTGTACCAGTTCATAGATTCCCCCATGATCTTTTTTATGGGCAATTTCAAACCCATTCATTATGTACTATTATAATAAATTACATTTAAGTAAATAAAAAGTGCCTAGGGTCACGGTTCACCCCAGGCACTTTTTACGTCTTTTCACCTAACAGATTGATCAGTCTTGAAGTTGAATGGATAAATTTTTCAGCCCGTATACATTGCTGGGGTTGACGTCGACTTCATATTCGGGATGCACTTGAAGCCCGGGATAGGTAGTTAGCATCGCTGTCAGCGCCGCTTTGGCTTCCATTCTGGCCAGATGGGAGCCCATGCAAAAATGTATGCCTTTACCCAGAGCCAAATGGGGGTTATTCTTTCTGCCAAGAATGAACTTATCGCCCTCTTCAAATATGTTCTCATCCCGGTTCGCCGAACCGATCCAATTGACAACATAGTCGCCGGGCTCCAGTACTTTACCGCCAATCTCTGTGCGTTTGAGCACTTTGCGAATCGCGCGCTGCAAAGGAGAACGGTAACGCAACATCTCCTCGACAGCGGATGGGATCATTTGCGGATGCTGCGCCAGTTCCTTAACCAGCTTATAATCATTGAATGTGTAGATGGAGTTGGTGATGAGACTGGTGGTGGTTTCATTTCCTGCGATAAGCAGCATGACACAGCTTGCAATCAGCGATTCGGGAGACAGCTTTTCTCCATCTTCCTCTGCCTGTGTCAGGTCGGATATGATATCATCGGCTGGATTACGCCGTTTCAGTTCAATGATGTCCTGAAAATAGGCCACAAGCTGTGTACTCGCCTGTGCCTGGAGCTGATAAATGCGCATATATTCTTCGGGCGTATTCTCCTGGGGAGCCAGCGTCAGTGTGTTTGCCCAGTCGCGGAATTGCTCGCGGTCGTTTGTAGGAACGCCGAGCAACTCGGAAATAACAATCATCGGCAGCGGGGAGGCAAAATCCTGCACCATATCTATTTCGATGCGTCCTTCGATCGATTCCATCAGCTCCTGGACAATCATATCAATTCTGGACGCCCAAGAGGACATCGCTTTTGGTGTGAATGCTTTGGCTAACAGCGCGCGGCCGATGGTGTGCTTGGGTTGATCCTGAAAAATGATCGTATCCTGAATAATCGGTGGAGCGAGCACCATATTGGAGAAGTATTCCTTATCCTCAGCAACCCGTTTGACATCCTCGTATTTGAATACACTCCAGACATCCTCTGTTTCGTTATAATGAACCGGATCTTCCTGACGCATTTTTTTGTACCATGCAAATGGCTCATATTTCTCCGCGTTGGTCTTAAAACCTGTAACCAAATTCAAATCGGGAAAACTGCTTCTTTCCTTGATATTCATGCCAATCGCTCTCCTTTATATCCATATGTGCAGAGGGGATGCAGCCCGTTTGCCTAGTACTGAGTGAACGTTTGTTTCATCACTTTTTCCTCCAGATTAATCCGGTTGAACAGTGTAATGAGATGAAGGATAAACAAAGGCACAAATACAGGCCAGGCTTGAGAAATCAGCGCAAAACCGATAAGCTCAGGAATAATGTTCAGGTAATAATTGGGATGACGCACCAGCCGGAACAGTGAGCTTTGCACCAGTTTGTGGTCTCTGGCAATGTATAGCTTGTATGTCCAAAAAGGGCTGAGTTTGCGAATAACATAGATAAGACAGCAAAGGGCAAACACATACACGACAAGACCAATTACGGTCAACACATTAAACTGCACATCGTAAATAAAGGCGTATACAATGCAGCTCAGATAAATCAGGTTTTGCAGTACAAATAACACTTTGCTGTTCAGGTTGCCATATTCGGTGCCGCCTCCTGCAACAATCTTTTTCTCGTTACGCATGGCAATAACAACCGATGGTATACGAATGAGTGAGATTACAATTAACAAAAATCCAATCCACATGGTGATCCGCTCCTTCTTCTCGCTTTTTATATTGGCAAATATCGATTACATGCATTTCCTCGCCCAGACTTTATCGCTGGAACTTTATTCAACTTGGTACTAATCAGGGAGTATCCGGTACCAGTTTCCTCTCGTGTTCTGGATGCATTGGGTTCAGGGAAAGGCTGATGACGTCCTGCAAGGTATGGCATTTATTCAGATCATTCATACCAATTTCAGAGGAAATCCGGGCCTGGAGGTGATGAAGAAGCTGAAGCGCCAGCACAGAGTCCATTCCGTAATCTTCCAGCGAACGATGCTCGTCCATGTTGTCTGGTGGGATCCCCAGCAGAGCTGCCATGATGCTTCTGATCTCACTTTCAACCGAAGGATTCGGGGCCGTTGATTCGATAGCTTCAGCTTTGGCAACGGGTACGGTTTCAATCTCTTCGTTACTTGCTTCGAATGAATCTTCCGTAACTGTATTCTTCATTCCAACCCAGTATTTCTCGGGTGTAAACGGATAGGTTGGAAGGGATATCCGCTCTGGACGATCCTCTGTATATAACAGCTCCCACTGGATCTCTACGCCTTGCACCCACAGTTCAAGCAATTTATGGTATTTGCGACGTATAATCCATTTTTGCAGCGCTTCTCCGAGTTCTTCATCCTCTCTGAATAGTGCTGCCGTCCGTTTGTGAGCAGCAGTGGAGGCGAGATGTAGCTTGTGACCTTTC
Source organism: Paenibacillus xylanexedens (assembly GCF_017874615.1). GTDB lineage: Bacteria > Bacillota > Bacilli > Paenibacillales > Paenibacillaceae > Paenibacillus > Paenibacillus xylanexedens. The sequence goes on from NZ_JAGIKV010000014.1 coordinate 107,021, forward strand.
GCAGATTCCGATAAACGTTGCACATGTACGGAATCATCCGAATCGGTCCACAGGTACGCTTCCTGAACATAGCCGTCCAGCAAGGATTTTAGCTCTGTAATCGATGCTGCTATGAAGCCTGCACGGTATTCCATCGCTTGTCTTCCTGTCTGAAGTGTACAGGCAATGCGGCGAAGCTGTTGAGAAGTATCCTCCTCATTGCGGAGCAGGACAGCCGACAGCTGGATCATCTGTTCCCTGAGCCGCTCCTTGCTTTTGGCCGATAGCACGATAGCAACAGGAGCCAACTCGGATTCAGAAACGGACACCTCATCATGCTGTCGTGGTGGTATATATTCCTCCAGAATAACGTGGGCATTGGAACCCCCAAAACCAAAAGAGCTCACTCCTGCCCTACGGGGCATTTCGTTGCCATTGCTGTCTTTGAGTCTCTCCCATTCCTGCTTCTGTCTGACAACATAGAACGGGCTGTTCTCAAGCTGGACATACGGACTGAGCTGCTCCGCATGCAGGCTGGGAACAAGCTTGCGGTGTTTCATCTGCAATAACACCTTAATTACTCCGGCTATGCCGGAAGCAAGCTCCAGATGACCGATATTTGTTTTGACAGAGCCGACGCCACAGTATGGGGTTGACTGTTCTGGAGTGGAAGTCTGCCCTGTGGGTGATAAGCCTGCCCTCGTCTCCTGAAATACTGTCTTGAGCGCATTGATCTCAATTGGATCACCAAGTGGTGTGCCTGTGCCATGTGCTTCAATATAATTTATAGTGGAAGGATCAATTCCCGCCCGAGCATACACGGAATTCAGCAGCGCTGTTTGTGCCTTAGGGTTGGGAGCAGTAAGTGAGCCTGCCTTTCCGCCGTGATTTTCCCCGCTACCGCGGATCAAGCCGTAAATGTGGTCATGGTCGCGCTGAGCATCACTCAATTTCTTCAGAAAAATCATTCCAACCCCTTCGCCACGGCCGTAACCGTTTGCCTCGCTTGAAAAGGTTTTGCAACGCCCGTCCGCGCTAAGCATGCCCGCTTTGGTCAGACTGATATGAGCATCCACGGACAGGATCGTATTTACACCCCCAGCTACAGCCGTCTCGCAATCCCCATTTCGAATGGCTTGAACGGCCCGATGAATGGCGACCAGGGAGCTGGAGCATGACGTTTCGACAGGCTGGCTAGGACCGTGTATGTTCAGTGTGTAACTCATCCGATTAGGGCCGACAGATGGAACAGTGGCTGTGACGGAGTATGCCTCGACCGCTTCATTCGACTGGGCCAGCATGACGTTATATCCGCTGCTGCCTGTGCCAATGAACAGTCCCATGGCCGACCCTGACAGGTCTGAGGGTGCATAACCTGCATCTTCAATCACTTTCCACACATGCATCATCAGCAAGCGCTGTTGCGGGTCCATGTGCATGGCTTCCTTGGGAGAAATGCCAAAAAACAGTGGGTCGAACTCACTGATTCCGCTCATAAATCCCGCATATTTTACGTTGGTTTTGCCTTTCTCTCTAAGCGGATCACCCATATAATCCTGCCAGCGCCAGCGTTCCTCTGGAATCTCCGAAATGCAGTCTTTGCCATCAAGCAGATTATGCCAAAATTGCTCCGCGTTATCGGCCATCGGAAACTTGGCGCTAATACCCACAATGGCTATTGGCTCGGGGGAAGACAGCTGGTCTGAACCCGAATTAAGCTTGCTGCCTGTACCTGCATGGGAACGGGCAGATCTGTGTTTCTCTTCTTCTGAAGCCGTCGACCGCAATGAAGACTGCAACGGTTCTTCCCTTTCGGATGCTCCTGGCACAGAATGAGACATATCATTCAGCAATTCGGGTTGAGGTGTCGTTCTGCTGGCAGAAGGCTGTTTCCACTTAGTGGGATGATTTTGCAGCAAATGGACCGCCAACTCGCGAATAGTGCCATGCTCAAAAAAGATGGCGGGTGTCAAACCCAATCCATGGTCGCGGTTCAACCGATCCGCGAGCTCTGTGAACAGAATGGAATCAAAACCGTATTCTGCCCATTCCGTATCACTGTCCAAATCGAAGATACTGACTTTTAACAGGGAAGACACCGTTTGGGATAATAAAGCTAGAACCTGTTCTTTCCCCTGATTTTCCTGAAATGAAGGCGTCATTGCAGATCCCGTAACAGGGTTGGATTTTTCATTCATATGCTGAACAATGTCCGCGTCTTCAACTTCAGAAGGGGATTTTTCCGCACGGTGCAATTGCGATCCCTTTTCCCTCGTTGTCTCTCCAACTGATTGATCTTCAGCCTGAATCCAGTAACGATTTCTGGCAAAAGGATACGTTGGTACACGAACAATAGTTGGCTTCTTCTGAAGATCACCATACAAGGCCGTCCAGTCTATCCCCTGTCCCTGCTCCCACAAGGCAGCCCATTGATGAAGCCTCTCCAGCGAAGGATGATCTTCCAGTAAAGTCATAGTCATTTCATCTAATTTTTCACTGGAATGTTGTTGTAATGATGACTGGCTTTTCAGGAACTGATCGATCTGTTCCACCAGTTCACTGTGGCTGCTGCCCGTCCAAGCAACCCTGTATTTCATGTCCGTTCTTCCAAGCTGAAACGTGTAGGCAATGTCTATTAGGCGCTCAGACAGACCACCGTTCTCCAAATAAATACGAACCTGGCGAGCGTATTCCATCAATCTTTCCTGTGTTCTGGCTGAGATTGGAAGAACCACTTCACCATCCTCTGAAACTTCCGCTTCACCGGAATCCGCATCTAATGCAGAACGATCTGCCCATGAGACGGCAGTTGGAATATATTCCTCCACGATCAGATGTGCATTGCTCCCGCTTGCGCCAAAAGAGCTCAACCCGGCACGAACAGGCCACTCTGCATAGCGCCCATTCTGTTTTCCATGACGGCGCTCCCAGCGCTCGGTTGTCTGCTGCACGTGGAAGCAGGTGTTCTCAAACGGAATCAGCGGGTTCAGCTCCTCAGCATGCAGCGAAGGAAACAGCTCCCTGTGCTTGATTTGCAGGATAAGCTTGCTTAGCCCGGCGACGCCTGCCGCTGCCTCTAAATGTCCAATGTTGGACTTTAGGGAACCGACAGCACAGTTTTGGCCCGGATTGCGGCTGTTTCGAAAGGCTCGCTCCAGCCCCTGAATTTCAATGGGGTCACCCAGTGACGTTCCGGTTCCGTGGGCTTCAATATATCCGATGGTTCCTGGCTCAACGTTTGCTGCCGCGAGTGCATCTGCAATGACTTCCGATTGGGCCACTGGATCTGGCACCGTCGTTCCGGATGTTTTGCCAGCATGGTTCAGAGCCGAGCCCTTAATGACGCCATAGACCGGATAACCTTGCTTGCGGGCTTCAGCTACCGTTGTGAGCAGGACAGCGCCTACCCCTTCACTTGGCACATAGCCGTCCCCATCCTTGCCAAAGCTGCGACATTTTCCGTCCGATGACAGAAACTTGGCCTGTTTCAGAAATACATACTTATGGGGATGGGTGACCAGATTCACACCCCCTGCTATGGCATAATGGCTCTGTCCATGTCGAATGCTCTCGCAGGCCAAATGTATCGCTGTCAGGGAGGATGAACACATACTGTCTACAGCGATGGATGGACCATGGAAATTCAGATGGTAAGAAACCAGATTGGCGATGGCTGAAGCGTTGCTGCCCATGGCCGTAGGAGTGCCTTGCTGCGTCATGGCTGCGCCAAGCAGTTCATAGTGGTTCCAGAACACGCCAGCAAATACACCGACATTCCTCTTATCTGCTGATGCATCATGATGCTTGTCACGTTCAATAGCAAAGCCTGCATCCTCACAGGCTGTCCAGGCCGCTTGCAAAAACAAACGTGCCTGTGGGTCCATCCTTTCGGCTTGAAGCGGCGAGATTTGGAAGAAGGCCGGGTCAAAGTCATCGATCACGTCCAGAAATCCGCCAGCCGGGTAATATTCAGAAGCGGAATACGGAAGATGCAGTCCCGCCCAGCGGTCATCCGGCATGGGCGTGATACAATCTCGTCCCTCCTTCAATATCCGGGCCAATTCGTCCATGTTGTTTGCCGAGGGATACCTTCCCGCCATGCCAATGACAGCAATATCTTCCGGATCAGATGGCGGCGGCAAATGAATGGCCATGTCGTCTCCCATAGCGGACTGAATGCGGGATTTATTCCCGTATACAAGTACAACCTGCGAAACATCCTGTGCAATAATCCGGTCAATAAGCGACATCCCCTGAGCCAATGGCAGCGGCATTGAACCTGAGGACGTATACATGCTGCTGCGAATATGATCATTCACTTTCATGCCGCCATCTGCCCATAACGGCCAGTTAATTGTAAACTGGCGCGGAATTGCCCCTTTTGTTCCACCTCTCTCTTGATGATTCAACAAAAGTCTGTCCATACAGCTGTTGGCCACAGCGTAATCAGCCTGCCCTTTGTTGCCTACAATGGCTGACAGGGAGGAAAACGCAACCGTGAACTCTGGCCTAAGATCATTTAAGGCCTGCTCCAGATTCCAGAGTCCATCCATTTTGGGCTTTAACACCTGCTCCAGATCGGACAAAGGCTTTTGCAGCATCAACTGGTCTTTGGCAGTTCCTGCACAGTGAAATACCCCCGTGATTCCGCCATACTGATCCCGAATCTGCAGGACAGCCTGCTTCATCTCGGCTAGAACGGTTGTATCGGCCTGAATATACATGGCTTCTGCACCGTTGATGTGCAGCGGATTCAGTTTGCGCTGAATGTTCTCACTCAGCGGAGAACGCCCGACAAGAACCAGCTTGCATCTGCATTGACGGGATAGATGAACGGCCAGCGCATACCCCAGCCCACCCATGCCGCCGGTAATAAGATAGATTCCGTCAGGCTTATAGTGTTTTTCCAATGCGGGCCCCGGAACAGGTATCTCCACCAGCTTGCGAACATGCCGCTGAAGGGAGTCTCCTTTGTACCATATGCAGACAGCGGACCCTGATGAGATGTTTTCGGCTTCGAGTCGAAGCTGACGAATCAACGTCTCATCCATGGAGCTTTCATGCAGATCCATTCTGATTAATTGAGCTCCAAAGGCTGGAAGCTCCATCGCAGCCGTCTTTACCAGCCCTTCAAATCCGTGAATGTATCCTCCCGTGTCACGGGAATCCGACAGCACTTGAAGAACGATTCGTCTGCCCGCATTTGGGTGAATTGCTTTTGCCTGGATCATTCCGTATAACGCGGTTACCTTCTGGCGGTACAGATCAGCGTCCATGGACAAATGATCAGGCAATTGATGAATCTCGTATACGTCAGACTGAAGCTCCATCTTGGCAGCAAGAGCCGGATAGTTGCCATAGAGAACAACGATCCGGTACGGGGTGAGATCGGACTGTGGCATTTTTCCATCTGCTATCGTGTGTCGGGCAGATTCAGCCTCATGGATATCCTGTGTTTCAATCCATTTAGGCTCATAACACACAGGTTCTCCATTTTCCTCGATTTCTCTGGCTGTTGCTGGTATTTCCGAATGCGTTGCAGGTTTTTCATCAGTCGAATGACTGCTTTGGGACGGGAGCGTATTCAAGTTCACACGTTCCGACACCGCTGCTGCCTCATTCCAGGCGTCGTAACAATGGGTATGCAAGTATTCGGTCAACGCCTGCACGGAAGAGTGCTCAAACAGCAGCGTTGGATAAAGTTCCATGTTCACCCGGTTTTCCAGCCGTTTCACCAGCTCAAGCAGATGCATGGAATCTAGTCCCTGCTCATAGAAGCCTGCCCGCTCATCCACTGCCTCAGGTAAAATGTGCAGCATGCGTGCGATTTCAGCTTTCACATACGCCGAAATCGTGGATCGGATCTGGTCTTGGGAGCCCGCAGACATCATAGTTGTCTTTGACCATTCAGAGATACCGGATATTACCAATTCAGAAGTTGGTTTGTCGTTGCGTCCAGTTGTCATCGGGTTTGTCAGTCCGGTAATGGATGCGGCATGGCGAACTCTTTTTGCCTTCAAATGTACAAATTCCGCGAGCAATCTGCCCTCCCGATCCGTAACAACAATGCTGCGGGAGATGATATCCCCACCGGAAAGATCGCTTGGTGTTTGTTCAGTAAACGTGCGAATCTCAGCTGGAAAACGGTCGTATATAACAAATCGTTCAATCATGAACGGAATGTATGGCGGAACTTCTGCATCCAGACTGCCGACACTCCCCAGGCGGAAGGACGACCCGGCAAAGGTCGCCCCGTCCAACAGGGCCACATGAGCGTGGAACTTGTCCAGATACTGCTCGGCCAGGTTGCTCAGCCGGATATCCATCCACTCCATTTGGTCTTGTCTGTAGACATCTCCGTGGTTTTTCATAAAGGAAAAATGCTGTATATCCGCCTGTCGGGCGAGCTGATAGATCTGATCCATATCCCACGTCTGAAGCCCGTCTGTGTCTTTGGAAGGTAACAGGTGTGTAGGCTTTAAAGCTTGTACAGGTTGTACAGCTCCCTTCCCGTTGAGCAAATACAGCTTGCATTCCATATTCAGCACATCAGATGAAGGCGGCTCACCGTCTTTAGGTACTTTGCGGCTATGGATGGTGACCTGACCCTCATCCATCTTCATGGACAACGTCAGCATGATATCCACATCAAAATCGGTCGAAGTGACAATCGGCTGTATAAACACGATATCCCGAAGTTCAATGGAGGTTGTACGCAGATGGCTGCCGCTCAGTCGGTACACCATATCCAGCAGCACCACACCTGGAAGGGTGCAGACGCCGTGAACACGATGATCTCTCACGAAATAGTCGCTGTGGCGCAATCGCTGTAAAAATGATTCGGTTGCAGGCAATGTCATGATCCGCGTCACTCCCTTCTCATAGCTTGATGAAATCAAAAAAGCTCGATTGCTCCGAATGTTCCGGTAGCTGTTGCATCGACGATCCAGCTGAAACATTGGACGATGCCTCCACCGATTCCGTTGTTTTGACGGGTGGCCAGCAATACTTGCGTTGAAAAGGTGAATCAGGGAAACGAAGCGGCAGGCTCACCATGCGTTCGGCAGGAATACCTTCATTACTGACAATAACGTGTGCGTTGTTGCCTCCAAGTCCGAATGCACTAATGCCTGCCCGCAGTATGTCGCTTGGACCACTTCCCCACGGCTGGTGCTGCTGTAAGATATAAAAAGGAGATTCCCCGAACTGGAATCGCGGATTGGGCTGGTCGCAGTGAATCGTCGGCGGAAGCTCGCGGTGAGCAAGCGAGAGCAACACCTTGATCAGGCTGGCAATGCCCGATGCGCTCAGCAGATGCCCGATATTACTTTTGACACTGCCTACGCCGCAAAACTGGCGCTGATTTGTATATTTTGCAAAAACACCTGTCAAAGCCTTAAGTTCGATGGGATCACCGATTAGTGTCCCTGTTCCATGTGTCTCGATATAGCTGATGGTGGAAGGATGAATGCCTGCATTTAAGATCGCTTTTTCCAGCAATTCCTGCTGGGCTTCCGGGTTAGGTGTGGTAATGCCCATCGTTTGACCATCGTTATTGATGGAGGTGCCATCGATGACCCCATAGATGGCGTCCTGATCAGCGATAGCTGATGACAGCGGTTTAAGTAATACAACGCCGCAGCCTTCACCAAGCCCGATGCCGTTTGCGTCCGCACTGAACGTTTTGCAACGAGAATCAGGAGATAATACGCTGGCAGCTCCAAGCATCTCGTAGGGCGCATCATCAAGCAGAATGTCCACACCGCCCGCAAAAGCGAGATCGCATTCCCCATCCAGCAGACTTCGTACAGCAAGATGAACTGCGGTAAGTGAACTGGAACAAGCGGTATCCACCACCATGTTGGGGCCTTTCAGATTATAAAAATGGGACAGATGTGCAGCGATAAAGTTTTGGCCGATGCCAACGATTGTATCTTTGGTGCTGCCGCCCAGCTTGGACGAAAAGTTGCTCGCTCTAGAGCCAACAAATACGCCGGTCTGCGAATTCCATAAACGTTCCCGGCTGTATCCTGCGTCTGCGGCGGCCTCCACGCTCACTTCCAGCAGTTGGCGCTGGAGCGGATCGAGCTGTTCTGCCAGCGTATCTGTCATTCGGAAAAATGCAGGATCAAACTGCTCAATGTCCCGAATGAACGCCCCAATGCGCTTGCTTGAAGCGGAAGTCCCATTGGTGCTACTGCCTGTCAACCTCAAGCGTTCCGCCGAGATCTCGGTCATGCTATCTTTACCCTTTTGCAGATTGGACCAGAATTGCACCGGATTCTCGGCATCAGGAAAATGACAGGCGACGCCAACAATTGCAATTTTATCCCGCTTCTTGGTTTGTTCCAGCTCCGCTGGTTTTTCATATGCTTCATCCACAGGATCATTCAGTTCATTCAGTCCGGTGCGACCCTCCATATCTGGTTCAGCATGTTGCACAGAATTGGAAGTCATTGAACGAACATCGGAAGGTTTTCCAGTCAAATTTTCCGCCAACTTAGAGTTGGGTTCCATCAACAGGTCAGTCAAAGATTCAGGATAGATTTGAACCAGATGTTTTGCTAATTGGCGCAGTGTTGGGTGTTCAAGCAGCAGCGAAGGGTCTGTTGCAACATGCTGAAGCTCTCGGTCCATGACCGTCAGAACCTGGACAAGCAGGATCGAATCCATTCCGTAGTGCTGAAAAGGGGTATCTTCATCCAGCCGGGATTCATCCAATCTCAGTTCTTTTGCCATCAAAGCCTTAAGCCACCTCAGTGTCCTGTTCTGCAGCTCTTCCATGAAGCTTGGGGTCATCCGCTCCACCGGGCGTGGAATTAACGGAATGGATACCTGCTGTGCTTCACTTAACGATGCCTCTGCCCGATGCTCCGCTTGTTGCTCTCCCTTGTGTACAGTCTGCGATGCAACTACAGCCGGCAGAATAACAGGTCCCCTGTTTTGCCGAATAATCCGATCCAGCCATAACATTCCTTCCGCATCGGTGATGCTGAGAAGACGGCTTTGGCGATATGCTTCGCTAGTGACCGCACCAAAACCGGATTCCTGCCAGCTTGGCCACTGGATGCTGATGACCGGGAATGGAGAAATGGCACTTTCCCGGGATGCGGCTTCGGCAAAATAGTCCATATACGCGTTAGCCATCACATAATCGCTCTGCCCTGCTCCCAGTGAAGGCATCGCTGAGGACACGGAGGAAAACAGCACAAAGAAGCGCAGTGGCTCATGCCTGAACGCATGAAACAACGTATGCACCCCGCTTGTTTTTGGATCAAGCACCCGCTGCATGGCATCCGCCTGCTTGCGAATAAAAGCCGGATTGGCAGTATCCACGGTGCCAGCACAATGAATAACCCCTCCAATAGGACCCATTGAGCGCTTAACTCTGGCCAGTTCTGCCTGAATGGCGTTCTCGTTTGTAAGAGGGATATCTGTAACAAGCACCTCGGCCCCCAGTTGTTCGAGTTCCAACAAGGATCTGATTTTGGCGCCCGTCGCAGTGTCATGGCTTACATAGACCTCCCAGTCCTCCCGCTGTGGAATGGGTTCCCGTCCAGTCAACAACAGCCGCTTCACGTTGTGATGCTTCACAAAATGGCGGGCACATGCCATTCCAAGGCCGCGGGTACCCCCGGTAATCCACAACACTTGATTTGCTTCCAGGAAAGGTCGTTCAAGATCGATTGAAGATTGCGTAACATCTATGTTCATACCCGCCCCATAAGGAAGTTCACGCATATAGGAACGCCAGCGTTTACCATCACGGTAGCATATCTCCGGTTCCCGATCTGTTTGCCGGAACTCTGTTGTAATGCATTGAATCTTTGCCTCTTCCGATGCCGATGGATCAACATCCAGATGTCTGGATTGGATGTTTCGGTATTCGGATTGCAGCATGCGGAACAGACCCGCACGAGAGGCGTGGGCCAGATTCACTTTCGAATTGCGGAACGACTCCAAGCCACAAGTCACCAATAACAGTAGCATCCCCTCATGACCATGGACTTCAATGACGTCCTGCACAAGCTGCAACCATCCCGGCCGGATCTGTTCTTCGGAGGTATCATCAACAGTGGTCTGCCTCATGCATGCTGTCAGATCAATCAAACCTGTCAGTCCATGCTTCAATCGTTCCTCATCTTCGAGCCAATGGCGTCCCGGATCATCCAACTGTTCTTCATTCAAAACCACCGTATGTTTAAAATGTTCTGTCAATCTCGCAGCAAGGGCTGCTGAATCCCGATTGGCAAGAATCAGAACCATTCCAACAGGATCGCTTTCATCGGAGATGGGTGCAATGTCCGCAAGTTGCCAGTCTTTGTGATAAGCAGTCATTTGGCGCTCCGGTGCTGCTTTCTGAATTCCAGCAGATACAGCAGAATTGAGACCATCCACATGTTCACGGATAGCCGCTTCCTCAGGCAATTCAAACCAGCAGCGCTCGCGCTCAAACGGATAGACAGGCAGACTAATTCGACGAGGCTGTCCTGTGGAGTATAGAACGCTCCAGTCCGTTTTGATGCCTTTCACCCACAAATCCAGCACTTTGCCGTAAAGTCCTTCATTTAACCAACGGTTCACCACTTCGCCAAAATGCTCATCCATGGCAATTGCGGCCTGCACAGCCTGATAGGATTTGACATTTCCGAGGTACATCCCGTCTATTCCGTCTACTGTCTCGTTCGTGTTCTCATTTCCCAGGAAAAGTTGAAGACGTTCCTTCAACTCCTGAACGGATCGCACTACGAATCCGAGGCGCTCTTCCATCTCCTGTCTTCCGGTTTGAAGCGTAAATGCCAAGCGCTCCAGCAAACGTTCCGGTTCTTCCTCTGCTCCTCCGGTGAGATGTTTCTCATCCACAGCAGTGAGCAAACGTCTGGCTCGTTCCCTGAGAGCGGATGAGTTTCGTGCCGAGAGCACAATGATGACAGCTCCTTCTCTTGTTGCTTCGTTGAACGTTGCCCCCTCATGTGGATGGTAATGTGCTTCCTCAATAATTAGGTGGGCATTGGAACCACCCGCACCAAATGAAGACAAGCCCGCCCTGCGCGGAATTTGGACCTGCTTGCCGTTTTCCATCCGCTGCAACGGGTTCCACGCTTCAGCGTCCCGCTGTACACGAAATGGGGTCTGCGCAAAGTCGATATGTGGATTGGCCGGGTCTGAATGCAGAGAGGGCACCAGTTGCCCATGTTTCAGCTGAAGCAAAATTTTAGTCAGTCCGGCAATACCCGCCGCACTTTCGGCGTGGCCGATGTTGGACTTTACCGACCCGAGAGCGCAAAACTGCTGCTGGTCCGTGGATTCTGCAAACGCTTTGCTTAGGCCGGCAACCTCAATCGGATCTCCAAGCGATGTGCCTGTTCCGTGAGCCTCCACATAGGTAATGGTGTCGGCGGAGATGTCCGCCTCAGCAATGGCTCTCCCTATGACACATGACTGCGCTGCCGGATTGGGCACGGTATATCCATTCGTTTTTCCGCCGTGATTCAGTGCACTGCCTTTAATAACCCCGTAGATATGATCTCCGTCTTCGATTGCCTTGTTGAGCGGCTTGAGAATAACTGCTCCGACACCCTCGCCAGGAACATAGCCGTCCCCTTGTGCACCAAAGCTTTTGCATCGGCCTTCACTTGAAAGGAAGCCACCTTGGTTCAGTAAAATATACTTATTTGGATGAATCGATACGTTGACACCACCCGCCACCGCCACTTCGCATTCCTTCAATACAAGACTCTGACAGGCCAGATGAATCGCGGTCAAGGAAGAGGAACACATCGTATCAACAGCCATGCTTGGCCCATTGAAATTGCAATAATATGATATTCGGTTGGCGATGGACGCCGGATTGCCACTTAAAGCGATGGAGGAATCTCCCTTGGCCTGAGCCTGGGCGGCGTACAGCTGGTATTCCTCGTACATGACTCCAACGTACACGCCAACCCTGTTTCCCCAAGTATCTCCGGTTGCAGAAGCCAAACCCTCCGGTGTATACCCTGCATCCTCAATCGCTTCATACGCCGTTTCCAGGAACAGCCGCTCCTGCGGATCCATCATCTGTGCTTCTCTGGGCGAGATATGGAAAAACAAGGGATCAAAACGATCCACGCCCTGGAGGAAGCCTCCCCATTTGCTGCCAGGCTTCGGTGAATTAGGGTCCACATGGTGCATATGTAGCCTGTAATCCCAGCGATCCAACGGAATTTCAGTGACACTATCCCTGCCCTGCATCAAGTTTTCCCAAAATTGTTCGAGATCGTCCGCCTCGGGATAACGGCCAGACAGGCCAATAATGGCGATATCCTTGGCGAGTGAGCGCACATGAACATCTGCTGGCACCGAGGGGCGCTGAGCTGGACGCTGGAATACACGAAATGGAGGGTGTTGCAGGCCAGATCGGTCAGTCTTAGTCTTCTCCGAACGTTCCTTACGATCTTCATGTGGTAGCGCAGGAACCGAAATCAGGCGATTAGCGGTATCGCGGTGGGCTTTGATCAGATATCCTCTCAACTCTTTTAGGGTCTGATATTCAAAAAGCAGTGTTTTGGACAACGGCCCGAAAGTACCCTCGAGCTGATCCGTCAATTGGGTAATGCTGATCGAGTCTATACCATACTCTTCCAGTCGGGCGTGGCTTACAATTTGATCTGCGGGCACTTTGAGTACCGATGACAAGGCCTTTTTCAGAAAAGTATCCAATGCTTCCGCCAGTATATTATCTGCTGCTGTGGTCTGCGCGTGCTTCGTCAAACGATCCGTTGGCAGGCTGGTTTGACTTGTACGCGGTAATGATTCACTCTCGGGAGCTAACGGCGCTGACGGGAAAGCGTTCGGGTATCGCTGGTTCAGAAATGCCGAAGCCGATTGCAGCGTTGGATATTCCACAAATAAAACATGACTCAGATCCAGCCCACATTGCTCGTTCAACCTTTGGGCCAAGAGCGTTAATTGAGGCTGGTCCAGCCCGCATTCAAGCCAATCCGCTTCGCGGCTAATCTCATCTGGTCCCACACCAAGCAGTTCCGCAGCCAATTTTTGCAGCACAGACATGGCATCTGCTTCTGATACGAATGGGGTATCCCGCGTTGCACGGTTCATATTCCAACGTGCCTCCAGGCTGGAAATCAGCTTCGGAATATCTCCTTGTACCCCAATGATTTCACATTCAGTTGACTGAAAACCTCTGTACAGCAGCGTAATACCTGCTTCAAGATCCAGTGGACGCATTCCCGTACTTTCCCATAACCCCTTCTCTTCAGCAGGGCTTAAATGCAGGCCGCCATCTTTCCATAACGGCCAGTGGATGGCCAGGGTCCTTCCTTGCCGTTTACCGGCATGCATTAACTGATGACGATACTGTGCATAGCTGCCCATATATCCGTTGGCCGCAGCGTAATCGCATTGGCCCGGATTTCCATATACACCCGACATGGAAGAGAACAGGATAAAAAAGTCCAGCTTCATCGCCCGGGTTGCTTCATCCAAATGAAAGGTGCCAGCAACTTTCGGAGCCAGCACCTTCTCCATTTCGGCTTTTGTTTTGTTCAAAATGTACTGATCTTCCGTTAAACCTGCGCTATGGATGATTCCATCCAGACGGCCGAAGCTATGCTGAATATAAGCAACAAGCTCCGATGTATCTTTTTCCCGGGATATATCCCCTTGGCGATAGATGATCGTGGTACCATTTGTTTTCAGGGGTTCCCACGCTTGCTCCTGATTCGCTGATATGTCCGATCTGCCTGTCAAAATCAGCGTTGCGTTGACAACCTTAGAGGCAATCTCACGGGCAAAAATATGGCCCAGGCCACCTGCCCCTCCTGTAATAAGGTACACCCCGCCATTCTTCCAAGGCATGGCATCCGTCTCAGCAGGCAGATGGAGGGCTTTCCAGTGAAGCACTTGTCGTTGTGGGCCTTGGTAGCCGATACATACATCCTCAGACTCCCGGTTGGCCTTTATGAGTTCGGCAGCACGCTTGGCGTTACGCGGTTCTCGAGGCCGGCTCTTCGATTCTGAATATCTCTCTTCCATATCTTCAATGAACTGAACATGAATCCGGGGATTTTCCAGTGCCGCGGTTCGCAGCAATCCTGTTAATCCGCTATACAGCTGAAAATGATCTTCACGTCTGTATAACAGCTGAATAAGCACATTCTCAGCAGTGGATGAACTGCTCACCAGTTGTTGAAGTACGTGGAGTACTTGGGTAGAAGCAGACGCAAAACGTTTGGGGCTTGCACCAACATTGTTAATGTCAGCAACCTTTTCAGATCCAAGCGCTACGATCTCGGTTGGTATTTGCTCTCGCTTCAGTCTTTCATTTATTTCCTCCGCCAGTTCGGCCCAAGGTTCAGCCAGCATTACGATATGCCTGTCATAAGGGTGGTTCCACTCATTCTGGACAGCGGCAGTTTCTTCCCAACGAGGTACCAACATGGCCGTTGCCCGCGCATGCGGCTCATCCCCCGGGACTATACCGTTGTTCAAGGCTCTGCAACTAAGTCCCTGAATAAGAACACATGGAACCCCTGTACTGGAGAACAAATCAATATCCAGCTTAGGCATGGCATCCGAGGCGGATGAAGGAGAATCAGAGCTGTAACGCACATGAGCCCACATTTCTTCAGTGCAGGGGCCCAGAACCTGAATTTCATCCATGGCATAGGGAATGGGCAGCGTAGAATTTGCGTTTTCCAGCTCTTTGCCTTCTTTTCCCTCCTGGTCCTCCATCCATAGCCCGATCGCGGATTGCAAAGCCCCGTCCAGGATGGCCGGATGCAGTACATAGGATTGCATTTCATGTTTGAGAATAGAGGGCAGGCGAAGCTGTCCTAACACCTCGTTTTCTCCCACGTTTAACTCAACCAACAACCGATGGGCGAGCCCATAGTTGAGCCCACCTTGTTCGTAAATTCGGTAGCATTGATCCGCAGTTAATCGTTTGGTGTTACAGCGTGCCTTTATCTCGCCCGGATCAATCGCCATTTCTGCTACAAGCTCGGGTTCCAGTGAAACGATGCTGGCATAACCGCTGCTGTGCACCCTATTTTCGCCCGGTCCATCCGCAGACATCCCGCTGTACATTTCATATTGAATAGGCTGCTCCTCTAATGAAGCATGTAATCGAATATGCAGAGACACCGGAGTCTCCCTGACAACAAGAGGACGCATCCAAACATGGTTTTTCAAGAAAACTGCAACATTCTCTCCTTGCTGCTCGCCTAGAGCATCGCTGACTGCAGCATGCGCCATTTCAAGGTAGGCCGCACCGGGTAGAATCCGCTCTTGTCCGATCCGATGATCATTCAGGTAAAATTCTTGGCCGGTCAGAACCGTCACGTATTTTTGCTCTGACAAGTTGGACTTATTCTCATGAAGCAGTGGATGAATAAAAGGAATTTGACCGTAGTATCCGTTATGGGAAGACTTCCCCTTCATCTGGAACTCCACAGAAGGTTCACTAGGTATCCAATACCGTTCTTTGGCAAATGGATACGTAGGCAGACTGATCTTGCAGTGCCTGAATCCGTTATGGAGCAAGTTCCAGTCCACATTCAGGCCTTTCACCCAAAACTCCAGCAATTTTCCGAACTTGCGTTTGGTAATCCAGTTCATCAGGGTATGGCTCATGTCTGCATCGGTTGACAGTATGGATAGCGGCTGTTGTGCATCACCTGCATATCCCACATACATGTCGTCCATATCCTGATCTCCCGAACAGTAGCATTCCAGTTTCGAGCTCAGTTCCTGTAGCGAATCTGTCACGATGCCAAGGCGCATGTTCATCATCTCACGTCCGGTTTGCAGCGTATAAGCGATGTTCGCCAATTGTTCCTCTTGATATCGATTCGATCGCAGAGCCGTCAGCATACGTTCACACAATTCACGAAGCTGCTCTTCATTCCGGGCTGACAAAACGATAAGCACCTGCTGTTTAGCTGGTTTATCCTGCTCAGCCAGCAACATATCTGACTGCTCGGGACAATACTCCTGCACAATGATATGGGCATTGGAACCCCCGGCACCAAATGAGGAAATTCCCGCAATCCGTGGGACTTCCCGTATAGAGTCTCCTGAATCAATCGTTTTTCTGTCCCAGTCACTTAATTGCCTCTGCACTGCAAAAGGCGTCTTGTCGAACTGAATGTGTGGACTAGGCGGGTCCGCATGAATGGAAGGAACCAGCTGCCGATGCTGCATCTGCAAAAGGACCTTGGTCAGGCCTGCAATGCCTGCTGCACTTTCGCAATGACCAATATTCGATTTGGCTGAGCCAATGGCACATTTGTTGTCCGCTGCTTTACCTTTCCTAAATGCCTGGGTTAACCCTGTAATTTCGATGGGATCTCCCAGCGAGGTGCCTGTCCCGTGAGCTTCAATATAGCTGATGTCCGCAATGTCGATTCCTGCCTCCGCGACAGCTGTTTCAATAACCTCCGCTTGTCTGGCAGGATTGGGAACCGTATAACCGTTTGTTTTGCCGCCGTGGTTAACGGCAGTTCCTTTAATGACGCCATAGATATGATCACCGTCGGCTATGGCACGGTTTAAAGGTTTAAGCATTACAGCCCCTACACCTTCTCCGGGGACATAACCATCACCGCCTTCACCGAAGCTTTCGCAGCGACCTTTCGAAGAGAGGAATTGCCCCTGTGTTAACATCACATATTTATTGGGGTGAACAGATACATTGACACCTCCGGCGATTGCGGTTAGGCATTCTTTTTTACTCAGACTCTGGCAGGCCAGATGAATAGCCGTGAGTGACGAGGAACACATGGTATCTATCACCATGCTGGGCCCATGAAAATTACAAAAGTACGAGACACGATTGGCAATGGAAGCCGGATTACCGTTTAATGCAAATGGCTCTTTACCCGCAATCCTGGCTTCAGCGCCATACAGCTGATACTCCTGATACATGACTCCTGCGAACACACCGACATTCCCCATCTGATCCGGGGGTGCATCTGGACCTGCGGCCTGTTCGCGGGTATATCCCGCATCCTGAAGCGTCTCGTAAACACATTCAAGAAACAGTCGCTCCTGTGGGTCAATTCGTTCAGCTTCCTTCGGAGAAATCTGAAAAAAGAGTGGATCAAAACGATCCACTCCATCCAAAAATCCACCCCATTTTCCAGAATGTTTTCCTTTGCTGCCATTCATCTCGGTATGAATCCGGTAATCCCAGCGATCTTCCGGTATTTCGGTGATGCAGTCCTTCCCGTGTTTCAGGTTCTCCCAGAACTGCTCCAGATTACTAGACTTCGGATATCGTCCAGACATGCCAATGATGGCAATGTCCAGCGATTTGCTATGGTCATGCTCTTTGCTGATCGATTCTCCGCCTGCGCTGGTCGCATCTGGAATTTTCCTCCGCGAGCCAGCAGACGGCTGCCGCTTATTGAATGAATTCGGGCTTTCAGACTTCCGTATTGTGCTGGACTCAAGCTCTGAAGTACGGAATTGTACGTCTGAATTGCTTTTCGCCCGCAACCCTGTGAGCTGTTCCAGTCGTTCCCGGTGATGGCTCATGAAATACCCGGCAAGCTCCGCTATATTTTGGTATTCATAGAACAATGTCTTGGACAGCGGACCAAATTGCTGTTCCAATTGATCCGTCAATTTCATCACCATCACGGAATCAATGCCATAGTTCTCCAGAGGCGCATGTGCATCGATCTGTCGTTCCGGCAGCATAAGGCTGGAGGACAATATTTTTTTGACATAACGAATGGCTTTTTCGCTGGTGTCGTCCTCTTTCTCTTCATGAGGCGTCTCACTCAAGCTTGACTCCTGTTTGCCAGATTCGGACAACAGCCTTTGCAGCTGCTCCGCTGCCTGCTGATCGCTGAGCTTTCCTTGCTGAATCTTTCGATACAATGTGGACAGTTGGTCTTCCAAAGCGATCACCTCCTTAAAAGAAAAACGTCAATCGATAGAATTGTTGAAAAAATCAAGCGCATTTCGCGTAAGTCTTAAAAACCGGCTTAGAAGCAAGCAAAGCAAGTACAACTACTTGAGATGCATTAATTGATCAAGGGTACATTCACCGCTGCGAATTTTCTCTACAAGGTGGAGGTAATTCTCGTCATCGGAACGGCTGTATGCTTCATCCGTATTCATAATCGGTGCAGTCCCGGAAATACCCATGAAGCTTCGCATTTGATCAGCCTCCCCTTGAATGACGACTACAGGTGACCTTCTCTCTTGCAGTGTCTGCTGGAGAGATCGCATCGCATTTGCACGCTCCAGTGGAACCGTTCCTGATATTCGCTCCATGTTCTGTCTCGCATGATCATTCATATGCATACCGCCCTCTTCCCACAAGGGCCAATTAATGGCGAGTGTAAACCCGTGACGTTCTCCCTGCTGAACACGTTCATTGCGGTATTCGGAATATTTGTCCATAAACGCATTCGCTGCCGCATAATCGGCTTGACCCACATTGCCATGTACCCCGGCAAGCGAGGAAAATAATACAAAAAAGTCCAGCTTGAAATACTGGCTTGCTTCATCTAAATGAACCGTTCCAGCGACTTTTGGAGCCAGAACCTCCTGAATGTCATCAAGCTCCTTTCGGATCATATAGCTGTCGCGAATTAAGCCTGCATTATGAATAATTCCATGCAATCCGCCTTGATTTCGGCTGATTTCCAGCATCAGTTCATCTACAGCTTCCTTCTTCGAGACATCCGAACGCCGATAGATGACCTCTGCCCCCATCTGTTCCAGCAACGCCATCCGCTGGCGATCTGATTCATCCGGTTCCGAGCGCCCTGTAAGGATAAGCACGGGATGTTCCGCTTGCTCGGCGATATGCTCTGCTATGATAGATCCGATTGCTCCCAGACCACCCGTAATCAGATACACGCCTCGATCTTTCCATGGTAGCTCGACCAAGGATGAATGTGAAGAACCGACCTCTTTCCACAATGATGTATATCTTTTATCGTTCTGATAGCGGATATGTGTGTCGCCAGCGCTTTGACTGCTTTCCGTTAGGATCTGCACAACTCGTTCGGTACTCTGAAGATCATCTGCTTCAATGATTTGAATGATGATTTTCGGATTTTCCAATTCAGCCGTTTTCAGCAAGGCGGATAATCCTCCGAATAATTTGTACTGTGCCCGCTTGGAAACCAGCAGTTGTATGAGTACAGCACCTTCCGGTCTAGCTTTGAGCAACTGTTGCACATAACGATAGGCCTTCTTAACAGCAAACAAGTATTGCTCACCCATCAAGTCGGAATAACCAACCCGATCCGCTGGGTCTGGACCAAGGGACACATACTGTACATTCGGAAGTTTGGCAGCCATGATGTGTTCCTGCTCTGTCCAAGGGCCAGATAACATGACAATATGACGACTGTATACCACCTCAGGCACAACTACCGCTTCCTGCTCCTTCCACTCTTTTGCAAACATCAGTGTTTGTGATTCGGTTGGAGATGATGTTTTCCCCATATGAATCTCTCCCTTCAATGGTTTGCTGGTGAAGCCCTCGAATTGCACACATACATTTCCATCTTCATCACACAAGTCGATGTCCAGCTTTTGCAGCGAATAAGATGGTTTATGCCCCTTACTGTAACGAATATAAGTCCACATGTGGGCTGTGCAAGGACGGTGGAAAACGACTCGCTCCAGTGCAAAAGGAAGCAACGGACTTGCACTTGTTTGCAGTCTGTAATCATCAGGCATCGAATGTGCAAGCAGCAATCCAATGGCGGACTGCAAAGCAGCATCTGCCATGGACGGATGCAGGACAAAGTCACGAACGGAGTCCTTCACCCGGGCAGGCAGAGCAAGCTTAGCCAGCACCGCGTTTTCTCCCGTGTAAACTGTCTCGATCCCTCGCATGGCTGTGCCATAGTGCAGTCCCATCTGTTCAAATGCCTGATAGCATTCATCCGCTGTCCACGGCTTGATGCATCTATTTCGTATTTCTTCCAGATTCAGCCTTAATTCTTGAGATTCATTTTTCAGCAAAGCCAAACCCTGACTGTGCAGCAACTCTGCTGACGCATCTTGGGTGTATACTTCATAATGAATGTCTCCCTGCTCTTCCGTATACAAACGCACATGAACGTCTGTAGCCTGAGCTGCAATTACCACGGGTCTGCCCCAGATGATATTTTCCAGCACAATCACTTCAGGCACGGAATCAGCATGTTCTACAGAGCGTTTCACAGCCTCGCGAGCCATTTCCAAATAGGCCACTCCCGGAAGTACCCGGTAGGTTCCGACCTGATGGTCTGACAGGAAAAATTCATCCCCGCTAAACCGTGAGGTGAAGCGCTGCTCCGATAACAGGGACGTATTATGGTGAAGCATCGGATGAAGCACAATGGTATTGCGGGAATCTGCCTCGGTGGTATTAGCGACAGACAGCGGCATTCCTTCGGCTTCAGGAAGCCAATATTTTTCCCGCTCAAACGGATAGGTGGGCAGACTCATTTTGCCTGGTGTCATCGCACCATACATTTGCTTCCAGTCCAGTTTCGCGCCATTCACCCATAATTCGAGCAATCGATTCACGTTAACTTGTATCATGGCCAGTCTGACATCCTCAGAAGCAGGTTTGTTCGCTTCTTGCTCGGTGTCTAAAGGAGTATACGAGGTTCGATTAACCCGTCCTCTGTATATCCCGGGAATGACTTGTTTTAACTTTCCGGTTTGAATGGTAACCAGTCTAGCGATTAGTTCACGTATCGTGCTTGCTGTAAAAGCCAAACGTTCCTCCATTGCCTCTCTGCCGGTTTGAAGTGTATAGGCCAGCTTGTCTAACACCTGATCATCCAATGTTCGGCGGCTAATATATAGTAGAAGTTTCTCCGCCAAAGCAACCAGCCTTTCTTCATTTCGGGCAGATAAAACGATCATTACCGGTTGCTCCGACTTACGTTCTGTCATGCCAGAAGAGCTTTCTGTCACCGGAAAAGAAGGGTGAGCAGGAGCAGGAATGTATTCTTCAACGATAACATGAGCATTTGCGCCCCCAGCGCCAAATGAGGATACACCAGCAATGCGCGGTATTTCCCGCATCTGTCCGTCCACCTCAACCATCGGTCTTGACCAATCACTCGCCTTCTGCTGTACGATAAACGGCGTGTTTTTGAAGTCAATTTCCCTGTTCAACTCTTCGGCATGCAGGCTGGGTGCAATCTGACCATGTTTCAACTGAAGAATAATCTTGGTAAGTCCGCCAATTCCGGCAGCCGATTCCATATGTCCAACGTTGCTTTTCAGTGAACCAATGGAACAGTATTCTTTATCCTTTGTATCCTGGTGGAACGCTCGGGCAAGTCCGGCCATTTCAATCGGATCTCCCAGGCTTGTCCCGGTTCCATGAGCCTCGATATAGCTGATCCAGCGGGCGTCAATGCCTGCCTTGTTGATCGTCTCCCGAATCAGGTCTCCCTGGGCTGCTGGATTGGGAACCATATACCCATTTGTCTTGCCGCCGTGGTTAATGTGGGTTCCGCGGATGACCGCATGGATCTGATCGCCATCTTCAACCGCTTTGGACAGTTGTTTCAGGATAACCACTCCGACGCCTTCCCCGGGTACAAAACCGTCCGCTTCCTGAGCAAAGCTTTTGCATTTACCGTCAGATGCAAGCATCTGCTGGGCACACAAGGCAACATAGCTTGAAGGATGCAGATACAGGTTTACCCCGCCTGCAATCGCTGCCTCACATTCGCCGCGGCGAATGCTTTCACATGCTTCATGGATAGCCGTGAGTGAAGAGGAGCACATTGTATCCACCGGCATGCTGGGACCATGGAGGTTCAGCAAATAGGAAACCCGGTTTGCAACCGAACTGAACGAGGTCTGCGGGAACCATTCACTGCCTTCATTCCATAGTGGCGGGCCGTAGAGGTTGAAGCCACTTTTGGTAATGCCCGCAAATACCCCCACTTTGCCATTGTACTGTCGATCCATCTGTTCCCTTGTATAGCCGGAGTCTTCAAGCGCTTCCCATACAGTTTGCAAAAAGAGCCTTTCCTGCGGGTCCATGTTTATGACCTCTCTGGGAGAGAGCTGGAAGAACAGCGGATCAAAATCGGCGTATCCTTCAATGAAGCCGCCCCATTTGCTGTAGCTTTTGCCTTTGCGCGCGGCTTCCTTGCGATCCGGTTCATAGAATCCTTCAAGTGACCAGCGTTCTTCCGGAATTTCCGTGATGCAGTCTTTGCCTGCAATCAGGTTGTCCCAGAATTGCTCCAGATTATCTGCCTGCGGATATTTGCCACTGATGCCAATAATGGCAATCGGTTCATTGGCAGCCAAGTTGAGAGATGCCGTGATAGGTACAGGCTTTACCGGATCTAAAACAGGCTCCTGCATCGTCATTTCCACTGCCGAAACAGTTGACTGAATAAGGGATTCGTGCGTTTGTTCTGGCACTTTTTCAGGCAGATTCGGTAAAACCGCCACCAATAGCTCCTGTCTGTGCTGTTTCATAAAATAATGAATTAATGATGCAAGTGTTTTGTGCTCAAAAAACAGCGTGGTGTTCACGCCGTCAAAATGCTTGCGCAACTGGTTCGTCAGTTGAACAATCAGGATTGAATCGATGCCGTAAGCCTCCATCAGTTCGGACTCATCGATATGTTCAGGTGACATCCGAATAACCTCACCGACCAGACGTTTGAAAAATGTCAGGCTGGCCTGCCACATCTGATCGGAATCCAGTTCTGACTCTGACAGTTGTTCTGTCTGCATTTTGTCCATGTTCATGACCGATGAGTTTTCAGAAGAAATAGGCTCATGATTGGATCTGGCCTCCGCAGGAGGTATGGCCATGGATATATATCCGTCGCTGAAGGCGGTGATGATCTGCTGCCCCAGACTCTCACCTGGTTCGGCTGGCAGCATTGCCTGTCCAAACCCAGTCTTTTGTAGCGTCTTCTGCCACTGCTGCTTGCCAAGAACAGGGGAGCCCCCGATACGGATATCATCATCTTCATACAGCCACCAGCCTTCCAGCAAACCAAATGTCAGGTGGCTAAACAGTGAACTGTGAGTCAATTCGTTCAGCAGAAGCAGGCCGTTTTGTTTTAACAGATAGTGTACGTGACCCATGGTGCGTCTGATGTTCCGGGTAGCATGAAGAACGTTGGCTGCGATGACCAGATCATAACTGCCCAGATCATAGGATTGTTCGGCAGGAGGTTTTTCGATATCCAGCATGGTGCAGTTCAGATAAGGGTGATTCTCCCCATAAGTCTTTTCTCCATGCAGCAGGAATGCTCTCGAGATGTCCGTGTATGCATACTCCGCAATAGAGGCGGCAAAGGGTTTTATCCGCTCAAGCACCTTTTCGGTCGTTCCTCCTGTCCCGGCACCGATTTCAAGAATACGCAAGCTGGCCTGTGGATTGGATTCAAGTCGCTCGGCGAGGTACGCTGCGGCGGTATCGGCCAGTATTTCGTTGAAATAGTCTGCTGCTGAATTATGCTTGTAAATGTTCTGCACCATATCCATCGCTCCGTCGGGGAACATGATATGGGTGGCAGCCAGCTCTCCTCTGACAATCTCCGGCAGGTTGCGTATCATCTGGTCGACTAACTTAACTTGAGGCGCAAAATCCGGGTCCAGCAGCCAGTGATTCATATGCTGCTCCCATGCCGACCACATCGAGTCAGTAGTAAGAGACTGTTGCGACAAGGTATACTGCTCTATCCGCTTTCTGCTTTCCTTCATCCAGCGATCATAGATGGCAACAGGACGGTTTGTCGAATCAGCTGAGATTATCTGCTGCAACTGAATCGACAGCAGTCCGGCCAGCATGGACTCGAATTCATCGTTAAAGGCGGCCCACTTTTGTTGAAGCGGCTTCACGTTGAGCTGTTGCCCAGAAATTCGATTCATGAGCTGATGGCGTCCCACTTGCTTTGCTTCAGGCGCAACCATAAACATACGATCAGACGCTGTGCCTTCCACTGCCCCTGGTTTGTCCGTCTGAATGAACGCCAGTTGATGCTTGCCTCCTGCCATCAGCAGTTCCAGCGCCCGCATGGCATCCTCAGGATGTATGGAGCCAATTCCCGACTGATTCAGTCTTTGCTTGAAAGCAGCAGGCACCTGACTGGCGATGCCGGTCTCAGCCCAGTAACCCCAATTCATCACTTTTACAGGGAATTTCCAGGCTTGTGCTGCAGCACTCATGCCATCGATAAAGGCACATCCGGCGGCATATCCGGCTTGTCCAGCTGGTGTGGTGAACGAGCTCATGGAGGAGAAAAACAGCATGAAATTCAGAGGTTCCTGTCCAAAAATGTTCATCATGTTCACACTGGCATCCAGCTTGGATGACAATACATTGCGGAAATAATCTGGAGTCATCTGAGACAGACTTTGATCCATCAGGCCTACTGCAGCATGGACAACCCCGTGAATGGCTGGCGCCAATGATCTGATCTGGCGGTATGCCTCCTGCAAGCTGTGTTTGTCGGATGCATCCGCAGAAATATACAACGGTTCGGTTCCCAATTCGCCAAGGCGTCTGCACAGCTCTCCGATCCGTGCATCGACCGCTCTTCGGCCAATCCAGATAAGCCGCGCCTGATAGCGCCGAATCATATATTCACTCCATACTTCCCCAATGCCGCCCGCACCGCCAATAACGACGTAGACGCCATTTTTTCTGAATGCTTCATGCGTGTCACCTGTAGAGCAGACGTTCACCAGTACACTTTCATACCCTTTTCCATTCCGCCAGGCGCGCGTATTCCCATCCCATATCCCTGGAAAATGGCGTTCGGGATGCGCTCCGATGTCATGGACATCATCCACATCCAGATGGCAGACCCTCCAATCCGGCATTTCTTTGGCGAGGGAACCTGCCAGTCCGCTAATTCCGGCGTGCGCAGGATAGATCGTTTCTCCAGCCAATACGTTGCAGGCCTTCTCCGTTATGATGGTCAGATCGAGTCTGCGTGCGTCGTAGCCCAGATTTATCAAGACTTTAATGAGGAGAAATGTCTGAAACAATCCCTGGTTCTGCTCATTGATCACTTCCACAGCATGCTCCGGCCCTTGAACGATGCTTGAGGGCGGCACAATCCAGATCAGACGGCTGATTACGCCATGGCGCTTTAACTCAAGTTCTAGTTTTGTTTCTGGTGCATCCCCTTCAACCGCAACAGGTCGCAGGTCGGGATGCCATTGCTGAATAACGTCCTGCTGCCTCGACGTCCCGCCTACGATAATCCCCGAACCGCCGAAAGACATGGCCCTAGGTTGGGTTATATCGGGACTGGTTGATACTTCTCTCCAACTTGGCGCATAAGTCATCGCTCCTGAGAGCGGAATTGGTGTCAGTGTCTGCTTCTCCGGGGTGGCATAAGCTATTTTTTCATCCGGCAGTGGCTTTGCAAATGTATTGGAGTCTTCTTGAATAACGCCGGATGGTTCCCCAGGGTACGGTCTGTGCAAAATCGTCAGCCCTATGAATTGCAGGACTATTTTTCCCTGGTCGTCGCACAGATCGATCTGCACTTTGCTAGCCGTTCCAGAAGCATCCTGTTCCGGCAAAAGACGCACCCATGCCCAGACGGAATCCGGGCAGGCTCGATAGATTACAGCCTGATCCAAGGAAAAAGGGGTAACTCCGCCTTCCTTGAATTGCGGCAATCCGATGCATGCCTGTATAGCTGAATCCACCAGAGCTGGATGAAGACCATACTCCTCAGCCGTGGATGCAAGAGATGGCGGCAGTTTCAATTGTGCGATGACTTGCCCCTCTCCGATATGAAGACGCTGAATCCCCTGATGACCCGGTCCATAATACAGGCCGGACTGCTCAAAGAAACGGTAACATTCAGCAGCCGTCATCGTTTGTTTTCCGCATTGCAACAGCAAGGATTCCAGATCGATCGTTGGATAGGAAGCTGCTTGACGAGTGGACGTCGAAATCGTTCCTATATGATGTACATTTCGTTTGGATGGTTCTGATCTCACGGATCTCGAATTGTTTTCCCCGCTGGTTATTTCATAACGGATCTCCCCCGTATCCAGCGGAGTTAATCTCAATTCCGCCTGAAGCCTGCCCGGTGTGACTGAATGCAGTTCAATCCCCAGCAGCACAGTCCAGTAGATGTCGCGAAAAACAATAACCCTGTCCTGTCGGGATGAATCTGTCGGAATAACCTGTTCCACAGCTGCCCTGGCCATTTCGAGGCAGGCGGCTCCTGGCATGATTTTACGATTGTGAATGACATGATCGTTTAAGAAAAATTCCTGTCCGCTCCACTCTGAACTGAAACAAATCCCTTGCAGATCCGATGTGTTTCGCTGGAGAAGCGGGTGAAGATAAGATGTTAGTACAGGTTGTCCCGATTTACGCTCTCTCTGTTCAGGCACCCAATAACGTTCTGTGGCAAACGGATAAGTGGGCAGGCTGATTCGCTGGGGCGTCCTTCCCGTGTAACCTTCAGACCACGGAACCTCAAGACCCTTCACCCAAAGATCCAGCAGCTGTCCATACTTGCCTTTGCGGACCCAGCTTTTTACCGTTTCCTGCATATCTGCATCCTCTGCCAGTGCACCGATCGAGGCTCTGTGGGACTTTATTTTGCCTCGATACATGTTTTCGGTTTTCTCCGGATCATGAATATAAGCGTCCAGCCGGTCTTCTATTTCAGCAATGGAAGTTGCCACCAAAGCCAGTCGCTCTTCCATCGCCGCACGCCCTGTCTGAAGTGTGTACGCGAGCTGAGACAGATGACGATCCTCATATCGTCCCGATTGCAACGCCGCCAGCAATTGCCGAGCCTGTTCCTGAAGTCTTTTTTCGGTTTTGGCTGACAGTACGATGCATACCGAAGTAGATTTATTCATTGAGTCCCCGTGAGCTGAATGAAGGGTCCTATCGGAATTGGCTACCGATTCAGCCGGAATATACTCTTCAAGCAACACATGTGCGTTTACACCTCCGAATCCGAAGGAACTCACTCCTGCACGTCTTGGCAGCGTTTTTCCGGCAGAGTCATGGAGCGCTTCCCATGCTTTATTTTCATCGACGATGTAAAAAGGACTTCCTTCCAATTGAATGTAAGGGTTAGGTCTCTCATAATGAACTGTCTTCACAAGCGTTTTGTATTTCATTTGCAACAGTACCTTAATGACCCCGGCAATGCCCGCGGCAAGCTCCAGATGCCCAATGTTGGTTTTGATGGAGCCAAGACCGCAAGATGCTGAGGTTGTTATATTGGGTTCCGCAGTTGCAAGAGTCTCCTGAAACGCGATCTTCAAGCCGTTAATTTCAATAGGATCACCAAGTGGCGTTCCCGTTCCGTGAGCCTCAATGTATCCTATGGTAGATGGGTGTACACCAGCCTTTGAATATACGGATTTAATCAAGTCGGCCTGTGCTCGCGGATTCGGTGCAGTGAGTGATGCGGCCCGTCCACCGTGATTTTCATCCGTAGCACGAATCAGGCCATATATGTGATCACCTGCTTGCTCTGCGGCCCGTAACCCTTTCAAGAAAATCATGCCAACGCCTTCTCCGCGTACATATCCGTTAACCTCATCGGAGAACGTTTTACAACGTCCATCTGGACTCAGCATACCTGCTTTATTGAAACTGATATGATAGTCCGGGTCCAGAATGGTATTAACTCCACCCACTATAGCAGTATCACAGTCTCCATTTCGTATCGCCTGAACAGCCCTGTGAAGTGCCACCAGCGAACTGGAGCATGCCGTCTCCACAGGTTCACTTGGACCGTGTACATTCAGGAAAAAGCTCATTCGGTTAGGACCTACGGAAGCCACATGGCCTGTTGAAGTATATCCTTCGATTACGGTATCCGCCTGTGTTAACAGACGATGATACCCGCTGCTCGCAGTGCCAACAAAGATACCCATTTTTGAACCGGACAAGCTCGGCGGTGCATAGCCCGCATCTTCAATTGCTTTCCAGGCATACATCATCAAAAGCCGCTGCTGCGGGTCCATCAATTCCGCTTCACGTGGGGAAATGCCAAAGAAACCAGGATCAAATTCGGCGACACCCTCCATAAATCCGCCCCATTTGATATTGGTTTTGTTGTGAGCCTGATCGGGGTCTCCGTAATAGGCTCTCCAGTCCCACCGATCCGGTGGAATTTCCGAGATGCAATCCCGTCCCTGAAGCAGGTTATTCCATAAGGCATCAATGTCCTTCGCCATCGGAAAACGGCCGCTCATGCCAATAATAGCGATGGGTTCCGGCGCCTTATGATTTTGATGATCGGATTCAGGCAGGCTGGATTCTCTATGGCTTTCAGAGGATGTTATTGAACCTCCTATTTGTCCTTTCTGCTCAGAGGAATCTTTCGTTTCCTTTGGAAATGTATATGGGTTACGGATCGAAAACGAACCAGCCTGTTCCACTTGTCCGAGCAGATTAGAGGAGACACCTTCTATTTCCTTCTCCTGTGAGGAGTCATCGGCATGCAGTCCTTTGATGTCCATGTGCTTCTCAGGTAAAAGTGTATCCCACTGTTTCGGATAGGCTCCGACAAGATGTCCTGTTAAAGACCTTAAGGTGGAATGCTCAAAGAAAACAGTAGGTGTAAGTTTAAGCTTATAGTACTCATTAAGAATACCGGCGAAATCGGTAAACGAAATGGAATCGAATCCATATTCGCCAAATTCCACATCTGGAAAGATGTCGGTCCGGTTTACCTGCAACAACTCAGACATATGATCCGTTAAAGCGTCTTGGACTCTCGAAACGAGCAGTCGTTTTCGCTCATCCCCTGTTGGCCATGTTCGTTTTTGCGACTCGGGGACATCGCTTGGGACGGCAACAGACGTCATGGATTGTGAAGGAGCTGTTGACACGTTCGATATCGATGGCTGATCCACCGAACCTGCGGAATCAGGCATTACACCTGACAGGAATACGTCCGGTTCACCGTAAAAAGCCAGCACTTGGGATGAACCGCTGTTCATGGCCATATGCAGTAGTTTGATTCCGATAGAGGTGTCCATTGGATGCATTCCCCATTGGCGGCGAATTTTCTGTTCCGCTGCTGCCCCTGGTTGCATGCGCCCTTCTCTCCAGAGCGGCCAGTTGATAGCGAGCGTTGTCCCGTTACGCTGTCCGTTCCGAACCAGCCCATTTCGGTATGTGGCGTAGGCATCCATAAAAGCATTCGCACAGGCGTAATCCGCTTGACCCGGATTGCCTGTCACAGCAGCCAATGAAGAGAACAGGACAAAAAAATCGAGCGCCATGTGGGCGGTCGATTCATCGATCCATATCGTGCCGTCCACTTTGGGAGCCAAGACGGAGCGCAGTTCTTTTGAATCTTTGAGCCGTAAGGCACGATCTTGCACGACACCTGCCGCATGAATAATGCCGTTCAGCTCACCATAATCAGACTGAATTTCCTGTACCAGTCTCTGAACTGCTTCACGGGAAGTGATGTCCGCTTTCCTGTAAAGCACGTGATTTCCGTTCAATTGAAGCTGTTGAAGCTGGGCCTGCTGCTCGGCGTTTGGAATCGAGCGGCCGTTTAACAGAATCGTGGCATTCCTAATCTGACTGACAAGTGTACGTGTCAAGGCTAATCCGAGTCCGCCGATGCCTCCGGTTATCAGATATACCCCACCGTCTTTCCAGGACAATGAATTGCCAGCGGAGTGAGCAGACAGCTCATGCCAGACTCTTGTCTGCCTGATGCCGGAAGCCGGATAGCGGGCAATTACGTTTTCTGAATGCTGGCTCTCTGAAGCCAATGTATCAATCAGTTCTCCTGTTTGTATGGAGGAGTGCAGCTGAATGAGCTGGCATGTCAACAGTCGATGCTCTCTTGAAGCCGTCAATAACATCCCGGCAAGACCGTTGAGCAGACCGCCCTGCCCCTCTTCCTCGAAAGGAATAACGAGCTGAATAAGTGTACTTCCGGTTTCGGTGTTCACCATTTGCCTGATTTCTTCGAGCAGGTGTGCAGCTGATTCAGTAAAAAAGCTTGCAAGCGGGTGCAGCAATGCATTGTCTTGCTCAAATCGCTCTGCGGAAGCAAAGGTATCCGTTGCCAGTCGTACGCAGCGGGCGTGAGGAAACGATTCACGCAATGAAGATAGTTGCCCTGTAAAGTGATCCGAAATCAAGATCAGATGACTGTTGTACTTAGCGGCTGATTGGTCGGAAGAGATCTCAAGCGGCTTCCATTCCGGCGCCATTAGAATCGGCCTCACGTTTTCTTCCTTCTGTGAATCGAAATCTTTCTCCAGAATACGCGGCGTAAATCCGGTCATGCGAATACGTACCACTCCGTCCATGTCGCACAGATCTACATCCAGCTTGTGAATTTTGCTGTCCCGGCTGTTTCCTGAACTGTACGTGGCAACCGCCCACATCTCTGTTGTGCAGGGACCCAGAATATCCAACTGCTCCAGCGCAAACGGCAGCGCAGGCCTGCCGGAGGCAGCCTGATCCGTCACAATGCCGAGCAAATATCCTATGGTGACCTGAAGTGCTGAGTCCATCAAGCTGGGATGAAGAATATATTCTTCACCCGATAAGGTCTGGGATTGCGGGAGTGACAAGTGTGCTATGACACGATCCTGCCCAACATGTACGGACTGTATCCCGCGTAAGCCCGACCCAAGGACAATGCCCGTTTGAGCGGAGGAAGCGTAGAATGCTTCGGCATGAACCGGGCTGGGTGTGCAAGCCGCAAGTTCGGTTTGAATATCCCGCTCCATTTGGACAGGAAGTTTGCCGAGCATAACTTGGCCTTGACTGTATACCTGTTTATGTTGATCGCTTTCCTTTCCCTGCTCCTGAACAATTTCAAAGTGCATCGTTTCGTCTCCCTCTGTCTGCTCGACAGGACGAAAACGGATGGCAAAGGACGCTGATGTTTCATTCAGAATTAACGGAGCAGACCAGATCACGTTCCTCAAGCGAATCATCCTCGAATCCGAGAAATCACCCCATGCCGTATCTGCTGCAAAGCATACCCACTCCAAATGAGCTACACCCGGAAGCACCTTCATTCCGTTCACCAAGTGATCCTTGAAAAAGAATTCCTGACCGCTGAAAGTGGACGAATATTGCAATTGCTTTACGCTGGATGTGTTTTTGTGAACCATTGGATGCAGCACTGTTCCAAAAGCATGTTCGGCACTCAACGGCTTTTTAACCCGCTGAGTATCTTCACGTGCCGGCACCCAGTAGTCGTCCCCTGCAAAGGGGTAAGTCGGGAGCGGGATACGCTGTGCAGAGATTGGAAACAGCTTGTCGAAAGAAAGATCGTAGCCCTGTACATACATTTCGCAGAGGGCTGACAAATGCTCCAGATAAACAGAGGAATCCTCCGTTTCCCGGCACTGCCTTATACATTCGGCGGCGTATCGTTTCAACGAGGCGTTGCCGCGTTGTTCGTTTCGATTAACGAACCCGCTGGTTACTGAATTGCTCTCCCCTTTTGCAAGCCACCCACTCAACTGATCAGCTAGCTGTTCCCCGTTGCGGGCAATGCAGATCATCCGATGGGCCAAATGAGGTCTGCCTGTAAGTAAGGTATAACTCATGTGCAGACTTTCCACCGCAGAGTTTTCTTTTGCATAGGACACAAGCTGCTCAGCTTGCTGACGTAGTTGGTCCGCAGTACGCGCTGACAGTGCAATCAGATATCCGGGCCGCAGGTCGGAGCTGGCAGCCGGACGCGGGGGTGCCTCTTCAATGACCATATGGGCATTGGTTCCGCTGAATCCAAATGAACTGATCGCGGCCCTTCTCCTCTGGCCTTTTTCCGTGTCCCATGGTTTGGTCTCCGTATTGACATAAAAAGGGCTGTCGCCGAACGCAATGTTGGGATTGGCCTTTTCCATATGCAGTGAAGCTGGAATGCGTTTGTGACGCAAGGAAAGCAAAACCTTGATCAATCCGGCAATGCCCGCCGCGGTTGCCAGATGCCCGATATTGGTTTTGATGGAGCCCAGCGCACAGTATTGCTTCTGATCCGTATATGACGAAAATGCGTTAGTAAGCGCTTGGAACTCGATCGGGTCCCCGAGCCGGGTTCCGGTTCCATGCGCCTCTACCAGCTGAATGCTGGCCGGATCAATACCGAAGCGATCATAGACCTGTTTCTCCAAAGCGGTCTGTGATTTGGCACTTGGTGCGGTAATTCCGTTGGTTGTACCATCCTGATTGATGCCTGTTCCGCGAATTACGCCATGTATGTGATCTTCATCACGTACGGCATCACTGAGTCGTTTCAGCAGAACCGCTCCAGCTCCTTCTCCTGGCACAAAACCGTCTGCCCGTTCATCAAACGTATAACATCGCCCAGTGGTTGAGAGCATGCCGGCACGGTTGGCATCCATATAGAACTGGGGAGTCGATTGAATAAACACTCCGCCCGCAAGTGCCATTTCCGTTTCCCTCGCCCACAGCGACTGACACGCCAGATGAATTGCCACCAACGAGCTGGAGCAGGCGGTATCTACCGCAATGGCAGGACCTTTCAAATCGAGATAATAGGCAATCCTGGCCGGAATGATGGACCCAGCTTTCCCCCAGAACGACTGAGCCGGAGGCTGTTCACCCATCAGCTGTCCATAATCCATTTCCGTACAGCCAACGTATACGCCGCATTTACGGCCCCGCATTGAGTCGCCGGCATAACCGGCATCCTCGAACGTTCTCCAGGCTTCCTCCAGAAAAATCCGTTGCTGAGGGTCCATGTAGGCCGCCTCTTGCCCGGAAATGTTAAAAAAGAGCGGATCAAAGGCATGAATATTATCCAAAAAGCTGCCCTGGTCGCAAAAGGAAACATCCGCTCCATAATGCTTAGCAAGATTCCAGCGCTGCTCGCGTTGGATCAGGTCATCTCCCTTTTCGAGATGCGCCCACAATTCCGCTACGTCGCGTGAACCCGCAAATCGGCCGCTCATGCCAATGATCGCCACCGGCTCATACGTTGCCAGTTCTTCGCTTTTGTTTCCCAATCCGTCACTTTCAGTTCGGACTTGGGTGGTGACACCGGCAGAATCAGCTTGAAGAGCAGCAGCGGCAGGCAGATAGTGCATATATTCCGGCACGGTAATTACAATTTTTCCGATATTTTTTCGTTGATCCATGCAGCGGTAGGCTTCCTGCAATCTGTCCATCGGGAATGTCTGACCGATCAGGGGGCGGATGACCCCTTCTTCTACCCAATGCATCATCTCTTGCCTGTATTCCGCAAGCATTTCAGGCTGTTCCATGCCCAGCTTGCGCAGATCCAGACTGTAGAAGCTCTGGTTGTGATTGAGTCCCGACAGGTTGACCGCATGGGCGCTTTTGAGAGCTGTCATTGCGATCTCGATGTATCTTCCGTTCCGCGCAAGACAGTTTAATCCTTTTTGTAGTGCCTCACCAGGCAGGGTATTTAGAATGACGTGTACCCCTTCTCCGTTCGTGAGCCGTTGTACTTCCTGTTCAAAATCCGTAGTGGCATAGTTGATTACATAGCTGGCGCCCATTTCGCGCAAATAATCAAGCTTGTGCTGCATGCTGGCCGTAGCGAAAATTTCTGCACCAAAATGGCGGGCAAGCTGAATGGCTACAAGTCCGACACCTCCGGTTGCCGTTTGGATTAAAACCCGTTCGCCGGGTTGAATATTGGCTTTGCGGAAGGCGGCAATGACAGTCATGGCTACGACGGGCAGCGAGCAAGCTTCCTCATGAGTAAGCCGATCAGGTTTGGCAAACACTTGCTCTGCTTTACACGTAATGGCGGTGGCATGCGCTCCGAGAGAGGCATCTGCATAGAACACTACTTCATCGCCGGTTTTTACCGTTGTAACGGAGGAACCTGTTTCGACTACAATACCAGCTGCCTCAAAGCCTGGTGTAAAAGGATACGGCGGCATGGTCGGATACAGGCCCCGAATACAGAGCAAATCCCCAAAATTCAGGGAAAACGCTCTGACCGAAATACGCACTTCGTCAGGCAGCAACTCCTGCACAAGGGTCTGATGAAGCTGAAGATCGTTGATCTCCGAGGGACTGCCAATATGTGTCCGATAAAAATAAGAACCCGAGGTCTTGTCATTGATTCGGGTATTAGGTGCTTTCGCGTTGCTACTGTCCACAAAGGGAGCCGATGTATAATTGACAGATTCGGAAGGCAGCGATGTGCCCGGGAAAATGGTTGTTGCTGTATCTGATGCCATTGCAGTTGCCGGTTCTGGCTCCCAAGACTGACTCTGTAAGAGCAGCGATTCGATCGTTTTTCCGTATTCCTGCAAAATGTGTTCTGCCAGACGATCCACATTGTTATAGTCGAACAGCACGGTCGTTTGTAAGGTCAGTTTGCACTTCTGATTAAGCACGTTGACCAGATGGACGGCAATAATGGAATCGACGCCATAGTCCGAGAAGCTGCGATTGTTCTGGATTCTGGACTGCTCCATCTTGAGGTCCTCCGCGATGCTTTCACGGATCGCCTTTTTCACAAACTGTTCAGTCATCTCCGTGGTGATGATCCCATGATCCGGAGCGGGGTGCTGCTGTTCATAGAACGACCCGCTCTGGTGTACGATATCGGCAGGACGACTGGGTTGAAAGACGTTTTTAACAACAGGTGCAGAACAGTTAGCACGAATGACGATACCGTCACTTTTGGCGGCAATGATGTGCTGTCCATAGCGGTCTGCCTGTGCTGACGGGTAATGAACGGAATGATAGCCTTCCCGCTGAAGCATTTTTTTCCAGTTTGCGGCCGACAAGGCCGGACACCCCGGGATGCGGACATTTTCATCCGTGTATTGCCACCAACCCTCCAGCAGTCCAAAGGTCAGGTGATTTATTACGGTTTTGCGCGTAATCTCGTTTAACAGCAATTGTCCATCCTTTTTGAGTGATGCCTTGATCATGCGAAGTGTGTCTCGGATATCCGGGGTGGTATGCAGTACATTGCTCGCAATAATGAGATCGTACCTACCCGGTTCAATGCCTTGCTCGGCAAAAGGAATTTTCAAATCGGCAATTCTGTATGTCAAATAGGGTACCGAGGGGCCATACTGCTGCTCAGCATGCATGAGAAAGGCACGGGATATATCGGAATAACAGTATTCCTGTATTTTGTGTGCGACGGGTTTTAACTTTTCAAAAACGACTTCGCTTGTGCCTCCCGTACCGGCACCGATTTCCAGAATGTTTACTTTCCTGTGTCCTGTGATCTCGGACGTCAATTCATTGATTACGCTCAGCGCCTGTTCCGCAAGAGTTCCGTTGAAATAATCGGCAATGGCATGATGTTTATAAATACCTTCAACCATATGCATCGACGAGTCGGGAAACATCACCTCGGTAGCAGCCCTATGTCCTTTGAGAATGTCCGGAAGAGCACGAATCATCGAATCGGCCAATCTCGCATAAGCGCGCACATCGGGATGTGAGATCCAGTCAGGAAGTCTGCTCTCCCATTCCTCCCAGGATAACCGGGCCCAGGCCGCAATCTCTTCTGATTGGAGGCTTTCAACCGGACCAGGCAACTCCTGGGCATATTCTGCAAGCATCAGGCGACTTTCGATCAGCCATTTCTGATAGAATGGACGGACCGTTTTTTCAAACACAAAATGTTCGTCCATACATCCCGTATCGTGCAGCTGCCCCCATAATAACCGAATAAGAAGCCGTTCGATGCTGCTCATCTGCTCCTGAACCGAATCCATATGTTCTGTAATGATCATCTACTACACTCCCTTTGCATATCGGTCAATGTGCACTTGGTCTAACGATATACCGTTAACATTTGATTCTCATTTAGTACAAGCATTTCGGGTTTGCGGGTCATCTTGAGTATGACGGCTTGTTGCAAGGAACCTGACATCAGCCATTCCAGAATGGGATGGGCTTCCTCAGCTTCGATAGAACCAATGCCTTTCTGCTGCATGCTTTGCCTTACCTGCTCAGATACGACCGAACCAACGCTGCCCCAATATCCCCAGTTGACCACTTTGATCCGTCCAGGCCATTTCCTGTTCATCTGCGAAGCCAGGGCATCGGCATAACAGCAGGCAGCCACATAGTTGCCCTGACCTGGCAATTTCATAAAGGAGTTCAGCGAAGAGAAAAACAAGACAAAATCGGGTTGCTTCCGAAGTCGACTCATTAATGCATTCACTTGTTCACTAATTTGAACTTTGGCAGACAGCACGTTGTTGAAAATCTCCTCATCCATACGCGCCAGACTTCTGTCTGACAACACTAGTGCAGAGTGGATTATTCCATTGACCTGTCCAAACCGCTTAATGACAGACTCATAAGCCTGTTCCAGACGACCGGGAAGCGAAGCGTCTGCCTGGATATAAAGAGGCTCCGGCCCTAACTGACCCAACTGTTCGATTTTATGGCGAATCTCGGGACTCATCAGGCTTCTTCCTAGCCAGATCACTTGGGCGTTGTAAGTCGCAATCATATAACGTGTCCAGACTTCGCCAATTCCTCCGGCTCCGCCAATAACCAAATAGACCCCTCCCTGCCGATAAGCGGCTAGTGGAACGGAATCGTATTCTACAGGCACTAATTCCTGGCGATACCATTCCTGATCCCTCCACACATATGCATTTCCGTGGGGGTCCGGGGTCAAGTCTGCAATAGCATCCATTGGGAGAATTTCGCCGCCATTCAGATCGATGACGCGAATGGCCCAATGGGCATATTCCTTAGCAAGTGAACCCGTCAACCCATGAATAGCTGCCTGGTCCGGGTCGACGGTATCGTCGAAGGAGAGCGCCTGCGCATTCGTTGTAACGACCGTCAGGTGAAGACTTCTGGAGCCGTATCCCAGGTGCAGAAGGCTTTTGACAAATCTGAAGAAACGAGTAAGTTCGGGTACGAAGCTTTCTTGCTCTTCCCTGTTTGTTTCTGTCATGCGATTCTCGGACATACCGGGGCGACAATACCAGATCATATGATCGCAGTCTCCCTCGGCAGCAAGCATATCCACCATCTGTGCCACAGAAGCCTGTCTCGGAAAGGTAATCTGGCGAAAAGCATCCCCTCTCGGGCATCGAATGTTCATGTCGGCATTTTGGCAGAGAATCAGAAGTTTTTCCGCCGAAAACACCTCAGTACTGGGAACGCCTTCATTTGCTGATTGCTGCTCTAATGGAGCCCACACCGTTGTAAGAACGGCCAGTTTAGCATTATTTTCAGCTGTTGCCGCTGCCGCCGACATCGTCAGATCTTGTGTCCAGGGCTCCAGTGCATGCAGATTATTTAGATGATCCCCGAGCTGCTTAGTCAAGCCAGCTTCCTCTGAGGACCAATCCTGCTGGGATTGGGGCGTGGCAGCCCACTTCCGTAACGCCAAACCTTCAAACTTCGCGCAAAGCAATCCATCATCACTATAGAGCGCGAGATCATAACGAGGCATGGAATGCCCAGGCCTACTGCCCGCGGTATAACGGACTTCTACCCACATC
Organism: Paenibacillus xylanexedens; assembly: GCF_017874615.1. Taxonomy (GTDB): domain Bacteria; phylum Bacillota; class Bacilli; order Paenibacillales; family Paenibacillaceae; genus Paenibacillus; species Paenibacillus xylanexedens. The sequence continues at coordinate 144,440 of NZ_JAGIKV010000014.1, forward strand.
ACAGAAGAACATGGTCTGTAAATCTCTGCTTGTTGCAGTGCATAAGGCAGCCAGGGCTCAGGCGAAAGAGCTTCTTCCTGGCTCAACTGGCTCAAATCCATAGCAAGTGCCAGACAGGCCTGAAAAGCCGAATCTAGCATGGATGGGTGGAGTCCGTATTCCTCCAGACTTTCTGTACCCGACAATGGCATGGCTAGTCGTGCCATAACGCTGTGCTGACCCGTATACAAATGTGAGATGCAGCGATGAGTGCTTCCATAAAGCAGACCTATTCGAGAAAAAATTTGATAACCTCTCTCAGGTGGAACGATCTTGTTGCCATGACGCTTATGCCAATCAGCAGGTTGGAATACAGGCGTGTCCCCTGTGGAGCGGATTAGGGAAACGAATCCTTGACTGCATAATACGGATGGAGCCTCGGCCTTCGTATTGCTTGTAATTTCAAACCGGTACCCCTGTTGGTGTCGCTCGGCCTGCAATTCAAGATGTACAGACAACGGCTGATCCTCTACAGATGCGGGATGCAACCATACCAGATCATGCAGACGAATATGATCGTTTCCGTTGTGCTCTCTGTTATGTTCTTCGGGCGGCAGGGAATGACGTAGAGCTGCTGCAGCCATCTCCAGATGAGCCGCTCCGGGTAATATGCTCACCCCTCTTACTTGATGATCACGCAGAAATGATTCGTTTCCGGTAAAACGTGAGCTAAACCGCTGACTGCCCAAATAACTGGTGTTTTTATGCAGCAGCGGATGCAGCCATTCTGTCTGGCTTCGCGCTACGACGTTTGTGTTTTCAAAGCCTTCATTCCCTGATGAGGAGGAGGATAAAGAAGGTATCATGTGATGCTCTTCCGCAAAAGGATATCCCGGCAGGCTAATTCGCTGTGGTTTAGCCGTTCCATACCATTGCTGCCAATCCAACTTCATTCCGCGAACCCATTGCTCCAGAAGCCGAACTGTTTTTCGTTTGCGCATCCAGCTTGCTGCCAGTTCCTGCATATCGTCATCGTCTACAAGTCGATTGTCATTCCGTTCAATATCGATCTCTCCGGTGAATATCTGTTCATGTGCCGTTTCCCCGGTGAGATACGCCTGCAATTTGCTTACCATCTCCTTGATGGTATAAGCCGTGAAAGCACATCTGCATTCCATCTCTTCTCTTCCGGTTTGCAGTGTGTAGGCGATCCGGGCGAGATGTAAGTCCGTATAAGCGTTATCCTGAACGGCTTGCGCAAGCTGTCTCACCTTTATGCTGAGGCGATCTTTGGTTTTTGCCGATAGAACGATCATTACCGGTGCATTGGAATCCCCCGCCATCATCGATTTCTGGTCCATCTTGTTATCCGTCCTGTATTCCTCAAGGATGACATGAGCATTGGCACCGCCTGCCCCGAATGAGGAGATACCCGCAATCCGTGGATATTCGCGCATGCCTTCAGGTGTATCCAGTACGGGACGAATCCATGGAGTCATGTGCTGCTGAACGTGAAATGGGGTTTGACTGAACCGGATATTCGGGTTGCTGCTCTCTGCATGCAGTGAAGGCACCAGGCAACCGTGACGCATTTGCAGCAATATTTTGCTGACCCCGGCGATGCCAGCCGCACTCTCGGCATGGCCGATGTTCGACTTCACCGAGCCGATTGCACAAAATTGTCTATCCGCTGTATGTTTCTCAAATGCCCTGCGCAAGCCTTCGATTTCAATCGGATCACCCAGTGATGTACCGGTGCCATGTGCCTCAATATAACTGATAGTCCGGGCATCTACGCCAGAGCGTGAGATGGCTTCGCTGATCACCTTTGCCTGCTGGCCGGGATTGGGCACGGTGTACCCTTTTGTTCTACCCGCTACATTAATCATGCTTCCTTTAACGATGCCGTAAATAACATCCCCGTCGGCCTCCGCCAGATGAAGCGGTTTGAGCAGTAGTGCACCAACACCCTCCCCGTCCACAAAACCGTTGGCTCCCTCTCCAAAAGGACTGCACTCGTTGTCTGGAGTCAGCATGGTTTTTTCGGATAACCTGACATAATGAACCGGGTCAACGATCAGATTCACACCGCCTGCGATGGCTAGGTCACAGGTGCCGTTGCGCAGACTTTCCATTGCCAGGTGAATGGCCGTCAAGGAGGAAGAACATGCCGTATCCACGGCCAGACTTGGCCCCGTGAAATTAAACGTGTAGGATACCCGATTGGCTATGGACCAAAAGGAAGCTCCCGTAGGATAGTTGCCATTCATTACACCTGCGTATACACCGACTGTACCCGCATCGGCAAGAGCCTGAGGCGTATAACCCGCATCTTCGATGGCAACATAGACCGTTTGCAGGAACTGCCGCTCCTGAGGATCCATTTGTTCAGCCTCTTTAGGAGAAATGTGGAAGAACAACGGGTCAAAGTGATAGATACCACGAATAAATCCTCCCCACCTGCTGTAAGACGTTCCTTTTTGTCCTTTCTCCGAATGATAGTGGGTTCTCCAATCCCAACGTTGTGAAGGTATTTCAGTAATGCAATTTTTGCCCTGCATCAAATTATTCCAAAATTCTGCCATATCATCAGCCTGAGCGTAACGCCCGGCAAGTCCGATGATGGCTACTTCATCTGTTGCCTCGGATGGTCGTTGCTGCTTGTAACTTTCAGTTAGGTGAGTTGCAGCTTCTGCCGAAAATGCACCAATTTCCAGTTCAGGCTCTGTTATCGATTCCTCTTGCATCTCCGTTAACCCAAGCATCGAGATCAGTTCAAACTTGCGCTTTTCCACAAAATGATTGACCAGTGCGTCAAGGGTTGTATATTCAAAAAAGAGCACGCTGCTCACATGCTCCCCCATTTCCTTATTTAGCTGTTCGGTTAACTGAATGATGAGAATGGAATCCAGCCCATACATTTCTAGAGCTTCTGCGGGATCGATCTGCTCTGGTTCTACATCCAGAATGGCACCGATCATCTTTTGTAAATACATCCTGCATGCTTGTTTTAATTCCCTGTCATCTACAGCAGGGGCTTTCAGGCTTAACGCGTTTAAGGCTGGTTCTAGTTCTTGAACTGTAATAGTCTCTTGTGGCTTTGGAGGCTCTTCCTTTCCAGCCGCGGGCAGCATCTGATTCGCTGATGAAAAGGTGTGTTTCTGCCGGACTATTCCGTCACTCGCTGCGCTTATAATTTGCTGGCCCAGTCCTTCGGCGTTGGATGCGGGAAATTCTATGTCAAAGTAACCCTCCAGTTCGAGTGCCGCTTTCCACTGATCCGGATGCAGTAGCGGAGTGCCGGGAATACGCACCTGTTCGTCTTCGAACAGCCACCATCCAGCCAGTAAGCCAAACGTGACATGGTTAAACAAGGAATCCTCAATAATTTCGTTGATTAGCAGTTTACCATTCAAGGTCAACAACGCTTTGGCATTGCGCAAAGTATGGCGGATCTGACGTGTGGCGTGCAGTACATTGGTAGCCACGACCAGGTCATATCGTCCCGCTTCAACTCCCTGAGAATGCAAAGGTTCTTCAATATTGAGCAGGCTGTACGTAAGGTAGGGATAATACGGCCCATATTGTTTCCTTGCATGCTGAAGAAAAGATTTGGAGACGTCCGTGTAACAGTATTCCTGAATAAGTTCACGGTAGGGCTCGAACTTTTGAAACAGCATGGAGCTTGTTCCTCCAGTTCCGGCGCCGATTTCAAGAATGCGGATCTTGCGATTGCCATGCTCGGAGAACGCCCGGATCACCTGTGCGGCCTCAGCTGCAAGCAGTGCATTGAAATAATCTGCAATTGAATTTTGCTTGTATATTCCCTCCACTCTTGACATGGAGCCACCCGGAAACATGATCTCTGTTGCGGACTGTTTGCCTGTAACAATGTCGGGCAGCGCCCGGATCATCACGTCAGCGAGTTCCACCCTTGCTCTCATTTCTGGCTGCGTAATCCAGCGCTCCTTGTGCTCTTCCCAATCAGACCAGATGTTGCTTCGTTCGAATTCAACGAGTTGCGGGTTACGCTGAAGAATGCGAAGCGTGTGGTCCATCCATCGTTGGTATGCAGGAAGCACACCAGGATAAGAATTGCAGTGCGAAGCTCCTGCCATCGTTCCAACATCTCCAAGCTGTTCCATCTGAACAATCAACACATGCATCAGCTTCTGGTTTAATGAATTCCACAGCTTGTGCTGTAAGGATAACCGCTCGTTATCTTGCATGATTTCGCCCTCCTGTTGGATTACACGTTTCATGCCTAATATACTGTCATGAATTCTTGCTCGCTGATCGCGTATGGCTTTGCCTCACCAATGATTTTGACCAATCCCAGTTGAGGAAGTGAACTGGCCAGAAGCAGTTCCAGCGCAGCCATCGCTTCGGGAGGCTCTATCGAGCCAATGCCCTGTTTGGTCATCCGCTCACGATAAGCTGAATAAGCCACCGTTCCGGTGCTTCCCCAATACCCCCAATTCATGGTTTTAACAGGGTAACGAAGATAACGATGAAGCCACTGGGCGAATGAGTCCTTGAATGTACACCCTGCCGTATAATTGCTTTGTCCGGCAGGTGTGGCAAACGCATTGATGGAGGAGAAAAACAGCATAAAATCAAGCGATTCCTTCTCAAATACCTCGATCATTCCCGCGCATACGTTGACTTTTGCATATAATCCTTCATTGAATTGTGGCAAGTCCATTTTCATTACACTGCTGTCCCTGAGTGCAATGGCAGCATGAATTACACCATGAATGGTTCCATGGCGTTGTTTGATTAACCTGTAAGCCTCATGCAAAGCCTCAGGACTGCCTGCATCTGCTGATATATATTCTGGAGCCGGGCCTGTCAGAGCAAGCCTCTCCTGCTCTTTTATAATCTCGGGGTTGAGCGGTGTTCGTCCGATCCAAATGATCTGAGCGTTGTAGCGACTAATCATATACTCGCTCCATACTTTCCCCAATCCGCCAGCACCGCCTATAACGACATATACGCCGCCGTGACGATAAGCCGATTGCTGGATGGAAGGCAGCTTAACAGGCAGCAATTCGCAGCGATGCCACTGTTTGGCCCGAAAGACCGTCAGATTGCTCCAAGAGTTCTCAGGCACAATGGGCATGTCGCTCAGCGCTGGCAGACTTCGATCTGCAAAATCAAGATCAACTACCCGGAACGTCCAGTTTTTGTATTCTTTGGCCAAAGAACCGAGAAAGCCATGTATGCTTGCATGGAGCGGATGTACTTCATCCTGGGCATGAATGGCTATGGCACTAAAAGTAACTACGGTCCATTGGAGAGGGATTCTGTCATACCCTAGCTGCAATAGACTTTTGACCAAACTGAATACAATAATCACGCCTTCCTCCTGGCTCTGAGTGATCGCGCTGGCATTCTTCCCTTCTGCGTTGCCCAACCCCGAAACCCACACCAGATGGTCAAACTGTCCGCAGTTTTCCAGTTCTTGGGCCATTTGCTCCACAGTTTCGCCAGGCTTCAGCAATATCAGCGAAGCTCCCGGATATTGCTGTGTGACCTCATCAAGGTATCCGCTCATCTCTACTGTCTCTGCAACAATGAGGGCCGTTCTGAGACTCTCCAAAGAAATCCTGCTGTCTTTCTCCGATGGAAGCACATTCCACACCGGAGCCAGCAACTCTGTACCAGGTGGGAAATCTTCGTGCAAATCTCTGGTAATCGTTGCCCGCTCCGTATCCTGCATCACGTGCTGCTGCCTCTTCTCTCCCGGCATGCTGCGGCACATGTAATTCCGAATCCGGACACAGACGGTTCCTTCGGCATCTATTAGATCCATGTCCAGCTTCGCCACGTTCCCTCCGATTGGACAACCATCACTGAAACGCACATGCACCCACATCTCCGGTGTACACGGTAATAAACAATCCATTTCTTCCATATAAAAAGGAAGCTTCGTTCCCTTCTCTTGATCCTGAGGGGCCGCGTTATCGTCAAGCAATAACATCGCTGTCTGCAAGGCCCCATCCATCATGCTAGGATGTAACGCATAATCGCCCAATGTATGCTCTATATGGGAAGGGATGTTCAGATGTGCCAGAGCCTGACCCGAACTGATGTACATTCGCTTAATCGGCTGATGACCTGGTCCATACTCCAGCCCTTGTTCTCGCAAGCGGTCATAGATGGTCTCATGATCCAACAAACTCTCCTCTCGCATTGTCGCAATCAGAGACGAAATATCAAGACGATCAACAGGGGCCAACGAATTCAGGGCGACGCGGCCTGTGCCGCAGCTCAGACGATCTGGGGCTTCGCTGCCTACTTCACTGATTTCATATCGCAGGATTCCCCGTTCCGCGTCTTCGTAATGTAGTTGAACAGATACCTCAATCGGATGTTCATCTACGAAAATCGGACTTGTCCAGGCTGCATTCTTAATCTGGAACGCTGCAAAGGAGGAAGAGGGCGATTCGTTTACACTGTGCAAAGCCATGCGGGCCATCTCCAGATAAGCCACACCTGGAAGTACCCGTTGCCCCCGAACTCGATGATCGTTGAGAAAAAATTCATGCCCTGTAAAGTCTGAACGGAATCTTGTGTCCTGATTAGCCGAAAGATTGCGGTGAAGCATTGGATGAAGCCGATCATATTCTTTTTTGCTTTTCGTTTCTTGGAAGGAATCCTTCGCTTTTCTACCCAAGTTGGCAGACCAACGGAATGTTTTTCTTTGAAATGCATAACATGGCAATCGTATTTTCTGATAAGGCTCCTCTTCCGCAAACTGACGCATATCGAGCTCCATGCCCGACAGCCATAATCGCAGTACATTTTCGTGAAATGGTAATTCCAAGCTCACTTCTTCTGCTTCTTGTTCCGCCTGCTTCATCCAATCAAAGCCGTTTTCTGAATGAGGTAGAGGAATGTTGCGATCTTTTTCATTTTCACTTCCGGGTTGAAGGAAGTCATGTAGAAATTGGACTGCGTTGTGCATTCCACCTGTCCCCTGTTGATGCTGACGAATGAGTGTGTATGCGCGTTTTCGCAGCATGAGTCCGGAATTCTGGTTTAACTGCGCTGTGATCCGTGAAAGTTCATGATGTTCCCCTGTCTCGTTTAACAACATCTTGATAATGTCTCTCCGGGTAATAACCTGATCCGCCAGAAGATCAAGCAGTTCCTGTACAGCCGGAATGTCTGACTCTTCAGATACCTGAAGCTGCCACTTTCGTTTCACCCTGCGCAGTGCATCCATGACTGCAATGCATAACACAGCCGACGTGGAACGGAAAGATTCGCTTGTACTGCTGCTTTCAGACGTTGGTTGCAACTGCCATGGCATGGTTGTTCCCGTGCTCTCCTGCCATTCGTCATTCCATTCATTTATGTAGTTCCTGAACGTATATTGATGGGTGTATAAACGAAACGCACGATCCATCAATTCGTCTCGGAACCCGTCGTAAGCCTGTTCCTCCACGATCCGTACAGATTGAATCAAATCATGTACATAGGAATCATCAAAAGCAAAGGGCATGATTGGGGATGAGCTTCCCTCTTGCATGACAGGCCATATGGGGCTGCACAGTCTCACGTCTTCGGCACGCTTCTGCTTGAGCAGAACGGAGATCATATCTTCAACAGAAATGTGACCTCCAATGACCCATGCAATCAGCATGCCAATCCCTGTTCCCTGAATCCACCGAGGGGCAAATCCCAGTTGAATCAAGGAAGCAGCATGAACATATCCGGCTATAAAACAATACAGCTCTCGCCGATCTTCATGCCACGTATCCTGATAGTACCCTGTCATCAAGTCTTCCCATTCTTCCCTCATGCCGTTTGCTTTTAATGCTGCCTCGATTTGCCTTTCTGCCTTACGCAGTAATAACTGAGACGTATGTCCAGAGCATTTCAATTGGGCGTATCCCTCCCATGTGGGACTCTGAATGTTCAGATACCTTGCGGATACTCCAATTTGCGGGCTGCCGTAACAGTCGGAATTCAGCAATGTCCTGAGCTCTTCCTGGGTATGAGCCCATCCGCCAAACCGATATTTGAATTGCTCTCTGCCTTTAAGCAGCGACAGGCTGATAGCCCGTAGTGTATCTTCCGCATTAGAATGCCTGTCGAACCACTGTTGCCAATCTGCGACATGCTCCTGCAAGCTCGCTTCCGACTTGGCAGACAGCAGAAATAATCGGGAGGGCTCTTTGGAATCCTGCTGGAAGGATCGCTTGGAGGGTACAGAGGGTTTAGCAGCCGGTTCGTAGTGTTCGACCACAACATGGGCGTTTACACCTCCGAAACCGAATGAACTGATCCCTGCGCGCAAAGGCTGTCCCTGCTCCTGACTGTGCCAAGTCTCTTGTTTCCGTGCAACCTCCAGCGGGGTACGCGAAAAAGGAATCATCGGATTCAGTGTCTTCACATGAAGAGAGGCCGGAATTTTCCGATGTTTCATCATCATCATCACTTTAATAAGACCAGCTATGCCCGCTGCACTCTCCAGATGACCGATGTTCGTTTTAACCGATCCAATCTTACAGAATGACCGATCCGGGGTATAGTGCCGAAATGCCTGAGTTAATGCTTCGACCTCAATCGGGTCCCCCAGCGAGGTGCCAGTCCCGTGTGCTTCAATATAGGTAATAGTGCGAGGATCGATATCTGCAGCCTTCCACGCAGCCAAGATGACATCACGCTGTGCCTCCATGCGAGGTGCCGTAATGGACAAACTTTTCCCCGTGTGGTTGACAGCAGAGCCTTTAATGATGCCATAAACCGTATTCCCTTGCTCGACGGCTTCCTCCAATCGCTGCAGAAGCAATACAGCAACCCCGTCTCCCGGGACGTATCCGTCCGCGCTCTGGTCAAATGTTTTGCACTGCCCTGTGGGACTTAACATTCTTGATTGGGAAAAGGAAACATATTTGAGCGGGTCGAGATTCAAATTCACGGCAGAAGCCAAGGCATAATCACATTCTCCCAGAATCAGGGCACGTCTCGCCTCGTGAATAGCCACGAGTGAGGAAGCGCAGGCCGCATTAATCGGCAGGCTCATGCCAGTTAAATTAAACGCGTAGGATATCCGGTTCGCAAGCAAGCTCTCATAATTGCCAAGACAGGCATAACTGTCCGCCTGTGAGGCTTCCATTTGCTGCAGATAACCCGCTGTCATCACGCCGGTATAAACAGCTGTCACCTTCTGCTGAAGCTCCGACAGAGAAACGCCTGAATCCTCGATGCAATGCCATGTATCTTCGAGAAGCAAACGCTGCTGTGGGTCCATGCTCGCAGCCTCGCGCGGGGAAATGTTAAAAAAGCTGTGGTCAAAATCATATGCTCCTTCCACCAACCCGCACCATTTGCTTGAGGTTTTGCCTGTGTCATTCGAGTTTGACGAATAAAACTGCTCCAAGTCCCAGCGTTCCGGGGGAATCTGAGAGATGGAATTGCGGCCTTGAATCAGGTTTTCCCAAAATGAATCATATCCGCTGGCTCCCGGGAAACGGCAGGCCATACCCACAACGGCAATTTCTATCCTTTTGCTTCCCATCTGAATGTCTCCCTCCTTTGGTATCGGCATACTGACCTTTCATCTCATCAGGGCTTCATAATTCCCGCAAAGCGCAGCATGTGTGAGAATGACGGTGGTTTGTCACTGTATCCCGACGTAGTCAGCATTTGTTCCTTCAGCAGATTGGGACACTTGCCGATTCGACGAAAAGCAGCATTGCGAAGTGTTACAAAGGCGCGGTTCTTCACAAACCAGCAATAGGTATGAGCTGTGCTGTTGCGCTGGATGAGACGCACATATTTCCTTCTTTTTTTCTCATACAGGCGAAGCTGACGTTCTGAGTAGTCATCGGTAATGAGCGCTTCTTCCAACGTATTCGACAGTTCGACAGCACCCTGAATCGCCAGATTCATACCCTGTCCCAGTGCCGGACTTAGAGCATGACATGCATCTCCTAGCAGAACAGCGCCGTTAATCGCCCATTTTTCGGTATGCAGATAATAGGCCGGAATGGACTGAACCTGTTTGAAATCCACGATCTGCGTTATTTCTTGTTGCAAGTGCGGACAGAGAGACAGCAGCATGCCGCGCAGCGATTCGATACCGTCCTCCCGGATGCGCTGCCATATATCCTTTCGCAAAGCTAGGTAGATCCTTAGCCTTTGGCCGGGCAAAGGAAATACTCCGCAGCTTACACCTTCGCCAAAGAAAAAGCTGGCCTCTTCCCTGGTATGTGTGACATCGTGAAAAGTAAAAGCGAACATTTTTGCCATCTTTTCCTCATAAGGATAAAGGTGATATTTAAGCCCCAGCTGATCACGAATTTTGGACTTGATGCCGTCTGACCCGACAAGGATTTTGCTGCCGATGCGTACCGTTTTGCCCGCGGAATCTGCTTCGATTCCGCTCACATAATGATCGGTGAACAACAGTTTTCCTGCGTTCATGCCGGGGTAGAAGCGTACGTTGGGCATTTCCTCAATGGCATTAAACAGGCTTTGATGAATGTGGTGATGGTCCCCGTTCAATGCATAACGCACAGGTATGTCCATTTCTTCATAGCTACCCGTAAAACAGTTGATACCCCCAAGCGTGCCGTAGTTTACCCGTGCTACATGAGCGCAGTGTTTGGTTACTTCAGGAAGAACGCCAAGCTTGTCCAGCAGATCGATCGTTACCGGTTGGAGAAAATCACCTTTGGGAATGTTGGGAAATTGTTTTGAGCGTTCAATCAACACCACCTGTCGACCTTTTCTGCCCATGGCCAGTGCCAGCGCCACGCCTGCAATGCCTGCCCCCACAATAAGCACTTCACTTTCAATATCCATTCGATTCCTCCTTATTGGCTTGTCTCACTGCGCATCTAATTGTGCTGGGCCGTTTTATACCAGTTGAAGCAGGCTTTCGTTAAGCAGCTGGGCTGTTTCTTCCATTAACTTCTCTCCGATCAGATGCACATGGCGCTGTGTCCAGGATTCGAGCGTTGTTCCTTGTACCCACTGATTAAAAGCACCGAGTGCCGGACCACAATATACCTGAAAGTCCACCCTGTGCTGATGATTCTCATCCCCCTGAAGCGCCAGTTTGGCGGAGTGCTCCAGATACCACTTGAAAATAACGGCCATTCTGGCCTTGGGACTACGTTCGGCAAGTGCTCTCTCCTGGGTCGTAAGAGTGGATTCCATCTCCGCATAAATGCTGTCAAAGCTCCTTTTGAAATACTGCTCCTGAAGCCTTGTTTTTGTTTTCTCATCGATCTCGTCGATGCTGTCGTACTGGCGATACAGTTCATGCAGTTTGTTAGCACGCGCAGGAAAATAAACACCTTTCTTCAGCACCTGTACCTTGCCTCCCAGTTCAAACATGCCTGCTGCGGGCGCATATCCGGTATCCTGTACGTTAATTTGCTGAAGCAGTTCCTTTACGAGTTGGCTAGTATTGGCTTCGACCGTACATTGATTAATTGAGCCGGTCAGAATAAAATCCGCCCCCATGACAAATACTGCCGCAGCCGCCTGGGGTGTACCAATACCTCCAGCTGCACCGACCCGGATTGTTTTGGCGTAGCCATGTTTTTTCATCATCTGATTGCGCAGGGACAGCATGGCAGGGAGGAGGGTCATGGATACTGCACCATCGGTATATCCGGCACAATCGGCTTCTGCACAGATGTCATCCGCCATCGGCAATTGCCGCGCCAATTGGGCCTGTTCAGCGGAAATACGTCCTTCCACCAGCAATTGGTCCAACATATGTTGCGGAGCTGGACTCATAAACAGCTCTGCCACCTCTGGACGAGAGCATTTGGCGAGAAGAAGATGAGATGAAGCCACAGTACCATCGGATCTGCGATAGATTCCTTTGACCCGATAGTGGACAAGTGCAGGAGACATGCCCAGAAATCCTTTTGCTTCCATCTTGTTCAGGCCCAATCTAAGCATTAACTTGATCATCTCTTCCTCGCGCTGAGGGTGGAGAGGATCATGAAGCACATTTAATCCCCAGCAATGTTGGACAGGCAATTCTTGACGGATGGACATCACCGCCTCTTCCACTTCTTTAGCGCGCAGTCCACCTGTTCCAAGAAAGCCGACCATACCCGCTTTTGCAAGTGTTGTGATCATCGCCACAGATGAAATGCCGCCGAACATGCCTCCCGCAACGTACGCCAGCCTGGCACCATAATCCTGCCTGAATTCAGCGCTGCCCATCCGTTCAGATTGGAAACGCTGCGAGCTGCTGAACGGATGGGCAGCGGTCTCAGACACTCCCATTGATACATCCTTAGGTACGTCCTTTATCACTGCGGTTGAAGCCGGAGGCGGTTCAACCGATAATTTCTCCACAAAAAGTGGCTGAGCCTGAGCCTGGATAGCCTTTACGAGTTTGCTTAGAGCGGTCCCGGGTCCAATCTGTACAATGTCGTTAACCCCTTTTCCCATCAGATATCGAATGGTATCAGTCCATTGCACGGAGGACGTCAACTGCTCCACCATGTTGTGTTGCAGATGATCGATTGTATAGGGTCTTGCCCCAACATTGGAAATAACGGATAGCGTCGGGGCAGCAAACTGAAATTGCTTGAGATAAGCAGCAAATTGCTGCTTGGCTGCTTCCATATATCTGGAGTGAAATGCGCCGCTCACATTCAAGATGACGTAATTGGATGCACCTTCCTGCTCAAACACAGACTTCGCCTGGACTAGCAAGTCCTGCGGACCCGAAATAACGATCTGACTGGGACTGTTCATATTGGCGATATCCAAGTGGTCAAGGCCATGCTGCGCAAGAATCTTACCGACAACATCCGAATGCAGCCCGATCACAGCTGCCATCCCACCGCCCTCTGCTCTTCCCATTAATTCACCGCGGAACTGGACGATACGTAGTCCGGTTGCAAAATCAAACACGCCTGCAGCCAGCAACGCATTAAATTCACCCAAACTGTGTCCCGCTACATAGTCCGGCTTCCCCTGTTGCTCAAGCTCCCTGTAGTACATCAGGGCATTCACGGTGTACAGGGCCGGCTGGGTGTATTCCGTACGTTTGAGTCGGTCTCCGGGGTCCTCAAGACACAGCTCGCGTATGGAATATCCCAATATTTCATCTGCGGTGCGGACCAGGTCCGGATAAAGATTCCAAACGTCGTGCCCCATGCCCTTGAACTGCGAGCCTTGCCCTGGAAATACATAAGCCCTCATGGTCTGCTCTCCCCTCTGAATGTTCATGGACGGCTGTTGATATTGCCTGGCCACGCTCTCCAATTGTTCCTTATCCCTGTAAAAGGGAGATAACAACACGACCGCCGCTGATGAAGCTTGTTTGTCTGCAAGCCGCTTCACAAAACCTGCAAGCGTACCGCCCGGACTGATATCGATATAGTGATGCGGTCCGGCAGATTCAAGCTTTTGTATTGCTTCGCGAAAGAGAATTGGTTTTCGTGCAACCTGCCAGAAGTGATTTTGTGCAATTCGGGCAGCCTCCCCTCCAGTCATACAGGAGATTAACGGTATGTGAGGGGCGGCAAATGTAAATGCCTGCAAATCCGCCGTGTATGCTGCTTCTGCGCTATCAATCCATTGAGAATGATAGGCAAATGAAACCGGGAGCATCTGACTTAGCACAGCATGCGATGTGAGCCACTCCTGTGCTTTTGTCAGTGCATGCACCGGTCCGGAAATAACAAAATGCCCGTCATAATTGACGGACACCAAGGTACAATATTCAATTTCCGGAAGTTCCGGATATAGAGATGCATCTCCCAATATCGCTAACATCGCGCCAGAAGGGCAATGTTGCTCGAATCGTATTGCCTGCTTCATAACACAGCGCAAGCCATCTTTTGCACTGAATACGCCCGCAATGGCAGCGGCGGCAAATTCCCCGAGGCTGCTGCCAAGGACGTAATCAGGGATCACGCCACGCGTCAATAACGATTGGGCAAGTGCATATTCCACCATATAGATGGCGGGATGCGACAGAATGGTACGTTCGAAGCGGTCCTCATCGGTTGACGAATCGCCGTACATATACTGGACGATTGACTCGCCCCCGCATTCCAACACCGTTTGATCCAGCGCAAGCATCGTTTCCCTGAACAATGCATCCTGCTCAAACAGATCCTTCCCCATCTGCGGATACTGCGATCCTTGTCCAGAAAACATAAAAACAACGGAATCGCTCAGTCTGAGCACCTCCTTACAAGCACATCAATAGACATATCAAATAAACTCCGCTATCCCCGTTGATCAGGGACAGAAGGTTATAATTTAACGCATAACTATCATTATATGTGCATTTTCCTATCTTCAACGTGCCGAAACAACGATTGAATTAGTTGAAAAGCTTGTTGAATATACTATAATCAATTTTGTAATTTTTGTAAATGATGGATTTTGTAAATGTAGTCATTGCATATCGTAAAATGATGAATAACATCGTATTTTAAATATAAAAATAGAAAAATGGTATGGATTCGTATTATTTATTTTCCATAAATCAGAATTTCGGAATGATTCAATAAATAAATAACGATCAAATAAATGACAATTGATGTTACTTTTGTGCTTTGTCTAACTGAAGAAAGCTATATTAAAGCTTCCGCCGTTTTCGCATATGTTAACGAACTTTTAAATTTATTCATCGAATATATAATTGTCAGCTTAACAACTGCTTTTATCTCGCCACATCGCATTTTATTTAGTAAAACAAAAAAGCCGCTAAAATAGCGACTTCAATGGGACCATGATCTTGTCCCTCGATATAAAATTCCTTTATTTATGGTTGAATGTTACTCCATCCGCTTACATCACATTGTCCATAATCATTATCACCCACAGCAACCATCGTACCATCCGATTTCAGTCCAATCGTATGGGCACACCCCGCCGAAACAGCTCTAATTCCGTACCAGGCACTTACATCGCATTGGTGATGTTTATTCGAACCCACAGCAACCATCGTACCATCGGACTTAAGACCAACGGTATGATAACTCCCTGCTGCAACTGCTACAATATCGCGCCAACCGCTTACGTCGCATTCGCCTTCATTATTTCTACCCACAGCCACTACCGTGCCATCTGATTTAAGCCCAATCGTATGAAGATACCCCGCCGAAACAGCCAATATGTCGCTCCAGTCGTTTATGCTACATTGGTTATACTTATTGTTACCAACTGCTGTTACCGTTCCGTCTAATTTTAGACCAACTGTATGCCAGTCACCCGTAGTGACCGATACAATATCGCGCCAGCTGCTCACGTTGCATTCCCCTTCATTATTTCGCCCCACCGCAACCACCGTGCCATCTGATTTAACCCCAACCGTACGGCACCAACCTGCCGAAACGGTTACAATATCGCGCCATTCGCTTACATTACATTGGTCATGCTTATTCCAACCTATAGCTGTTACCGTACCATCAGATTTAAGACCAACGGTATGGGCATTACCGGTATTCGTAGCCATATGAACATTACCCGCTGCAACTGCGACGACATCGCACCAATCGCTTACCTTACATTGACCATATTTATTATCACCCACAGCTGTTACTGTTCCGTCAGATTTAAGAGCAACGGTATGACGACGACCCGCCGCTATGGTACAGTTACGGAACCGTTTCGTCTCAAAAACCGCTTCATTCCGTGAATTGTAGTCCATATCTTTCTTCCCTCCACCAATTGAAAATCCGCCGTTAGTTCAATTGTATGTCATAAAGTTTGTTGTTAAATCGCACTGTTACAAAAGAAAGGCTCGCACAGGCAGGGTATTCTTACTTCCCTGCCCAATACGAGCGTCTACGTCAAATTGCACTCAAACGGTTGATCCAGGTGTGTATTTTTAGGAATCGTTTCATTTCATGTAGCGATAGTCTAATAGATCCTTCAAATTTGAAATTTTCTGCAACAGCTGTTCCCCGACATTGGTTTCCCTTACCAGTTTCCGCGCCAGTTCTTTGTCCACCAATCTTTTTAGAGATAACACGTCCGTTCCGTTACATAAGACATCTTCTTTTGAGTTGAATTTCTTATGGGCGACGAGCTGCATGCCAAAGGAATTGTACAACAAGGTATATCCGGCAATGCCCGTTGTGGATTGATAGGCTTTGGAAAAACCGCCGTCAATCACGATCATTTTGCCGTTTGCTTTAACAGGGCTCTCTCCACTAATTTCTTTGACTGGTGTGTGGCCGTTAATGACATGTCCATGATCTGGATTCATATCAAACTCCTGCATGATTTTTCGACAGATCTCTTCATTTTCACGTAAATGGTAGTACGGATTCTTTCTCTCCTTATGTGCTTCTTTATCTTGGATAAAGTACCGTTCAAAAGTGGTCATTTCTCTCTTTCCAAAGAGCGAGGAGCATTCCCCTGTCCAGATGTACCATACCATATCCGTCGCCAGATCTTCTGTCTCTTCCGGATGCGCAAAGGCGTAACGTAAATAATCTTCAAAAACATCAAGCAATTGACGGCCCGCATATGTCTTGTCTTCAATCTGCATTTCTTCCATATTTCCTTCTTCATCCAAAGGAATACAGCCGTGGATTAACAAATTCCCGTTGTATTTTAAATAAAGGCTACCCTTTTTCATGAGGAAATTCATATGTCTGGCCATCTTTTCGGAATGCTGAACGGAAAACAGCAGCTTTTCCATTACCTGGCGTTCTTCCTCCAGCAATTGTTCAGGCTTCTGCGGATTTACGGTTGCAAAACAGGTGTTTTCCAGCAGGTACGTTTTACCGCAGATGTTGATTTCATTGTTGTCGTAATCAATCTGCTCCAGCAAAAGTCTTTCAGACATATTAAAGTATGGGCGTCTCTTGATAATCGGGCTTTCAAGTTTAAACTGAATCATGGCAATGGCTTGGTGAATTTTGGTAATCTGCAGAATTTCCTGCTCCGATACATTATGGCCAGCCTGTAACTTAGGTCTGAAGGACGGATTGTCATCATAATATTTCTCCGCCAGGTTTAGCAATGGGCGCAGATTGATTCCGTATACATCTTCAATGATGTCCAGATTATCGTATCTGGCGCAGATCCGAATAATATTCGCAAGGCAGACCAGAGAACCTGCGTAGGCTCCGATCCAGAGGACATCATGGTTCCCCCACTGTATGTCTACAGAATGGTAGTTGATCAGCGTATCCATAATTTTATCGGGGTACGGCCCCCGGTCATAGATATCTCCAACCACATGAAGATGGTCAACCACCAGGCGCTGTGTCGTATAAGCAAGGCCGATAATGAGATTGTCCGCCTGGCCCAAGGATATAATTTGCCGATATATTTCCTCGTAATAAGGATCCTTATTGTTGGTCGAATCCGTCTTGTATAGAAGCTCTTCTACAATATATACATACTGCTCTGGCAGAGCTTTACGCAATTTCGAGCGTGTATACTTGGAAGAGGCATAAGAAATAAGCTTAAGCATGTGTTCAATTGTTAGTCTATACCACTGGTTCAAAGCCTGTTTATTGCTCAGTTCCCCTATAACCAGCTGTATTTTTTCTTCCGGGTAATAAACCAACGCCGCAAAATCATTGATTTCTTGATCCGTCCAAACCTCCCGGAATAATTCTTTGATTTTCTCTTTGACGGTACCCGAACCGTTTCTTAGTACATGCTGAAAAGCCTGAAACTCCCCATGCAAATCACTGACAAAATGCTCGGTTCCCTTCGGGAGATTGGAGATCGCTTCAAGGTTGATGATCTCTGTTATAATTTTTTCTTCCGTATCATATTTCTCGGCCAATAAATCTAGAAACTGCTCATCCAAAACAGATGTCCCCCTTCAAGGAAGTATGGTGTTGTATAGCCGGGTCCAAAAGCTTTAGACCGATATCAAATTACACTCTATACTTGGCATTGATTATATGTTAATTATCAGCATCGCCTTCCCCCATCATACTCCAGTTCATCATATATGAACAAATTTGTGAATGGATCTGAATAAACAATGTCTCCTCACTTTCAACAGCGTTTTACTGTACTTAACAGTTTGATGTCTCGTACATAAGCTATCCGGTTTTATTCTCACTCTGTGAACCAAACACTACCCTGGTTGCTTCTATAAAAGATAACATCATTGGTGAAAGCCATTTGTCTTTATGCCACAACATCTGTGTATACACCTGCAAGTCCGGAACTTGCCATGGGAGGACAACAAGTTCTCCGCGTTCAACTTCAGATTCCGCGACGATCTCAGGAAGAAAGGCAATACCGATTCCTGAAATTGCAC
Organism: Paenibacillus xylanexedens; assembly: GCF_017874615.1. Lineage (GTDB taxonomy): Bacteria > Bacillota > Bacilli > Paenibacillales > Paenibacillaceae > Paenibacillus > Paenibacillus xylanexedens. The sequence goes on from NZ_JAGIKV010000014.1 coordinate 162,663, forward strand.
ATTGTTTAATGGCTTCAGCACTTTGAAACTCTAAATATGTAATGCTATCAATGCCCTCTTTTTCAAATGACCGATCAAACATCGTTCGATAGGGACAACCCTTCTCATTTGTCAGGAACACTTCTTCATGGAAATCTTCCAATTGCAGCACCGTTCGTTTGGCGAGTGGGTGATCTGGAGCTGCTAACAATCGGAAATGTTCTTCCAGCAAAGGTTCCACGGAAAGTCCACTCGAGCGAATAGGTTCATCCAACATATAAACAATATCCGTGGTTCCCTCAAAGAGCGTTTGCTTGAGCTCTTGATTCGGAACTGAGCGGAAAATTAGGCGAACTCCCGGATGCTGCGAACGAAACCGTTGGAAGACAGGTGGAAGCCGATAGGAGCAAATAACCTCATTCGCACTTATCGTTAAGGTACCACTTAGTAGTTTTTCATCATCATGGACAGCACTGCGAGCTTCGTCCATTTTTTCAAGAACGCCTTGGGCGTGTGTTAAAAAGCGTTTACCCGCAGTTGTGAGCGCGAGTTGCTTGCTCAACCGATCAAAGAGGCGAACACCTAGCTCATCTTCCAATGCTTTAATTTGCATCGTGACGTTGGAAGGAACGTAGCTCAGCACTTCTGCTGCCCGCGTGAAATTCAATGTTTTTGCAACCGTACAAAACGTATTCAGTTGACGCAATTCCATCCCATGCCCCCCCTTCATCTTTCAATTTTATTGAATACTGTCTTGAATTCTATTCACTTTTATTGAGGGTATCACAGCTCTATACTGAGTACAAGAGATCACAGGGAACATGTGGTTTTTCATTTTGAAGGGAGCGACTATACGATGGATTATGAAATTTTTAATTTGGGTGATGTACTCTTACAATCAGGAGTGACGTTACCAAACGCTTATCTCGCTTATAAAACTTACGGAAAAATAAATGAACAGAAAGATAATTTTGTTGTCTATCCAACGGCTTTTGGAGATCAGCATGTTCAGAATGAATGGCTCATTGGCAGCGGGATGGCACTGGATCCAGAGAAATATTTTATTATCGTTCCCAATTTGATGGGCAATGGGCTCTCTTCCTCTCCCAGTAACACGCCTCCTCCATTCGATCGGGCTAACTTTCCACAGGTAACCATCTATGACAACGTTCGATTCCAGCACCAACTGCTGACCGAAAAATTCGGTATTGAAAAGATTGCTCTCGTCGTCGGGTGGTCGATGGGTGGTATTCAGGCATTTCAATGGGGGGCAAGTTACCCGGAGATGGTTGAACGAATCGCACCTTTCGGAGGCATCGCCAAACCTTGGCCTCACACATTTGTGGTTCTGGAAGGTGTGAAAGCTTCATTGCTATCCGCAGTCGGCTTCGACTCAAGTAAATTAAACCAACTAAGCTCTACAGACATGCGTGCCGTTGGTCGGGTGTATGCAGGATGGGGACTATCACATGCGTTTTATAGAGAAGAGCTATACCGTGAGATGGGGTTTGACACATTGGAGGATTTTGTAGCTGGTGTCTGGGAAAACAGCTTTATGAATATGGATCCGCATAATGTTCTAGCCATGTTATGGACAGGCCAACATGCTGATATCAGTGCAAACCCCTCCTATAACGGAGACTTTGATAAAGCACTTCAGAGCATAAAAGCTTATGCCTGTATCATGCCGGGAAGCACGGATCTCTTCTGCACTGCGGCCGATAATGAATACGAAGCTAAGCGTATACCTAATGCTGTCTTGAAACCAATCCAATCGATCTGGGGCCATTTTGCCGGTCGTGGAATCAACAGTGCCGATAATCAATTTATTGATGAGAATCTAAAACACTTGTTGTCACTTAGCACTAATGAATAGATCGTCACTTGCATTGGGAATTCAGTGAACAGAAGCGTTGATCTTTCGGAGGGAGAGCTCCCCCCAAGCAGTGGTGTTGTTGAGTGATGATGTAGAAATTAAGGAACCAGCAATAATGAAGTTGAGGACCTTATTCCGATGTTTCTTTTGCATCCTCTGCCAATCTCATTTCTATGGCTTTCATCTTTAATTCCACCGGATAACTCACTCTGGTTGGCATTACAAACACACCTCCAAGATGATCTCCCTATCTTACGACAAGGTTTCATTCTCTTGAAGGTGTGTTTGATTAATACATATTCCTAATGATTATAACTACAATTAAGTAAGTACAGTCATCGCCTCTCTTGTGAATGGAACCAGATCATCAGTACGTCCTTCTTGAATTTTCTTAACCCATTCAGGGTCGACTAGAAGAGCACGGCCTACAGCAACCAGATCAAACTCATCATTCTGAAGTCGTTGTACCAATCCCTCGATACCGACGTTACCTGCGCCTTTACCTTCTGTGAACAGACTTGTAAAGTCACCATCAAGACCAATCGATCCAACAGTGATTGTCGGTTTACCAGTCAGTTTTTTGGTCCATCCAGCAAAATTCAGATCAGACCCTTCGAATTCCGGCTCCCAGAAACGGCGTGTGGAACAGTGGAAGATATCGACTCCAGCTTGAACCAACGGTGCGAGAAGCTGCTCCAGTAATTCCGGTGTTTCAGCCAATTTAGCCTGATAATCATCTGTCTTCCACTGAGATAAACGCAGTACAATCGGGAATTCCGGTCCCACTACTTCACGGCAAGCCTCTATCACTTCAACTGCAAAACGTGTGCGAGCCATCATGTCTCCACCATAACGATCGGTACTAGAGTTGGTTTTCTCATACAGGAATTGGTCGATCAGATAGCCGTGTGCTCCATGGATTTCAACACCATCGAACCCAACGCGTTTCGCTTCTGAGGCTGCTTTTGCGAATTCCTGAACGATTGTAGCAATCTCAGCTTCCGAATAATCATTAACATGACCTTTGGCTCCCATATGCCAGATCTGTGGAATAATTCGACCGCCAGCTTCATGTACTTCAGATACAACATGTGCCCAACCATTCATTGCAGCTTCGCCATAAAAGTGCGGCACATTGGCTTGATTGGATGCATCCGGATGATTAATTATTGTCCCTTCCGTCACAATAAGCCCCACTGCGTTCTCTGCTCTGCGGCGGTAATAGCCCGCAACATTCGAACCCGGGATACCGTCCGGAGAAAATTGACGCGTCATCGGCGCCATCACGATCCGATTGGATAACTTCAAGTGACCTAACTCTACAGGTTGGAACAATGCTTCTACGGATTGAGAATAATTCATAATAACCTCCACATATTTCGTTTTATATAAATTGACCTAGGAGATGTTAAACAGCAACCAGCCTGGTTAACAGCTAGACGTTATTTCCAAATGAATCAATACACGATTTTTATCGAAAAGCCCCACCTCCTTCAAGGTTTCGTGGTGTATTAATCCGCCTTCAATTATTTTTGACTTCGTAGTCAAGAATTTCACAAAAAAAGATCAAGACATGATCATGCCAAATGAAGTACGCAGAACCGTCTCGATCTGTTCACGGGATGAACCTGATTTCTCCATAACTCTCACACCAAGAATGGTGTTATTTAGATAAGATGCAAGCTCTATACTCGTGTACCGGTTGGAAATTAACTGTTGTTTCTGGCCACTACTTATGATCTTCTCTAATACCAGTTGAATCTCTTCTGCCATGAGCTCAGCTTCTCGTGTGACCTGCTCGTCATCTGTTCCGAATTCGAGTGATGCATTCACAATTAGACACCCTTGGCAGCTAGATTCATCGTCTAAAAGGGAATATCGTAAGGTATTCAGTTTATCAACGGGAGACGAATCCAGGGCTTCAATCTCTTTCAGTTTCGCTATAACCTGTTCACGGTAAAGTGCCAGCGCCTTCAGGAACAACGATCGCTTGTCTTTAAAAACACAGTACAAACTTTGCTTTTTGACTCCTGTAGTACGCGTAAGGTCCTCATAAGAAGTTGCTTTGAAGCCTTGATTCCAGAACACTTCCATAGACTGGTGTAATACACGATCGACATCAAATTCTCTTGGTCTGCTCATGGGATTAATGTATCAGTTATTGACCATGCAGTCAAGAACTGATCATTTTAAATCCTAATCTCTACGGTAATTTCCTGCAGGTCCATTGAATGCGGTCTAACTCTTCCGGTAAGCAACCTTGTGAAAAGCATTGATATAACGAAACAGTGCTTCACCATCATCAGGCACATGCGTATTTGTATCCAGTGGCAGCATCATTGCCTGATACGGCTCTGGCACCATTCTATATTGATGGACATAGGAGGTTAGGATGAACCCGTTGCGTTGCCAGAACTGAATGCGTTCCTGATGAGACTCCGTTGTCCCGAACTCCGCCTCGATAATCATACCTTTGATCCGGTGTTCCCTTAACGCCCAGGCTCTGAGCTGCTCTAGCATCCAGGTCCCTATGCCCCACCCACGCAACTTCTGTTCAACCGCGAGGTAATCGATGATCAGGATCCGCTCCGCAACCTTCCCCTCCAGTCCAGTAACAGCCATCGCAACCACTTCTCCATCATGCACGCCCGTGTGTAAATAACCAATCTTCCGGTCCAGCATACTGCGCAGAATCGCTTTTGTCTTAGCGCCGCTTTGAAAAGCCTCATGATAGATTCGCTCCATCCGCGCCCACAATGCTTCATCCCACTCCTCTATAGTCGTAAACTCTAATTCCAGCATCTCATTCGCCTCCAGCTTTAGCCGATTGTTTTCAATAGCCTCACCTCCATACAAAATAGTTAGATTAACCAAGAAATCGCTTATGCGAATATTAAGTATCCCGTCCCTATCCAATTCCCCAGGTAATCGATAAGTTTCGATGTAAACTTTTGAATCATATAAACAACTTATTGCTTGTCAAATAAGACCTCTGCGGTTAGTTGGATGTGTGCTCTAAAGATCTGTGTAGCATGTTCACCATCGCGGTTAAGAACGGCATCTGTTAATGCCTTATGTTCAGCGAGTCCATCGCGGACTTGCTGTTGTGGGGGGGAACAATGTCGATAAAATTCGCTCAAATCCCAAAGGTTGCTGCAGATATCTAAGAGAACTGGATTCGGACATGCTGCAATAAGCTCGTAGTGAAATTGACGATGAATCTCAGACCATTCTTCGCGGACAACAAGCTTTTCATTCACTTCTTTGTACTCAGCCGTTTGCGATAACTTGTGATGCACGGCAATTACATTGGATTCCCATGTGAGATCACCATAGGCGATCGATAGGCGTAAAGCTTCAGATTCATTGATTAGCCTGGCTTGTATGATGTTGTTCAGTTCTTCTTCCGACGCCGTCTTTACTGAAAATCCGTGGTTAGGATTTTGTTGTACCAGACCCTGAGTCGCTAATCGCGTCAACGCTTCGCGAACAACAGCAACTGAGACTTCGAAACCTTTAGCTAATTCCGAAACTTTTAATGGAGAGCCTGGTTCATATTGTCCAGTCAAAATATCGGATTGTAGTTTCTTCCTGACATTCTCGCTTAAGGTGGACGAACCATTCCTTTTCGCCATGAAGCAGCACCTTCCTTCATACACATTATAATTCTACGTAATTGTATGTAGATAGTTTACACCGTTATCAATAAAAAACAAACATTAAATTCGATAGTAAATTAAAGAAACGATTATTGTTTACAGAATCGATTATTTGATGTATTATCGAAAATGAAAATAAAAGGAGGTAATTTACAATGAACAACAATCCATTTTCCAAATTGCCAGAAGTAGCAGTCTTTCAGTTGGAGAGTAACGACATTATGGAGGGACATCCTCTACCGACCCAGCATTATTCGGAGATGTCAACACTAGAAGGAAGTAAAGATCTCTCGCCCCATTTGAAGTGGTCGGGTGCACCCGACGGGACAAAGAGTTTTGTCGTAACTGCATATGATCCGGACGCCCCAACTGGATCGGGGTTGTGGCACTGGGCCGTTATCAACATCCCTGCCAGCGTAACCGAGCTACCTACAGGCGCAGGTGACGAGTATTCCAGCGGTTTGCCGCAAGGCTCCCTGCAACTACAGAATGATTTGAGACTCGAACGCTTTATCGGTGCAGCGCCTCCAGCGGGACACGGTCCTCATCGATATTATTTTGTCGTTCATGCGCTGGACGTCGAAAATATTAGTGTCGCCCCTAATTCCACGCCAGCTCTCCTTGGATTCACCATGCTGAGTCATACGCTGGGGAGAGCAGTTCTCATGGCAACAGGGGAAATCAAGTAAACCAAGATGTTGAAGCATAGGAAAGAATGATATGAAAAATTCCGAGTATCTTATGCGTGTTTACGATTTTTTTTGCACACAACAAGTTTGAAAAGCAAAGTACTCTCTGCATATGCGGAGTCAAGTACGGAGGAAGTGGTGAAGCTGAATCATCATGTATGTCCCAATTGTCAGGAGCCAATTATAATTTTGAAGCATACCGTCATTTGCGGCTGTGGGAGCAAGATTAAAAACAAAGTGAAATTTAAAATATATCCAGAAAAACTGAAAAGTCCTCATCATTGAGGACTTTTCAGTAAATTAGCGTTGACCTTCTCTGCTAGTGAAGCATTTAAAACATTACATTGTCGGCTTAATCAGATGAAATTTTTATCATCAAAGGAATACAGGCTCGTTATTTCATCAATACAGTTTTATCCAATAGAAATGAGGCATTCCAATGCAAACCAATCATAGTGTTCAAAAAAATAAAGGAGAGTTATTACTTGGTTTACTTGTCTTTACACTCATCATATCCGTCATGAATGCAACCATGTTTAATATTGTACTCCCTGATATCGGTAAACAATTTCAAATTTCTTCATCGCAAGCGAGTTGGATCATCACAGGCTATATGATTGTGTACGCAATTGGCTCGGTAACTTATGGTAAATTGACAGACAGATACAGCTTGAAGAATTTGTTGACGTTTGGTCTACTACTTTTTGCCATTGGCTCTGTTATCGGCTTAGTGGCTAGTGAATATTGGATGGTCATTGTGGGGCGAATTGTACAGGCAGCTGGTGCATCAGTCATTCCGGCGATTTCTATGATTGTACCAGTTCGTTACTTTACACCTGAAAGGCGCGGTCGTGCATTAGGTACCGTTGCAATCGGATTTTCATTGGGTTTGGCCATTGGTCCCATCATTGCCGGCGTGGTAAGCAGTACATGGAACTGGCGGGTATTATTTGTAATCTCGCTTTTATCATTACTTACTTTGCCGATGTATCGAAAATATTTAGATGATGAAAAGGGAGTTTCCGGAAAAATGGATTATATTGGCGGAATACTTCTGGCCGGTACCGTAGCCATTTTGTTACTGGCTTTAACAAACGGAAGTGTTTGGCTTGCCTTAGGCGGGATTCTTATTTTTATTTTTTTCGTACTACGTATACGCTATACTCCAAACCCCTTTATAAACCCGGCCATATTTCGAAACAAACCGTTTTCATTCGGCCTAATTATTACTTTCGTCATGATCGGGATTGGCTTTGCCTTTCCATTCATTACACCTCAGCTACTTTCTTCTGTAAACCACTTGTCACCGGTTTTCATCGGAATAGTTATGCTGCCGTCGTCTTTAATGGCCGCGCTTTTGGGTCGACAAGGCGGTAAATTAGCAGATGATAAGGGAAATCGTTTCCTTGTGTTTACTGCAGCTGCACTTCTTATTATCGGTTTTCTCTCTATGTCTTCAGTCGTTGGTATGTCGCCAGTATTTATTGCGATCTTTCTTATTTTTGGTATTCTTGGTCAATCGTTCATGCAAATTGCAATGTCAAACACGGTTTCACGTACACTCTCAAAAGAGAATATCGGCGTAGGGATGGGATTATTCTCGATGGTCACTTTTATTGCTACGGCCACATCAACAGCTGTTATCGGCAAGATACTAGATCTGGGCACATCGACCATTCGCTTAAATCCGATACCACAAAACAGTGCAACTTTCGTATATAGCAATATTTTCCTGACACTTCCCATTCTTATCGTTGTCGTAGCAGCATTATATTATGTCCAATTTAGGCGAATAGGTAAAATGGCTAAGGACGAAAAGAGGAATAGCGAACCAGTTACTTAGTAAAAGTAATATAGAAATTTGCTGAGAATCTATAACTCTTAGGTTCTATGCTGTTAATTAGAATCAAACTTATTACGATTCTCCGTCCTGTCTGTAACGGCAAGTTTAAAGGCCATCCTTTGTGGGATGGCCCTTCCTTTTCTGGCTTTGTTAACGTATCGTATCCGTTAACACAAAAAGTCCATATCAATATAGGGAGTGTTATTTAACAAATTTTCATAGTAAAAGCGTCGGGCTTGCTCATCCCATTCGCTCCAATCAGGAGCGTTAAAATCTCTGCTTCTATAGAACGCGGCTAAAACTCTAGCTTGCCTTAAATTAATAAACAATGGGATTTTGTTTAACCAACTTTGACTCACAGTATTTTCCTTACAATAACCGTTTAAGAAGTTGCAATAGTAACGCTTTGCAATCTCCCTCCTTACATCTCCAGACACAACCCACGGAATAGGGATTTCATAAAGTAATGGTGTAGCAATATCAGAAACAAACCAGCTATATTCCGCATCGTCATAGTCAATAATAATGGCTTTGTCCCCATTATTAAGATAATTTCCAGGGCTGATATCCCCATGAATAAGACCATACGTATCTTTTTCCTTGGGTAGAGCGCTAACTTCAGTAATTAAACGATCAAAGTTATCGTGTAATTCTAACGGACAATACTTCTTAAATGTGGCTAATAGGGCATTATCATTCCATTCATAGCGTGAATGTTGGGACGAATAATGAAGTGAAAACTTATGTATTTTCCCGACCATTTGACCGATATTCTCATAAAACGTATTGTTCTCCTCGGCTATTACTGCATTTCTGCCAGGTGCTTTCTCAAAAGCTGTCACAACAAAAAACTCGTCAATGATATGAATAAGATCCCCTGATAAAGACTGAATAGGCCTCGCTACTTTCATTCCGCGATCAGCCAGGAACATGATAAACTCTAGTTCCGCTCTTGTTAATAATTCATTCCGATGTGTGACATGGGTGATTCTTAAAATAACTTCTCGATCTCCAACTACCCCGGAATAAACGAAATTTTGAAACCCATTTAATTCGAAAATGGAGTCTTCACGTATACCAAAACATTGCGCGGACTGTCTCAATATATCTTGTGTGTATAGTAGTTTAATCTTTTTATCCATATAACCTCTCCCCTTTATTTTATGGTAACAAAAGGTGCTGATTGAAAATATACTGAATTTGATTCAGAATCAAATTTTACACAAAAAGCCACATCAGATTACACTAACCTGCCCTTAGTTTAACAAAAAAATTTCTCCTTTAAGATATTTCCTAAAATAGTTTTCAATAACTGATGGAAAATTTGCCGCTAAGGATTGTTGTTCATTTGGATTTAGAGAATGGAATGCGAAAGTCCTAAGATGAAAGATGCAAAAATGTTTCAGCCATATCAAATAAATAAAAGCCATAGCCACAATTCGAAAAATCTATAGGTTGAGGAGTATCGTCATAAAATACATAGTTACTCTCATGAAGGTCAGAATGAATAATTCCCCAGTTACTTGGCAAGCGTTTATGATTTTGTATCACATTTGCTATTTTATGTGCTGACTCTTCCACATGAAAAAACACTTCACTTGAGATAAGCTCTAAATTTACTAACCGTTTTAATTGATTAAGTGATGAATATAAATGATCAGAATTGTATATTGGTCTATTAAAGCCTTCAGGTGCATTCCACTGCATAGAATGTTTATGTAGAGCCGCCATTAAGAGAGCCAAATTTTCAGTTTCATTACTTGTTGGCTCTCTTTGAAGTACGCTTCCATGAATCCAATGATGAATAGTCACCATGATTGTATTTTCGCTAAGATCAGTTGAGATTTCTGTTACCAGATCACCTTGAAGATTTCTAACAGGTACAGGTACGACGAGATTTGTATCTTTAACCAAAGCTTCAAGCCAAATAAGCTCTGATGCGATATTCCCTTTTGATTGAATGGAAATCGTTGAGATATGGATTTTGATAAGAAACTTTTGATGATCTTCGTTGGTCTGAACTTGAAATGTAACATTATCACTCTTTCCGAGATACACAAGTTTTTCCCAATAGATTGGGTATTGATGTAAAGCTTCTTTCGCCACCTTCGCATAATCTTCTTCAGAAAGCATAGTATCCACTCCAGTTAATGTGATTTTTACTTCACAATTTTACCAAGTGAACTTTATTTTATGGTGATAATAGTTGATTATAACTAAACTTTACTGCGTTGTCAGATGAGTTCGCTGCGTAGCAAAAAGGTCTGAACAAATGTTAATTTCACCCATATAGCCACTGAAATCGATTATAATTAACTTATATTCAAGTCGATTACCTACCCTAAGTTAAAAGGATATCATACGCAAAAAGACATAGTGATGCATCGCATATGCTCTAAAGTTTATAGAATTTTCGAATACATACTTATGTATAAGAGGAGGCGAATGATATGACGATAATGCCTGTTATAGTAATGATCTTTGTATTTGTACCTGCCATTGTACTCATGGTAAGCATGCCTTATTTAACAAGAGAGACGATTAGTTTTGGGGTCACCGTCAGCGCTGTACAATTTCACAGCGAACCTCTGCGCCAGATGCGGAAGTCATATGCTAAGATTAGTGCTACCTTGCATACCATCCTATTCATTGTTTGTATCATCTGCCTAATATACGGTGATGAACATTCCAAGCAACAAAGTTGGATCATTGTCACTTATTCACTCGCCATGGTCGTAATCTCCCTAGTCATAAACATTAGCTATAATTTCAAAATGAAAAGTTTACTACCTATGCTGCCTATTGCTCTTGAAACATCGATCATGGCAGTGGACATTGGTTTTCGGAAAAGAAACATTAGCTTGTCTAGTAAGTGGTTCCTCATCCATGTTTTCATTATTGTTGTTGGTATTGTAACTGTGCTACTCAACTACGAACTAATTCCTGACCAGATTCCGATCCATTACAACAGCAGTTGGAACGTAGACGGCTATGCAGCTAAATCTTATAGTTCTGTGTTTATGCCTACGATAATGCAAGTGTTCTTAATACTTGTGTTCATATTTGAGAATCGGAGTATTCGCAGAGTGAAGCAGCAGGTTCAACCCACTGATCCGAACCGTTCCATCAGACAAGACGTAACTTTCCGCCGTACTTGGTCAGGTTTTATGATTACAGCAAGCTTCTTAATAGTTATCCTGTTGTCCGTCGTGCAACTAAATATGATATCTCTGCTTAACATCAATTTCGCTATTCCCCGTTGAGAAAAGATTCGGAGTCGGCTGGGGATTAAATTTCGGTCACCCAGTATGCTGGCTGATTTTTCTCGGAATTATCGTACTGTTAGTTGTGGTGTAACCAGGCTTGGAGGTTAGTACTCGCCGGAGTATTCTAGCTAGGGCAGATCTGTGGCGTGATTCGACTTTGATGTTATGCCGGGTGATGGGACTATGTTATTATCCATTCCGTCAATCGGTACAAGTTCTTGTCCTTGGCTCGGGAACAAACTTGTACCGTTAAAATAAAAAAAGCCGCTAAATTAGCGACTTTCAATGGGATCATGTTCCGGTCCCTCGACACTTTTACCACAAACAACAAAATTTCTATTGCTTCTTATGTTCATCACTTGGAATTAGTCCAGAAGGCTGTAGATCTGAATGCTCTCCACCTTGGCATCCTTGATATGAAAAGACATCACATCCACATAATTGGATGGCTCGTAACGGAAGTCATCCTCCTCATTAGGGGCTCCATCACCAAGCAGTTTCCCCTCAGGGTAGGCGTTTTTGAGTGTATCCAGGCTGTCTCCTGCTTTAATGTTTCGGACTGTCGCGTACTTAGGATCTGTGATTTCGATATGAAAGATGGAGTCTTGTTTCCCCTCCGGTATACTGATTGTTTTAATCTCCAGACCAGGATACGTATAGACCTTTTCTGTAAAACCGATTAACGTATCCATGTTTGTTCCATCGTCGGCACTGTACGTATGAGATTTCAGGTTATCCGGTTTGCCCAGCATCTGTTCCATCTGATCTTCATTCGCTGTATCCGAAATCGCAATGGTGTGCTCATTATAGACAAAAGCAAGCTCCTTCAGCACCACATTTCCTTCCTTTTCCATCGAACCTTCCTTAATAGCTTTAGTACCCTTTTCTTCCGAATTTTCTGAAGCAGGCGCATTAGCATTTGTTGCTCCTTCGCCTTTGTTCTGTTCATTCGCTGTGTTCTGTCCGGTTGCTGGGGGCGTAGCATCACTGGACTGACAGCCCGCTAATGCCACCGTTAGTAAAGCACCTAGTACGATAACACCTGTTGCTTTGTTTATCAATTTCATCATGATCCCTCCATAAATGTGTGATTTGTTCTTATGAAGTGATTATAAATAAAACATTTGTTAGTCTCATAACAGAAATGTACCAATCTTGTAACGTTAATTATTTACGATTGTGTTTCCGCACGGGGCAACACAATCGTAACGGTCGTCCCTTTTCCCAGTTGACTTTCGATGTCGATATATCCATTAAACCGCTCTACAATCTCTTTGCAAATGGAAAGTCCAAGACCTGAACCGTTCGCTGTGCTAGCATTTTTCGCCCGGTAAAAACGTTCCTGCACTCGCTCCAGCTCCTCGCCCGAGATACCGATACCTTGATCACGTATCCGTATAACTACCTCGCTTGGCGTATGTTCCAACTTCAATTGGATTAGCGATGGACCGCCTGAATATTTGATGGCATTGTCCACAAGGTTCGCAATCGCATGGGACATCAACATTGGATTGACATCGGCGTAGACTCTTGTCAGACCTCCATCTGTTGATTCTCCCTCCACTTTACTAACCATGATCTCGATTTCTTTATCCTTGGCCTTCGTTTCCATATTCATTGCGACTTGCTGAATCAGTTCGTTCATTTCTGTCTTCTCGACTTCCAAATCGTTAGAACCAGCCTTATCGAATCGGGATATTAATAACAGTTCATTAATCAAACGTGTCAGCCGATCCGATTCCTGCAGCAGATGAGCATAGATTTTTTGTAACTCCTTGTCCTCGTTCTCCCCTTCAACCAAGTATTGAGAGAAACCATGAATTGCTGCCAATGGTGTTTTTAACTCGTGAGATACGTTGGAGACAAATTGTTTCTGGTACTGAATGTAATCATGAAGCTGCCGCCCCATGGAATCCAGCCCATCTGCCAGCATGCCCAGCTCATCCTTCCGGTTTAGATGAACTCTCCGAAACTCCTGTCTGGAGAAACTTTGCGCAGCGCCAAGCAACAGCTTGATCGGCTTGGTTGTGTTGCGGGCAATCCACAGGCTGGATAACGTAATCAGCACAATAAATCCGCCTGCACCGACAAACAGGATATAACGGATTTGATCCATGATCGCATAAAAGTAGGAAATGTCCTCCACGAACTCATACACATAAGCGTTTTCGTAGAATTGATCCTGAATGGGCGTCGCAAAATAAAGCAGCTGATCTTCCGTGACCGTGTAGGCATAATTGCCGCTCAGCGCTTTCTCAATATTTTTGTCAAAAATAAGCGGTTTGCCATCATTAATGATGATGCCATCCACTGCCAGGCCCAGCAACTGCTTGGAGCTGTCATAGATACGTACTTCCTTGCCTGAAGCTTTCAGCTTCTCCAGAGCAAGTCTGACAATTTCCTTCGTCTGGGACTCTCCTGAAGATGACCTATGCTGTGCCAACACCTCACGGAAGGACAACTCGGACAGATCCGCCTTCTCCATCATCTGTTTCTCAATTGTAATGAAGCTGTAGTAATCGATGGCTTTATTCACCGCAAAAATGATGATGCCAAAGGACAGCACGGAGAAAAATAAATAATTCAGCAGTAACCGGGTTGCATACTTCAGGCCTCGCCACCTCCAAGTTGATAGCCAAATCCATAGATCGTCCTGACATACTTCGGTTCGTCCGCGTTATCTTCCAGCTTCTTCCGTAATCGCATGATGGTCATATCCACACTTCGACTGTCTCCCATAAAGTCATATCCCCATCCGATCTGCAGCAGCTCATCCCGGGTAAAGATTTTGTCTGGCCTTTTGAGTAACGTTTCCAGAATTTTAAACTCTTTGGCCGTTAAAGACACGGGTACACCGTTTTTTAGCACCCTTCGGATTTCCAGATCAAATGTCAGCTCTTCATGAATGATGCGTGTAGATTTCACTTCTGTTCCTTCAATTAATTCCTCCTTGCTCTCGTTTCTTCTCAGAATCACCTTGATTCGGGCGAGCAATTCACGATTGTCAAAGGGTTTGGTCATATAATCTTCCGCGCCTAGTTCAAGTCCAAGCACCTTGTCGATTACTTCATTTTTGGCAGAGAGCATGATCACAGGAATGGCACGCTTTCCGGTAATTTCCTTACACAACTCATATCCGGAGCAGTCTGGCAGCATCAGATCAAGTACCACCAGATCCGGTTGGAAAATATCCAGCAGCTGCAGGGCTATTTTACCGTTTTCAGCCGTTTGAACGACGTAGTGTTCTCTTCTTAGTACAAGCTCAATTAAATCTCTGATTGCGATTTCATCGTCAATGACAAGTATTTTCTTCAATGTGCACCCCTTCTAGCCTTGTTCCCCAGCTTAAATCATCATTTACCCTCATCTTAGCACAGACACTTTAGATTCCTCCACCAACTGGAAGGTGAGGTATATTCCACTCAGCCCAACATAACTTGTAATAAACTCGAAGAAAGGAGAACAATCCATGGATCTGCTCTGGGTACTCATTGTTGGTGGACTTATTGGCTGGTTAAGCGGCAACTTGATTGGGCGGGACGTACCGGGCGGTGTACTTGGGAACATTATTGCGGGTTTTATCGGTTCCTGGTTAGGTACGGAATTGCTGGGACCAAGGGGGCCGGTGATTGGCGGATTTCATATTATTCCCGCCATCGTTGGCTCGATTATTGCCCTGCTCATCTTCTTCGCTCTGGCACGCGGCGGAGCCTTCCGAAGACGTTAACCAAGAGAGGCGGAAACCGATACCGTCATTCATTAGTGCAGGATAAACATCAAAGGACCGATAGCATTCATCGATGGAAGATGAACACTTACGGTCCTTTTTTTATTTTTGTACTGATTTCATCCATTGTCGTGTTTTTCGGAAGATTGGTTTTTGGCTGTTATCATCCCCTGAGCCAAAAGACACATCCACCATCCTCTTCATTTCTTTTCTAAAGTGCTTTGACGAGTTTGTTTTATCTAATTCAAGCCCGCCGTTTATCTTGCTTCTTATGATTCGTCAAGTTGTTCAGAAGCTACTAAGCGATGCGCCGAGACAAGCTGTCCGGTAGCATCTTTACCCCAAACTGAAATTTGAACTTGTTGCTCTGCTAAACCGCTCGTTGTAAAGACAAATTCAAAAGAATTAAAGTCTGCGTAATAATTTTTGGTTAGGACTTGATTAGGATTTATAGAAATTAACTCAAGTACATATAGTGTTCTTGTTCCATTCAAATAATAACCCTGAATCAAGATATTCGAGCCATCGACTAAGTTGCGATTATCTATTTTGATCGTCAACTGTTGTGTCGGCCTTACACTATTAACAGGATTATTTTCTATCGGTCCGGTGGATAAAATCATTCTCTCTTACCCCTTTCCAACATTTAATGTATTTCATTATGACCTGAGGTTTTACCAGCTCTCAGCAACTCTAAATACCACATCAACTATATTTGAGCCTGCCCCACCAATATTTGATACAGCTAATGTTACGACCTGATTTTCAGGAAGCGTGAAGTCCAATAGTTCTGATGAAGCTAATATTCTGGCAACACCTGTTCCGCCTCCTGTAACACCTTGAAACACTACTTCTCCTCCGGTAATCGTTGTAGACGAATTGTTTACCAACAAAGCTGTTTCACTATCGGGAATGATCGTTGTAGCTGTTGGATAATTAATAAATGCTCCATCGAGAGTTCCACCCACAAGTACTTGATAACTAAGATCTACGGATGAGATAATGTTTATTTCTTCTAGATCCACCTGAACAGAGTTCGTTCTAGCTGATCCCGAAGGGAAGATTGCTTTTCTTGTAAATGATAGGACGGGTGTTAGTGTTGATGTGAGATTGGTAACCCTCCTCCTTTCCGAAGTGACTCTAAAGGTAGGATTATATTTTCCGATAATACTATATTGTCTTCCTCCCACAAAAAGGGTGTAGGATGCAGCAGTTCCGTTATTATCGATTTGTGCTCTTAATGGAAGATTGGGGTCAATAAAACTCGTTTGACCAGTTGGGGAGAATCGGTGGACGGTAATTACCTCTTGCGCTAAAGTCGCCGGATTAGGGATGACCACTCTAAATTCGATTACTCCATATCCATACCAAGTAAATACGATTTGAAATATATTCCCTTTAGATAAACTAAGCGTCGCTCCACTCGGACCTGTTCCATCTAATCGGTCTACATTCCATAAACTTTGAGGAAATGTTGTATCGGAGCCTCCTCGCCGTATGACCACGAATACATTTGTGCTATTTACTCCAAAGAAAGCCCCGTTCTGATCGTCAAAAAATCCCCATCTTCCAATCTGATTGCCTGTCGGCAGTAAAGGTATTCGAACGCCAATTCCAGCTTCACCAGCAAATCCTGGCTCGTATCTACCTCGTAATACACTTTCTAGAATGGCCGAATCTGTTCCATTAATGGTATTGCTTAGATTATATTCGGTTGCATCATTAGTAACCGCCCCATCCCCGGTGATTGTAACGGAATCTCTTAGAATGGATAGACCATATGCAGATGTTAACTCCACGATTGGGGTTTTTTCCGATACAATTAGCTCATTGAATTGTGAACTTACATTCGGACCAATATTCGAGATAATAATATCCGACAAAATAGTTCCTCCTTCGCAGAAAGGGAAAAGTGAATCCCTCCTCTTCTACTACTTTTTACCATTCTTCAGTAAGACTGAAGGTGGCCGTAACAGGATTAGTACCCCCGCTTAAATTCGCTACGGCTAAAGTCACAATTTCAGTGTCAGGTAATTGGAACTCCAATAATGAAGAAGAAGAAGCTGCTGATATTCTGGCACTTCCCTCAACTCCGGCTACTAAGCCTTGTAATAGGACTTGACCATCCGATATTGTCGTTAGTGTGTTGTTAATTAGAAGAGCAGTCTCCGAAGTTGGGATATTAGTCGTTGCAGTTGGAAAGCTTACGAAGCCTCCATTAATCGTTCCGCCTAATATGATCTGATAGTAAATATCATCTGTAGTTATAAGATCAATACTTTCTAATTTGACACTCACTGAATTTGCCCTACCTGAACCTGGCGGGAAGGATGTCTTTCTCTGGAAAGACAAAATTGGTGTGAGTGACCCTGTTGCAGTTACAGTTCTCCTTTCGGAAGTAACCCTGAAAATAGGATTATATTTACCCAATATACTGTATTGTCTTCCTCCAACGAATAAATTGAGTTCTGATTCTGTGCCATTATTAAAGATTTCCGCACGTAGAGGAAGATTAGGATCGGCCAGACTGGTTTGCCCATTGGGGGAAAAGCGATGAACGATAATTACTTCTTGTGCTAAAGTCGCAGGATCAGGGATGACGACTCTAAATTCGATTACTCCATACCCATACCAAGTAAATACGATTTGAAATATATTACCTTTAGGTAAACTAAGCGTCGCTCCACTTGGACCCGTGCCATCTAATTTATCTACATTCCAAGATGTTTGAGGAATAATGGTGTCTACACTTGCTCTTCTGATCGCTACAAATATTCCATTCACTACGCTCTGTCCAAAGAATAAGCCGTTCTGATCGTCAAAAGCGCCCCATCTGACCACTTGGGTCCCTGTCGGTGGAGCTGGTAAACGAGCACCAATTCCTATTTCTCCGGCTAAACCTGATTCATACCTTCCTCTCTCCGAGCTTTGAAGGATAGCAATGTCAGATCCGGATATAGTTGTAGTTAATTGAAATTCCGTATTATTACTTCCAACTGTAGCATCGCCCAATGTTAAAACAATGTCTCTTAGGTTGGATAAGCCATATACAGAAGTCAACTCAATAATCGGCGTTTTTTCGTTGGTTCTTAATTCGTTAAATTGAGAGCTAACATTTGGTCCCACTCCCACGATGGTCGCATTAGGCTCAATCGTACCTGGGGCTCCCGTCGCTCCTGTGACTCCTGTAGCCCCTGTGGGTCCTGTAACTCCTGTAACTCCTTTAGCCCCAGTGGGTCCTATGGCTCCTGTAGATCCCGTAGCTCCCGTTGTTCCTGGGGGTCCTGTTACTTCATTTGCGCCTAGCAATTCTGAAGATACAATACGATGGGGAATTACAAGTTGCCCCTCTACATTTTTTCCCCATACCGAGATTCCCATCTGATCTTCTGCTAAACCGCTCGTTGTAAAGACAAATTCAAAAGCATTAAAGTTCCCATCATAATTCTTCGTTATTACTTCATTTGGATTCACATTAATGAGTTCGTTTACGTATAAGTTTCGAGCTCCGTCTAGATAATATCCTTGAATCAAAACATCGGCACTATTGATTAAATCTCGATTATCCATTTTAATTGTCAGTTGCTGCGTTGGCCTTACACCACTGACCGGATTATTCTCAATCGGTCCGGTTGATAAAATAGCCATAAAATTTTATTCTCCTTTTTTCCAAATGATTAGAGGCAGAAATATTCATCCACCTCCACCCCTTTGGTTTTAAACTAACAAAATTTAGGCTCTCATCTTCCACTCCGTTACTGAACCTGAATAATCGAAACAGAACCATCTGTAAGTGTAGCTGTTGCCGATCCATTATAAAGAAAATCGATAGTAAGTGCAGTTGAAGTAGCATCAGCTAAAAACGTACCCGATACACTTACATTCGCATCTAAAGTTCCTGTAACTGCTCTCCCTGAAAACCGACTTTGAAATACGAGGTTAGTTCTTGGTGTGACCGTAACGTTCCCAACTACAGAACTCGTTGCTCTAAACGTATACGAAACCAAATAAATGTGGCCTGTTGCCAGTACAAAGGTTGTACTTGTAGGATGCAATATGTTAGTGCCATTAATAAATACGGTCGTATACGAAATAGCTGTCCCATTTACAACAGACGCTACGCTTACATTAAATAGTCCATTTTGTATTGTGGCATTTGCCCCGGTTGCACCTGTGCTCCCTGTGGCTCCAGTTACGCCGGTTGCTCCTGTTGTGCCTGTGATGCCCGTGGCCCCCGTTATGCCCGTTGCACCTGTCTCTCCGGTAGCACCTGTTACGCCTGTTGCACCTGTTACGCCTGTTGCACCTGTTACGCCTGTTGCACCTGTTACGCCTGTTGCACCTGTTACGCCTGTTGCACCTGTTACGCCTGTTGCACCTGTTACGCCTGTTGCACC
>NZ_JAGIKV010000015.1 GCF_017874615.1 Paenibacillus xylanexedens
TCCTGAGCCAGGATCAAACTCTCCAATAAAGTATTGAAAAGAGCGATAAGCTCATTTTGAATCTGACGAGATTAAAAATCTCATTTGTGCTCCAGTCGATCCAAGCCAAGGCTTGTCTCGAACTTTCGCGTTCATTCTGCAAGCAGAACGTTTACTCACTCGTTGTTCAGTTTTCAAAGATCAAACCTGTTTCGTTACCGAGCGTTGTTCTCCTCAGCAACTTTTATATCATAACACTTCCGAACCAACTTAGCAAGCTCTTTTTTTAAGTTTCTTTCGAAGCTTATTTGTTTTGCCTAGCGACACTTTGTTTCTCGTGTTTTTTTGGCCGGAAATAGAATATATCATATACACAACACAATTACTACTTGTAAAATATCCCATCTGAAAACTGATTATATATTTGATTCAATCTCTTCATAATATCTCTTTTTCCAATGGCAATATCCTCTTACTATACCCTATATACACTCACCGGTCTAATCAATTTCAATATAGGTTGTGAACAGACCCATTCAACATCATTACTGCTTTTCACTTTTTATACTTTTAGTCTCTGAACCTGCCCATCACTATCGTGTCGTGATACTGTCCATCCGTGTGTCGCCGATCCTTTTTCAAAATCCCTTCGATCTCGAAGCCACTCTTTTGGTATAACTCGATTGCCTTTTCATTAAATGCCAGCACGTTCAACGTCATCTTCTCTACACCAGTCTGGTCTGCCCATTCTATCGACTTCTCCAACAAGTTCTTGCCAATCCCATGCCCCCAGAACTCTCGGACTACACAAACGCCGAACTCAACTTTATGGCAAAAGCGCTTCAGCACTGTACCTTCACATCGGGAGTATCCCACAACCTCCCCTGCCACTACAGCAACAAGGAATAGATTCCGTGACTTCTCAGTGTCCAAATGGATGATCCGCCTAAACCCGGTTGCATCGATATACGCCTCGCCCTCTTCACGATCCATGTTCTCGGTTTCCCCATCGATTTGTACACGTAGTGAAGACAAGGCCTCAGCATCCTTTTCCTCTGCCGATCTAATGGAGTAAGATAAGCCTTTAATGTAATATTCCTGCTGAACGATCATCATAAGAACCATACCTCCTCTTCCGCTTTGTATAATTACTGTACCTGTATCACTCTACCCCACCTCAGACGGACTCTTTCCCGTAAGCATTTTGAACACTTGGCTGAAGTACGTCGCATTACGGAACCCCGTCATCTCGCTCACCTCATATACCATGTAATGTCCCGACTGCAACAGTTCCAATGCTCTCTGAATCCGGTACCCGTTCAAATAACTCACGAAATTCTCACCGGTCACCCTTTTGAACAGTTGACTCAGATACTTCGGATGTACAAACAGCCCCTTGGCTATCGCTTCAAAACTAATCTCTTCGGCGTAATGAAGCTCTACATACTGTTTCACCTGCTCGATAAGTTTATTGCTTTTCTTCTCGCCCATCTCCTTACGTATCTGTTCCAGCCAGTCGCAGATAATACGATCCATCCAGCTTACCAGATCATGCAAAGCATATTTCGATTGAATTTCACGCAGAAAATCACTCATCGCCAGCGGCGGCGCTAACATAGGATGAAGTCGGTTCCAGCTATGCATCAACGTGTCAAACAGACTGACGGCCACAACCTGTACATCCTGTATCCCAACACATTTCCCCTCTTTCAGCAAAAGGCAAATATGGTGCCATACCTCTTCCGCCAGGTCAGGTCGAATATCCGCCCAAGCCTCATTCCATTGACGAAGCAATAATGAATAATCGGTCACACTTGGTTCTGCTTCCTCTGATGTTTCATAGTGGTAAATACGACTTCCACCTTGAAACTCTGCTGTTTCCACCGCTTCCCTGCTCTCGAGATAGGAATCTATCACCTCACATGGGTGACTCTTGGATCTTCCGATTCCAGCACTCACTTCAATTTTCAGATACGTAAAGATCTGATCAATCATTCGCTCCACAAGTGGCAGGCATTCCTCCAGATGATCTTTATCTCCTAATAGAAGCAACACAAATACCTGATCCGAATAATCAACAATCTCTACCTGACCATTCATGCGCGCCGCTTGCTCCTTCACCGTCTCCTGAATAATATCGGCCGCCCCATAGCGGAGAAGCTGCCAATCCCGTTCTTTCATTCGTGTCAAAAATACGGGTCGATTCAGTTGCAGACTAATGGCGCGTGTCTGTGAGGACATATGAATGCCTATATAGTCCATGCGCTCTTTAGGCAGCTCGTCTGCCCGATATCGCGTAGTCAGCAGTTCGTGAAGAAATTGTTTGCGCAAATACGGAAGTACCCGTCCAACCTCCTGCTTGTACGTCTGCTCCAGTCGCTCATGCCGCTCTCGGACATCTTGTTCCAGTAGCACCTCCCGCAGCACAGACTCAATCTCCTCAACCTCTGCCGGCTTCAGCAAAAAGTGATTTACCCCCCAGCGCATGGCTGCCCGGGCGTTCTCGAATTCGTCATATCCACTAAGAATGATGATCGGCAAGTGGGGATGATCACGTCGCAACGTCTGTGTGATCTCAAGCCCAGTCATTCCCGGTAGATAGACGTCAGTCATAACCACATCTGGATGCATGCGTTGAAACAGCTCCAGCGCATCCAAGCCATTGGAAGCAGTGCCTGCAATGCTGAGGCCCAGAGAAGGCCAATCGATATGATCTGTTAATGCCTTTACAATATGAGGATCGTCATCAACAAGCATAATGGTCTTCATCATTTTTCACCGTCCAGCCATAGATTTAATTGCTCGTCGGTCTCAATACGCGGCAGCGTAATAGTCACTTCCACGCCACCTGACTCTCTATCGCTCAGTTGAACGCCATACCTCTTCCCACAATAGAGCTGAATGCGCTGATGTACATTCCGTACACCGATGCCACACGTCTCTTCGAGTTTCCACCCCTCCGGCAAACCCCGCCCATTATCCGTGATACGAATGACGATATCCTCATGCGGGCCAACCTCTTCGTGCATATGCACCTGAATTCGAAGTGTGCCTTCTTCAGAGTGCCCGTGCATAACGGCATTTTCGATGAAGGGCTGCAAAATGATTTTGGGAATGTAACAACCGCGAATATGCGGATCGATCTGCTCCTGATATTGAATGGAGAACGGCAGCCGCTCTGACTGGATGTTAACGTAGCAACGGGCATGTTCCAACTCATCACGAACCCGTATAAACAATCTCCCTCCACTCAGTCCGATCCGTAACAGCTTACTGAGTTGTACAATCATGCGACTGATATCCTTGGCTTCGTAGTCAAGTGCGCGCCAGTGGATCATGTCGAGGGTGTTGTATAGAAAATGGGGTTTGATCTGGGCCTCAAGCAAGCCCGTCTGGGCTTCACGCTTGGCCCGGCTCTCATCCTTCACCTGTTCCATCAGTGTTGTGAGCTGTGAAGCCATGTGATTAAAGCCATAAGCCAAGTGGGCATATTCCTCCGTAAACGAAAGTTGGACCCGGGTATCGAAGTCCCCTTTCTCCAGTTGTCTCATTCGCTTGATTAATTGTCGCAAAGGTCGGATGATCTGCCTTACAAACAGATACGCAAGTACAGCCGAGCATAACAGCCCCAGCACGGCGATGCCGAGGATCTGCCAGCCCGCTTGTCTGAGCGGAGATAACAGTGTATATACCGGAATAGTCTGTACAAGGCGCCACTGAAGCATGGCTGGCCTGGAGTACAGCACCAATTGAGCACCTCCAGGTTGGCCGGAAACTACTTCGTACCCGTCTGCACCATGCTGGACATGTTCCTGAATCCATGCACTATCTATAATAGAAGAAGGTGAATTTACAGCTCCACCCGTTTCCTGTACTTTACTCGCTTCATTTCTTCGATCCGCTCGTTCCTTCTCCCCTGCTGGATCAACTCTCCCCATCTGCATTACGACATTACCAGCCGTATCTACCAACAGGACTTTTCCATCAAGCACCATGGGTACATCGGCAAACCTGCGTACGATGTCCGCTCTACTCAGTCGAATGAGCACATAAGCAACCGTTCCGCCATGACTGTCGAAAATCCGCTGGGCGTATCCGACTAGGGATTGGCCCGATTCGTTCTCACGCAGCGGAACCCAAGCCGCATCAGCCTTTTCCAGCGTAGCAAACCAAGAGTCATGTGCGATGGTGTCCACCGGAAATATGCGATCAGCCATAGTCACTGTCACTTCATTGAAGACATCCGTATACAGTTCAATGGAAGTGATGCCTTCACTCACGACCATGGTATGATCCAGAATTCGAGAGACCTCTCTCCGCTGGTGAATCTGTGCAAGCCTGCCCGTATCAGCCGTTTCGAGGAGACTGGACAGTTCCCGATTGCTTGCCAAAGCATAGGCAGTTCCGGTTACCCCTGTGATGAAATCAAATCCCCGACGTGTGCTTTCGTTCAGAAGAGCCAGGCGTGCTTTGCTAATCTCGGCAAATGTGACCGCGGAGAAAGACTGATATGCCAGCCAGACGACAACCGAGACAAGCAACAGGTTAAACGCAATAAAGCAAGTCACCATCAACGTGGAGAGCTTGCTTTGTTGCAGCTTTTGATTAATGAATGAAGACCATCTTCCTTTCCTCATGGAAAAATCAACTCGTTTCGTCTTGGAATTACCCTTTGAGCCCAGAGGTCGCGATTCCTTCCACGAAGTACTTTTGACACACGATAAATACGATAAAACATGGCACCAGCGACAACACCGACATGGCAAACATCGGACCCCAATCGGATTGAGAGCTGGAATCAAGGAACAGACGCAGACCCAGCGGTACGGTGTATTTGCTCACGTCACTCAAGTAGATCAACTGACTGAAGAAGTCGTCCCATGTCCACAAGAACGTAAAGATCATCGTGGTAACCAACGCTGGAAAAGCAAGTGGAATGATGATTTTGGTGTATATTTTCACAGGACCGCATCCATCAATGGTAGCCGCCTCATCCAGCTCTTTGGGCAATCCCCGGAAGAACTGTACCATGAGGAAAATGAAGAATGCGTCGGTCGCCAACCATTTTGGCACGACAAGCGGCAGATACGTATTCACCCACTCCAGGTGGTTGAAAAGGATATACTGCGGGATCAGCGTCACATGATGGGGTAGCATGATCGTCATAAGCATCAGGCCAAAGCAGATGGCTTTGAAACGAAAATTCAGTCGGGCGAAGGCATATGCCGCCATAGAGCAAGAGATAACATTGCCCAGCACGGCGCCAAGCGACAGGATGACAGAGTTGGTCAGGAAGCGGGAGAACGGATTACCCTGAATACCCGACCAGCCATTCATGTAATTTTTCCAATTCCATTCCTGTGGCCAAAACCAGGTCTCTGTAAAGATCATATGTCCTGGTTTGAATGAGCTGCCCAGCATCCAGAGGATCGGGTAGAGCATGACAAAGGCGATGCCTGAGATCAACACATGTTTGCTGACGACCCATGCTGTAGAGTTCCGTTGTCCAATCATGATTTCCCACCATCCTCATAGTGCACCCACAGCTTGCTGCTGCGGAATACGAGCAATGTAAATACGCCAATTAGGATCACCAGCACCCAGGCCATCGCGGAAGCATAACCCATCTGAAAGAATGAAAATCCTTTTTTGTACAGATACAGAGAGTACATTAAGGTTGAGTTCACTGGTCCTCCGCTACCGTTACTGATGACAAAAGCCTGCGTGAACG
Organism: Paenibacillus xylanexedens; assembly: GCF_017874615.1. Taxonomy (GTDB): domain Bacteria; phylum Bacillota; class Bacilli; order Paenibacillales; family Paenibacillaceae; genus Paenibacillus; species Paenibacillus xylanexedens. Next base: position 5,711 of record NZ_JAGIKV010000015.1, read on the forward strand.
ATTGAAAGGACGTAATCAGCTGCATGACGAGATTGAAGAAGATAACGGGTGACAGAATCGGCAACGTTATATAGAAGAATCTCCGCAGGGGACCTGCACCATCTACCGCTGAGGCTTCATCATACTCGGGTGGAATCTGCTTCAGGCCTGCCAGGAAAATAATCATCGACGATCCGAACTGCCACACGGATAACAGCACGATGGAGTACAGAGCATATTTCGGATTCGCTACCCAATCGGGCGCCTTAATGCCCACCATGGCAAGCACACTATTGAGTAGCCCGTCCCCACCCAGCATTTTACGCCACAACATTGCAATCGCCACGCTACCTCCAAGCAATGTCGGGATGTAATACACCGTCCGGTAAATACCGAGCCCTCGAATCCCTTTGTTCAGCAACATCGCTACAAGCAGCGCGAAAATCAATTTGACCGGTACGGATACAGCGACATACGTGAAGGTGACTTTGAGCGACTGGGTGAACAGTTTATCCGATGTAAACATCGTGGTGTAGTTATCCAGACCGACCCAGGAAGGGGCGCCCAAGATACTGTAATCGGTGAACGAAATGTACAAGGATACCAACATTGGACCTAAGGTGAGAAATAACAATCCGACAAGCCATGGGGCGAGAAATAGAAGTGCGGCTCCATTATGCGCATATCTCCGTTTGACTCGCCGGGTAGCTACACGCTCGATTCGTGCTTGACTGACCTGTGATGTCGTCATCTTCGCAACCTCCCCGCAGAATTAGAAGTCTGAGACAGTTTCAATTATTATTGAGTCGATCCAAGCGTAGCCTTGGCTCCTTCGATAAACTGGGCAATGACATCTGGAGTATTGCCTTGACCGAAGGCGATCTGCTCGCTTGCGCTCTTGAAACTTGTGTCCACTTCAGCAAATCCTTGCGGGTACGGTGGATCAATCTCGCTGGAGTTCTTCGATACGGTGTCGATAAATTGGAAAATGACTTGTTCCGCTTCCGGCAGCGTAGGCTGCATCTGTTCACGAATGCTGGAATTGACCGGCACCCCACGTTCAGAACCAAGAATAGCGGTTGCTTCTGGATCATTGACCATGAAATCAATGAACATGGCAACTTCTTTGGGATGTTTTGTTTTGCCATAACCGGAGAGGAACTGGCCTGGTTTCAGATATTCACCGATTTGCTTTTCACCTACACCATGCGGGAGTACCTGTATGCCAAGCTTATGATCCTGGTTTTTGTTCACCTGCTGGAATGTCAGCAATTGATTGGACCATGCAAAATCCATGGCAGCTGTGCCCAGTGAGATCGGGCGTGTCTCCAGCGCATTGGTTGTGGATGCCGTTATCTCCGCTGTGGTCACTCCACCATTCTCGCGTAGTGCGCTCCACATATCGAACCATTGTTGAAGCTCCTCGCTGGTAGCTGTCATTGTGCCACCATCAAACAATCCTTTCCCGGATTGCCGAATAAACACTTCAAACATGTTCGTTGTACCGGAAATGTCTGCCGATCCAAAGAACCCCTCACCTTTGGCTGCGGCGATCTTGGTCGCCATATCCCCAAAATCCTTCCATGTCCAGCTCTCTTGTGGTTCTTCGATACCTAATTCCTGAAATACGGTGGCGTCATAGATGACACCTGGTGCGTTAACTCCGAGGGTAATTGCATATAATTTATCGTCAATCGAACCGGCTGTAATCATGCTCTGATCATGATCCTCTGTCCGCAGCTCTTTACTCTCTGCAAACGGGGTCAGGTCAAGCAAGGCACCACGCCGGGCAAAGTCAGTCAAAAAGGCGTAATCCATCTGGATGATATCTGGTGCATTTGAACCGGCTACCTGTGTAGTCAACTTGTCAAAGTAACCATCCCAACCGGAATATTCAGGCTTAATGGTGATTCCCGGATGTTTCTCTTCAAACAATTGGATCACTTTGGTCGTCAGATCATGTCTAGTCTGTGATCCCCACCAGGTCATGCGCAGTTCAATCTTGCCTGAAGAGTCTCCTTCACTTCCACTTGCTTCACCAGAAGAAGCCGGCTTATCAGAGGCCCCTCCCGAACAGGCTGTAGCGAACAATAACAGGGACAGGCAGAACAGGGTTACCCACTTTTTAGTGATCATCATAAATGAATTTCCTCCCCTTTTCACTTCTATGGAATCGCTTACAAAACCTATTGTATCGGTCCATTGCTGTGCATGACATAAACAAAAGTAAGCTTTCCTGTCAAAAAAGTAAGGAGTTGAAGGAATCAAAAACCACCGGGAATGATATTCCCGGCGGTGATGTTCCCGTCTCAGATATGATTACGGGTATTCAACCGTACTACGTGGAGCAGAAGACAACTTGTTGTATAGGAACGATAGTATGAAAGTCAGACCTCGGTGGTCCGTCAGGAATGTGAGACGGCAGGTGAAGACACTCTGTGCTCAGCCAGATGTTCCTTCATTTTGGCTACCTCAGTTCCAGCCAGCATCATAATGCCTATTCCGTGATTGTCATTGGTGACGGTACGCAAGTCCTGATCATAATACTCTGCCGTAAACGCATATCGTGATCCGCTACACACGCCATGGACATTCCCTTGACGGTCAATTGCTTTGCAGATGAGTCCCTTCCAAGCCCGCTCGGCAGCTGTGACGTAAACTTCAGGGTCTTTGAACCAGCCAAAGCGTACACCTCTCGCAAAACCATAGGCAAACATCGCCGTGCAGGAGGCTTCTTCATACGTCTGCGGATTATTCAACACCTGATGCCACAACCCGCTTTCCCCTTGAAGCGCTGCGTACCCTTCACACAGTTCATTGAAAAAATCAATTAAAGCTGGGCGCTCGGGATGCTCTACTGGCAAAGCTTCCAGTACCTCCGTCAAAGAAAACAGTGTCCAACCGTTCCCTCGCCCCCAAGGAATCTGAGTTGCCTGTCCGTATTTGAAATCATATACATGGGACATGATCTTGAACTCAGGCATAAACAGATACTTCCGATAAAGTGAGAATTGTTTGGCGGCTTCATCCAATGCGGTTGAGTTGCCTGTCACCCGGGCATAACGAACGAGAAACGGCGTGCTCATATAGAGGTCATCTGCCCACATGGTATTCTCGGCATACTCCCCTACACATGTGCGATAAAATGCCCCATCCTCCTGCCGTTCCAGGCGGGAAAGCATGAAATCTGCAATGCGTTCAGCAATCGGAAGAAACGTTGGTTCATGACACTCTGAATACGCTTCCAGCATGGCTGAACCAAAAGAACCACAGTTATCCAGCATTTTCAGCATGACCAATTGTTGATTGACTGCCGGGAAACCATACTGCTCCCGATCCCATAAGGAGTACTCATACATCTGGGTACATGCCTGCACATGCTCAGCCGCATAACGTGTAATGTCCGGTCTTTGCAAATAACGCCCCGTCCGTAATAGACCATATACAGTGACACCCAATGGATAATCCCAGCGGCCATAATTGGTCACACTGCCCACTGTCCATTTGTTGCTTAACATGGCATTTTCATAATAAGGTCTGATCCAAGCATCCGGTCGATCTAAGCGCCAATATGTCTGTCCTTGCCCCGTTTGATACACTCGGTCCGTTCGAGTCAGATCCGCCAAGTCCGGTTCAACCTTCGATTCAAAAGGTCCAACATATAACCAAGACTCTCCATTAGCACCGTGCACACGCTGAGGAAGTTCCAGTGAGAGCGGCTTGCCCGACACGGTTGCGTTCAGATTAAAATGCCACGATCCTGCCGTAGTGTTGCACTCACTTCGGACAAGCAGGTCACTCCGTCCAAACGGGACTGGTATATCCACTTCGAACGAACCCGCCTCCTTCACTTGCGCCACGGGCTTGCCGCTAATCCATATACTTAGAGAACCGGAGGATTGACCTGACAATCGTACCTGAATCCCGGTTGAGTCATTGTTGTTCAAATGGGTCCAGGCATAAGCATGCTTTCCAGGCAGATGCCCGTATATTCGTTCGAAAGCTGGCTTGGTTTTATCTTCATCAGACCAGCCTGTCTCAGGCAGCCAGTTCAAGCTATAGTCTGATTCTTTTCCAAGTAGGTCCGGTTGCTTACTCGCAGCCGGGTTCGGTTGGGAGAACACCCACCCTGCTTGTCCCTGTCTCTCCTGAAACGGCGCAAATACGTTCAGAATACGCACTTTACCTTCATCTGACCCAAATTGGCAGCCAAATCCGGCAGGGGTGTTTTTCATTTCCAGCCAAATGGTGTTCCAACCAGGCTTGATATCGATGCTGAGCTTCACCGTTGCGTCTGGACTAATCTCATCCATTACGGTTGAGCGATAGACCATCTGCTCATTGAAATAGAAACGAACAGGTCCATAACAGCGGACCAGTACATCCAGGTTTCGGTCCTCGTCCCCCCATACCAGTGCAGCTGCGTAGGATATATGGTCTTTAGGTGCATCAGGAAAGCGTTTACCTAAATTCAGATCATAAAGCCCTTTTTCATTTTGCAAAATACCAGACTTCTGGAATACCCGATATACAAAATCAGCCTGCGCATTGGCTCCAATATACCTCTCGGCCAGTACCTTCAGCACCTGATCCTGATCTTCTCCAAATCGGTAATACATGCTCTGTGGTTCACTGAAATAGGTCGTCATCGATGGCACACATCCTTCTCCCGTTGAAATAAAGTCTTATATCATTGCATTCATACCATCCACACTGGAGCACTAAATTGATAAAGTATAGCGCTTAACCTAGGTGGGTAATCCCCTTACCGGGAAGTAGGTATGTCCCTTGGTTATCTTCTGAATAGCCGAATAATAATCCCAGTATAACTGACATGTTCGGTGGTGGCTACAGATTTTTGATTACGCTTACAATTATATCGGATTTAGTCGCCTTTTCTCTCTAGGTTAACTTAAATTTAAACAATAGTTTAAAAACGAGAAAACGTTACCGATATAAATACTAGATTGAAAAATTCCACTTTTTGTATCGGGAAGGAAAGATGCACATTGAATACTCTTGAATCTCTGGTAAATGCTATGCCTTTTGTTAGCCAAATGTTCCGTGACGACATATCCATATCCATTAATGATCATGAGAAAGTATTTTATTTTTCCGAAGCAAAAAGTCTGGAGATTGGCGTGAAGGTTGGGGATGAGCTGCATGATGATTATAAACATTTCAAAATGCTGACTAACAGAGATTCCCGTACCGTGACACGCATGCCTGGTGATCTGCAGGGCAGACCTTTTGATGCCATTCTAATTCCTATTAAAGAGAACGATCAGGTCGTGGGTATATTGGGTGTGAACTACGCACTGGATAGTCACATGACACTGGAAACGCTGATCCGTGAAAACGAAACAACCATTAATGCGCTCGTTGGTGGCATTCAGCAGATTGCTGCACATTCCGAAGAACTCTCCGCGACCTCGGAAGAGATTCTGCGCAACTCCAAAAAAGCTTCAGAGAACTCGGTCAGTGTAAGTAAAGTAACAAACGTCATTCGTGAAGTATCGGAACAAACCAATCTGCTTGGACTCAACGCCATGATAGAGGCAGCCCGTGTGGGCGATCAGGGGGCCGGATTCGGTGTGGTTGCCAGTGAAGTACGTAAGCTGTCAGATCATACGAAGCAAGCAGCAGCTGATATCGAATCATCCCTAGGCAGCGTGCAAGATTCCATGAAACATATGGAGCAGGAGATCGGTCAGATTACAACCGCAACAGTGGATCAGGCCAAGCTTGTTACCGAGTTCATGGAAAGTATCGAACAGCTTAGTGAGACAAGCGCGAATCTGAAAAAGTTTGTACATCAGATGCTGGCGCTCGAATAACAATAGAGTTCCACAACAGAAAGAACAAACGATGTGAAATGTACATAACAAATGATTTAGAATGTGAAAAGCCTCCGGCCACTTCCCTTTGCAGGAAGTCAGCGGAGGCTTTGTTTCGTATTTGCAGTGATATCACCTTTACGGTTTATGGTCACACGGCTGTTATATCTCTACAGCGACGCCAAAATGGTCAGACACGACCGGCCCGTTTTTACCGTTCAAGACCACGGTAGAAGATTTAGCCTGAATCGGACGATTGGAGAAAATATAGTCGATCCGAAGATCGCGTTTGTTATCTGCCCAGCCAGCAATGGCCTTCACCACGGTTGCTCCTTCATCCTTTTGCAATGCTGTGGTGTACAGGTCATTCCAGCCTTTGCTCATCATATAATCATAGCCTTCACCACGCACTTCCGCGACATTATTAAAATCACCCATTATATATAACGGCTGGTCCATGTAGGGGGCAAGCTTGCTCTCCGTCAACTCCCACTGTCCCTTGAAAGGTTCCTGCGCATCATCCCACCAGTTATAATGTCCGTTCACAAACCAGGTTGCTTCACCTTGAACGACCGTCTGAATTCCCACAATCTTGCGTGTACGATAGTTGTTATAATCTCGCATGTGGGACACGTATTCCCCAAAAGCCTGCTTAATCGGCGTCCGGCTAAGGATCGCCAGTCCTTCATCGTATTTTTGAAACCCAACATGCGCGGGAATCCACGTCCAGTAATATTGCTCTGTCAGCTGCTGAAGCAGGACGTAGGCATAGTTGTCTTTTTTAATCACAGCGTCGGATTCAGTAGCATAATACATCTTCAGTTCTTCTTCAGAAAGCGCGACTTCCTGCATCGATTGGTTGACCTCCTGCATGGAGATCACATCAAATTGATGTGTATTAATAAAATCAGCCAGTTGACTGATCTTGTTCAGTTGATCCTCTTCCGCCCAGGCGTGTGTGTTTAACGTAAGTATTTTCATATGCACTCTCCTGTTGTGTGTAGTATGGCCGTTTCCCCGGCCTGCATCGTTCCTGATAGGAATACATACCATAAGCATACACAATATGGTGCAATCATGCATTCCGTCCGCCAGCAGAACCGACGTGTTCATCCTGATTCCAGTTGGTCTGAAATAACTTCAAATTCTTCATAACCCATGCACGGATCGGCTCATAACTGATATGATGGATACAACAAATTTACAACATCACGTCACAGACGTGGTGATTACTGAACCTATGTTTACCCCAGGAGATGGAATGATGAACATACCGAATAACATGAGGATGGATGATGCGCAGTGGCAACAATTAATTCGGGAAGTTGCAGAGCATTTTAACAACCTGACGATCATGCGCGGATTCCAATATTATAAACAAAAACGTGTCGGACCATTAACCTATTCAGAACAACAAGGGATTTCGGCCGTTGTACAAGGATCGGAAGAGTACGAAGTAACATTGAGCATGCAATCCCTGACTACAAGTCATTGTACCTGCCCGGTGAGTTCCGTATGCAAACATATGACGGCTGTATTGATGAGTTATGCCGAACAACTGGAGCGACCTGTGCATGCTATTGTAAATGCACACTCCAGTACTGCGCTCAAACAAACGACCAAACCCATCGGTGCCATGTCCGCAGGACTATCCAGCTATACAGAAGCCGATGAACAACAGGATATGGACATTCCGGACAACCAATACAGCCAGATCAAGGAACGTGCAACAGAGCTTGCTGATCTCGAAATCTCGGAATGGCATGAACTATTCCACTCCTGTCTGAGACGGCTGGGTACTGGCACAGCAAGCACATCCTACGTACAGGAAGCAACGGACGAGCTCTATGCTATTAAACCAAGGCTAACCCCTGCGATGGACCAACTTTTTGAACTACATGTGCAGCTGCACCTCATCCGATTCTGCGTGCCGCCTGCTCGTAACTCCATCACGCATACCCCCGTGTACTTGAGCTACCCTGCCCAGCTCGCGGTGGATGCACTTCAGAAAGACATTGAACGGATCTTTAACCATCCGCTAGACCTGTCAGGTCTAAAGGGAAACAAGCTTGAACAACTTTGGAACAGACTGGCCGAAACCTCGGCTTATTTACGCAAACAGATGATGCCTGAGACAGCCAGCATGATGTTCTTCACTCCGATCTATCGACAACTGTGGTTGAACTGGATCGTACCTGAGCTTCAAGGGTCGCGGGACATGTTAGCGTCGGAACAGGCTATCTTAAATGATATAGAACGTAATATAACCGCCGCTTCGACACCATCCCAGTCAGGTGGAAGTGTCTTGAGTAGCGCTCAAAGTAATGGAAGTAGTAGTGATAGACCAGGCAAAGCCGTAACACTGCCTCTGCCGCTAGTACTCGCGCAGAGCTGGATGCACTTCCATCTGGGGCAAGATGATCACGCATGGCAGCGGCTCATCCATGGAAGCTCGGCCTACGGTTTCCCGCCAGAACAACTGTTGCATTTTCTCCATGTACTCGCAGATTCGGCTGAATGGAAGCGGCTTGGCGATTGGTTGGTACAACTTGGCCCCCTTCTGGCGAATCGGCGCAATACACCTTTGAATGATTACATGCAACTATGGGATACGGCCATTCAACATCTGCCCGATGCAGAGAACCGTATGTGGGACACGCTTGTCAGTATGCTTCCCCACTCCCGCCCCGCCTACGAGGATGCTATGCATTCGCGTGGACAGTGGCGCAGATGGATTGATTTTCAGCTGAGTACGGGAACGGAACCTCTCGAATTCCGCGTAGCGATGCTGCAACCAATCGAAAAAGATGCACCTGAGCTGCTGCTTCCCTTCTATCATCAGGCAGTGGAGCGTTATATCGGACACAAAAACAGGGACGGATACAAAGCAGCGGTGAAGCTGTTGAAACGTCTGTCCAAAATCTATAAAAAAATGAAGCAAGAAGCGCACTGGGAGCAATTCATCACCACACTCGCCGTTCGTAACAGTCGGCTGCGCGCCCTGCAGGAAGAGCTTCGGAAAGGTAAACTGATCTCATGAGCTTAATTCATCCTTACACTGAAACGATTGAGGTTCACGTCGCTTTAACCGGATATGGCGATGCTTTGTTTTACGGAGCACTCAACACACACCACTTTGTACCGGGACAGTCGCTTAAGCAGCGATTGTTCGCTTGGCATGCGCCTTCCTTCTACGGGACCGAACTGGAAGTTCGGCAGATTGAGGAGATTGAGCTGGTTGTTCTGCCTGCGGAAGAAGTGATTCCCTTTTTTGCCGAGATGCATACCCTGCTTCATATTGAATGGAAGTGGGACGAGCAAGCGGAACATCTGATTCGACTGGCTCCGGCACTCGCAGCATCTATCGAAAAACGCAAATACATGCCTAGCTTCGAGGCCTACCGTGCAGGACAGCTTCAGTGGACCTGGGACCCGGATAGCTTGAAAAAGCAGGAGCGGGCATCGCTTACGAAAGCGATTCAGCAGACGGACGAGAGCTATGCCGAGGGACTTGGGGCGGCTTACTCCGCCTTCGTATTCCAACGCTGGTACAGTTCGGAAGAAGCTGCGACGGATCTGCGGCGTGAATTTCCGCAGTTGTTCCCAGAGCGCGGCACTCTCCCTAAGACAGCCGGAATGGACGCCCAGTCCTGGCTCGTATCCATTGGCTGGAAAGCAGATGCCGCACCATTCAGACCCATGCTGCAATTGCAGGAGCCGGACGAGGATGAGCCATCTTGGCGGCTGCGACTGGTGTTGCAGAACAAGCTGGATGCCGCCGTATTGGTACCCGTCATGCTGGATTCACGCGGCAGACTTGAAGGCGAATGGCCAGAGGTATGGACACCGTTCATTCTGGATCGCTCCGCCGGATGGCTGGATCAGCTGCGTGCACATCTGCCGCGTCTCGGAAGCTCCATTAGCGGCAGGCGGGATGTGCTGAGTGATCCTTTGGGAGATCAGGAAGCCTGGCAGTTCCTGACGCAGGATAGCGGGCGGTTGCTCGCAGCGGGCTGGCAAGTTCTGCTGCCTGGTTGGTGGGAAGCAGCCCGTAAGAAGAAACCAAAGTTGCGTGCCAAGGTGCAGCCGGAGGAAGGCAGTGAGCGGGGACAGTCGTTCTTTGGACTGGACTCGATTATTCATTTTGACTGGCGAATTGCGATTGGTGACACGGATCTCAGCGAAGATGAATTCGCCGACCTTGTTGCCCGTAATGAACGATTGGTTCGCTTCCGCGGAGAATGGGTTCCACTTGATCCCGACCTGCTGGAACAGATACGTCGTGCCATGGGCGGTGTAGATCGGGAACAGGGACTCTCATTCCAGGATATTCTGCACCTGCATCTGCTGCACAATGAGCAACGGGAATATCGCAACCAGAAATGGAAGGAAGGACAACAAACCGAGGAAGAGCAGCAACCACAGGATGATCAGAATATTCGGCTGGAAGTAGAACTGAATGAGCACCTGAACCGGGTTATTGCACAACTCGGGGGCGGACAAGGCGGCGCACCTTCCCTGCCCATTCCGACAGGGCTTCATGCCGAGCTGCGATCGTATCAGAAGGAAGGTTTTGCATGGCTTGGTTTCCTGCGCAGATTCGGACTTGGGGCATGTCTTGCCGATGATATGGGTCTCGGGAAAACCATTCAGTTCATTACGTATCTGTTACACATCAAGGATCATGAACCACGTAAGCCGGGACAGGCTCCGGCACTTCTGATCTGTCCAACTTCTGTATTGGGCAACTGGCAAAAGGAGATTAGCCGCTTCGCACCCTCCATTAATGTCAGCCTACATTACGGGGCCCGCCGATTAAGCGGGGAAGAATTCCGGGAGCAGACGGAACAGGTGGACATTATCATCACGTCCTTTGCTACGGCTACACTGGATCAGGAAATGTTGCAGACTTACACGTGGGCGTGCATCTGTCTTGATGAAGCACAGAATATCAAAAACGCCCAGACCAAACAGTCTCTGGCTGTCCGCAGTTTCCCGGCGAAACACCGCATTGCAATGACGGGTACGCCGATTGAGAATCGGTTGTCCGAGCTGTGGTCAATATATGACTTTATCAATCCAGGATATCTGGGCAACGCCCGGGCATTCCAGACTCGCTTCATCAGTGCTATAGAGAAAGACAAGGACGAGCAACGGATGCAGGATCTGCAGCAATTGGTGAAACCATTCATGCTACGCCGTAAGAAAAAAGATCCGAATATCCAGCTCGATCTGCCGGACAAAAACGAGATGAAGACCTACATTCACCTGACGGGCGAACAAAGTGCTTTGTATGACCAGTCCGTACAGGCCCTGATGGATAAAATGAAAGAACTGGAAGGTATCAAGCGCAAAGGTGCGATCCTATCAGCCCTAACTCAGCTTAAGCAATTGTGTGACCACCCACTTCTGCTGACCAAAGAGGCCTTGCCAGAGGAACTGCCCGAAGACGGCGCATTAACATCTTCTTATGACGTGTACAGTCCGCAAGATATGGCGATGCTGATCAGCCGCTCTGCGAAGCTGGAACGACTGATGGAGCTTGTCCGCGAATTACGGGACGAGGGTGAGCGATGCCTGATTTTCACCCAATACATCGGTATGGGTCAGATGCTGCAACAGGTACTGCGTCAGGAGTTGCAGGAACCTGTGCTGTATCTGCACGGGGGTACGTCCAAGACGGGACGGGATCGTATGATTGAGGAATTCCAATCCCGTACATTGCCTGAGGACAAGCAACCGTCCGTCTTCATTCTGTCCATCAAGGCAGGCGGTGTGGGATTGAATCTGACGGCGGCCAATCATGTGTTCCATTTTGACCGCTGGTGGAACCCGGCTGTTGAGAATCAAGCTACCGACCGAGCTTATCGGATGGGTCAGACCAAGGATGTTCAGGTGCATAAGTTCATCTCTCTTGGCACATTGGAGGAGCGGATCGACGAGATGTTGGAGAGCAAACAGCAGCTCAGCGATAACATCATCACAAGCTCCGAGAACTGGATTACCGAATTGTCCACGGATGAGTTGCAGGATCTGTTCACTCGGCGTCGTGACTGGTCGGGCTAACTTGGATTGAAGAAAACAGTATACAGACTGGGTCCACACCCGGATTAGATGAGATATATCATAAAAAAGAGAAATACAAAAAGAGCGAAGTTTCGGAAAGTAAATTCCGGCTTCGCTCTTTTTGTGTTGTTGCAGTGAATCATCCGTTCTTAACGCATGTTACCGATGATGGATGATCTTGAATCCTGCATTTTTTTGACAAAGTTCGTCATAACATCAAACGCTTCATTGCGCTTGTTGGACATGGACTGCAGACGAAGCATGTCCATCTGTTGCGAGTTGCTTGCAGCATCAATTTGACCTTTCAGCTTTTGAACAGCTGCTTCATCCCCGTTTTGCTGGGCTACCTGTAATTGAGAGTTCAACTCAGCGATCTGTTGATTACGGTTCTGTACTTCCTGAATTTGCATTTGCAATTGCACATCCAGCAATTTGGTACGTTCTTGTTGGACCATCATCAAAGCCGTTTCGATATCCATACTGCTAATGTTGGCAGGTGTTACGCTAGAGATGTTGGAGACTGAAACTGTGCTCGCTGAAGCTGAAGAGACAATGGATACTGCAGCAACGGCAGCAACTACGGTTGAAGCGAAAAATTTGCCTGAACGTTTCATGAATGTTCCTCCAAGTATATATGTAATATGTACCAGTTTTTCGTTGGCATCTTCCGCCATTCTAAATCAAAAGAACTAGTTGTTCAATCAAATTAACATCAAATTTGAATTAATTTCGATATCGCTTACACACGTCTACCTCCGCTTACAAATTGAGTAAATTAAGCAGGGCATAATAAGTAAAAGTGCATTCTTACGGGCATATTTACTACGACTAGGTTGTTCTTTTCACCTCCGCTTGAAAGTCAAATTGGAGATCGACGATACGTTCATGGTTTTACTTTAGAACATGGTTATGTTATATTTACTAATATATTTTACACAATTTAATTTTGTGATATTTAATATAAATTGATGTTATATACTTTATGGGAGGTTTTTATATGAAAAAAATACTGGTTGTTCTAACAAATGTAGATAAGTACGCAACGAAAGACGAGCCTACTGGCTTGTGGCTGAGCGAAGCAACTCACTTTATTGAAGAGTTTGACCATAATGACAATGTTCAGATCGATCTGGTTAGCCCTAAAGGTGGGAACGTACCTCTTGATCCGAAAAGTCTGGGCGACTCTCTGGATGAGAGCACCAAAGCCTATTTCGAGAACGAAACGTTCATGAACCAATTGAAAAATACGTTGAAACCTAGCGAAGTGAATGCAAGTGACTACGATGCAATCTACTTCACAGGCGGTCACGGTACGATGTGGGATTTCCCGGACAATGCTGAACTTCAAGAGCTTTCTCGTGAAATCTATGAAAAGGGTGGCGTTGTATCCGGCGTGTGCCACGGAGTTACAGCCCTGTTGAATGTGAAGTTGTCCAACGGTCTGCTTTTGATCAACGACAAAACGGTTTCCGGCTTCACGAATGAAGAAGAAACATTGGCTCAACAAACCGAGTATGTTCCTTTCCTGTTGGAAGATGCATTGAGAGAACGCGCTGCACAATATGATAAAGCTGCTGCCTTCAGCTCCTATGTCACAACAGATGGCCGCGTGGTCACAGGACAGAATCCGCAATCCAGCAAAGCTGTAGCTGAAAGTGTTAAAAAATTGCTGGATCTGTAAAATAAACCGATCGATCCCTCTCCTCCCCCAGGAGATCCTATAGATGTACAAAGCAAAACAGCACGTGATCCGTCATAACCTGACAGAACACGTGCTGTTTTTTTCTAGTGATTTGTTGATGCAGAAGCTTCCGTCGCTGTTCCTCCAGCCAAACGCTTCACGATATAAGGCACGGTCACCGACGTCAGGATCACGGCAAACGCAATCTGAGCGATAGCTGTGTCTACATAAGGTGCATACGCCGGATTGAACCCGGCAACCATCGAAGGCACCACCATGGACAATCCAGCAACCGAACATGTCGCAGCCGCTGCGTAACCGGGTCGTCTTAATATCGTTCGATCTATTCCAATGAGCGGCAACATGCAGATCAGCAAAAATAATACCGTGACCAACAAGCCGGACAGACTGGACTGAAATGCAATACGCAGATCAATATTGGACCCAAAGCTTGTGCCCAGGAAAGGCAGCAGAATCAGTGTTCCCGGAGCAAACATCTTCTGTATATTACTATCCAGGTTACCAAGCAGTATCCCGATCAAGAAAGGCACTAGCGTAGCAAGTACACTGAGGTAATCGATACCGACACCGCTTGCCGAATTCAAGATCATGACCGGAATAACCGGTACGGCGATCAGATTCAGAATGCCAAACGCAGCCCGATCCACATCATCTCCATATGTGTTCATCAAGGCCAGATATAATCCTGGATTACAACTGGTCAGAACGGCAATGAAGGCTACCGCAGACACTCCCCCGACCCCACTTATGCCAAAAAAGTGTACAAACGCCCATCCGAACAGGCAGCTGATGAGGATACGGGAGATACAGAGCACCCCTGCTCTCTTCAAAGTCACCAGAAGCTGTGACAAATTAAGCTGTGTTCCTGATATCAGTAAAATCATACCGATCAGCACCATGGTACCTTTCGATGTGAATAGCGCTGTTGTTGGATCTCCGATCTGAAAAAACGATGGAAAAACCGTGTTGATGACCGCGGCGGCCAGCATAGGAACAATCAGCAAGCCGCCTGGGATTTTTTTGATACGACCCAGAATGTTCATGGTGCGTTACAGTTCTGCTCCGTTGGTACGGATCACATTCTGATACCAGAAGAACGAATCCTTACGATATCTTTTCAGCGTACCATTGCCATAGTCATCCTGATCCACGTAGATAAATCCGTACCGTTTGCTCATCTCGGAAGTACCTGAACTGATCATGTCGATTGGCCCCCACATTGTGTAACCCAACACCTCGACCCCATCCGCAATGGCGAGTCCCATCTGTTCGATATGTTTGCTCAGGAAATCAATCCGGTAAGGATCGTTGATCGTTCCATCTTCATTCAGTTTATCGTAGAAACCTGAGCTATTCTCCAGAATGAAGACAGGCTTTTGATACCGGTCATAGACGAGATTAAGCGTATACCGCAGGCCAATCGGATCAATCTGCCAACCCCACTCGTTAGCGGGCAGATGCGGGTTTTTATATACGCTGTGTACATTACCTGCAGTTAGTTCGAGCTGCTCCGTATCACTGCTGGAAATCATCGAGTTGTAATACGACATCCCCACAAAATCAGCCGTGTGTGCGCGAATGCTATCCAGATCGCCATCCTCGATGTTCAACTGGATCTCCTTGTTTTTGAAATACGTTTTACTATAGTAAGGGTATTCGCCTTTATTAAGCACATCGAGATAAAATTGATTCTTCATCTGATCATCCTGCTGCATCTGAAGTGCATCTTCCGGCTTGCAAGTGTAAGGATACGTTGTAAAATAAGCGACCATACTTCCGATCTGGTTATTCGGATCAATCTCATGGGCTATCTTGGTTGCTCTGGACGCAGCTATAAATTGATGATGCAACCCCTGGAACAGCATTTCTTCATAATTTGGAGCATCATAGTCAATGATTCCCAGCGTCTTGGCCGATGCTTTCACGCTCATGTTGATCTCGTTGAACGTCACCCAATATTTCACTTTGCCCTTGTAGCGATTGAACAGCACATCACAATAGTTCACATACAGATCGATCAGCTTGCGGTTATACCATCCTCCGAACTTGTCCATCAGTACAATTGGCGTATCAAAGTGACTGATGGTGATTAGGGGCTCCATACCGTGTTTAAGACATTCATCAATAACCTGATCATAGAACTCTAGTGCCTTTTCGTTCGGAGCGGCATCGTCGCCACCTGGAAATACTCTGGCCCATGAAATGGAATAACGAAACACTTTGAAGCCCATCTCGGCGAACAAGGCGATATCTTCACGGAAAGAATGATAGAAATCAATTCCCCGGCGCTTTGGATATTTCACGGTATCCGGGTCATTCCTTGCCTCTTCAATCATCTCCCAATTCACTCTGATCTGCTTGGTCACTTTGCGATCGTTCTTCTCATTAAACTTCATCACTTCTGGAATGGTCAGACTCTTGCCGTCCACATTATAAGCTCCCTCGGCCTGACAGGCAGACAGTGCACCGCCCCATAAAAAATCTTTTGGAAAATTGGAATTCGTCATTTTAGTTTCCTCCTGTTATTACGTGTTATTAGGTCTTATTACAAGTTTTATGGAATCAGCTTGATCAAAGGTTCACTCTCCCGGATCGGGCCGCTGGTCGCTGTAGTCAGCACATCTCCGTACTGTTGCATGTTGGTTACCACAATCGATGTAATGGTGTTATAGCCTGCTGACGTAATGCCCTCCGGATCAAACTCCACCAATAAATCCCCGGCCTTGATTGTCTGTCCCTGCTCGATATGGGCGTTAAAATATTTGCCTTTCAGACTGACGGTATCCACCCCGATATGAATCAGGATCTCAACACCATTCGCGGCTTTCAACCCGATGGCGTGTTTGGTGCGATAAAGTGCTTCGACTACTCCGTCAAATGGAGCATATACTTTGCCCTCTGTCGGAACGATTGCAATGCCTTTACCCATCAATTCTTGGGCAAACGCTTGATCCTCCACTTCAGAGATCGGTTTGATCTCCCCTGTCATTGGACTAACGATAAGCATGTCAGAAGATGTGGATGTCTGTGATGATACGGACGCTGGAGTTACCTCTGTGGCAACGATTGTTTGATTGCTATTTACTTTATTCGTAGCTTGCTGCTTCGATTTATTTCCATCTGTATCTTCCTTGATGCCCGCCAACAGCGTGAACACAAACCCGAGTACAACTGCGGCAACACAACCAATAACGACATACATGTAACGATCAGAGGAATACGTGCCAATTGCCAATACACCTGGAAGTGAAATTGCATTCGCTGTTGTATGCACCAAGCTGTAGAATCCACCAACTAATCCGCCTGCCAGACAACCTGCGAAAAACGGACGTTTGTATTTTAGCGTCACACCATAGATCGCTGGCTCAGTAATCCCGAATAACGCGGTGAATCCACTCGAAGCAGCCGCTGATTTCATCGTTTTACTCTTCGTTAGGACAAAAACACCGAAGGCTGCTCCAGCCTGAGCCAAATTCGCCGCTAGTGCCGTTGGTAACAACACGGTTGCGCCCAGTGTAGCCACTTGTTGAACCTGAATCGGCATGATGGCATAGTGCATACCGAACATAACCATGATCGGTTTGAAAAATCCAAGAATCGCACCAGCAAGAACACCTGCAGTAGAGAACAATGAGTTAATACCATTGGTCAACCAGTCACCGATATATGATCCTACTGGGCCAAGCACGATCAGTTCCACTGGAATCATAATGAACAAAACAATCATTGGGGTAAGCAGGACCTGTAGAAACTTGGGAATCACTCGATTGACGATTGGATACACATAACTCATAATCCATACCGCCAGAATGATTGGAATGACGGAAGAGGAATATTTCATCAACAGAATCGGCATGCCGAGAAAATCAATACTGTTTACACCTGTCTCAGCAATCTGAGCTGCAGCGTTCAAAATGGTTGGATGCATCAGCCCCGCAGCAAGAGCTACCGCCAAATAGGGATTAGTTTTGAAACGGTTTGCTGCACTAACAGCCAGAAAGAACGGCATGAAGTAGAAAATGCAGTCCCCGATCATGTTAATGATCGTCAGGAAGCCAGAACCCTCCAGGTAACCCATTGCAGTTATAACGGTAGCCAGACATTTGATCATCCCGCAACCAACAAGTGCTGGCAGAACAGGCGTGAATATACCTGCGATAGTTTCAAGCACTACGTTGATGGGGTTACGTCTCTTTTTCGGTCCACTGTCTGTAGACTCCGTAAGCTCACCAATATGGTCAGAAGTTAAATTCTTCACTTCACTGTATACCGCGTCTACTTTGGCACCGATAACAACCTGAACCTGTCCACCGGAATTTTGTGCCTTGAGCACGCCTTCGAGCTGATCCAGCGCCTTGAGGTCTGCTTTGTTATCATCCTTCAATACGAATCTCAAACGGGTTGCACAGTGTGTCAGACCCGATATATTTTGCTCGCCGCCAACGAGATCAAGTACGTTTTTAGCCAAGTCTTTGTTGTTCATGACCCTTCTCCTCTACATGAATAAATTGGATATATAAAAAATGACCAAGCCGGGGAATCGTCATTCCCTACGCTTGGTCATGCCTGATCGAATCAGTAACAGTCCAATATGGATTATTCGGTTAGTTCATTCCGTTGGTTCATTTGAGATCAATCGTTGGATATGCAGAATCAGATATAATTTTTCATCATCGGAACAGGTCCAGCCATAATTATTTTTCAGGAAATCAGCAATCTTCTCCACACAAGCCAGTTCTTTCGGAAACTTCTCCTTCACCATCAGGAAAAGCGATTCATTCTCATCTTTGAGCGATTTACCGCTCATCTGCCTCAGAATGAAATACCGGATATGTGTGGCAAAGCGCATGAAATGGATGGAATCCTCCTGAAAGTCAATTTTGAGAGCATATTTGATCACGGACAGGATCTCGCCCGTAACTGTAGTTACCTTGGTGGTGTCCGTCATCTCTCCAGAGCCCACCTGTGCATTAACAAAATGCAGAGCAATCAGTGTTGTTTCGGCTGTTGGCAGAGCGATATCCGTTTTTTCCTGAATCAGCTTCAGCGCAGCCTCCCCCACCCGGGTCTCGTCCGGATAGAGTGTCCGCACTTCCCATTCCAGCGGGTTTTTGATACGGATACCTTCTCTGGTTCGGGTTAATGCAAAACTGATATGGTCGGACAGGGTGAGAAGCAGATTCGGGTTAAATGTTTTATTCAGGATCTGACTGCCCAGCTTGATGACTTCCTCCGCGAGATAAATATCCTCAATCGGAATGCTGTTCAGCAGGTCATACATACGGATGTTCTTTGGTGCTACAAATATTTTTTCCACCAAGTCCGTCTCCGTCAGCTCATAGGGCGTTTTCAGAAATCCGACCCCTTTACCTACGACAAAAACCTCTTCGTTATGTTCATTAATAGCGATGGCTACGTTATTGTTTACTTTCTTGATAACCTTCAATGTTCTCACCCCCCCAACAAAAATAAAAAAAGACCGAAAGCGATTACAGTAAAGCAATCGAATTCGGTCATGCCTGGTTTCCCCAGTAACAGTCCGTGTTATGAATATAAGTTTATTATAGTGCTGTTTTTGAAAAAGTCAATCATCCAATCTTAGGGAAACATACCTCTGCAAAGCAGATGAAAAAAACAAAGCGCTGTGGTACAATGAAGGAATTGTGTATTCACAGACAGACATGTGGGTAAAGGTGCTGAATCGATTGTGGATCAGTGCTCTTTATCCATGACTATGCTGCCATTCTAGGGAGGCTTATGGAACAACCATGCTCATTATTGGTATCGCCGGAGGAACCGGCTCCGGTAAAACGACGGTAGCTCGCTCCGTCATAGACCGTCTGGGATCAGGTAAGGTTACTTTTATCTCCCAAGACAATTATTACAAAGACCAGTCGCAGCTCACACCTGAGCAACGCCGACTCACCAATTACGATCACCCGTTTGCATTCGATAATGATCTGTTGATTGAGCATCTCACCCTGTTAAAAAAAGGCCAAGCGGCGTATGCCCCCGTATATGACTTCACCATAGATAACCGTGCTGCCAATGAGACGGTTGAACTGGCACCGAACCATATTGTCATTGTAGAAGGATTACATGTGCTGATTGACGAACATCTTCGCAGTCTGATGGACATCAAAGTATTCGTTGATACTGATTCCGATGTGCGGATTCTGCGGAGAGTACTGCGGGACATTGAAGAACGCGGACGCACGATCCAATCCGTGTACAAACAATATCTCGAAACGGTAAAACCAATGCATGATGCTTTTATCGAGCCATCCAAAAAGTATGCCGATATCATTATTCCAGAAGGCGGACATAATGAAGTAGGTATTCAGATGTTATCCATCCTCACTGAGAAATACCTCACCGGGGAAAATTGGAACGGCGCTTAATTTGCTGCAAAGCAACACAACAGAAATCCAGGTTACGATACAGCGTAATCTGGATTTTTTGTTGATTTTTCATTTATAATAGTCCCCAATAGTTGAAAGGAGATCTACCCCTATGGCTACTTTTGAAGAGTTCATGCAACATGACATCCGGGTTGGTACAGTGGTGGAAGCCGAACCCTTCCCCAAGGCTCGCATACCCGCTATTAAAATGACGATCGACTTCGGACCATTTGGTCTTAAGCGCTCTAGTGCTCAGATTACTCAGCGATACACGCCTGACATGATCATTGGCAAACAGGTCGTTGCTGTAGTTGATTTTCCACCTCGGCGGATTGCCGGTTTTGTCTCTGAAGTACTTGTGCTGGGCGGCGTGCCTGGTGAAGGCGATGTTATCTTGCTCACCCCGGATAGTCCATTACCTAATGGAACACCGATAGCCTGACTTTATTTGGAGTAAGAAGAATAGGGCTTTTCAAATGTTTGGAAATCGAGTATTCTTGATTTATTGATTATTGATGGAACTACATATGTTGGAGACCTTAAAGCATAAGGCTATGAATCTGCGGATTCGTGGCCTTTTTTTGTGTTTTTTGAGGAAATATAGGTCTTGAGAATTAGTCGCAGTTGTGTGGAGAGGAGGAAATATATTGATAAATCATACCAATAGCCTAGTTATACATGGTAGAATATTGATTATTATTACAAATTTAGTATCTAGTAGCCTAACTTGTACATACCAAAGACAAAAAACTGCAATTGAGAGGAGTAAGATTCATGAAAAAAATGATGATTTCCGGCGTAACGGCATTAGCTTTATTAACAGGGGGTATCGTAGGTTTTGGAAGTGTTGGGAGTTCTGTAGAAGCCGCACAAGCTACAACTAAATTCAAGGACGTTCCAGCTACACACTGGGCATCTTCAGCAATTAATTCGGCCGTGGAACAAGGTTATTTCAAGGGGTATGCCGACGGGACATTTAAACCAAGTTCACCAGTCACCAAAGCTGAAATGGCAAGTATCCTTGGACGTTTATCCGACCAGCCTAATGCAACGACACAAGAACAAAACAATTTCACGGACATACCCGAATGGGCCAAAAGCGGTGTCTCTATTGCTATTGCAAAAGGTTTTATCAACCCTTCTAATTACAAGGGAAAATTGGATGCACAAGGCGCTCTTCAACGAGGAGAAATGGCTACTTGGCTGACGCAAGGGCTAACCGTGGTTGATCCTGAGTACAAACAAGCAATCTCTGATGTGACGAACACCGTTGTGCCTGCAAAGGAATATTTCACAGGTAAACTCGCAAGCGCTCAAAAAAATGCTGTAGCCGTTGCCCTGGGAACGGGACTGATGAGTGTGGCAAACGATAAAACATTTGGCGTTGATCGTACTACCACTCGGGCGGAAGTTGCTGTGTTGATCGCCCGTTATGCAGCAGTTGCCAAGACAAAACCTGCCGATTTTCAAGGTTTAAATGAGCTACGGGCGGTGGGATTGACGGGGACCAATTTGAATATTATTGCGCCTAAGTATCAGAAAGCAGGACCAGAAAAATTTTCTGAATCGTATGATTACAGCAAAGTAACTGGAGATTTTGGGAAAGTTCGTAATCAAGAATTAGTTACAGTAACGAATTATGCAGATCTGAAGGTCAAGAACTGGATCATCGTCAATCCATATGTAAAAGAAACTGAGAGAAGTATCTATTATCCTGTTTTCGTTGATGAAAAAGATAGATTACTAAGAGGCGCTTATTATTCTTTCACAGAGTTTGATATTAGTATTAAGAACTCTATGAATCAACTGCAAGCCGGTAGTCTTATCCATTCCCCAACTATTAATGCTCTAACTTCACCAAGCACCAAAGCTTTTAGCGAGTACGGACCTAAACATATAAATGATTTACTCGGACCCAAAGGCGTGTTTATCGTAAAGAACCCTGTTTACTGGGGCCATGGTCTCTTACATTTTGATAAGTCACTAAATCCTGGAGTACGCCTGACGCTCAAAGATGGAACAAACTATACTGTAGTTCCAAATTAAACTATGAAAAGGGTGTTCCAATGTGCAGTTCTATAAATCATTAAAAAAATTATTAATAGCATATATAACATTGTGTATATTGTTCCCAGCCCCTTCAGTTGTTTTTGCTGGAGGAGGGCCTGGAACAAAGCCAGTGTTAGAATCCTCTCATATAGTACCTCCATCACCTGCAAAGTCTCAGAAAAAAGTAATCCCCGTTGAGGGCAGTGGAATGTCTAATATCGGTGTTTATGTTTACCAGCTCGATAATTTAAGATGGCGTGTAGATGGAGAATGCAACGGCCAAACATTAAGCAATAACCCCGATACTAACAAACCAAACTCATCATTAGTTTGCGTAAATCTTTCACTGGATGCACCAAGCTACAAACCCTCTGAGTACTTTGATCGTTCCGGTCAGAGGTATTCTAGAAGTGAATTAACTACAATTTCGTTAAAGCCCATGTACATGGATAACACACAATATTACTTACCAGGAAAACCAATCTTGGTTAGTGTGGAATCATTTGACGGTGATACGGTGAAATTTACAACTCAAATCGGAGGTGCGATTGAACCAACAGCCCACAGACCCTATAATCCACCTAAATTCTCTGCCGACTACATATTCAATACGGATATATATTGGCGGGCCTTTGCCGAAATAACCAAAGAGATCAATCTTACCGCTGGCGGACAACTTAGCTTGAACCAGTCCAAACAATTGAATGCAACGGTCAAGACGAAAACTGGAGATGGAAACTTTGGAGCAGAGACCAATGTAAACACTGGAAGCGGTGGTACAACTACATGGGAATCATCCAATCCTGGTGTTGCTACCGTTAGTAACTCCGGATTAGTCCAAGCTGTCAGTAGGGGAACTACAACCATCACCGTACTGTGGAAGAAAGATGGATTTCAGTTAACTACCACAACAAACATTGGTGTTGAAGAGAACCCAGGTACTGGCGAGGGCGACGGTAACGGGGGCGGTGGTGGAGGTTGCACACCAACGATTGGACCACCTTCTGCTGGAACCATCATGAGCATGAATGATCTCGATCCAAATACCAACGGTGTTATCAAGTCAGATAACAGAGATAATGAAACATTCAATGTGTTAAAAGGAATACCTACTTCCGAATCACTCTACACAAATGCCTTTGCTGACAATTATCTGTTTAAACAAGCCTGGGCGAAAATGAGCGGTAAAGTTACATACAACTGTAATGTCACAATCTCGTACGACAGAGAGTGGACAGTACCTGGACCAGATGAATGTGATGATGATGGTTGTACACCAGGGCCACCTGTACCCGCGAACGACACGGTACCCAAGCCATACAACTTCCAGATCACAAGAGACTACTCCTACTGGAAAATTAACAATCTGGAAGTATACAAGATCGCTAAAGCAACCATGAACAATTATGCTTTGCCCGGTGAGACCGTTACGATGAATCCAACAGGATACACACCACCAACACTGGAGTCTAAAAATGATGAATCCGTAGAAAGCCATGTTCGACCAGGGCAAACCACTTCAATCTCATATACTCCACCCAAATTAACAGGTGGTTTGAACCAACCTCCCAGTGTGCCTGATGATACATCACGGTTAAAAGGGATGGCTGAATCCAACACACCTCAAAGTAAAGTGAATAATGATCTAGTGAAATTCAACAACACAACCATTATGAATGATGTGGAAGCAACCAAAGATGGCCCAACGCCATCCAATATTCCTAATCCAACGATGATTGGGCGCGATGTGCTGTACAAACCGGGTAATATGATCAGCAATTCCCTGCTTAATAAAGCAAACACCACAAGCTCTGGTGAAATCTATTATGATTTGCTACCGGGTAACGTGAATGGGGGTGCCAATAAAATATTACCAATTAACGGCATCAACACGGTCACGGTACACACCCCTGTCGTCAACTACGCCTGGGTATCGGATGATCAACCGCATAATCAGAAAACCGTACCGGACCCAACCAGCGCTGCACTCATTCTGGAACGTCCGTTCATTGTGCGAATTCCCACATCAGGACAGCACTTAGACGCAGCGAGTTATCCCGGTTATGGGAATCGGGACTATGCCAAATATTTTCGAATCAAACAGGTGCAATTCCCGTTTGATGTCTATAACGCAGATCGGAGCCAGTTTATCCCTGCTAAGACATGGGTGGATATTCCGGTCAATCAACTGGACACAACATTCTATCTCCCTGTATGGGTAGACGAAGGCAAATACCATATTGTATTCCGCAATATTGCAGAGAATGCACCTGCAAACTTTACCGAGCAACAGGATGCCAATACCAATCTGGCACATCATGTTGCAGCAGATACCGTACCGGTAGATGTCATCGGAAGGTTATATGATTTTCAGGTCACTGATATCTCCGATTACAACTGGGAAAATGTATTTCGCAAGCGATTGGGCAGTCCCGACCCAACGGGCTATAGCTACTGGACTGGGATGAATAGCATTGATGGTGATCCACGAGGTAATCTGGCTCCATTTGTATTGCCCATCCGACCAGGAAGCCATCCGGTGCAGGGATTCGCTAACGCGACTGTGAAGACAGGATACCATTTCAAGTTCGATCTGAAGACCAAGGGCAATATGTTTGGCAAACAGGATGGTATTCGAATTACACCCACTTTTGCTTTTGTGAATAAAGACGGGTCCTCCCGACAAGAAGTGGATCTGTACTACCATCGAGGCCAGGAACGCCTGATCCGTATCGGATCGTCTCAGGATCTGGAGAAACGCTTTGTTGTCCTGAACTCACGTCTTAGAAATGTACCCGGTACAGAGTTAGGCGATACAGCGCGTTATCAGTATACTTATGAACTGACAGCGGAAGAACGCAGCCAGCGTACGTTGGCAGAACATATGGTTCGCCTGGTCGATCAGACTTCTCATCAAAAAACATGGGTAGGTCGCTATGATTGGATGATCCTGTCTGCTCCAATTCGGACACTCATCGGACCCAAAACGGGCATTCCTTCCGGGGTCAACGTGGACCGGGCCAATGCAGCAATCCAGCGTTGGTACGGGGAGTACAGCTTGCCGGCCGATGTATATGCCGTACCAAAAGGTACGGCTCTCGAACCCCTCGCCCGACAAAATCAGCTGGATGAGAAATCGAAGATTTTTCTAAAGAATGGTTATATCGTAGTCAACTTCAACATGGAGAGCCTGCGGAATGGAAATACAGAGGCGCCCCATCTGCAATACATTCATGCACCGCTGATGAATCAATGGCAGATGGAAGGTTTCAACAAAACGCCAACAGACAGTCAAGGCAGAACCTGGCCACTGAAGGATGGCGATATTGTCTTTTACCATGCTGATCAGTCCAGCCGAAAAGACTTCCAATCCCAAGTACCGCACTAGTTTGAATCTCTCATGTCAGCACGACTGGCTAAGCATATGTAGCCAACTACATGTGGACAGAAGAGTCTGTATGCGGAGTACCTC
The DNA here is from genome assembly GCF_017874615.1 of Paenibacillus xylanexedens. Taxonomy (GTDB): domain Bacteria; phylum Bacillota; class Bacilli; order Paenibacillales; family Paenibacillaceae; genus Paenibacillus; species Paenibacillus xylanexedens. The sequence continues at coordinate 31,217 of NZ_JAGIKV010000015.1, forward strand.
TCCGAAATAAGACTGAATATCTGTATACCGATAATCACCCAATGAAGCAATCAATAAATATATGATGAAATAGCCATGAAGTGCCAGACTGAGTACTATACAGCCTGCGCAAAACTATGGTGTGCTTAATGACATAGGTGTACTGAACCACATACGATAAAGCATTCACAAGTGATTCCAGTGTCACATCCCAACTTCACACAACATGCCTGTTATACAACAAAAGGGTTATCCTGAAAGTCATCTATGGACTTTTGGGGTAACCCTTCTTGCATCATTCTCTTTTTATAACCTTACTTAGACTATAAAGAAAAACCGCACATCAGTATTATCCTGACAGACTTTCTCCAGGAGAGAGGTAGGTTAGCAAGAACGTCAGCAACGTGATACCGAACAATACGCTATCAGTTGTACCAATCGTTTAACGATATATCTGCTCAAGTGCTCTAACGTCCTTCCTTACAACTTTATGTATGTGCCATGATGTTCTCCGTCCACAGCTCCGCTGAAAACTTATAAATTCTATCAAAAAAGGCGGCCCTCTCCGTGTCACTGGATGAGGACGCCTTAAATAAACAGATTTCCAGAAAAAATCATGCTCTCTAAACACCTTCCTATCTCCCGTAGGGTACTACTGTATTTGTTAAACCTGGCAGGTCTCCTGGCTCCAGAATCATGGTCATTGCAGCTCCTTTCCGGTCTAAACCAGTGGATTATCGCTACTGGACTCCTCTGCTACAGTGGCAGGACCGCGCCGGTATTACACCGGACTTCCCTATTAAGCTTCCACCCTGACGGGCAAAGCACCAAGTTCCACATATTCAATTACACTTCTGTATCAGTAAAGCGGGACAACGTTTAATGATCAAAATTTTTCTTTTAAATTTAAAACACTAGATATGTCTAATCTCGATTTCTCGAACCCTTTGGAGACACACCCGTCACTCGCTTGAACATCTTGGAAAAAAGTAATGGGTCCGTATAGCCGACAGAATGGGCCACTTCACTGACCGACAGCCCTGGATTCTGAAGAAGTTCGGCAGCCCGATTCATGCGGTACTCCAGAAAAAAGGACTGTAGCGACATGCCATATCGCTCTTTGAACAATCCCGACAGATACGTGCGATCCAGCCCCACAGCTTGGGCAATATCCAGAATGGAGGTTCGCTGGCTGTACCTGTTCTCCATAAACTGCACCGCCTGCCGGATATACGCATCTTTGCTCGAAAGAAGCTGCCCTATTTCTTCCTCCACAGGCGAAGAAGAGATTAATTCTGCCATCAAGCGGTACAAGAGACTCTGATTCATCACATCTCCTCCCGGACGCGTAGAAGCCTGGACCATCTCCGTATACAACTGTTCCATCGTATTTGTATCATGGGCATCATATATCGGGCGCTCCGGGCTCAATTGGGCACGTTGCATGAATGCTTTGGCTTGTACACCCTTGAATCCAAACCACGAATACGTCCAGGGCTCCTTCGGATCTGCCTCATAATGAATGAGTGTGTCGGGGAGAATGACAAAACCCTGTCCCTCGCTAAGCTTGTATTCCTGATCCCCCATATACACGGTACCCTGTCCTTCATGGATGTAATGCACAATGTAAGAATCACGTACACCGGGTCCCCAATAATGCGCAGGGTCACATGCCTCCCACCCAAAAAACAACAAAATCAGCTCCATCTGTGTCCAGCCTGCGGGAACCACATTCATCTCAATGCGACTCATTTTTCGCCCTCCATCCTGACTTCGTTCGGCTTATCTCTTCATTCAATCAATTTATATTATAACAGCTAAATTTCTTCCATATTAATTGAAAGCGGGAACAAAAATGGGATTATGCCATGTTTGAAAGGGTTTGAGCCATAGTTATATGTGCCAAATCGGCCTATAGTTGGGGTACAACATTTTTCAGGGAGGCTGAACTTAAATGAATAAAATTACGTTTCTCGGTGCGGGAAGCACCGTCTTTGTCAAAAATGTATTGGGTGATGTCATGATGACCGAAGCACTGCAAGATTTTGAATTGGCATTGTTCGATATCGATGCTGAACGTTTGAGCGATTCAGAGCGTTTGCTGACCAGTCTGGCCCGTTCACTCGGAAGTCGTTGCGTTGTGAACGTATATCATGACCGCAAAGAAGCGCTACGCGGAGCCAAATATGTCATCAACGCCATCCAGGTCGGTGGATATGATCCATGCACCATTACGGACTTCGAGATTCCGAAGAAATACGGACTGCGTCAAACAATTGCAGATACACTCGGCATTGGCGGAATTTTCCGTAACTTGCGGACGATTCCGGCCATGCTGGATTTCGCCCGAGATATGCAGGAAGTATGTCCAGATGCATGGTTCCTGAACTACACCAACCCGATGGCCGTGCTTACCAACGTCATGAATGTGCATGGTGGGATCAAAACTGTAGGATTGTGTCATAGTGTGCAGGTATGTGTACCGCATCTATTCGATGCACTTGGGATCGATCAGACAGGTGTTGTGGCTAAGATTGCAGGGATCAACCACATGGCGTGGCTGCTCGAAGTTACCAAAGACGGGCAGGATCTGTACCCCGAGATCAAACGTCTGGCGAAGGAAAAACAGAAGGAACAGCATGACGACATGGTTCGTTTTGAGTTGATGCAGCGTTTTGGCTATTATGTAACGGAATCCTCTGAACATAATGCCGAGTACCACCCTTACTTCATCAAGCGGAATTACCCAGAGTTGATCGAACGCTTCAACATTCCACTGGATGAGTATCCACGCCGCTGTGTGAACCAGATTGAAGGCTGGAAAGAAATGCGTACCAAGCTGTTTGCCAGCGAAAATATTGAACATACCCGCAGCCGTGAATACGCATCCCATATTATCGAAGCGATGGAGACGAATAACCCGTACAAGATTGGCGGAAACGTTATGAACAACGGACTGATCACCAACCTGCCTCGCGAGGCTTGTGTTGAGGTACCTTGTTTGGTGGATGGATCAGGAGTCAGCCCTACGTACATTGGGGATCTGCCTCCACAACTCGCGGCATTGAACCGGACAAACATCAACACGCAACTGCTAACAATTGAAGCGGCAATCACTGGAAAAAAAGAACATATCTATCACGCCGCCATGCTTGATCCACATACAGCTGCGGAGCTGTCTATCGATGACATCGTAGCGATGTGTGATGAGTTGATTGAGGCTCACGGCGACTGGTTGCCAAAATACACGTCATAATACAAAAGCACCGTTTCCTTTGCAGCTAAAGGGGACGGTGTATTGTTCGTTCTATAGCGCTCACCCGCTGAAGCGTACATCACATCATTTATAAGAAACGCCCCGCTCCATTAAACCTTATTCTGCAGGAAGCAAAAAGCGATAACCAATGCCAGGCTCCGTTTGAATATATCGGGGATTCGTCGGATCTTCCTTTAATTTTTTACGCAGATGTCCCACATATACCCGGAGGTAATGACTGTCAGACTCATGATGATGCCCTCCCCATACTTGCTGCAAAAGCTGACGCTGAGTGATGATTTTCCCCGCATTCGAGGCGAGCACCTTCAGCATCTCATATTCCGTCGGGGTTAATTTGACCAAAGTCCCCTCCAGTTCGACCTGCCTTTGGGCCAGGTCAACCGTTAGTGATCCGAAGCGCAGTATTGGCTCATCCGTCGTTTTGGCTACATGACGCAGCGCCACCCGAATACGGGCGACCAACTCACCCATTCCAAATGGTTTGGTCACATAATCATCTGCACCACCATCCAACGCGGCAATTTTGTCTCCCTCCTGATCCTTCGCTGTCAGCACAATAATCGGCACTTGTGACCATTCACGAATCCGGAGAAGGACCTCCATGCCAGACATGCCCGGCAGACCAAGATCAAGGATGATCAGATCCGGATGTACAATACTGGCCTGAATAACGCCCTCTTCGCCATCCCCACACTCGTAGAGTTCGAATTGGTGTGCCTGAAGGGTGACCTTGAGCAATTTGCGAATCTGCGGCTCATCATCGATCACCAGTATGCGAGCCCCTAGTGGTGCGTTCATGTTATTCTTCAACCTCTCCTTGTTCTGAATAGGGAAACCGTGATCCGTGAGCCTCCATGGGGATATCTATGCGCATTCTCGTTCCCCCGCCCGAATTCGGCTCTGCTACTATGGTACCTCCGTGGACCTCCACAATGCCTTTGCAGATTGCCAGACCAAGCCCCGTTCCTGTGACATGCTGAGTAGACTCCGAGCGATAGAACTTATCAAATATACGTATTCTTTCCGCTTCCGGTATACCGATGCCTTGATCAGCTACCCAGATCGTCAATTGACTTGAACTCTTATCGCTTGCCACAGTAATGACAATCTGGCTCTCACCGGGCGAATATTTGATGGCGTTGCTGACGATATTGACCAGTACCTGCTCCAGCAATACTTCATCTCCGTAAATGAAGGCCGGATCATCAGGCAGTTCAACTTGAATGTTGCGATGCGGACTGAATTCCCGAACTTGTGTCAGTACAACGCTAATTATGTCTCCTACGTCACACCATTTCCGGTTCAGTTGCAACATGCCGCTCTCCAGCCGAACCATACCCAGCAGATTCGTGACGAGACGATTCATGCGCAAAGCTCCATCCCGAATGTTGCCTGTTAATTCTCTCCGATCCTCAGGTGTAAAAAGAGTATCATTCTCCAACAATCCCGTAGCCGAGCCGATAATGGCGGTTAGGGGAGTACGCAACTCATGAGAGACAGAGTCCAGCAGCGCTGTACGTATGCGCTCCGATTCGGCGGTGATCTGCGCCAATCGGGCCTCTTCCGCCAGCTTCACTCGGGCAATGGCACCTGCGGCCAGTCCTCCGCATGCCTCCAACAGACGAAGCTCTTCTTGCTGCTCATGAATCTCGCCAGCGTCCATGCTTACGGCGAGCACGCCATGAATCTGCTCCTCTGTGCGTAGCGGCACATATAGCCCGAGAGATTCCCGCAATGTGGATGATCCTTTACCAGCGATCTGTCCGTGATTATACACCCATTTGGCAATGGCAATCTCCGACTCTCCATCTCCCCAGCCATCCTTTTCCCATTCTGATGCGGGTGCAGAAGAGCTTGTAACCAGCAGATCCCCCTGCCCATTCGGAAGATACACAGCTGCTGGCTTACCCAGGGTAAGCGATACTTGGGTTGCGATGTTAACCAGTAATGTGTTCAGATCCGTAATAGCTGTCATCTGACGACTCAATGCGTACAGGGAGTTAGTCGTGGCCTCCCGTGCTTTTACCATCTCCAACTGTTGTCGCAATCGACCTGCAAGACTCGCTGTCAGGATCGCCACCGCAAGATACACAACAAAGGAGATGAGGTATCTCAAGTCTTCAACCGTAAAACTCAAATATGGCGGTACAAAAAAGAAGTCAAACATAATGACGCTAATACTCGCAGCATATACAGCTGGCCCCATTCCCCAATACACGGCACTCACCAGGACGGGAAACAGATATATAAGCGCTACATTAACCAAATCACCACTCATGCCGATGGCATGAAGCAGTAAAGTTAGCAGCGTCACCCCGAGGGTCACCCATACATATGCCGGAACCCGTTTCCCGCGGGCTGCCTGCGTTTCTTTTTTTATTTGTTCAGACAATATCCATTCACATCCCGCTCAGTTCATAATCATAATCTGCAACGATTAATACATCCAGATGCCGCGACAAGCGTACAAGTCGGTTGACCACCGACCCTGAGCCGCGATAGCCATTCAGCCACCACACCCGTCTTGCCTGCCCGACCACCAGCTGGGTTGCTCTTGCCTTCGATGCCTTTCTTGCCAAAATCTCAGGTACATCGCACAGTCTTGGACTGTGATGAATATGAAATTGACCACCAAGCCGAATTGTCAGCTGCTCCAACGCTTCCAGATGGCACTTCACTTCGTCACTCATGGACTCACCGATGTGGATATGATGTACATGCCAGATGGCTTTTAGACGATAAGCCATACGGAATCCGCGCCGGATCAGCCGCTCGGCATGACGATCACTGCTTACACATACAAAGACCGCTTCCTGTCTGCGCCAAGGTCCTCGAAGTGCAATTTTGGCCTGCTGTGTTTCAAGCCGTTCATCGACATCGTCCGCCAGCTCGCGCAGAGCAAGTTCTCGCAAGGCAATCAGATTACCGATTTTGAAGAAATTCGCAAGGGCTTGCTCGACCTTGGCAGTTGCATAGATTTTACCCTCCCTCATGCGCTGCCGCAAGGCCTGGGGTGCCACATCAATCAGCTGCACCTCATCCGCCATCTGAATGATCCGATCGGGTACGGTCTCGCGGACACGAACACCGGTAATATGTTCAACGGCATCATTCAGACTTTCGAGATGCTGTACGTTCATTGTGGTAATCACCGAGATGCCTGCATTCAGCAAGAGCAGAACATCTTCATAACGCTTTTGCCGGACACTCCCGGGTACATTCGTATGTGCCAGTTCATCCACAAGCACCACTTCTGGGCAAAGATGCAGAATGGCCTCCGTGTCCATCTCTTCCAGACGAGCCTCCTGATAAACGCGCTTCGCGCGAGAGATCACAGACAGGTGACCCATCTGCTCCACGGTTTCCGCCCGCCCATGTGTCTCAAGCAAGCCGATCTGTACATCGATGCCCTTGCGGAGCAAATCATTGCCTTCCCGAAGCATCATGTAGGTTTTGCCTACACCTGGTGCAGCTCCGATATATATTTTGAATGTGCCGCGCTGAATCTGACCAATCTGTTCCTTCATTTCCTGCTCGCTTAGTCTGCGGTATGTCAGCGACTCCACATCGTTAACTTTAGCCGGAACCACACGTTCACCCTCTCTTGCCGCTCGATCAGCAACCAGAAACAGATCGACACCACGTAATTTGCGCAGCAGCGAGTTAACAACAGACCCTTGCCACAGTTCCTGCCAGCGTGTACGCCGGGAGTGTCCCATCACAATCCGGGTAATCTGGTGCTCCATGGCGTAACGTGCCAGCGTAGACGGGATGTTGCGACGGTGTAATACGGACAGTTCCTCCATATGGCCGCCAAACTTCTCCACCAACTTGATCATATTTCGCCGAAATACGGTTGCCTCCTTGGTTAATGGCTGCTTCATATTCCGAAAAACCACGGCGCACAGATCACCATTCAGCCGTTTGGCAATCTGTTGTCCACGCCGGATATAGATGGAGCCATTCCAATGATATTGCGTGGACACCAAAATCCGCTCCATGATGCCTGTTGTGACGGTAATTCCCATCTCCTCCCGATGCTCGCGCAGGGATTCATTCACTCCTTCTGCAACCAATCTCAGGGCCAGTTCGCGCAGAATACCCAGATTGCCTTGACGAAATACAGCTTCTCCCTCATGGCCCTTCAGATGACCTTCTGCCAGACGACTCAGTATGGTTTCTGGTGTGACGTCAATCAGCTTGACTTCATCCGCAAGTTCCAGTGTATCGGCAGGTACCGTATGTTCTGCTGCGATACCCGTAAGTTGTCGTGCCAGCTCTGTATAGCCTTCCAGCTCATACACATTCACCGTTGTCATGACACTGATGTTGTTTTGGAGCAAGAACTGAATATCCTCCAGCCGAGTAGCATACCGGGCGCCTTCTCTGTTGCGATGTGCCAAACCATCCACCAGCACAACCTCCGGATTACGCGCCAACAGTGCATCCAAGTTCAGATCCTTCATCTCTACATCATCACTCTGGCGTAACCAGTGAATGCTTGGAATTCGTTCGAGTGCGCCAAGCTGTTCCACCGTTTCCGGTCTGCGCATTGTGGAGACGGCGCAGATGACCACATCAATGCCCTGTTGGCGCAATGTGTTCCCTTCCCTCAACATGTGATACGTTTTGCCTGATCCGCTGACTGGGCCGATGTAGATTTTGAGGGTACCCTGCTGCAGCTTCGTAATCATCCTCAACATTTCTTCCGGTGACTTGCGCTTAAAGCCGTCTTCCATCCGTCTTCTCCCCTTTCCTTTGAAAAATAGGATAAACAAATGGAGAAAGCCCCTCCCGATATATCGTGAGCAGGCTAATATGTTCGTCCGTTATTTCAGTTCTGCTGTCAGCGCCCGATTCAGAGCCGTTACATTCACACGTGGTTCCCCGAATATACCCATCTGACGGCCTTCCGTATGCTCATTTACAAGTTGCACAAGCTGCTGTTCACTAAGCCCGGTAGCTTCGCTAATGCGCGGGATCTGTGCCTCAGCGGCTTCGGGAGAAAGATCCGGGTCAAGCCCAGAGCCTGAACCCGTCACGAGATCAGCAGGGATCTGCTTCAATCCCGGGTTTTCCTGCTGGAGCTGAGCAATCTTTTCTTTCATCTCGCCGATATACTCCTCCGAGGCTACGGCGCGATTTGAACCGGCTGAAGCCGTTGGATCATAATCGGCATTTGATGCCCGGGGCTGGAACAGCCCCGGCGATTGGAAATCCTGCGCCAGCAGGGACGAGCCGATGATTTTCTCATTTTGCGTAATCAGACTGCCATTCGCCTGCGCAGGAAAGAGAAGTTGGGCTACGCCAGTCGTTACGAGGGGATAGATTAGGCCGCATATCAACATAAGCACAACGGATAACCGCACAGCGGGCAAGAACATGTTCATACAGATCACTTCCTGAATTCATTAGGATAAAAGAACAATTTTGATAAGAGTTGTTATCTCGTTAAAGAATCCCCGACAAAACCATGTCAATCAGCTTAATGCCGATAAATGGTACAATCACACCACCCACGCCATAGATGAACACATTGCGACCAAGTAACCGTTCCGCTGACATCGCCCGGTACTTAACTCCTTTCATCGCGATGGGAATAAGCAGTGGAATAATAATGGCGTTGAAGATCAGCGCCGACAGGATCGCAGACTGCGGTGAAGCCAGATTCATAATATTCAGCGCCTGAAGCTGCGGCATGGCGAGAATAAACATGGCTGGAATGATGGCAAAATATTTCGCGATATCATTGGATATCGAAAAGGTTGTGAGTGCGCCGCGTGTAATCAGCAGCTGCTTGCCAATGGAGACTACCGACAATAACTTAGTCGGGTCGGAATCCAAGTCAATCATGTTGGCCGCTTCCTTGGCCGCCATGGTGCCCGAATTCATCGCTAGGCCCACATCGGCCTGCGCCAAAGCAGGAGCATCATTGGTACCGTCGCCCGTCATAGCGACGAGTTTACCCTCCTGCTGCTCTTTTTTGATCGCCGCAATCTTGTCTTCGGGCTTCGCTTCGGCAATAAAATCATCCACGCCCGCTTCCAGTGCTATGGTCGCTGCGGTTAGCGGATTATCACCTGTACACATAATGGTCTTGATGCCCATGGCGCGCATCTCAGCGAACTTCTCTTTTAGCCCTGGCTTCACAGTGTCTTTCAGATAGATCACACCATAGATTCGTTCATCGATGGCTACAGCAAGCGGCGTGCCCCCGGCCTTCGCAATGCGATTTGCAATCTCATCCAGATCACCCGGTATGCGGCCTCCTGCGGAAGCAATATATCTTTTGATCGCATCCACCGCACCTTTGCGAATCTTCATTCCGCTGCTCAGATTGAGACCGGACATCCGGGTCTCTGCCGTGAATTCCACATTTTCCGCATTGGCATACTCCGTCTCAGCCCAGCTCTGGCCTTGTTTGCCTGCCAGTTCCACCACAGAACGCCCTTCCGGGGTCTCATCTCGCACAGAAGCCTGTAAAGCAGCTTGCGTCATCTCTGACGAAGTAATGCCCTGAACGGGAATAAACTCAGATGCCATGCGGTTTCCGTATGTGATCGTTCCTGTTTTGTCCAGAATCAAGGTATCAATATCCCCCGCCGCTTCCACCGCTTTACCTGACATGGCGAGCACATTGAACTGCGTAACACGGTCCATCCCGGCAATACCAATGGCGGACAGCAATCCACCAATTGTGGTTGGGATCAAGCAGACGAGCAGTGCGATCAATGTCGCCAGATCCAGTCGAATACCCAGGTAATTCGCCATCGGAACCATCGTCAGAATGACGATCAGAAAGATCAGAGTTAATACGGCGAGCAGGGTGGTCAGCGCGATTTCATTGGGTGTTTTCTGGCGCTGAGCACCCTCAACCAGAGAGATCATCCGGTCAAGGAATGATTCACCCGGATCGGTCTGAACACGCATGACGATGTAATCGGACACGACGCGGGTCCCTCCGGTAACGGAGGAGAAATCGCCTCCTGCTTCCTTGATGACCGGGGCAGATTCTCCCGTGATGGCCGATTCGTCAATGGAGGCCAAGCCTTCCATAATTTCACCGTCCGTCGGGATCAGTTCACCGACTTCCACACGGACCATATCGCCTTTTTTCAACTGGGTCGAAGACACTTGCCGGATTGTTCCATCCTTCTGTACCAGATTGGCCATGGTGTCCGACTTCGTCTTGCGTAACGTATCCGCCTGCGCCTTACCTCTTCCTTCTGCAAGTGCCTCCGCGAAGTTAGCGAACAGCAGCGTGAATAACAAAATGAAAAATACGGCGATATTGTATCCGCGCCCAGCCTCGGATGCGGTGAAGAGATCGGGATTAATGCATAATAAGAGCGTAATGAATGTACCCACCTCGACAATAAACATGACCGGATTTTTAATCATGACCATCGGATTTAGCTTTTTGAACGCATCCAGTGAAGCCTGAAGTATCATATCCTTGCTTAACGACCGTTTCGATCCGGGATCACGTTGAATATTACCGCGATTGATATTCGGCTCGTTGGCCTTCCTTCTGAACATTTCTGTATCCATCTGTTGCATCGCCTGCTCCTTCTTTCGTTCGACTGCATTCATCGTGCACTGCCACCTCCATACGTTACCTCCTTGTGCTGATCCATCTGTGGTTTCCCTGTCATAACCATCATTGAATCATCGCCAGATGCTCTGCAATCGGTCCAAGAGCAAGTGAAGGGAAGAATGTGAGTGCGCCGACAACAACAATCATCATAACCAGAATGCCAGCAAATAGAGGCGTGTGTGTACGTAGCGTACCTGTAGTTACCGGAACAACCCGTTTGGTGGCGAGTGAACCCGCAATAGCCAGCATGGCAATCATTGAAACGTACCTTCCCAGCAGCATAACGATACCAATTGCGATGTTGTAAAAGTCTGTATTGGCATTTAGTCCGGCAAAGGCCGATCCATTATTGGCTGCACCCGAGGCAAAAGCATAGAGAACTTCGGTCAGACCATGCATGCCCCCGTTCGAGATGGACGCAATGGCTTCAGGCCGCATAAGCGCGATTGCCGTTGGCGCCAGAATAATCAAAGGATGAATGAGCAAGGCGATAGATGCGAGCTTCACCTCTTTGCCCTCGATTTTTTTGCCTAGGAACTCAGGTGTTCGTCCCACCATCAATCCACAGATAAACACAGCCAGAATCACATACAACAGTCCGTTGATCAGTCCTACCCCTTTGCCACCAAACACGTTATTAAGCATCATCTGAGCCAGTGATACCATGCCTCCAAGTGGAGTGAGCGACTCATGCATATTGTTGACCGAACCTGTTGTAGCCGCCGTCGTGACCGCTGTGAATAAGGCCGACTCCGGTATGCCGAACCTGACCTCTTTCCCCTCCATATTGCCTTGAAGACCTACTGCATCCAGCGCGGGTACACCGCGATATTCGGAGACAAATACGGTGGTCAACATCACCAGGAAAAGAAAACTCATCGCTGCGAACAATGCCCAACCCTGCTTCCGGTTATTGACCATCAGGCCAAAGGCGTATACCAGTGCAGTAGGCAACAGCATCATGCAAACGATATGCACCAGATTGCTCAGGGCCGTCGGATTCTCGAATGGATGTGCAGCATTGGTTCCAAACCAGCCACCGCCGTTGGTGCCAATGTGTTTGATCGATTCCAGTGAGGCGACCAGTCCACGTGTGATCGTCTGCTGCGCGCCTTCCAGCGTGGTTGCGTTCACCGCTCCCGCGAGTGTCTGAGGCACACCCTGGAACACGAGGAACAAGGCCACGATGAAGCTCAGGGGTAAAAAAATCCTCGTAATCGACCGTACAAGGTCGACGTAAAAGTTCCCCAGTTCATCCCGGCGGCCTATCAGCCCGCGAATGAACGCAATAGCCACCGCAAATCCCGTTGCTGCCGACGTAAACATCGGAAATGTCACGGCCAGCATCTGTGACAGATACGACAGGGCATTCTCACCCGTATACGACTGCCAGTTCGTGTTAGTCATGAAGGAAACGGCCGTATTAAATGCCTGCGCCGCTGGCATATTGCCGATTCCATCCGGATTGAGCGGTAAATATTTTTGCAGCCGCAGCACCAGAAACATCATTACCAACATTACAAAGTTGGAGAGGAGAACCGCTGTAAGATACTTCTTCCACCCCATGGACTCGTTCTCCCGTACCCCCATCACTCGATAGAGCAGTCGCTCCGGTCCACCAAAAATCCGATCCAACCCCGTTCGCTGTCCATCAAACACGTTCACTATATATTTTCCCACCGGTTTCACCAGCAGCAGGATGATAAGCAGCGTCACCGCTACTTGCACTACACCGATACCCATATCCGCATTTCCTCCCTACTCGACGTTCACTTCTTCCCTCATTACGCACATCGTCAGCATCAGAATTTCTCCGGCTTCACCAGCACATAACCTAGATAAATCACCAGTGCGAGCACAATCATGCCGATGACGATCATCTGGCTTCCCCCTCTCTATCATCAAGCCTTCTCGCAGAATTTCACGAATCCCCAAAACACCGCAAACAGTAGCACAACCAATCCAATCATCGTGGCATCATTCACCATGCGCCCTTCCTCCCTCTCTCTACCGTTTTCTGCACCTGCTACATGTAAAATCGTAATACGAAACGCTGTAAAAAAGGGGTAAAGAAATGCCGTCACAGGTGTAAAAAAAACGTAAAAAAGACCCGATCTCCTCAGCAATGGGCTGAAAAGAACGGGTCTATCATCATTTTTATACGGAGCAATCCATTACGTAACAGTTTATTACCTACCAGTCATTTCAAGAGCTACGTGTAGGCATTTCCCTAACATTTTTAATACTAGTTTGTGGCTTGTTCGTCATGTACTTGTTAAAAAAGTCGGTGTTTATCCCTGTCATATGATGAAAGAAGGAAGTTTCCACTTTCCAATCCTCCTCAATCATATAACGGATATCCACAAGACCTTTATTGGAAAGCAGGTCAATAATGGTTTTAATTCGCATCGGCTTTTGAAGTGGAATCTCCCTGTCGAAAGGCTCCTTTTCCAGATATCCTCTTCGGTGCATCGCCGCATAGAAATTACGATGATCCTTAGCTTCCATCATTCCTAGATGTGCTGCTCTGTATCCCAGCACTTGTAGGGAAGTCTTCCATTTATTTTTCAAATCAAGATATTGATCGGGATTCGTCTTATAAGTGATTTCATTCATGTCCGATGAAAACTCTTCTTCGGGCAATAAAAATGCACCCGCAAACAGATTAGCTTCATTTTCAATCAATTTGTGTTCTTTTCGGTCCAGATTGACAAATTCAAGACGATAATGAAGCAACAAATGACCAAGCTCATGTGCAATATCGAAATTCCTACGAACCGCAGAACGTTTGATGTTGCCCAGTATGATAAACGGACGATCATTTCGTGTCCAAAGGCTGTACGCATCAATTTCTTCACCAATCGCTTTTTCAAAAACATATACACCACTTTTTTCGATCCGGAACATCAGGTTCTCATTCGTGGATGGCTCCATATTCAGCCGTTGTCTCGCAAGATGGGCAACATAATGGATCTGAGTCGTACGATCATCGTCTGTATGGTTCATATACTCAATTGCCTCTTCCCGCAATTGGATAATATTCAGTGTGGGAAGGCTAATCTGAGCGGTAATATAATTAATGAACGTGTCCAGATATTCTACATGCTTTGCTTCTGTCTGTGTCTTGGATATCACATTCATCACTTTCGAACGATAGGCAATGTTCATAACATCAATGTTGGCTGCGTTATTACGCTGTGTAAGCATATCTTTCGTATAAAAATACTTGCTTTTCACACTGAAAATGCGTTTCAACTCGTTAACAATTGGCACCTTCGGAGAGGTATACGCATTTTCATATTGCCAGACTGCTTGTTCTGTCACACCTAATTGTTCGGAGAGCTGTTTTCTCGAATACCCATGCATGATCCGCAAATTGGTCAAATTTTCACCAACGAACATGCTGCTCCCTCCTTACTGAACGACACAGGGAATCACCCCCGCTGTTCTCCTTCCAAAATTTCAATGGCCTTTATCCAAATGGATTCTGTGCCCACTGCAATAATCTCTTCTTCGTGATTTTGCCATGGGAGGTATGTTTGACGACTTTCCCTTGATCAAGCAACAGTATCTGTGGTGACTCATGATGAACCTCTGTTTCCTCTGCAATATGGCGGGACAACGAACGATTTTCAATCACTTTGACGATGCGGTAGTCCATGGGTTGTTTGGGATCTGATGCATGGGTGCCTACAAAAGCTATAAACTCTCTGTACGCTCTCGCACTGGTCGGACAAGTCGTGCTGTGTTTCAGGATAAGCACCGGATGATCCTGCGAGCGATGAAGCGCGTCTTCCCAGTCATCTGGTTTGTGCAATTCACGGACATGTTCGCTGAGCATATGTTCCGAGTCTGACCCTGCACGTTTGCTAACCACCGAACCAATCACAATGCCAAGCGCCACGCCAAAAGCAATCCCGAGTCCAAGCTGCTGCGTAGCCGTACCAATGCTGACTCCCATGGCAACACCTATAGCAAGCCATACGGCTTGATGATTCACCTTCTTCTCCATGCATATCTTCCCTTCCTGAAATATGTATATCAGGGCTATATCTTCCCATCGTATATTCTGATCAAATTATAGCATAGGCCTCTGTGAGCAGGCGTTGATAATCTTCATCTCCGGGTACAGATTTTAGTGATTGGATTTATGCAAAATGCTCATTTGTGATACACTGGTTGTAATTTGGAAACGATGAACATGAAGAATGGATTGGAAGGGCGGAAATTCCATATGACATACGCATTTATGATTGAACCGCAGGATTTTATTGCGCTGGATAACGAAGATGAGCTGATTGAGAAATGTCAGGAGTGGGGCCTGCTTTCGGGTAAAGCTACCAAACTCAAAACGTTCTATTATAAAGGAAACGGATTAAACATGCCGTGCACCATCATTGGATATGTCGATCACATGGCAGCTGTTATTCAACTGGATAATGGACAAAAGCATTGTGTTCACCCGTCTTATCTGAAGGAAATGCAAGCGTCTAGCTACAGTGCCAGAAGCATAAGTAATGCCGGGTCAGATCGAAGCATAGAACCTTCAACTTCGGATACAGTCGTACCAGTTCCCCCTGCTGAACTTACGCAAACTCCAGATGCCTTGGTTAACCTGGATGAAATTCCGGTGAATCTGGATGATTCGGACGATACGGACACAGATGAATTCTCCTCGGGGCTGAAGGGTGATCCGGATGGGCTCGTAGAAGAGTATGTTGGACCTCAAACCGGGGCATCCAGTGAAGCCAAACCTAAAGCCAAAACAGCGAGTAAAGCCAAGACCCTCAAGATTGATCTGCCAGAAGGCAAAGTGAAGATGAGTGCCGTTGTCAAAGAGTTCACCACCGTACCGAATCACTTCTCGGACAATGACGATGAAGTCATCATCTATGAAGCAGTTACCATCACGGAGCCAGACGTCATCGATGTTGGGGAAGCCTGGTCGAGCCACAGTGCTACGGTTAAGAAACAAGAACTGGAAGTGGGAGATGTTATCACGTTTGAAGCGAAAATTATCAAGAAGAAGCTGACACGTAACCCGGTTCCCTATAAAATCAACAATCCTTCCAAGATTCAGAAGGAAGACTAATCAAGGAAGATTAATCACGAGTCATTACAAAAAAAGCAAAAAAACCTCCACAACTGCTCAAAGCAGATTGCGGAGGTTTTTGCCATTTGTAGGCTATATTAGCGAAGAGTATGCTCTTAAGCTTGTCCAGGCGTAGCATTAACCTGAAAATGTACGCCGAATTTGTCGACAACCGTGCCGTAAGCTGGACTCCAGAACGTCTCTTGTATCGCCATTTCCACTACGCCGCCATCTTCCAGTTGGCTGAAAATTGCTTTGGCTTCATCCACAGTATCCGTGTTCACAGTAATACTAACATGATTACCTACAGTGTACGGCATGCCTGGAAATGTGTCGGACAACATTAATACCGAGCTGCCAATCTGCAAAGAAGCATGCATAATACGGTCTTTCGCTTCTGGCGGGATGGGATGATTAGGGTCGGATGGACCTTCGCCAAATGTTTGTAGTGCGAGCACTTCCGCTCCAAATGCCTTTTGATAAAAATCTACCGCTTCACGTCCATTACCGTCTGTTATCAGATACACATTCAAGCTGATCGACATGCGTTCTTCATCTCCTTGGGCTCATGTAATTATACGATTCATGCCACTTGCGACATGAGTATATATGAACAGGTTGTCCTTTGACAAGCGTATATTTCTCCACTCATCTCTGCAGACCCTTACACGATTAGGGTTACCAACATATTCTTGATCCATCCCTCTCTCCACTACTTCTTGCGCCTGCGTATATAGTAGAGAACAGCGATCAGAACACCCGGAACCAGTGCTGCAAAACTAGCATAGATCAGACACCATTTCAACAGGGTAAATATCGGAGTGAGCTCAGCAAGCAAAGGCGTACGTTCAGGATACCGATACATGATCAGGGATGCACCTATATTTTCGAGCATATCCATAGCCCAACCTAAGGTCGGAATCAGATTCAACCAACGCCAGCGACTCTTTACCGGAAGCACGCGATAGAGTACCGATAACAGAACAACCAAGAGGGACAGATAGGCTAAGGGCCATATGAGGTCAAATGTGAATCGTGCCTGAATATAGGAGCTCCGCCCTGCTTCACCATACTGCTCAGCCATCTGATAAAGATCATTTGCAGTGTACAAAAAAGAGGTATCCGGGGACTGCCCTCCACCGGTGGCATCCTCCGACTTTGCCGCCTGCCAGGGCAGAATAAATGCAATAAAACAGGCAAATATAACAACTGTAGCTGCAACCCATTTCCAATTCACCCGCTGATAGAACCAACCTGACACTTTATTCAGCACGTTCTGTCCCCTTTCCGATAAAAAAAAGACCACTCTCCCGAATCCTATCGGTAAAATGGTTGTGTTCAATCCTATGAAGTTATCGAGCTTGAACGATGTTATCTATTTCACTTTTCAATAAGAGGTATCGGTGAACACTTCTCATGATCGGGACCTTCGTTAGTTTGTTCTTGTCCACGTACAGTTTCATCTGGTCTTTGGTCAAACCAAGCAAACTTCCAGCTTCCGATACCGTCAATACTACCTCGGGGTTCGTAGCATTAAACGTCCTCTTTACTTTCTGATTCCAGTCCTCGAATACCTGCATAGATCAGTGACATCTCCTATCCATAGCCAGTTATTATCAGGCTGAATATATCCAGTATACCACACTTGTGCTGCTCGTAACTTAATCCTTGCGCAGAACCATATTCTGATAGGCTTTTTCCCTTGCTGTAACATGAGAAAAAGAGCCACGTCTGAACGCGGCCCTTGATGATCTCTCTATGATATTCGTTACGCCTCTTCCCAGAAGCGGCGCAGGTTGTCCATGGCGATTTTGGATGCGGATTTGCATTCCTCCATGCCTTCGAACTCCACCGTAATGTTGCCATCATAGCCGGAGTCTTTGATCAGCTTTACAATTTTACGAATTGGAATGTCACCTTGTCCAACGATGGCCCCACGCAGGAAGTTACCGTTGGCCGTCGTAAACCATTCACCCTCACCTGGATGCTCATCATAAGGACGGAAGTAAAAATCTTTGAAGTGGACCAGAGAAGCGTACGGCAGATTTTTCATGACACCAATGATCGGATTCTCATCCACACACATGAAGTTTCCAATATCGAGTGTTGTTTTGAAGTTCGGACGATCTACAGCATGCAGAACACGCTGCACCCGATCACTCGCCTGCACGCTGAAGCCGTGATTTTCAATGGTTGTCGTGATGCCAAACTGCGCGGCATAGTCCGCAATGATCTGGCTTCCCCGCACCATCAGAGGCAGATGTTCCTCGAACCAGGCAATGGTCATCTTCTCCTTTGGCAGGGTAAACGCCGTGACGTCATGCCGCATATGTTTTACACCCATTCGGTGTACGACATCCACATGTCTTTTGACCCGAGCCATCTCTTCTTCAAACGCATCTTCCGTCTCCTGCACGAAATTCGCTGGCATGGAGTAGTTGGACAGTTCAATACCCGCAATCGCCGCCCGCTCCCGAATCGCATCCGCCAGATCGTGATTATCCTCAACAGTGTATCCGTAAGGCACCATTTCCATATGCTCGCCGCCGTTCGCCGCAATCCAGTCGATCACATCCAGCACCGTCATCTCACCCGAATTCAAATCGTTCAACAAACTATACGTGCTCAGGCCCACTTTCATCTGCTCAGCTCCCTATCGATATTGTTGGATAAATTGAACCGCTTTGCGAATGTCCTGCTCCGGCTGATGCCCAACCTCACGTTCAATCGTCAGATAACCGGTGTAACCAATCTCCTGAAGCGCTGCAAAGTATCCGTCAAAATCAACGCCACCTTCGCCCAGCGGCACCTCACGGAAGAAAGTCCCGGATGAGACCATTTCGGCTATCTTATCGTGATCCATAGGGGCATAACCGACCGCTCCGTATACGTCTCGTGGGTCAACTTCCTTCAGCCGCACACCATCCTTCACATGAGTATGTACGATGTAATCCTTGAGCAGATGAACGCCCCGCGCCGGATCATCTCCGGTCACCATCACCATATTCGCCGGATCAAAATTCACCGATACTCCGTTGGTCGATAACGTATCCAGGAATCCTTTTAAGTCAGCAGCCGTTTCCGGTCCTGTCTCAATGGCAAAGTATGCGCCAACACTTTTGGCGTATTGGCCCAGTTCCTCACAAGCAGCATGCAGCGTGGCATAAACTTCCGATGAAGGGTCGTGTGGAACAATTCCGATATGTGTTGTGACGATGTTGGTGCCCAGATCGAGAGCCAGATCCACGATCCGCTTCGACTTCTCCACTTTCCACGGATTATCTTCCTTGACTTGAAACCCATGTCCACCCAGATCGCCAACCAATGCTGAAATTTCAAGACCCAGAGAATCAATGTAACTTTTTAGCTCCTTGCGCGCCGCAGGCGACAAATTCTCAGGGTCCATCTCTCCCTTGACGGCGTAGATCTGCACACCTTCCGCACCTACGTCTTTGGCTTTGTTCAACCCTTCCCGTACACCTACCCCAAAGCTATCCACGATGACACCGATCTTATTCGTTAATTTCATGTCATACCTCCTGTGATTGAATGAGTAACTCTACGTTCTCCTGTAAATGTAAGGTTCGACTCATTACTGATATCAACAAGTTTCACCGACTTGATCTCATACGGTTTGAATGTCAGTTCGAATGCTCCGTTCGGACAAGCCAACGGATGGATCTCATCCTCTAACAGATTAATCAGAGATGCCTTGATTTCCTTTTCAGCCCACTGAACCTGCACCGTTTCCCGACCTCCTGATGATTCGTAGAAACGTAACACCGTTCCAGAGCCGTCTTCTGCGGGCTTAATTGCATCCAGAATGACATGCTCACTGTGGAACTGAACCCAAGCGTGTTCGGCTGGCAATTGACCCGAAAAATGACTCGCTGTCACAACCTCCACCGGATGATTCAGCTCCATCGCCCGGCGAACGACGGCAGCTTGTCGCCAATCGCCCTGGTGGGGCAGGATCGAATACGTGAATTCATGATCGCCTTGATCGGCATGTTCATCCGGCCATTTCGGAGCACGAAGCAGAGACAGGCGGATCGTCCGATCCTTGATGTCATACCCGTACTTGCAATCATTCAGCAAACTCACACCGCTGTTGCCCTCCGAGATATCCGCCCAACGATGTCCACAGACCTCGAACTGCGCCTGCTCCCAACTGGTGTTGTTATGAGTCGGACGCTCCAACGCTCCAAACGGAATTTCATAGGCTGCTTTGGCTGCCACCAGATCCACTGGAAAGGCCACCTTAAGCAGCTTATGGCTCTCATTCCAGTTCACTTTTGTATGGAAATCAACACGCCGCTGGTGATGATGCAAAATGATATCCTGACTGATCTCCGATTGATTCAGCTTCCAGACAAACCGAAGTACATCTTGCGTAGCCCCGCGCTGTACAACTTCTCTGGAGATCAACTGCACCGCACCTGCTCGCTGGGATTCAAATCGTGGATCGATATCCCAGGCATCCCAGTATGTCGGTTTGTCATGGAAAAACTGCCACTCATTCGCCCGATCACCGGGCTTCAGCCAGTCGCGCCCTACCGTTTTGTCATACCATCGAGTGATCTCTCCCAAGTCATTGAACTCAAGGGTGTAGAATTCAGTTTCCCACGTGGAAGGGAAAGATTCTTTTTCCCTTAATGGAAGGATAACATCCGATGCCTCGCGCAGCCATATGGTTGTATACCCAAAAGCAGGAATCGATGGAACATGCACAAGCAGCGTATACTTGTCTTCTTTTTGCTCCAGATCACTAGCCAGACGGTTTCCTAATTGATCGAATGCAGCCATCCCGGCGAGGTGGGCATCGCCTATAATGGTGATATTCTCTCCACGTTCCCAGCCGAGGCTGTTGAATATAATGTAGGGAAGACCATCGACTTCATCTGTTGCGATGTTCTCCGCAAGGATATGCAGCGTTTCCCGCAGTGCGGATGTACCTAATGCAGATACCTTCGTGTACTCCTCGGTGGACGTTACGTAAACTTCAGGAATCGACGTTCCCGGAATAATGTCATGGAACTGGTTGAGCATGATCAGCTTCCAGCCTTCATCCAGATCATTCTTCGTGTGTGCAGCGCAAGCTCCGGCAAATTGCCCCCAGATCTCCGCTTCCCTGTACAATACCTCTGCCTTACGGTTGCTACGTTTGTTCCTCGCATGGGTCGTATAGGTTCCCCGGTGTAACTCCAGGTACAAGTCCCCATGCCATTTCGGCAACGTCGGATTATTTAATGATATGTCTTCAAAAAAAGCCCCTGCTGTGCTGAATTTGCTGATTGGCTGTCCAACCATCAAATGGGATCGCTCCGCAAACTCCACCATCTCATTCGTCACGCCACCACCACCATCGCCATGTCCGTAAAGCAACATTTGCTCAGGGTGCACATCCTTTTGTTTAAATGATTGCCAATGTTCATCCACATCTTTGGGACGCGTATGTTCATTCACCCCATGATTCAGATATGCCAGCACGGAAGTGCCATCTATGCCTACCCAGTCGAAGAGGTCATACGGAAACGCATTGGTATCATTCCAATTCAGCTTGGTGGTCATAAAATAAGGAATACCCGCGAGTTTCAGCATCTGCGGTAAGGAAGCGCAGTAGCCAAAGGTATCCGGCAGCCACTCGATGTTGGAGCGTTTGCCAAACTCCGCCTGATAGAAGTTCTGTCCATACAGAATCTGCCGAACTAACGACTCGCCACTCGGAATATTCAGATCCGGCTCGACCCACATGCCTCCGACCAGCTCCCAGCGGCCTTCAGCAATACGGGCTTTAACTCGCTCGTACAGCTCCGGGTAATGATCCTTCACGAAGGCGTACAACTGCGGTTGGCTCTGGGAATACACAAAATCCGGGTACGTATCCATCAAGGTGCACATGGTCGAGAACGTGCGACTGGACTTGCGAACCGTCTCACGTACAGGCCACAGCCAGGCAATATCAATGTGGGATTGTCCAACCAGATGCATGAAGCCACTTCGATATTCCTCCGGGTCTTCCTGCTGTACTGACTGTGCTAATACATATTCGAAGTTCTGTATCCAGGTTGCATCATTCCAGCGTTCCGGGTCATTGTACATGTTATCCATCACCTGATGAATAGCCTGGACAAGTGCCATCCGCTTGGGCTCCTTCTCGTTATATGCCCGGAGCGACTCGGCGAGTACCGTAACGCTGTACATCAGGCTCTGCAGTGGCTGATTGATATAAACCAACGCTGCCCGAATACCCTGAATAGGCAGCTGAATAACAGCTTGTCGGTTGAGTGGATCATGCGGCTCTGGAATCGGATCATAGAGTTCAATCTCCAACTGCGGTGTATTTCCTACCCGACTTCTCGGAAGGGGGACGAACCCGTGATTCCGGTCCAGTCCGTGATACGGCATGCCATTCACCTTCAGCAGCCCTTCTCCTCCAGCCTCGAAGATCAGCCCAACAGCTTGATCTTGCCATTCCGCCGGAATCTCCACACGATTACTCAGAAAATACGTCGTGCCGTGTACGCTTTTCAGCGGATTCAAGCTTTGCATGGCCTTGTCTGCCGGCTCATCTTTATTTACTTCTGCCTGTTCGTACTCGTATTCCCCTGGCCGAATGTATCTGGCCCTCTGCATCTCCCACGCTGGAAGCTCGATCGTATCCAGCCATTGTCGCTGTTTCAGATCTTCGATGAATCGCTGAATTCGAATCATACCTGCACCTCCACCTTCTGGATGTGCAGACTGCAGGCGGTCCAATCCATAGAATTGCGGCCAACCATGAGCCTGAATTCACCCGGTTCTACGACAGACTGGAGACGAGAGTCGATCAGTGCGAGATGTTCTTTTTGCACAGGGAACGTAACGGTCTGGATCTGTCCTGGCTCCAGATGGATTTTACGAAAACCCTTAAGTGACATTTCAGCCCGCGTAACCGAAGCCGACACATCCGTGATGTACAACTGCACAACCTCGCTTCCCGCAACCGCTCCGGTATTCGTGACTTCAACCATCACCTGTGCTTCATCATCCGGGCCAATCACATCCGGTATAACCCTTACGTTCTCGTATTTGAATTTGGTATAGCTCAGTCCATGTCCAAACGGATATTGCGGCGCCAGATCCATCTCCAGATACCGTTTGCCACGAGTGCGTTTGGCATGATAATAGACCGGAAGTTGCCCAACATGCTTAGGAATGGAGACGGTAAGACGGCCAGATGGATTCACATCGCCGAACAGAATATCTGCAATGGCGTTACCACCTTCCTGCCCGGGGTACCACGCTTCCACAATCGCATGGACATGCTTATCAATCCAAGGTTCAGCAATGGGACGGCCGTTGATATAGACCACGATAACGGGTTTCCCCAGCTTATGTACCTCCTGCACCAGCTCCAATTGAACACCCATGAGATTCAGGGAAGCCCGGTCAATGCCCTCACCGCACTCCATATCATTCCATGGATCATCGGTTACCACGGACGCACCTGTCCGCAAATCGATCGTACCTTCACCAAAATCGCGGGCGCTGGACCCGCCCATCACCATCACGATGACATCGGCCTGTTCCGCACAGGCGAGCGCTTGCGCAAAGCCCTCTTTGGAATCGCCTTTAATCCGGCAACCGGGTGCGTACAGTACCTGACCCGAATCCGCACCAAGCTTGCGCGTAATGCCATCCAGTACGGTGACGATCTGTTCTCTCGGCTGTGGCGAGGTATAGTCCCCAAGCTGGTTATAGATATGGTTCGCGTTCGGACCAATGACAGCTAGCTTCGTACCTGTTTTGGCAAGCGGAAGAGTATTTCCCTCATTTTTCAGTAAAACAATCCCCTCTTGTGCAACTTCCCTCGCCAGCTGAGTATGGTCTTCACATCCGATGACCTGTTCTGCAAACTCTGGATCAACGAAAGGCTTTTCAAATAACCCGAGTCTGAATTTCATCTCCAGCACCCGCCGCACAGCCAAGTCCAGATCCTTCTCTTCGATTAATCCCTGCTCCAACGCCTGACCAAGATGTTTGCGGTACATGTACCCGGACATCTCCATGTCTACCCCTGCCCGAAGGGACTGCGCTACGGCCTGTTCCCCGTTCTCGGCGGTGTTATGTCCATAGACCAGCATCTGAATGGCACCAAAATCAGTAATCACAAACCCATCAAAACCCCACTGCTCGCGCAGAAGGTCATTCAGCAGATACGTACTGGACGTGCACGGTAGCCCATCAATCTCGTTATAAGCGGTCATCACGGAGCAAGCCCCAGCTTCCACTGCTTTTTTGAACGGCAACAGATCTATTTCATGCAATTCACGTAATCCCATATGCACAGGTGCTGCATTACGCCCACCCTCTGAGCTGCCATAAGCCGCAAAATGCTTGAGTGTCGCCATAATTGTCTGGTTGGAATCAAGGCGGTCACCCTGTAGTCCCTTCATGGCTTCTACTGCAAATTCACCAATTAAGTAGGGATCTTCGGCGAAACATTCCTCCGTCCGTCCCCACCTCGGGTCACGCACTACATCCAGCACCGGGGAATACGTTGCCGCTCCCCCCTGGCTCCGGGTCTCCACAGCGATGGCTTCACACATCTTGCGGTATAACTCCATATTCCACGTGCTGCCCACTGTTAAAGGTACCGGAAATACTGTCGCCCCAATCGCCATATGTCCGTGGGAACACTCTTCCCCGAACAAAATGGGAATGCCCAGTCGGGAATGCTCCATGGCATACTGCTGAATGACATTCGTTGCAACGGCTCCCTGCCGTGGTGTCAGACCTGTCTCCAGCGTTACTTCAGTCCATGGATCGGCCCGAAGCACACCATACAGAGAACCGACACCGCCCTGTTCCATGTCCGCTTTGAACTCTTCCGTCACCTGTACTGTACCATCTGCTGCTTTATCATACGTCTTCCATCCCATCGGCTGGATGAGTTGTCCGATCTTCTCGGCTGTTGTCATCCGTCCGATCAGATCCTGAACACGCTCCTGAATGGGAAGCGAAGCATCTTTATAGTCCATATGCACATTCTCCTTATGCGTTCGGAATTAGTTAGGTGCGTGCACTCACATCACATGGCTTTGCGGTAGTCACTTGGTGCCACACCCACCACGTTTTTGAAAGCCCGATTGAAGGAATTATAGTTCGTGTATCCCACTTCCTCACTGATCTCCTGAATAGCCTTATCGGTATCCTGCATGAGCAGCTTGGCTTTTTCGATGCGATGACTAATGAGCAGATCCACGAACTTCTCCCCAATCTCATCCTTGAAAAGCTTGCTCAGATACTTCGGATTAATATCGAATAGATCACTAAGGTAGTTCAGCGACAGATCAGGATTGTTGTAATGCTCTTCGATGTATTTGCGAATCTCCAGAATATGTGATCTGTGTTTTCGGGAACAATGCAGCGTCTGCATCTGCAGCGCCAGTTCCCTGAACCCTTCCCAACACAGCTCACGCAGATCGTCTAACGTCTCCCAGCCCTCAAGCCTTGGAAGAAGTGGGGTGAATATAGCAGCCCATGACTCCTGATACTCCCGTGGAAGTTCGGCGAATTCCCGATTGTAATGTTGAAATAACAATTGGATTGTATTCATAATCTCCTGACGGGACAGAACGGACTCACTGATTTGTTCAAACAGTCTTTCAAAATGCTTTTCCCACACATCGTCCGATAAACGCATCGCCTGTACCAGCAGCGAGATGGTCTTCAGGAACTCATACACATCATTGGTCGAATTCGGCACATCACTACACGGAATGATGCGATTTATGCCCAGTACAGCCTTGTACTCCAGCGCGTGCACAGCTTCTTTCAATGAAGCTCTCAGTCCCCGAATATCGACAGCAACCCGACCAACACCGATGGTCACGGTGAAGTTCAGATACTGATCGATTCTGTCCAGATAACCAGCAAGCAATCGATGCTCAGTCTCCTCGGCCTGTTCCATTTCCGGAATCCAGAGGATGGCGTACAGACGCTGATCGGAGAGCCATTCAGCCCATACTTCCGTTCCTTCATGACGCGCACTCTCCTGCAGAATACTGGATAACACAAATTTCAAGAGGGATTGATCCTGATCATGATACTCCGTTACAAATGCATCATACCGATCCATCTCAACTACCATGACGGCCCAATGATGCTCCAGCTCAGGCAGTTTGAACTTCTTCATCTCCGCTGTCAGCTCCGTGCTCGTAAAGTCTCGTGTGCCCTCCAGCAACTCCTGAAAGAACATTTTTTTCTGCAAAATCAGATTCTCTTCATGCTCCTCCTGATATTGTCTCGTCTGATCAATCATGCGTTCCAGCGTTGTATGGATGAATCGGAACTCGTTCTCTTTGCCATAGTTCAGTCCGGATTGCTTCTGCGAAGAGACGGTCTGAATTAACGTGACAATCTGCTGAATCGGCTTGTAATTTCTACGGGTCACGTAGATCACCCACACCACTCCGATCAACACAACCACTACAGCAAAGGCAAACCAGATATTATAAAATTGCAGAGTCCATTTGACGATTTTGCCATTGTTGAGACCTGTCTGCACCTTCCAACCGCTATAACTTGACGTAAATTCGGAGAAGACTTCTCCCGTCGTGGTTTTAGTAGAAGCTGCAACCCCTTCTGGCATGCTGCTATCCCACAGATTGCCGCCCGAACGGTTGAAGATGTTCACAAACGTAAATTCCGGATCATACATCTGCATAATGGATTTTCTCAGGGTAGTCAGGTCCACGTTTGTGACCACAAGTCCTTTGCCGTTTCCTACACTTCGCACAATCGTAATCACCTGCTCCGTCGCTTGTGAAGGAAAAGCCTTGAACGCTCGTGCTCCTGCCCACTTCTGTTCATCCCTTGACCGGCTATCTGCAATAAAGTCTGCATCCGGGAACTCTTCAATCGGAACAGCCTTCCCGTTACTGAAGACCGTGCCATCTCCATATCGAACGAGATAAATTGAATCGATCAGCGGATACTCTATTTTCAATTCATCAACCACCTGGACCGCCTGAATGCCGGCATACACATCATCGCTGCCAGATACCGAGAAATAATTCTTCAAGTTAGGGTTGGTCAAAATCTCACGCAGTACCTTGAAGTCGATGGAGCGCAGGGAGTTGTCCAGATATTGCGTGACCTGAGAGGCCAGAAATTCATTGGCCTTAAGCGCTTCTCTACGGTTCTGTTCATTGAATACTTGAAAGAAAATAAAGAATAGAATGGTCGTCACAATAAAGAAAACAGGCAGATACGATAACAGCAAACGTCTAAACCAATTGTTGTTCATCTCCGAGATCCCCCCACCATTACTGTTCATGCTGAATGACGACAAACATCTGTGCTGATCGCTAATTTTCCATAAATATTCAGTACATTATATCGGATGACGTGGGGTTGTCATAGGAGAAGACCGTCCCGGTCAAGGGTGACAGACGGGACGGCCTCTATATTGAATCCTTCAATTATTGATTCTTCTCAATGGCACGCTGGTAGATCTCAAGGTAATTACTCAGCCCAAGACCATCGAAGCCTTTGACATATGAATCCCATTCCTTATCAATGCTCTTGCTGCCAATAATGAATTGTGCCATATTCGTCTGCACATAATCCTTTATGGCCGTAGTCAGTTGTGCAGCTGATTCCGTATCCTCTGGACGAATAAATACGTTCGCAGGGTATACTTCTTTGGGTGCATAAGGTTCATACACATTGGTAGCTTGAGCCAGACGTGTACCATAACCCTCTGCTTCTAAAGGATTCTGTCCTTCGGCAAACAGATTACGGAACGTGTTGGACAAGTCATGCGCTCCGATCTGTGACCAACTCTCGTTCACAACAACGTTCGGATCACGCTCAGGCAGGTTGTAGTAGCTGTATTTGGCCGGCTCGCCATTGATGTTTTTCTCATCGGCATCTGCCTTCTTCCAGCCCTTGCCTTCAGTTGGTCCATACTCTGCGTACAGCGCACCTTCTTCACTGAACATGTAGTCTACGATCTTGATGGCGGCAATCTGCTGTGCTTCTGTCGCTTTGTTCGTGATGGCAAACTCAAACTCACCTACGCTCTGCGTGGCGCCTGTCGTCTGCACTCCATCTGGTCCTTTCAATGGAGGAACGATCTCCCAGTGCTGATGACGGGTGATATCTTTGTCATAAGTATTCACGAGATAACTGACCAGCGCCGTTGTAATGGAGCCGACCACTTCATCGCCTTCCTTGTTGCCCAGTTGTCCGATTGCCTGATCGTTCTGTGTAAAGGAAGCCGGATCAATCAGGCCATCTGCATACAATTTATTCATGTACTCCAGCCCTTTCTTCCAGCCTTCCTGATTGGCGGCAAAACTCACCTTGCCATCGTTCACGATCAGATATTTGTCGTTGTCATTGTATATAAAGCTATTCATCAGGTAGGCATCAATGTTGCCATTCCATACATACTTGTTCGGTGCGCCTGTAAGTGGAATCTCGTCCGCTTTCCCGTTACCGTTTGGATCTTGTGTCTTAAACGCCTTCAGAACGGTATACAGTTCATCAGTTGTGGTTGGCATTTTCAGGCCCAAATTATCAAGCCACTCCGTGTTGATCCAGTATTTCTGTGCATACGTACAGTGGTAACATTCATTGAAGATCGGCAGCGCATAGATGTTGCCATCCGGCGCCGTAATAGCTTCTTTGAAGTATGGCTTCTCTTCCATAATCTTGGTCAGATTCGGACCATACTTCTGAATTAGATCTTGTAGCGGAAGGAACACGCCCTGTTTTCCATAGGTTTGAAGATCTGAGGTGGTGAACTTGCCGTGAAGAAACACTTCGGGATAATCACCACTGGCCAGCAGTAATTGTCTACGATCCTGCAAGGCGTCCGTTGGGGCCAGATCCCATTTTAGGGTAACGTCGAACTTGTCTTCGATAAATTGGGTAAATTCATTCTCTTCCATGGACGCTTTGCCTTGCGGAGCAAAGAGGGTCATGGTTACAGGACCGCCGCTCTCCCCGCTACCGTCGCTACTTCCACCCGACTCCTCGGATGAACTGCATGCGGACAACAAAGCCATCGAAGCAAAGACCAGAAACAACATCGAAATCCAAGATTTTCTCAATCTGACTCCTCCTTTTTGTTCATAACGGCAAATTATTGACTTGTACTGCACGTGTATAAAATCGACCCCGGAAGCCGGCGTGTTCCTTCCACCTCCTTTCAAGAGGCAACCAGGCTTAACTCACAAGGATTAACCTTTGAGGGAACCAACCATGACCCCTTTAACAAAATGCTTCTGTACAAATGGATACATGATCAGAATTGGAATACTCGCCACAACGATCAGTGCATATTTCAACACCTGCTCGAACCCTTGGTCCCGCATCTGTTGGCTGGTATTGGCAAGCATCGCCGGATCAGCCGCGTTGAGGATGAGCAGATTGCGAAGCACGTATTGTAGAGGGAACAATTTCTCGGAACGCAGGTAGATCAATGCATCAAAGTACGCATTCCAGTGACCTACGGCATACATGAGTGTCATGACTGCCAGAATGGGCTTTGATAAGGGAAGAACCACGCTGATCAGATACCGGATATCCCGGCAACCGTCCATTTCCGCGGCCTCCCCGAGTTCTTCCGGGATGGAAGATTGGAAGAAAGTCCTTGCCACGATGACCTGAAATACTGCGAGCGCCCCGGGCAGCCACATCGCCCAACGTGTATCCAGAAGGTGCAAATCCTTCATCAAGAGGTAGGTGGGAATCAGACCGCCATCAAAGAACATCGTGATCATCATGAAAATAATGATGGCCCCTCGTCCATAGAACGATTTTCGTGACAAAGGATACGCCAGCATGACGGTCAGCACCACGTTAATGAACGTGCCCACCACGGTGTAGATGATCGTGTTATAGAAACCGAGCATAAGCTGTTGGCTTTTGAAAATGGAGATGTACGCCTTGATGTTAAAGTCGACCGGGAACAGCCACACCTGACCGGATGTCACGGCTCGTGAAGAGCTGAACGAAGAACTGATGATATACAAAAGCGGATAAAACACTGTTAGCAGTATGGCGAACAGAAAGATATAGTTGAATGTCATGAAAATGCGGTCACCCAGCGGGTCCTTGATTCGGTTACGATTAATCAGGTTGAACATGGATAAACTCCTCCTTTACCACAAGCTGTTCTGGGATACTTTGCGCGATATGCCGTTGACGATAACCAGCAGGATCAGGTTGATAATGGAGTTGAAGAACCCTACTGCCGAGGAGAAGCTGAAATTCGCCCCGATCAGACCCACCTTGTACACATACGTGGAGATGACCTCCGAAGCGCTTGTGTTGAGCGGATTCTGCATCAGGTATATTTTCTCGAAGCCCACGCCCATAATGCTGCCCAGACTCAGAATAAGCATGATAACGGTGACTGGAACGAGCGACGGGAGGTCGATGTGCCATATTTTCCGAAGCCTTGATGCGCCGTCCATCTTTGCTGCTTCATAGAGAGATGGATCAACACCAGCAAGAGCTGCGATATATATAATTGATGAATACCCCATGCCCTGCCACACACCTGACCAGACATAGATCGATTTGAAGTATTCCGGAATGCCCATGAAGTTGGTCATCGGGAAGCCGAGCAGTGTGAACAGCTTGTCTACTACGCCCACATGCGGGGAGAGCATCAGAATGATAATGGATACCATGACAACCGTTGAGATAAAATGCGGAGCGTAAGTGACCATCTGCACGGTCTTCTTGAAGTAACCCGTTCGAATCTCATTCAGCGCCAGCGCCAGCAGGATGGGAATAGGGAAACCCGCAATTAAGGAATAAAAGCTGATGCCTATCGTGTTTTTGATTAACAGCCAGAAGTTTGGAGATTGGAAGAAGGCCTCAAAGTGTTTGAATCCGACCCACGGGCTTCCCCAGATTCCTTTAACTACACTGAAGTCTTTGAAGGCGATCTGGACACCTACCATAGGAATGTACTTGAAGATCAACAGATACAACACCGGGGGCAGCACGAGCAGGTAGAGCTCCCAGTGTTTCTTGAGGCTTTTGATGAATGGATGCTGCCGCTTGGGCTCCACATGTTTCCTCTGCTGGAGTTCCATCTTGGCGGGTATGCTTTCCGTAGCTCGACTCATTTGCGTCACTCCTTCTACACCTCAAGTGTAATGATACATTACATTTACATCCCTTAAACATCCTTTTTTCTGTCCTTAGTTCCTTGTTCAACAAACATGATGTAAACATTCATATCAGGTAGCGCTTTCTTAATTTGATAGTACATCGCCCGATAAACTTTTATCAATTTGCAATTTTCTCCGACTTCTCTTTATTCCACAAACCCTTGTGTGACAAGCGATTGCGAGCCGTTTCTATTGGGAATTGTGTCCCTTATGTATGAATAAAAAAATCCCGGAGGTGGTTATATCTCCCCCGGAATTGACATGGCATTCTTACATGCAAGTTCAAAAAGTTAACGATTCAGCACCGAGAAGGTTGCGAGAACCTGAAGGAGGAGGAGCGGAGTGTAGGCAAACCTACATGAGCACCGGACTCCGAAGGTGAACGCAAGATTCGATGTCGAGTTCGCTTCGTGGTTTACTTCGTGATCAATTGGGGACTTTTTGAACAACCTCTATGCGCTTGTGACCAATCTGAACGTATGTGTGATCGGTGCTTCACTCGTTGCAGCGGATTGTGGCATATCCACAAGAAGTCCGTCTCCCGTTTGCTGATACGAAAGTACGTCATCGCTACCGACGAGTTCGATCCGCTCTACCTTTTCCAGATAAGGAATGACCAACTGTGGGTGTACGGTCTCATTCTCGTTTCGGTACAAACGGAAGGCATAAACGGTGTTGATCTCTTCCTTCTGAGTGAAGGCCCAATCTTTCGTAAAATATGGCCCGCAAATTCGGGTTCCATAGATGCCTTCTCCATGAGTACCCAACCATTCACCGAGGCCCTTGATGCCTCGAATTGCCCCTTTTGGCAGACGCCCATCGGGTTGTGGACCTACATTCAGCGCCAGGTTACCGCCCTTGGACACAACTTCGAGTAGAATATGTGCCAGCTGTCTTCCCGTTTTATACTGATCATCGAAACCGAAGGCAAAGGAGTTACCAACTGTAATACAGCTCTCCCATGGAATGTTCATCGGATGTTCCGGTATGGTCTGCTCGGGGGTAACGATATTCTCATACGGCCCACCCACGGTGCGATCTGCGGACAGAAGCCAAGGTTGTGTGGTCTGACGCGCCCGTTCCACAACTTCTCCGAGCCTGATATCCTGACCATGGCGGCCTTCGCGCACCCAGCCGGCATCCAGCCACAGACATTCGATCCGCCCGTAATTCGTCAGTAGCTCCATGATCTGCTCATGTGTGAACTCCACGAATTTCTCCCACAGCCACGGATACTTATGGGGATCATACGAGGGCCCGCGCCACATATGACGTCCACGCTCCATGCCCGGTGCCCAGTAATACGGGGTATGCCAGTCCGCTTTGGAGAAATACGCTGAGATGCCCAGTCCTTTGGC
Source organism: Paenibacillus xylanexedens (assembly GCF_017874615.1). Classification (GTDB taxonomy): domain Bacteria; phylum Bacillota; class Bacilli; order Paenibacillales; family Paenibacillaceae; genus Paenibacillus; species Paenibacillus xylanexedens. Next base: position 63,702 of record NZ_JAGIKV010000015.1, read on the forward strand.
CCGAAATGCATCAAATAATGCTCGACAGATGTCCGCATACTTATGGGTATGAAAAGGCGTGTCCTTGCCCGTAATCCGGTAATCCGTCGTCTTGGTATCCCACATGCAGAAACCGTCATGGTGCTTGGTGGTGAACAGGAAGTATTTGAACCCGTTATCTGCCGCCATTTGTGCCCATTCCTCAGGCTGGAAGCGAATCGGATTGAAGGTTTTGTTCAGATCAAAATATTCCCGCTTGAAGTCTTCCATGTCATCCGTCCAGTCGATGTCATCGCGCGACCAATCGCCATCTTCGTCGCTCAGCGCCCAAGATTCCACGAGGCCAAGCTGGGAATACGGCCCCCAGTGCATCATCAGCCCCAGCTTCTGATCCTTGAACCACTCCAACCGCTCATTCAGCAGCGGGTCCTCCGGTTTGATCCACTCGTCCTCTTTGCTAAAATTGTGCACGCCGGCTTCGACAATCTGCTCTTCCTGCTCCAGTACGGTTTCTTTGGTTTCGCTCATTCTGTTTCATCTCCTCTGGATTAGATGTCATACGCTGAACACATAGGTTTACACTCGGCCACTGCGCGGTCAGAATAATCTTCCGATCGCTGTTATCCCCAGATTTTTTTGATTATTTCCCTAGAGGGGAAATCCGGGGATAAAGGCGAGCGCTTCGCTTCTTCAGATTTCTTCTGCCCTCTCCGTTATCGTGTAAATGTTTAATTCAACTAAGAAGGACATCGCAAATCCTGTCATTTTTAGTGTGACTATTAAGGGGCTTAGTAACTCTGTTATTTCGATTGCAGTGCCATCTTCAATTACCATGGAACCCCATATTCCCCTCGTTTCTATAGTGAAATCCAGGAGCAGAGAGTGTGTACTGCGTTGTTTTGGATTGGTTTTGCGTTCTCCGTTTTGGCGTAAACGCTTAGTTTAACTGTGAGGGGCACAGTAATTCTGTTATTTCGAGTGCGGTGCCCTCTCCCAGTCACTATGGAGCCCCATATTCAATCGTTTCTATAGGGAAATTCCAAGGGTAGTGAGAGTGCGATTCGTTACTTTAGATTGGTTCTGCACTCTCCGTTTTGGAGTAAACGGTAAGTCTTCTATAGGGTGTGTCTTCAACTTCAGTTCAGGGAAGATATACGATGATGGATGTCGGCGTTTAAAGCGTCTTAAAATACAGGCCAGTTTATCCTGGTGAATAGGTAAAGTTTTTTCTAAGGAACACAGGGCGTCTTATTTAGCCTTTTGGTCCTCTTTTTAAATTGTAAGGAACATCAGACACGTTATTTTCCGAAATTAGCTGGTTAAAACGCTGTAAACTGCTGTTTATTCTCATATAGCGTGTGTCAGGTTCCTTAGATTTCTACTGGAGCTTCAGCTCCTTAAATAAGACGCCTCAGATTCGTTAGCGCTTGCTCCCTACTCTGCTCCATCGGAGAGCGGGAAGGACGAATCCATACCCGCCCGGAGCGGACCTTTTCATTGAAAAGGAGCGAAGTGCTCATAACTTTTAATGCTACGGGAGTAGTAAAGTATAAAAGTAGAGCATCCCCTTAATGCAATGCCCCTTTTACAGTGTGATTTCGCGGCCTTGTCGGGCTGATTCGTAGATGGCGCAGAGCATCTTCATTACCTCGACGCCGTCTTCGACGGGGCTGAGAGTTTCTTTGCGTCCCTGCGTGCTGTCGATAAAATGGTTGATTTCATTGCGGAACGAGCCCATAAAATCGAATGATTTGAAATCCACCTGTGGAGTCATGTTCAAAATGGTGTTGAATTTCTCGCCAATGATCGAAAATTCCGGCTCCAGCTCTGCGCCGCCTTTATCGCCATATAGCTTGACCGAAGTCTCATCCGCTTTAGCATGGAGCGTGAAGCTGACATCGACGAGCAGGCTTGCGCCATTCTCGAAACGAATCAAGGCATTCGCCATATCCTCAACGGTATTCTGCTCCGCGTCATAATCGGCTGCTTTGTAGAACGATAGATTGTTAATGTTCGAGCGGTTCCCTAATCGGTTGGACACGTTAGCGGAGACGGATTTCACCTTCGGTCTGCCCATCAGATACCAGCAAATGTCGATTACATGCACCCCGATATCGATCAGCGGGCCACCTCCGGAACGGTTAATATCCGAGAACCAGCCGCCCGGATTGCCCAGACGACGCAGACTGGAGGCTTTGGCATAATAGATCTCGCCTAGTTCACCTTCGTCGATAAACTTCTTCAGAATCTGTGCATTGTCGCTATAGCGGCGAACAAAACCAACTTGCAGCAGCTTTCCGCTGCGATGAACGGCCTTCTCTACTTCGAGCGCATCCTCCACCGTTTGGCAGAGTGGTTTCTCACACAGCACGTTTTTGCCCGCGTCCAGAGCAGCAATACTAATCTCCGCATGGGAGTCGTTCCATGTACAGATGCTGACGGAATGGATCTCGGGCAGTGCGAGTAATTCCTTATAATCGGTAAACACATGAGGTGCATTATATTGCTTCGCGACTTCTGCGGCACGTTCTGCATTCAGGTCGCAGATAGCGTATATTTCAACGTCCGGGTTACTCGCGTAGGCTTGCAAATGGCAATCGGATATTGATCCGGCACCGATAACGGCGACTTTCAATTTGGACATAGTGCTGATTCCTCCATAAATAAAATAATTAACGTCCAGCAGGTAGACGTTCCGGTTGCGAATCGTTCTTCCGATCGCTCTTATCCCTAGATTTCTTCAATCCCCTTTTTGTAAAGGGGAAATCCGGTGATAAAGGCGAACTCTTCGTTTCTTCAGAATCGATTTCGCCCCCTCCACTACTTTTTCTGACTGAACTAACTTTCTGTTTGAGCCATACGTAACAAGTCATATTTCATTTAAAACAAGCACTCAGCCCTATGCCTCTTCCCATAGGCGGCGGACGTTATCCATGGCAATGCGTGAGGAGGTTTTGCAATCCTCCATGCCTTCAAATTCAACCGAGATATATCCGTCATACCCGGATTGTTTCAACACACGGAACACCTCAGGCATGTCGATATCGCCATGGCCCACAATGGCACCGCGCAGGTAATTGCCGTGCGAGGTTTGGAACCAGCCTTCACTGGGATTTCGGTAGGAAGGTCTCCAGTAGAAGTCTTTGGCGTGCACGATCGACGCGTACGGAATGTTATTTTTTACGGCACTCACCGGATCTTCATCCACACAGAGGAAATTGCCGACATCCAGTGTGGTTTTGAAGTTACTCCGCGCTGTTTCGTGTAACAAACGCTGAATTCGCTCGCTCGACTGCACATAGTACCCATGGTTCTCGACGCTTGTTGTAATTCCAAAACCCGCTGCATAATCGGCTATGCGCTGACAAGCCTCCACCAGTACCGGCAGGTCAATCTCGAACTGTGTTACGGTTCCCTCTGGTGCTGGGCGGAAAGCCACGTCATGACGCATCAGCTTCACGCCGAGCGCAGCAGCCACATCCACATGTCGCATCACATTCTGGATCTCATGCTCCAACGCTTCGGCGTCCTCCTGCACAGCAAAGTTAGCGCCGATGGCATAATTGGAAATATCGATTCCGACCTCTTTTGCCACAGCTTTAATCTCATCAATCAACTCCGGATTATCGATCAGACTGAATCCCATCGGTACAATCTCCACATGTTCCCCGCCCTGATCGGCGATCCAGCGAATGGCATCTGGTACGGTCAATTCTTTGCTATCCAATGCTTGTTGCAGACTGTAGGTGCTGAGTCCAACTTTCATTTCCCCTCATCCTCTCTTTTAGGACGTGTCTCAAAACTCACTGAAGTGCATCTTTTACCACCTTTTCGCCCCCTGCTGCGTCACTTTCCCTTGACGTGCCCCGGCACGCCTGCGGAAAATTTCCTTGCTTGGAACGAAAATTCGGCAAAATCTGCGTCCTTCGGAGTTTTCAGACACGCCCTAGTCAATGTCCATACCCAACGTATACCTTTTTCCGGCGGACACGACAATTCTCAATAATCGTTTGACTCACCTATTTTCCTTTTCTAGCCCAAATCCGGTGTATCCACGAACGTTACCGCCAGATCATCCGTCTGATGAAGCTGGAATACGATGATTTCATTCTCACCTTCATGAAGGAGCGGAGCAGGTACATACAGTGTTTTTTGCGGTCCTTTATTCCAGTAGCGACCCAGATTGAATCCGTTTACAAAAACAACCCCCTTGGTCCAGTTATCCAGTCGCAGAAAAGTATCTCTTACATCCGTGATATTAAACTCTCCTCGATAAAATGCTGGTCCCTGTACTTCATTAATTGCTTCGCTAATCACATTACTAAATTGCAAACCCGACAGATCAGTTAATGGCAGACAATGAATCGTCCAATCATATAAAAATTGAAAGCCATGTCGCACACCCTCGGTGATGCCCTTCGGATCTCTCAGGTACGGACCATAGTTGATTCGCCCCATATTTTCAACAAGGATCAATAGATCTGCGCCCTCAGGCGGCACTGCAAAGGAAACCGATAATGCCGTATTCCCCCGTTCCAGCACGCCCTGAAATTGCCCATCAACAAACACAAGCGCACGGTCACGAACCTCCTGAACCACCAGTTCCTGTCGCTCCCTGGGTCCGGATATTCGGGTCTGATAACAAATAAATCCATAATCCTGACCCAGCTTCTCCATCGTTTCCGGATTCGTACGCTGCACCGGGGCTGATATCCGGTCCAACTGCGCCAGTAATGGCGCCTGCTGGTTCAACTCCACTCGCCCATAGCCCATAGTCCCCTTCGATTCTGGCAGCACAAGCTCACCCAGATTTACCTCGCTATACCGAGCAATAAGATCACGTACGGTATGGAATTTCGCTGTCGGCTCCCCAGATTCACTGAGCAGTGAATCGTAGTCGTAACTTGTAATTGTGGGTTCGTATTGATCCTTCTGTTGACAGTTCGCCCCGTTGTAAAATGCAAAGTTTGTTCCACCGTGGAACATATAAAAGTTAACCGAAGCTCCTGCTCGAAGCATCTCTTCAAACACACCAGCCACATCTGCGGCTTCCCGGGTATGATGCGACTCACCCCAGTGGTCGAACCAGCCGTTCCAATACTCCATGCACATCAAAGGTTCATCCGCCTGATATTCACGCAGCTTGGCGAACGCTCCCTCCGTACCTGATCCAAAATTGACCGTAGCCAGATGCCCCGGCACCGATCCCGCTTGCAGCATGTGGTCTGTCGGTCCGTCCGAGGTAAATAACAACACATCCATACCGCGTTCTACCATGCCATCACGTAAATATTGCAGGTAACTCGCGTCGTTCCCGAAGCTGCCGTACTCATTTTCAATTTGTATTGCAATGATCGGTCCGCCATGGGTACTAAGAAGGGGTTTTAATTTGGGCAAAAGCACATCATAATAACGATCCACATTCGCCAGAAATTTTGCATCATTACACCGCAGACGAATTTCATCATCGGCAAGCAGCCAGGCAGGTAATCCGCCAAACTCCCACTCGGCACATATATAAGGACTTGGGCGAACAATCACATGCAGACCCACATCTCCCGCAATGCGAATAAAACGTTCCAGATCAGCCATGCCTTCAAAACAATACTGCCCCGGCTGCGGCTCATGAACATTCCATGGCACATACGTCTCCACCGTATTGAAACCGCAGGCTTTCAGCTTAAGTAACCGATCCTCCCAATAGTCGGGGACCACTCTGAAATAATGGATGGCACCCGACAAAATCCGAATGGGCTCACCATCATACATAAATTGTGAACCTTTATACGTCAGCACCGCCATTTTACAACCCTCCCCGCTCGCTCAGATATATGCCTAACCCGGACAACGTAGGGTACCATCTGGATTCATGAATGCTTAATCGCATCTTTCTCGATGTGACCTGTGGGAAACAGCAAATTCGCTTATACCCCACCACCGTCCCCGTGTAAAACGTTTCCCAACCACCATCTGCCCTCTGCGACTCCAGTGTAAAACGCTCAATCCGTTGGCCTGTCTGGATATATTCCATCAGCACCACCCGGTCAAATGATCTTTCTTCCTGCAAATCCAGCTCAATCCAAGCCTGCTCTGTTCCTTCGTGAGGACACCAATACGTATCCCGGCGTTCCGTCAGCACTTCCGATACGGCATGTTGTTCATCCATCGTCTCCGATGCTTTTACCAGCGCCTGCGAGGCGAAATTTTCCTGAAAAATGGTACGCAGCGAATCTCCCAATTCCTTTAGTCGCTCGACATCCCGTTCGTGAATGAGACCACGCGTATCCGGTGGCAGATTGAGTAAAAAGGTGGCGTTGCCCCCCACTGCGCCATGATAGACGGCGAGCAGTTCTTCCAGTGTTTTGACCTCATCATCTTCACTGGCATGATAGAACCATCCTGGGCGAATCGAGGTATTCACCTCGGCAGGGTACCAGATCAGTGGCTCACCTTGGGAACGAATGACCTCTCGGCTTCCCAAATCACTGTCCTGCGTATTGATCCTTGTGGCAAACTCACCATCATCCACCTGTTGCGATTGCTCCTGAATCTTCTCATTATCCTGCATATGCGCTGGCACAACGCTCCATTCCGATTCCCGCGTATGCCCCGCCTCATTGCCGCACCAGCGAACATCCGGGCCACATACCGAGATAACAGCTTCGGGCTGGAGCTCACGAATAAGCGCATAATATGCGTCCCAGTCATAGACCTGCCTTTTGCCATTCGGACCCTCACCACATGCACCATCGAACCATACACAGAAGATGTCGCCATAATTCGTAAGCAGCTCGCGCAACTGATGGAGGAAAAACTTGTTATACCTCTCGGAATCTCCATAAGTGGCTTCATGCCGATCCCAAGGAGACAGGTACACGCCAAACTTCAATCCACCCTCACGGCAGGCATCGGCGACTTCCTGAACCAAATCCCCCGTACCATTCCTCCACGGACTAGCCGCGACCGTATGCGCTGTAAACTGACTGGGCCACAAACAAAATCCATCATGATGCTTACATGTCAGAATCAGCCCCTTCATCCCCGCAGCCTTGCACGCCTGCACCCATTGCGTTGCGTTCAGTTCAGAAGGATTGAAAATCGCCGGGTCTTCCTCCCCAGTGCCCCATTCCTGATCCGTAAATGTATTTACCGTAAAATGAATAAACGCGTAGAACTCCATCTCCTGCCATCTCAGCTGGCGTTCGGATGGGCTGACCTGTGCTGCGGACTTAATCCATTCGGCTGGTTGCAGTTCATCATTCATGGCGTATCACTCCTTTTATTTAGCGCATCCCTATATCATTGGACCACCCTTGCTTGGACCACTACTCAGTGCACTACTGTCCATGAATGGCTGTGATGCAAGCAATAACTGCTGCTTGGCTTCTTCAACCAAATGTGGATCAATGGGATAATTAAAGCTGCCTTTGTACCTCACGCCTGATCCCATATGGATTTCCGTGATACCCGTCTGACTCACTAGCGTTTGAATTCCCTCTATTGTGACCCCCGACCCTGCCATGACAGCGATGTTCAAGGTTTGCCCCAGTTCATGAAGCTGTTTCAGTTCCAATATGGCTTCAGGCGCTGTCTGTTTCCCTCCTGATGTAAGCACACGCTCCACGTTGCCCAATGTGTTAATGGCCTTGAGCGCCTCAGTCAGACTAATGCTCACATCAATTGCACGATGAAACGTAACGCCCAAACCCTGAGCTTCGGCCATACATGATTGCAAGGATAGGAGGTCCACTTCACCATCTCCCGTGAGGGCGCCGATCACGATGCCATCGACTCCAAGTTCCCTCGCCACGCTTATATCCCGAGTCATCGCGCGGATATCATCTGTGCTATAGCGGAACGAGCGGCTATGGGGACGAATCATGACATACACCGGGATGGATACTTGGGACACCACATGCTCCATGACGCCATAACTGGGAGTAAGCCCCCCTTCGGACATCGCAGACACCAGTTCAATCCGATCTGCCCCTCCCTCTTCAGCTGCTAGGGCATCTGCCGCATCCACAGCAATGACTTCCAATACAGGCTGTCTCTTCATAAGGTTGCTCCCTTCACTTCATCGTAGATTATTCCTGAACCGTTAACCCGTATCGATACACATCTCTCGAACTGCACACGGCCTAATCCATGACATAAAGGACCGACTGAACGCTTCATCAGCGCTCCTGCGGTCCTTCTTCATCATTATTTGACGATGGTCAGCTTCCAGATTGCAATCTGCAAAGGCTGGCCGTCCTGAAACGATATATGATTTGTCGGCAATGATCTTCATGATTGGATTCTCCTTTGGGGACCGGAATGGGCTAGCAAATAGAGAGCGCAACGGACATCATATACTTTGTTTGATGAGTTTTGTTATTTTTGTTATTTATAGTGTTATTATTTATTAGCAATAGTCTAAAACGTTAGGATCAGAACGTCAATACAAAAAAAGACACCCGGAGGGTGTCTTCATGTCTTGGATAACCTTCTGGTTATCCGAGCTTTTTCTATTTTCTACGCCGAGCCTTCGTCATTCGATTAAACATAATCAGTGCAGCAATAATCATGGCTATCATGGCAATATTACTCGCCACTTCTTGTGATAATCCGAAAAGAACTCCCAGGTTAGTCACCAGGCCTCTTACAATCAGCGCCACCACAACCAGCAGGATTGGACTCAAAAAATTATAATTTCTCATTCCTCGCAACACCCCTGACCCCATTGTTCAGAACTACGAATCTCATAACACTATCATAACAGTAGCTATTCCGTGTTACAACAAAGGACACCCGCGTACAGTGTCCTTTGTCATATACCAACGTATTCTGCTTTGGATGACAGAACAACCTTTCGATTGCTCTTATCACCTGATATTTCCGATTATCTTCTACACCTGTTTGAATTCGATCCAGTCAATCTGGAGACCTGGTTTGGTGAAGTCCAGTTTCAATTCATACAGTCCTGCTTCAAGATCTACTTTGACAAGTTTCTGTCTGATCCATTTGCCTTCTGTACCATTCGTTTGGATGGTGGTCACCAACTGATCATTCAGGAGCAGGTTACATGCACTTTGAGCCAGTTCCGGCTCAGGGGACATGATCTGTACGATAATCCGGTAATGGCCGGCCTGATCCACTTTCATATAGACGGGTTCAGCTACCGCAGGTTTCACCTGTGCGTTCTCAACCAGATCCTGAGCTTGTGCAGCAGATAGGGATGCATTCGCTTGGAACGAAGCGACGTTCTCCACGATCTCGTGTTTTCTGCCGGACACTGGTGCATTCATGATGAACTTGCAGATGTTAATCGCGGAACGTTGCAGTTCTCCGCGCGTAAGTGTTCCATTTTCCAAGGATTCAATCGTGTTGTCGTCCCAGCCATTGATCTCTGCGCCGTAGTTCGGTACAACCATGTAGAGATCATTCTGCGCACGAATCATCCAGTTGGTGTATTTGCGATCAGCCTCGCCACCTTCGGTCACATCATTCATAATCGCCCACCAGTCGGTCATTACGATTCCGTCGAAATTCCATTCGCCACGCAAAATCGTGGTGTTCAGGTCGTAGTTGGATGCCGCCCAGTGTCCGTTAACCGGGTTGTAAGAAGTCATGATGGAGTTGGCTCCGCCTTCTTTTACAGCGATTTCGAACCCTTTCAGGTAAATTTCACGCAGTGCACGTTCGGAGACAACAGCATCTACTTTACTGCGGTGCTTCTCCTGGTTGTTGCAGGCAAAGTGTTTCAGTGTGGCATTGGAACCACCCTTCATGATACCTTTCGTACATGCTGCGGCAAATACACCCGAGATCAGTGGATCTTCAGAGAAGTACTCAAAGTTCCGGCCATTGAGCGGGCTCCGGCGGATATTGAGTCCAGGTCCGAGCAGGGTATCCACCTGATTTCTCAGCAATTCCTGTCCTTCCATCACATACAACTCTTCAACAAGATCCTTGTTCCATGTCGCCGCAAGCAACGTACCAATGGATACCTGTGTTGCTTTCTCGCCACTATCCATACGAATACCGGACGGGCCATCTGCCGTACATGCTACCGGAATACCGTAGTTAAACAGGCTGTCGCTGACACCACCAAATGCAGATGCCGTTCCCGAAGTAACGAGCGGACTGCTCATGCCTTCACCACGGACAATCGCCGCCAGATCCTGATCACTCAGTTGAGCGATGAAGGTTTCCAGACTCACTTTGCCAGCCTTAACGTCACTCAGCTTGTAGCCCTGATTACCCGTCTGCTCCAGCGTTTGCGGGAGATTCTGCTCAATCCGGTTCGCCATGGATATCTTACGTTTCGGTACTTCTGCATAAGTCAGTTCATAAGATCCATCTTCCTTGCGCGAACCTGGTTTCATCCGTGTAAAATCTTCAGTTGGGGCCATCGCTTCTTGCAGTTGCTCCACTAATTGAAGGGATTCAATCACATATCCATCCTGGCCATCAATGCTGATATGCTCCACTTGTTTCACACTGGTTCCTACATGCAGTCGGTATGTGCCTTCTTCCAGAACATATGCGGAAGCATGACCTGTAACACCGGCATCATCGTAAGATGCCATGGCATGAATCGGGAAGCTGATCGTCAGAATTTCTGACTCACCCGGCTGCAACAATCCTGTTTTACCAAAAGCCACCAACGCCTTCGCCGGTTGTCCCAGTTTGCCTTGTGGTGCTTCATAATAAACTTGCACAACCTCTTTGCCCGCATATGTTGTACCTGAGTTGGTCACATTTACACGAACTTCGATGTAGGTTTCGCCGTCTTTGGACACTGATTTTGCTTCTTCGTGTTGAGCCAAAAACGTCGTATAAGACAGGCCGTAACCGAATTCAAACTGAACGCGCTCAGGTCGAAACGTTTCGAAATAACGATAACCTACATAGATATCTTCCTGATACAGGTTCTTGAACTCATTGCCGTAGTTGCTTGTCGAAGGGTAATCTTCAATGGAATAAGCAATCGTATCTGTCAGTTTACCGCTTGGTGTAACGTCCCCCGCCAGCACATCGGCAATCGCATTACCACCCTCCATACCGCCATGCCAGGAGTAAATTACACCTTGGATTGGATGTAGATACGTTTCGTTTAACCAGCTCATGTCGATGATATTTGAGACATTCAACACAACGATTGTGTGTTCAAATTGCGAAGTAACTTGCTTCAACATCGCTTTCTCATCTTCTGTCAGTTGGTAACTTCCTGGCGCATCCGCATTATCCTGGTCTTCTCCTGCTGTACGTCCAATCACGATAATGGCTTTGCTGGATTTGCTTCTGGCCTGTGCAACCAGTTCATCCGTCAAAGGCATTTCTTTCTGATTCCATGGCTCGGCCGCCCATACTTTTCCGCCATCATCAAATGGATTTTCTTCAATCCACTTCTCATAGACAGCTGCCAGTTCTTCATTCACCGTTATATTCTTTTTGCTTCGCAGACCATCCAATAGATTCGTTGTGTAGGCCACATGTACACTACCGCCTGAACCCGTGCCGCTCCGATAATAATTGACTTGAATCCGTCCAAAAACTGAAACGTTTTCGTTTTCACGAAGTGGAAGCACTTGGCCTTCATTTCTGAGTAAAACGGCTCCTTCAGCGGCAACCGTACGACTAAACTCTGCAAACCCTTCCAATGGAACTCCGATTTGATGTGTGCTCAATGATTTCCCTCCTGATTGTCATCCCCATATCTACGAATCGCTATATATAAAATGAACTAACCAAGCGCACACTCATTTTATAAAAAGAGATTCTATGATCTGGTAGATTCACTTGTACATAGTCTCATATTAACAGATTCTATAGAAGAAATTAAATTAGATTTGTGCTTTTGAGAAGAAATTACCCTAACGTCAAAAGTTGCAGACACAATTACGCCGTTCCACGATGTAAGAACACGCTCATTCAATCAATTATTCGTTAAGAATACAATGATTCAAGGATAATATTTAGGGAATTATTTCCGATAAACGTATGGATAATATCTCTCATTTTGTTGAACTAAAAGGCTTTTGTGGTATACTAGTGATATCAACAAATTTGGAGCGTACTGTGCTCACCAGGGTTGCAACCCTTGGTTCCACTCCGCAGTGGACTTTAAATAAGATGCGGAATAGAGTAATTAGTTGCATAACACACGGTAATACGGAATATACTATATTTGGACCCTTAGGGTCACTGGGGAAGGCGACCCCTAGTTCCACTCCGCGGTGGACTTTAAATAAGACGCGGAACAGAGCTTTTAGTCGCCACCATATTATAATTGTGAAGGCGCTGGTTCTATCTACCTAGCGTCTTTTTTAGTTTGTAAATAGAAACTGTGAGGGAACCTATATGCTCGAAAGGATATCACATGTCCACGACTTAAACTCACTAGATGTAAAACCAAGAATAGATCAGATTAACCTAAAATTGCTCCTCGACTACTACATAAGCTATCTATTACCATATCGATTTACATACCACTTGGGAGACGGCTCCGTACTTCACTTAGATTTTAACAAAGAAAACTTTTGTCATCTTGTAGGCTTACAAAGTATTGTCAATAAAACTTTGAAGGAACGCGCAGCTTCAAAATATAAGGGCATGCCAGGTTTCAATGGTGTTATGAACGGTATAATTACGTTTGAAGATTTAAAAAAGAAAAACAAGGGTGGATTCAATAGTGTAAAAAGTAAATTAGTTAATTTCCATCTCATTCCCAAGCTACTTATGTCTTCAACACAAGTCGTTTACTACACTCAACCTGTTAATAGTATTAATTGTGCCCTATTAATATTTGATGTGTATCACAATGCTTACATCCATCTTGGAATAGATAAAATAGTGGAAGGAACATATGTAGCAAGAACGTTTCTTATCGAACCGATAACACAAAAAAATTCGGGCACTACGTTCATTGATGGTCAAAAAGGACCCATACCCATTGTTAAGACCTTAAAAATGTTAAGACCCGATACACAAGTAGCCTCTACTGCTATCAACATCTCTGAATCATCAGATAACTATTAATGGTGTCTCATCTGGAATCGATTTCAGGTACAAACTAAATAACCGTTCTCCGGTATACTACTGGAAAACGGTTATTTAGTTTGTTTTGCTACCTAGAAGGCTATAGAATTCCTTTGATATATTAAGTCGTAAGTTTCGCATACACCAGGAAGAATAACATGTCTTCGCCCATGATGACATAACCCGGAACCCGGTAGACCAGATCAACAAGGACAAATGCCACCAGTAATCCCACCATGACTGCCAGATGACGTGGCCGGAGTCGTAGATGTGCGTGTCTATAACGATGGAACACAAGTGAGGTCGACAAGAAATACAGTAGCGCTGATCCAAATACAAATCCTATCATGAACACATAGTTTAACTGATTCTGATATAACAGCTGAATGGACGCAGCGATCATACTCATAGAGATGTAGATGAACAGATGGCCGTATATGATCGCTTGCCCGGCAGTCTGAATCTCTTTGCTGACCTTTTTCTCCACGTTGTCGAAGTATTGCCACCATATCGCAATGACAAAGATGGATGTAAAGGCGGCAAACAGAATGGATTTCATATCCCAATGATCGGCTTGCAGCACCGCAATAATGCTTACCACCGATTCACCCAACAGGATGAGTGTAAAGAGCGCGAAACGTTCCAACAAGTGATGGGTCTGAACCGGTACCTTCACCAGATTTTTGCGTCCGATCAGCGGAAGCACAATGTCCACAGCAATCCCCGCATACAAAATCACGTAGCGTAACCAGGAATCGAAGAACAATGAACCTGATGAGATCAATATGCCAATAAGGAAACAGATACCCAAGTAACGAGCCGCTTGCTGCTGATGCTCGCCTTTTGACTTGTGAGCCGTCAGATACTGAATCGCCGTAAATGCCCGTGAGCCGATATATCCAATGAAGAAGGACAAGTAGTATTGGTCAAAATGGGTAGAGAGGCTTGCCGTCATGACCATAACGGACAGAAGCTGAAGGATGAGGAATATTCGATGGATCAGGATATCTTGACCATAGCGGTTAATAAACAAGGTCTGACCGACCCATGCCCACCAAACAGGGATAAAAATAAGCACAAACTTCATTAAATATTCAAACGTAATTACTCCATGTTCGGCATGTAACAAGACATGACCCGCTTTGGAGACCGCTGCTACAAAGAGCAGATCGTAAAACAGCTCCAGCCAGGTAACCTTTTTCTCCATCATCCTTCGTTGCTCCTTTGGTTTTTCTCATACTACAACGCCTGTTGCTCACTCAGTACCTAAATCGCTGACTTGGTGACGCGCCCAGAGGAAAAGCTCTGAGCGCCATCTACCTTACTTCATTGTACTGTAGCAGGTACGAGTGTTCTTACCTCGATCGGTTGCAGATTGTCCTCAATTTGAGGGCGGTATTTCTCGAACCATTCAGGCAGCATCAATTTTTGTCCAAGCGAATCAGCAGGTTCATCTTTGGCAAAGCCCGGAGGATCTGTAGCAATTTCAAACAGAATGCCGCCAGCTTCTCTGAAGTAGATTGCGTTAAAGTACTGACGATCCCGCACTGGAGTCGGTTGGTACCCGTAATCACGTACAGCTTCACTCCACTGTGCATGCTCTTCATCGTCTTTGGCGCGCCATGCAATATGGTGCACGGTACCTGCGCCACCCATACCCAGAGCCATACGGGTCACTGGAACATCTACGACATTACCGATATCCCCGCTGGACCGGAAACGAGCATACTCTTCATTTTCACTTACTCTGACAAATCCCAAAATTTTCTCAAGAGCATCCATCGTTCTTTGCGGGTTAACACTGAACAGGACAGCACCACCGAAGCCTTTGATTGCTTTATCTGTTGGAATGCCCTCGTGCGCCCAAGTGCTGGTTGCTCCCTCTTCCCGTTCAACAAGCTCAAGCCGCAGGCCTTCGCCATCTTCGAATTGAAGCAGGTCTTCATTGAAGCGACTTGTTTTGGTTACCTCAATGTTATACTGTTCCAGCCGATTCTGCCAGAAGCCAATCGATCCAGGAGGAATGACATAGGAAGTGATGCCGACCTGGCCTCCACCAATTTTCCCCCGTGGTGATCCAGCGGATGGGAAGAAGGTAATGATGGTACCTGGGCTTCCATGTTCATCGCCAAAATACAGATGATATACATCAGGTGCATCGAAGTTGATTGTTTTTTTCACCAGACGAAGTCCCAGAACTCCGGCATAAAAATCAACGTTGGCCTGTGGATCTCCTGCGAAAGCTGTAATATGGTGAATACCTGCTGTTTGAATAGTCATGATTAATTCCTCCTTGGTTTGGTAAGTGATTTATAGTAAGTTTGTATTATCTTTAAATTAAGATATATGGTCTGGCGAGTTATATTCTAGTCGTTATTTTTATTGGCCTGTTCTTGTTTCAATTTATCAGGAGTCACGTCATCGCCGTTTGGATCATAGATGGTTGCATTCAGCAGAATGTCGTTGACCGAACCGCGAAAAGTTTGCAGATATTCCTGGCGAAGACGAACCTGTTCCTCTTTCTCCATCTCCGTCAATCCGCCCTCTTTGGCTTTTCTTGAAAGTTCATTTATTCTGGTCAATGTTGGGATAATCATCTTGATCTCTCCTTGTGTTATGGATTAAAGATATTTGTCGGTTGCTGTTTATATTTAAATTAAATATCTTAAATTAAAGATAAATGATTTGTGAGCGGTTGTCAACTCTTTTATAAAAATTAAAAAGGGCTAGCTCCGCAGTAATTTCACTTACTACGAACCTAGCCCTTCACATATTTAATTCATTAGCCCAGCTTTTGACCACAATTCGGACAGAAGTTGGCTCCTTCATTTTTGGCTCCACAGTTCGGGCAGAAGTTTGGCTTCTTGTTGCCTTCTGTAGATGAAGAGTTACCTGAATCACCGTTGCTATTTCCCGCTGGTTTCTGATCGTTATTCTGATTCTGAGACGAATTGGAATTGTTGTTCTGATTCTGGCCTTGGCCTTGATTCTGGTTCATGTTTTTCATCATTTCATTGGCCATGTTCATGCCCATCATCATGCCCGCCATATCCGAAGCTGCGCCGCCGCCTTGTACTTTACCGGATGCGATGCCGTCTGTCATGCTGACCTGCTGATACTTTTGCAGATTACCAACCATCTCATGCGAAGCGGTCTTTGTAATCATATCCTGAATCTCTTTTGGATAATTGAAGCTCATCACCTGAAAACCGGTAATCCCAATCCCGATGTCCATCATCTGCATATCCAGATCTTCCTGAATACCTTTGGCAATATCCGATGCATTGGCCTGCAGGTTGAACATATCCTTCCCTTCACGGCTAATCCACTTCATTAGAAGCTGATCCAGCACGGAAGTGATACGGATTTTGACATCCTCCACCAGATAACTTTGTTTGATGCCTGCAATCTTATCAATCAGGGTCACATAGTCACTTACTTTAAAATTAAATGTGCCGTTGGCCCGAATCGGCATCCCGCCGGGGAGTTGTGGTGTTGGAATCAACACCGGACTTTGTGTGCCCCACCGCACGGTGAACTCTTTTGTATTTACAAACAAGACTTCGACCCGCATGCCGCTGTTGAATCCAAATTTGAATCCTTTTAATGTAGAAAGAAACGGAATGATCTCGGAATCAATATTGAACGATCCTTCGTCCTCGAAAATGCCTTCCACTTTACCGTTATTCAAGAAAATGGCGTCCTGACCGGAACGGATGATCAGTTTACTCCCCTTCTTGATCTCTCGGTTGCTCCACTTCCAAAATATCATGTCATCTCTGAACTCTTCCCATTCCACCACATTCGAAAATTGATTTCTGAAAAATCCCATACTAATTCCCATCCCTTCTATTAGTAAGCATTGTGTGTCATCATGCCTGCGTTAAGTTATTGCGAGTGTCCGTGATGCTAGAAAGATCGGCTGCTACCGCTATGGGAATGGCCACCTCGGGTGGTTCCTCCACCGCCGCCTCCGCCACCGTTATTATTGTTCTTCTCAATCTTGCGTTTGGTGACCGTTGTACGAATGTACCGATCCTGACGATCAATTACACTGGAATTACTGGAATCCTCATACGTTGCACGATTTACAGTAACTCGCCCGCCAGAACGATGGGTCATTACACCAACTACAATTCCTCCGATTGCCACGGATACAGCAAGTTGAAACCACGTCTTAAAGAGGATATTATCCGGGTTTACCCCGGGCTTAAGATCCATATATTCGTAGGAGAGCTCCAAATATTTTTCAAAAGCCAATCTATAATTTCCATCCGATACATCTGGGGCAATTTTGGCCGTAATTTTATCGGCTCTGCCATTATCGATGTACTCTTCCCCTTTGTAAAAACCAGCCAGATACATCTTCCGATTGTACATGTCTATTGTAAGAATAACTGCGTTTCCATGCGTTTTATCGTAACCAAATCCCTGATCGTCATAAAAGTCTTCGGTAAGCAGTTTTTCACTTTTATGCTCCTCATTATTGGAGGTATAGATTACAAAGTCCGTCTGCCGTTCCGCGCCATACTGACTTGCAAGTACATTCAGTTCACTTATCTCCTGCTCACTCAGCAGGTTGGCCTCATCGTAGATGAGATTTTTGTTCTCCGCTGCGGATGCCGATGACATGGGAATCAACGGAGCGACAAGGGTGATCATAAGTAAAATGAGCGTAGCCATCACGGCCAGAGGGGTTCTTTTTCTCATAAGAATCCACCTCCCATCATCCAGGAAACCAGCTTCAGTGACAACAACGAGACCGCAGAGACTCCTGCGAACCATCCTGCCACTTTAGCTTTGCTGATCGGTGGTTTGCCGACCACTTTTCCTGTCTGACCATTCATGGCAAAGGTATACTGTGCCCGATTGTAGTCATAGTTGACCATCCACACCGGGAGCAGCACATAGTCTGCATTTTTGAGCGTAGTATCAATCTGTTTGTCCGTGTAGCTCACGCTGGTATATCCGGATACAGTTGAGGCAATATAAGAATCAATGTACGATCTCGTTTTATCCTTGGCCCGTGGAAAAAGTTCCTCGTCCGTATAACTGTATTTTTCCGCAATGTACCCCGCCAGATACGGGGTCTTGAACAATTTCAGTTGATTATATGGAAAAGGCTCAAGCTTATCCATCAGTTCATCCTTCATTTTCTCCGATGCATCGATGGGCAGGTTCACGTAATTCAGCCGAATCCGGCGGTATATATCGAAGTGCTGTGTTTCCGTGTAATGGTAGTCGCCCTGGGTGTAGGATCTGACCTTGGTGCCACGACCATGCACTTCGATTTTGTTATGTAACTCGTACAACCAGAACGGCACGTACATGCCGGTAATGCTCTGAATCCGATCGGCGGACATGAAGCCACTTGGCGTTAACAGGCCATTTCTGCACCACTTTTTGAAAGCCTGCTTGGCTTGATCCTTGTTGATCGAAAAGGGAATCACCATCGCAGGGGCCAGATTGCCCGTCAGCCGATCACTGAGTACAACCGCTGCACCGCAGAAACTGCACGTCGTCGCACTGGTCTCCGGCTCCGTGACAATGTCAGCTCCGCAGCTGTTACAGTGGTATTCCTTGACCTCATTCTCCGTGAACACTTGTCTCTTCAAGGGATCGGGGATCTGCTCTATGTTGTCCTGGCGGCCGCAGCTGGGACAGGATAATGCACCTGACACACTGTCAAAGATCATGCCACTGCCGCAATTTGGACATTTATATTCAATAACCGGCATCTGCTCACCTCAATGTTAACGAAATATGATTCTAATTGACACTGTATAACTTCGCTGGCAAAACAACCTTCCGATCGCTCTTAAGGGCGAAGTGTTTGCTTCCGATGCAGCTTTCTTTCAGAAAGCTTTTAGCTCCGCTTCTTCAGCTCATTTCTGCCTCTACGTTGTAGTCTATATGTTAAACTCACTTCTTCAGCTTTTCCTGAATCGCTGCGAGTTCTTCCTCCGCACTTGGCGACGCATTCTCATTATTACCCGCATCTGAGTTCATGTCCCTCTCCAACTGGGCGATTAATTCGTCCAAATCATCTTCCTGTGTCCCAGCACGAAGTTCTGCCAAAGCCTCTGCTTCGTTCAGCGCCTGATTCGCCTTATCTTCCATGGCCTTCAATGCAGCATCAGCTCTGCCCGTAGATGTATTCCGTTCATTGGCCTGTTGTTGCGCCTTCGCATCTGCGATGCGACCTTTCAGTTCTGCATGCCGCGCCTCCAATTGCCCTAGATCTGCAACCAGTTTATCGTTCATATGCTTCATCATCTTGGCTTTGGCGGAAGCACGTTCATAGGCGGCTTGTAATTCATTCAATTTGTCAGTCAGCTTCACTTTCTTCTCCAGAAAACCACGTGCCTTGTCTTCGTCTCCCGACTCCGCTGATTTTTCCGCATACCGCTGTAACTTCTTGACCTCGGCGCTGCACTCATCCAATGCTCGCTTCGCCCGGCTCTCATCCGACAGCACCGCTGTCGTTTCAGCCTTCACCTGACCCAGATCACTGCTCAGGCTGCGCATATATTCATTCACACTTTTCTCCGGGTCTTCCGCCCGAGACAACATGTGGTTCACATTGGCCTTCATCACGTCTCTAAACCTCGATAAGATTCCCATTACTTGTTCCTCCTCCGAAAAGTTCATATGTATACTATAATACATGAATACGCCCACATACGTTTCACATTTCACGATGGCAAGTGGAGTTACTACGATCCAAAGTCGGGTAATGATGGAGTATAAAAGAAAAGACGAACACCTATAGTGTCGCCTTATGACCTTGTATAAACACACAAAAACTCAAGTACTAATCCTTTCTCGCAATCCACAAATCCCTACCTAAATCTATGGCTCGACCGGAAGGCTCTCCACCGCTGTGAAAAACACATCCAATAATTCAACGTTATACGTTTTATGGACGTATTCGGTTATTAACGCCACATCCGCTTCCCTCTGATACTCAAGACATGGACGGCCTTCACTCCACAGCACCCTGCACGGGAACTTCCCGACAACATCCTTAATGATGTGATCCGGCTCAGCTACTTTATGAATGTCTCCCATATGAAATTTCCTCATTTCTCTATACTTATCGTGTGCAATTATGCATTAATTTTGAAATACATAACGATTCGATTCAGTGCATTTCATCACATTCCACTCGGAGAGTTATGAAGGCATAACACACAGGCATTTTGCAGACACAACAGGGCTGGTTCCCCCATAGGTGCCATTCCTTCGCAAGTTGGCTATAATAAGGGGATCAAAGTTTTCTATAAAGGCAGGAAAAATATGCGTACACGAGTTCACTTTATTGCTCCCTACGAATCGATGATTCCTATTATACAAGAGTGCATTCCTCGCTTTCCCCAGTTAACCATTCAGACGGACGTGGGCGACTTGGCGAACGGTGTGGAATTAGCAACTCAAGCTGAGAAAAACGGTGCAGAGATTATCATCAGCCGCGGCGGAACCGCCCAACTCATTAAAAAAGCAGTGACCATTCCCGTCATTGATGTGCAGTTATCGGGCTATGATATGATTCGTTCACTTACACTGGCAAGCCAGTTTAACGGCCAAACAGCCATTGTTGGCTTCTCCAACATCACCTCTGGTGCACAATCGATTATTGATCTGATGGATCTGCCCCTCAAGGTCTATACCATACATAGCTCGGAAGATGTCGCCCGATTACTTTTGGAGTTGAAAGCTTCCGGGTACCGACAGATTGTCGGAGATGTGATCACCGTCAACACCGCGAAGACCTATGGTCTGGAGGGATTGTTAATCCAATCTGGCCAGGAATCCATCCTTAGAGCGATGGAGGATGCACAGTTGGTCTACCGTTATTTGAGCAAAAATCATGCGATATCGATCATCCTGAATGACCTGGTTACACGGGAACATCCCAATTTGCTTATTTTAAATGAACGGAATGAAGTTGTATTTGAGAACCTGACCGATTTTGAGAAAAATCCGCTGACCGATAATTACATATATCTGACCAACACCAGCCTGGATTTCCATCAATCCCAGATCCAAAATGTGTTCATGGTGGACGATTACCAGCTCACGGTTAACGCCTATGAAACGACCCTGGACAACAAGAACTACAAGGTATATATGCTGGAAAAAGGACAACCCTATGCCTTTGTACAATTCGGCATAACAACGTTTACGGACGCATCGATGGAGCCTATCGTTGCCGAATCCCCTGCCATGCAGGCGGTATTACAGAACATTCAGGCACTCTACGAGAATCATGAACCGATCTATCTGCGGGGTGAAGCAGATTCCGGTAAATCTTTTCTGGTCAAACATATTCATCAGATGTACTCAGGTGGCGGACTCTTATTACAGATGGATCTCTCGCAAGTTCCGCCCGGTCATTTGCACAAGATACCACTCGCCAAGGTTAGAAATGTAGAGATTAACCACATGGAAACACGTATGGAAGATCCGGAGTTGCTCGCCTTTATCCAGAGCTGCCTTCAAAACCAGATTGGGGTGTTTATACTCGGGGAACAGATAATGAACCCGCAGTGGTCACTTGATCTGGAGCTTAATACAATCATGATGCCAAATCTTGCGGATAGACCAGAGGATCTGGCTCCACTGATGCAGCATTTCCTGACGGATTACTACCACAAATACGGAACTACTGCGGTGAGAATCAAAGAAGATGCTCTACAGCTGATCCAAGATCAGATCACACATATGAATGTCAACCAGCTGAAACAGCTGATCAAGCAGGCTGCACTCAACGAACAAGATTATGTAATCACCACGGCTACCTTGTCCCGCTTGCTGGATCAGCAACCTTCTTCAAGCCCAATGAAGTTGGATGGTACGCTGAAGGAGATTGAGAAAGAAGTTATTCAGTTCGTGCTTCAGGAGGAAAATAATAATCAATCAAAGGCCGCAGAGCGTCTGGGGATTAACCGGGCCACATTATGGCGTAAACTTAAAGATTAACTTTAAGTTTGCGTCTTTTTTATCGCCTTTATATGTTGCATTTTTAAACAGTTAACCGAGTTCTTAAAATTTACAATAATTTATTGTTGCTATATTAAACGATATGGGATAATATAATCCCTGCAAGCGCTTCATAAAAACGATTACTTCATAAGGAGCTACTACTATGAACATTAAAGCAACTTTAGATCGCATCCCTGGCGGTATGATGGTCGTTCCCCTGTTACTTGGTGCAACCATCAATACATTCTTCCCGAATGCCCTGCGCATTGGCGGATTCACGGAAGCACTTTTTGTCAACAGTGCCAGCACGTTGATTGCCCTGTTCCTGTTCATTGCGGGTACACAGATTACGTTTAAAACAGCAGGTTCCTCTGTCGGCAAAGGTTTGACCTTGCTCACGTTCAAATGGGTGATTGGTGCAGCCCTTGGTTTTATCGCTATTTTGTTCGCGGATTCAAATGGGTTATTTCTCGGCCTGGCCCCGCTTGCCATTATTGCTGCAATGACTAACTCCAACGGTGGTTTGTACATTGCTCTCGCCGGCCAATACGGGAAAGAAGATGACAAAGCAGCCTACCCTTTCCTAGCACTCAGTGATGGTCCTTTCCTGACCATGGTAGCGCTCTCCGTCTTTGGTGCGATGGGTTTTGCGAACGGTATGTTTTCCCCAATGGCCTTTGTCGCGGTATTGCTTCCGCTTATCGTTGGTGTCATTATTGGTAATCTGGACCGCAATCTGGGGGAATGGCTGCATAAAGGCAGTGACAAACTTGTTCCGTTCTTTGCATTTGCTCTGGGTATGAACATTAGCTTCTCCTCCATCATTCAAGGTGGTCTTAGCGGAATTTTACTGGGTGTGTTAACCGTGTTATTAACGGGCGGAATCGGTTTCCTGCTCTTTAAAGCCATCGGCTGGAACCCCATCGTGGGTGCTTCCGAAGGTTCAACAGCCGGGAATGCCGTAGGTACACCTGCTGCCATCGTGGCTGCTAATGCTTCATTTGGCCCAATTGCCGAGATTGCTACGGTGCAAATTGCAGCGAGCGTTGTAACAACAGCCATCCTGTTGCCGATCTTCATCGGGTTCCTCTCCAAACGACTGGAGAAATCAGGCGGAGTCGAGAAATACAATCAACGACCAACCACATAAATGGGTATCACCTGATTTAATGTGATTGATCTGTGCTTAATGGATGATCTGAACGGACTTTTTATTAAATTGTGCTTACAAGGAGGGATGACTGCATGAAATTAGCCATTATTGCAGATGATTTGACCGGTGCCAATGACAGCGGGGTGCAGCTTGCCCGTCATGGCTTGAAGACCAGTGTTCTTTTTAATATAGATGAAGGCCCTCTTACACGTTACGATGCCGTCGTCTTTGATACAGATAGTCGTTCCATATCTTCGCAGGAAGCGTATGACCGTGTATATCAGGCTGCTGAATTGCTGACGAACAACGGATTTGAGACGATTTTCAAAAAAATGGACTCCACCATGCGCGGTAATATCGGCATCGAGATTGATGCTGTATATGATGTCGTAAAGCCGGACTTTATGATGATTGCCCCGGGTTATCCCAAAAATAACCGGACGATATTGGAAGGAATCCACTACCTGAACGGCGTTCCGCTGGCAGATACTGAAATTGCCCATGATCCGAAGACACCTGTAACGATTTCCTACCTTCCGGACTTGTTGAAACAACAGACCAAGTACGAAGTTGGCGAAATCACCGTCGCCGATCTGGAAGCCGGGCAGAATCATATTCGCACCAAGCTAGAGCAGTTGAAAACAAATAATATCCCGTATGTAATGGTGGACTCCACCGAAGAAAGACATCTGGAACTGATTCTGCAGATGACTCGCGAGTTGGAGTATACCTTTACTTGGGCAGGTTCGGCGGGCATTGCCAATTACCTCCCCGCACATTACGAGTTGGAATCCAGAGCTGCGTCACTTGATATCCCGGAGAATTCCGGTCCAATTCTAACGGTGGTTGGCAGCGTGAACAAAAACTCCCGCGAGCAGCTGCATCGCTTGATGCGTAAGTCCCGCGTTGCTTCAGTCTCCTTCCATTCCTTCAAAGCGGTATCCGCAACCGCAGACCGCGCGGAAGAGATGGAACGTGTCTATAACGAGGTCCGAGACAAAGCGCTGGAAGGACAAGATGTTGTCCTCTACTCCACCGCTGAACAAGTGGATATCGAACTGGCACGAGCAACGGGCGAAGTTCGTGGTCTCAATCACACGGAAGTCAGTAACCAAATCGTACTCGCGATGGGTGAGATCTGTGCCAGACTACTGGAAGAGGGACTTTTCAAAGGGGTATCCATGACTGGCGGCGATACGGCAAAACAAATCTGTCTGAAATGGAATATTAGCGGCTTCGAGCTGCTGGATGAGCTTGAAATCGGCGTGCCAATCTCCAAGTTTATAGGGATTGATGATCTGCATGTGATTACCAAAGCAGGCGGATTCGGTAAACCGGATGTCTTTATCCATGCGATTCAAAAATTAAAAGGGGGTATTCTCGTATGAAACCTACAATTGGAATTACGATGGGCGACGCAGCAGGTATTGGACCGGAGATTATTATGAAAGCACTGGGTCATCAAGAAATGTACGATCAGTGCAACCCGCTCGTTATCGGTGATGCAAAGATTCTGGAGCGTGTGTTGCCAGTCATCGGTTCAAGTCTGAACGTTAACGCGATTCAAGAGCCTTCTGAAGCCAAGTATGAATTCGGTACTGTGGATGTGATTGATCTGAACCTCGTTCCTGCGGATCTGGAATATGGTAAAGTATCTGCCGTGGCTGGAGATGCAGCATTCCAGTTTCTCGCCAAAGCCATTGATCTTGCCAAAAAACAGCAGATTCACTCCATCTGCACCGCGCCTTTGAACAAAGAAGCTCTGCATCAAGGGGGGCACCTGTATCCAGGGCACACCGAGATTCTGGCAGACCTGACGGATACACAAGACTTCTCGATGATGCTGACCACGCCTAATCTGCGCGTTATTCACCTGACAACACACATGGGTCTGATCGATGCCATTGCAAGTATTAACCCGGAAAGAACCTACACCGTCGTGAAGCTTGCTCATGATACGTTGAAAAAAGCAGGCTTTGAGAATCCGCGCGTTGCCGTATGCGGAATCAATCCTCATGCCGGAGAGAACGGCTTGTTCGGTAATGGAGAAGAAGAAGAGAAACTTCAGCCCGGTATCGAACGTGCACAGAAGGAAGGCATTAACGTCGTTGGTCCACTCCCAGCGGACACACTCTTCTTCCGCGCTGGTCGCGGTGACTTCGATATCGTCGTAGCTTGCTACCACGACCAAGGCCATGCACCGATCAAGGTAATGGGCATTGAAGAAGGCGTGAACATCACTGTTGGCCTGAAAGGCGGCATCATCCGTACGTCTGTTGACCACGGTACGGCCTTTGATATCGCTGGCAAAAATATCGCCGATGATAAAAGCATGCTGGCTGCCATTCGCTCTGCTATCGAGCTGGCGCCGAAGGATCAGGGATAACATCAAGATTCATTCGGTACATGCGTGAGTCTGATCGTAAGATTAATTGTATTCGTATCGGTATATATTCGTTATTCGATAAATAGAAGGAAAAAGGCAAACCCTCTGTAAGTTCAAGGGTTTGCCTTTTTGTATATCGTCCACCCATTTATCCAGACCAATAGTCTTGGTTGGTATTATGGCCATCAAACATATGCTAAACTGATCATAATAAGCAAGTAAAGTGAAGAACTCCTGTAAACCTGCAGTACACATCGATTACGTGAAGTTCACACTGACTTTAAATGATAAAAAGGAAGAGATTTAATGGGACGAAAACAATCTTTTACTGAAACAGAGCTACTGGACACAACTAAAAAATTAATAC
Organism: Paenibacillus xylanexedens; assembly: GCF_017874615.1. GTDB lineage: Bacteria > Bacillota > Bacilli > Paenibacillales > Paenibacillaceae > Paenibacillus > Paenibacillus xylanexedens. Next base: position 89,598 of record NZ_JAGIKV010000015.1, read on the forward strand.
TTGAGCATGGCTATGACGGTTTTCATCTCAAGCTGCTCTCACAGCATCTGTCCGGAGCCCGGAGCACGATATATCAATATTACGCGAATAAAGAAGAGATCGTCGCTGCTTGTATGAAGCGATCAATTGCAACCGTATTAGAGAATTCATTAGCCATTGATGAGACTGATCCAATGGATGCTCTTGAGCAACTGCTTCTGATCTACGCAGAAGAATCTACGCTCCATCAACTTCTGGGAGATGCCAGTAAAATTAATACAACTAATTCTGCTGCGGCAGCGAGAGATCTTGAATTTATTGAGGAAGCACATAGGACCCTAAAAATTCAATTATCACGCTTGTTTGAACGCGCTCAGCAGGATCAAGCCCTGCGACAAGATATTCCTCTACCTGTACTTATTGGTGTTTTTTTTAACTTAATTAATACGCCTAATATGCTAAATATCCCTACGCCTGATTGGGGAAAGTTGCTGTTCCAAATGTGGATCGGAGGAGCCAAGAGCTAACTTTATTCTTGGCTTTAATTTGACACAAGTGTCATTTATATCGTTTAATTATATAAACCACGTGGCTGTACCTCTAATTTGACACATGTGTCAATAAAAATGAAAGAAGGAGTTGAACAGATCATGTTTTTAGCGATGAAGGAGTTAATGCATAGTAAAATGAAGTTTTTAATGATTATCATTATCTTCGTACTAATGGCTTGGTTGGTATTTATTTTATCCGGTCTGGGAAATGGATTATCTACGCTAGCCGCATCAACATTCAAGACTATGAAGGCTGATTATGTCATCTTTGAAGAAGGAGCTCAGTCTTCCATGAGCAAGTCACTGCTGTCAGATCAACTGGTGGCGAAGGCGGAACAACTTCCTAATGTGGATGCTGCATCACCTATGGGAAGTACGATGGCAACGGCACTGAAAGAGAATAGCACCAAGAATGAAGATAAGGTAGATATAGCGATTATAGGAATTGACCCAGGAAGCTTTTTGGAACCAGCTATTGTAGAAGGTGAAAGCCTGTCTTCCGAGAACCCTACGGGTGTCGTGGTGAATTCAACCATGAAAGATGAGGGCTATCAACTTGGGGACACGTTTCAACTGGATGGCACGACGGAATCATTGACTATTATCGGATTTGTGGAGAATCAGACGTATAACCACGTTGCATCCGTATTTACCCCAATGGCTGAATGGCGGAAGATTGCCTTCGCGGCTCCAGGTTCAGATAAAGGAATTGCCGGACCGGTTAATGCGATCATGTTACAAGGGGAGAATATTGATCCAGAAGCTATAAATAAAGAGTTATCCAGCACGGATACAGTTACCCGGTCGGAAGCTGTGCAAGGCATGCCAGGGTACAAAGAGGAGAACGGAACTATTCTGATGATGCTTGCATTTCTACTAGCGATCTCTGCATTTGTACTCGGGGTATTCTTCTATGTCATTACGATGCAAAAAACCAACCAGTTTGGCATTATGAAAGCGATAGGTGCTAGTAACCGTTTCTTGGGAAAAGCCATTATCTCGCAAGTGTTTGTACTTTCGCTGACCAGTATTGTTGTTGGAATCTTGCTGACTTATGGGACAGCAGCAATTATGCCAAAAGGAATGCCATTTAAGCTGGAAACCAGTCTTGTCTTCAATTATTCTATTATCTTGCTGGTTATTGCTATGTTAAGTTCACTGGTATCTGTTCGTAAAATTACTAAGATTGATCCGCTTAAGGCGCTCGGGAGGGTTGAATAATGAGTAAGGGACTGCACATGCGGGAAGTCACCATGTATTATGCCGAAGGAAACAATCAAATCACTGCACTCGATCATGTATCCATATCCGTGGAACCGGGGGAGTTTGTTGCTGTAGTTGGACCTTCTGGTTCTGGTAAAAGTACATTCTTATCTATTGCTGGGGCCATGCTGAAAGCCTCCGAAGGAGATATTCAACTAAACGGAAATCATATTTCGAAGCTTACGGAGAAAGAGCTATCTAATATAAGGCTGCACGAAGTTGGATTTATTATGCAATCTTCAAATCTAGTTCCCTATCTAAATGTTCTGGATCAACTGCTAGTTGTAAAAAGGATGGCCGGGACGATTAAAAAAGAGGATAAGGTATTTGCCATCAAGCTGCTGGAAGAACTGGGGCTGGGTTTGAAGTTAAAAAGTTTTCCCGAAGAGTTATCCGGTGGTGAGAAACAACGGACAGCCATTGCTCGTTCTTTAATGAATAATCCCAACATCATCTTAGCCGATGAACCAACCGCCAGTTTGGATACCAAACGAGCCCATGAAGTGGTTAGTCTAATCGCGCAAGAAGTGAAATCACGCCAAAAAGCGGCCATTATGGTTACCCATGATGAGCGTATGCTTGAATATTGTGACAGAGTATATCGGATGTATGATGGCGGTTTGTCCCTAGCTGAATCGTAAATATATGGACCAAACAATATACCATTTCTCTTCTCTATTCTTTCTTTTATAAAAAGCTTCTATTCAGAAAAGAGTAACATGTTAAGTAGATTTTAGGTCTGTCCATCACTCTCCTCGTCCCTCTCACTCTAGGCTCCCAAGTGGTTCGGGTCTCTCACCCACAAGCATAACTTCACGCTCGCTCTGCGAATGTCTGCTTCGGCGATATGCACTTGGTGACATTCCGTTCTGTTTGTTGAAGATGCGATTGAATTGGGAAAAGCTTGTAAACCCACACTGTGCAGCAATATCTGTGATTTTCTCACTCGAATTCAGCAGCATTTGCTGGGCATTCCGAATACGGGTCATCTGCACATACTCTGTGAAGGTGAAGCCGGTAACCTTATTGAATTGGCGAGACAAGTGATGGGCACTTACATAAAAGCGCTTGGATACCTCGTCCAAAGATAAATCCTGCTGATAATGGCTGTGAATATAAGAGGCAATGGCATACATGCGCCTGGACATCGTTGATCCAGTCTCTTCACGCACATACCCGTTCTCTGGTGAGTAACGATGAAGAGCGCAGAGAAACTCCACGAACTTGCTATGAATCATAACCGATTGAAGGACAGAAGGCTGCTGCGATATAGCAAAAATATCATTGATCGGCGCGAGGACTTCCTTGCGTCTTTCTTCTGTAAATCGGAATATCGGGACCGGTTTATTAAAAATCGAAAACAGCTCGGTGTAACCGCTATCAAGACCAGGTGTATTACGTGGCATGGCAAAGGTGATCATCAATCGTTTCGGCGGAGCACCCTTCGGATATTGCGTTTTATGCAGCAATGAAGGCCGCAACAGAACGATATCCAGAGGCTGGATCTCATATAAACTGCCTTCAATGATGTGCGCAGCTGTGCGATCGAGAAGGATACAGATTTCATAGAAATCATGGAAATGCTGAAATTCCATATTCAGTTCATGGGAGCGCTCGTCATAATCCAGATGATAAAAAAGTGAATCTCCAGGCTGGTTCACATGGATCGCATATCCTTGCTCGTATGCCAAAACCGATGGTGTCATGGACATGCCCCCTATCCTGATTCTAATGATTTTATTTTAGCATGAAATGCAATAAAAAGACGTTATTTTCAGCATACAATACATAGTTTCGCCCATTTCTCTTTTGTTATGATAGAGTTGATATGTTAGCGCTTGCAGTATTATCACTCCAACAACGACTACAGCCTGTACTTACTACTAACCAAGGTGGGAAACCAACATGAAAATGAATTCCTTATATACTCGAATCCATACCATTGTGAAACACTTGGAACGTGCACGACTAACCTCAAAGACATATATCCCTGAGCTTTATCATAAAGAAAGTGGATACCACTCCTGGGAACTGGTGCATGAGGACCCTTCCTCCTGGAACGTATTCCGTAAGGGTGATGGCTGGGGTGGCAAAGATGTACACAGCTGCTTTAAAACCCGCATTCGAATTCCGGATCATCTGGAAGGAAAAAAGGTCGTGTGTACCATCGTTACTGGTGCTGATGACATCTGGAATTACGATAATCCGCAATTCTTAGCATTCCTCAATGGGGAACTGATCTGCGGTCTAGACGTGAACCATACGGAAATTGACCTGACACCCGCTGCGGCAAAAGGTGATGAATTCGAACTGGCATTATATGCGTATTGCAGTACGTCTGCTGCGGATGTTTTTCTAAATGTATATATCGCCGAGCATCATCAGCAAGTCTCCGATTTGTATTATGATCTCAAGGCTGCGCTGGAAGCTGCGGATCTGCTGCGTGAGGACGATCTGGAGCGGCTGAAGTTAGTCGAACATCTGAATAAAGCCGTGAATTTGCTGGATTTGCGCCAGGAAAACAGCGCAGAATTCCATGCGTCGGTACTGGAAGCGCGCCGATATCTGCAAGATCATGTCTATGGTGATATCCGCCCTGCCGGTGATCACATCCCTACCGTGCACTGTATCGGACACACGCATATCGATGTGGCATGGCTGTGGACGCTGGATCAGACTCGGGAGAAGGTCATTCGTAGCTTCGCGAGTGTATTGTATCTGATGGACAAGTTCCCGGAGTATACCTTCATGTCCTCTCAGCCCCAGCTGTATGCATACCTGAAAGCAGACTACCCATCCCTATATGAAAAAATCAAAGAAAAGGTGGCCGAAGGCCGCTGGGAAGCGGAAGGTTCAATGTGGCTGGAAGCCGATTGTAACCTGATCTCGGGTGAATCCATGATTCGTCAGATTATATACGGGAAACGTTTCTTCAAGGAAGAATTCGGTGTGGAGAACCGTGTGCTCTGGTTGCCGGATGTATTTGGTTATAGTGCAGCGATGCCGCAGATTATGCGCAAGAGCGGCATTGATTATTTTATGACAACCAAAATTGCCTGGAATGATACAAACCAGATTCCAAACGATACGATGTACTGGAAAGGAATCGACGGATCAGAGGTCCTGACCCACTTTATCACAGCAACAGACTATGACAAACATCCTGATTTCAGGCAGCGCCGCTTCGAAACGACCTATAATGGACGATTTAATGCTTCGCAAGTGAAAGGCACGTGGCAACGATACCAGAACAAAAACATCAATGCAGATGTCCTGCAATGTTTCGGATTCGGAGATGGCGGCGGTGGACCAACCGAAGAGATGCTGGAGCATGGCAGACGACTTGATGTCGGATTGCCGGGTGTACCTGCGGTGAAACGTACCTTTGTACGCGAGTTTTTCGAGAAGCTGGAGCAAAATCTGGCGGATGTTCCTTCCGTCCCCCGCTGGTCGGGTGAGCTGTATCTGGAGTATCACCGGGGGACCTACACGTCCATGGCGCGTAACAAACGGTACAACCGTCATAGCGAATTTGCGCTGGCTGATGCCGAGCTGTATGCCATGATTCATCGTCATTCGAATGCACAGGCGGCCTATCCAACCGATGCACTGGAGCATGCATGGAAGCTGACGATGCTGAACCAGTTCCATGATATTCTCCCGGGCAGCTCCATTGAGCAGGTATATGTGGATTCCAAGGAGCAATATGAAGAAGTTCTGCGTGTCACGGATGAGCTGAAAGACAGTGCGCTGAACGGCATTGCAAGCCAAATTACATCTGATGGCGAAGCCATTGTGGTATTTAACACGACCGGATTTGTACGGACGGATGTGGTTGAACTGCCTGCTTTTGCGAGAAAAGTAACCGTCTATGATGGAGATCGCCCTGTACCAAGCCAGCGGACTCCCGAAGGCGGACTTGTGTTCCTTGCAGAGAACGTGCCTGCATCCGGGTATAAATCCTTCCGAATCACACCAGATCTGACAGACGAGCTTGTTGCGGGCGTATCGGTTGCACAGTGGGAAGCAGATCGGCGCCACATCCATACACCTTGGTACGATATTCACCTGAATGAAAGTGCCGAGTTCACATCCGTATGGGACAAGCTGGAGGGCCGTGAGCTGCTTCAGTCTGGCAAGCGTGGTAACGTGCTGCAAGTGTTCGAGGATCGACCTGCGGAATACGAGGCATGGAACATTGACGATTATTATGAACAGCATATGTGGGAGATTAATGACCTGCAGTCGCTGGAGTGGGTTGAAAGCGGGCCGGTACGTTCCGTGCTTCAAGTGAAGCGACAGTTCCTGGACTCGATCATTGAGCAAACGATCATCTTCTACGCGCATACACGCCGGATTGATTTCCGTACGTTTGTGGACTGGAAGCAGGAGCATTTGCTGCTGAAAGCCGCCTTCCCGCTCGATATCTGGAGTGAGAAAGCAGTCTACGAAATCCAGTATGGCAATGTTGAGCGTGCTACCCACCGTAATACGAGCTGGGATCAAGCCCGATTTGAAGTATGCGGGCAGAAGTGGGCCGATCTGGCGGAGAACGGGTACGGTGCTGCTCTGCTGAACGACTGCAAATACGGATATGATATTCATAACTCGGTGATGCGACTGTCACTGATCAAGAGCGCAACGTACCCGAATGAAAATGCTGACAAAGAGCAGCACGTATTCACCTACGCGCTCTATCCGCATCAGGGTGACTTCCGTGAAGGGCGTGTCATCCAAGCTGCTTATGATCTCAACCGTCCGCTGGTTGCCCGTGAAGTAAGTCCGCAAACCGGTACGTTGCCGAGAACATGGTCAATTGCATCGGTCGATCAGGATAATGTCGTGCTGGAGGTTATCAAAAAAGCCGAGAACAACGATGATATGATCATCCGAGTCTATGAAGCACATGGCCGCCGCAGCCGTGCTTCCCTGCAATTGCCTGGGGGAGCAGGTGCTACGGCGTACGCGTGTGATTTGCTCGAGAATAACGAAGCGGAATGCGCCGTGGAAAATGGTCGAATTTCTTTTGATATCAAACCGTATGAGATTCTGACCTTCCGTATCCCTGCTGAACAGTAAACAGAAATTACGCAACATGAAAAACTGCAACATTGCTTAATATGCTTCAACAATAAAGCAATAAAGGGCTGCCTCCTGTCATATCTGACATGAGAGCAGCCCTTCATTGGTCGTTCTTTAAAATTCTTCGTACTCGCTTGGGTCCTGATCCCACAACCGTCCATCTGGACGATTAAATGCAGAGATGACCTGCATCTCTTCTGTGCTCAACTCAAAATCGAATATATCGATATTTTCCTGCTGATGCTGCAAGGAGCCGGCTTTCGGAATTGGAATGGAACCCAGCTGAACATGCCAGCGCAGAATGATCTGGGTTGGCATTTTGCCATGGGTTTCCGCGATTCGGAGAATGTTCTCATCCTTCAGAATATCCTGTACGGCATCATTGCCACGTCCAATCGGACTCCAGGATTCGTTCACGATGACATGCTTCGTATCCTGTTCCCGCTGATCGGCTTGGTCGAAGAATGGATGCAGCTCAATCTGATTCAGACTCGGCGCTATCCCCGTTTCCTTAATCAGCCGTTCATTGTGCTCAGGCAGGAAGTTGCTGACTCCAATGGATCGGATATATCCACGTTTTTTAGCTTCGATCAGCGCTTGCCATGCCTCGACATACATGTCCTTCTTCGGATTGGGCCAGTGAATCAGATACAGGTCGTAATAATCCAGATCCGCTCTGTACAGGGATTCCTGGATTGCCACCAGTGCTTTATCATGAGCGTGATAACGCCCTGGCAGCTTCGAGGAAATGAGCAGTTCTTCTCTGGCGATGGAGCTTTGTTTGATTGCTCTGCCCACCGTTGCCTCATTCTCATAGTTATACGCCGTATCAATTAATCGATAACCCGCATCCATTGCAGACGCGATCGATTTAACGCCTTCTTCACCTTTTAAACTATAGGTACCAAATCCAATTGCAGGTACTTTCAAGCCATCGTTTAATGTGTACTCAGGGATTGTATGATTCATGTGGGAACTCTCCTTTGTGAAAGGTATACGAACAATATGGTAAAAATAATGCCCCTCTCCGTTTATCTACCCCTCCATACGTGCTTGAATCAATTGGAAGCCACCACTCCGTTTTAGTCGATGACGGCTTCCTCTTCTAGTTCTCATGAAGAACGGTCTCCTTTTCATTCAAACGAAGAGATGGGCGTGGCCGATAACGGCTGATTACCTATAAAGTTCTTAATTGCACTTGCAGCCTGTTTGTACCCACCGGCGTCACGTAGCGTTTTCCCAATAACCCCTGCCTGTTCCCTGTAGGAGGCATTGCCGAGCACCTCTAATACTGCGTTTCTAAGCACATCGGGTGTAAGGTTATTTTTGTCCACGATGACCCCTGCTCCCAACTCCTGTACCCGGCCTGCTACACGCGGCTGATCCGATGTTAACGGAAGCATGATTAACGGTACATCGTAATACAAAGCTTCGCTGGTACTGTTCATGCCTGCATGTGTCAGGAAAGCATCTACGCACTGCAACACTTCTAGTTGAGGGACATAGGGCCTGATGATGAAATTGTCAGGAACGAGATCAGCAATAGGCTCTATATCGGTATCCTTCCCAGAAGATAAGATAAACTGCACAGGCAAATCACGAAAGGCCGTAAAGCAAAGCTTATAGAAATCAAGATCCTTATTTAAAATGGTTCCCATCGAAATATAAACTGCCTGTTTATAAAGAGCATGCAGAGACTCGTTTGCAAAGCCTGGCGCATCCTTGCGGGGGATAATAGATGGGCCAGTGAATACAAAGCTGTCATCCAGCTTCTCCCCCATGGGTTGAAAATAACGACTTGTATACACAATTTTCAGTTGTCCTGAATGCCCTGAAAGTTCCGCTAGGGAAGGTACAGCCACATCGAACTGGGAAGCTATTTGCTGGGATATTTCCACGATGCTGTTATATAACTCCTTGACCTCCTCTGCATCATCCTTCAGTTGATTGTCTGATCCAAGAGGCTCCACAAAAACAAAGGTGCTGGTGGAGCATACCGTTGGTATACCTAGCTTCTCACCTAAAATTTGTCCTCCCCAGCCTATTATGGAGTCAAAAATGATATAATCGTAGGTTTCATGTTCGATCAGATTCAGAACATCTGGAATAAACCGTTGAATAACTTTTTCTAATATCATATATAAAAATTGGTAAGGATGCTTGAGTTCAAATGGCTTCATACCAGGGTTGTTGAGCAGGGTTGCCTCGTTGAAGGAGTAGGCTTTAAATTGTGCGCCTAACGCTTCAATCTTCGTCCGGTATTTTTCGGTACAACAGTAGACCACTTCATCACCGTTCTCTACCAGTTCCTTGATTAATCCAAGCGACGGATTGATATGGCCTTCTGCAGGGATCATCACAACTAATACACGTGCCACGGCACTCACCTCCATTAAATTTTCCAATGAACTATCAAGTGGGGGATATGGTAACCCATTCTTCCAGACCACTAGCTTGAATAAATAAAACTCTACTACCTCATTGAGGCGGTAGAGTTCCTATTCATGAAACGGAAGCATTAAAGTCTACGATACCTAACGTTATTTTACTCTCACGAGCTGGTCACGGCACCCAGACATCCCTTTTATAAAAGGTTACGCTGTAAGCATCGGTATCGCTGTATCGTCCATCTTTACTTACCACTTTAAAATATACATTATTGTAGTCGACAAGAACCGTATCCGCTCCTGACGTATTCGTAGAAGAAGCAACCAAATTTCCAGCGCTGTCATAGGCGTACAGATCGTAATCATAGCCGGAAGGAGAACCCAGCACGACAGATTTGCCATGCCCTCTGAATGTAAAGTAGTCTACATCTGTCGGGGATGATAGATAAGACCAAGCACTTCCACCCCAGTAAGCCGGACCGTAGGGAGTGGCCACCGTTTGCGTTGGGATTTTATACGCAGTGCTCAACGTGTCATTCGACTCGTAATTATCCGCCAAGGCCGTACCCACAATCGATCCTGATAAAAGCGTTATCATAATAGCAGAATACAATGTTTTCTTCATTTCATTCTCCCTCCATTTCTTTTGAAAAGTTAGCACGCCAAAGAGACTCCTTACTTTTTCCCTCGTTCTTAGACACGCCTTCTCAGAAAAATCTCCGAATCACCCCTTTCAAAATATGGAATTAATTAGATTATAATGTAAACAAATACATATTGTCTACTTGTTTTTGCAAACATTCTTTTTTGTTATCTTGCACTGAACCCTATCCCATGAACTGACCCTCAGTCTCATAAATAAAACATGTGGATGTGTTCCTGTGATTTTAAAAATTAGCCAACTTACCGACGTGTTCTCACCCATGGCCAAATTGGAGGGGCATCCAAACGTAAAAACGACCACCAATATGGTGGCCGTCACATCTATTTTGATAAATCCTCTTAATACTCTCGCGAGTATTGTTTATCCTCTTTCAGCTGCACAATGTCATGTCCGGTTGGATTCTGGAAGGCCCGTAGTCCAAATGTTGACGCCACCGCGAAGATATGGTCAAAGATATCCGCCTGAACGTTCTCATATACACCCCAGTTAATATCATTGCTGAATGCATAGATTTCCAGAGGCAGCCCGCGATCTTCCGGTGCTAATTGTCGCACAATCATCGTCATATCTTTATTGATTTTTGGATGATTCCTCAAATATTGATGGATATATTCCCGGAATACACCGACATTTGTCAGTTGTCTGCCATTCACGTTGCTTTCGGTATTCACCTGGTGCTCCATGTTATACGCTTGAATTTCCTTTAATTTTTCCGTGACATAATCAGTAAGGTAGTGGATTTTCTCAAATTCAGCCACCATCTCTTCCGTACAAAAACGGATACTGCTGATATCAATATAGATACTCCGCTTAATCCTTCTGCCACCGGACACCTGCATACCTCTCCAGTTACGGAACGAGTCCGAAATGAGGGCGTAGCTTGGAATCATCGTAATCGTTTTATCAAAGTTCATAACCTTTACCGTGTTCAAAGTAATGTCGATGACGTCACCGTCCGCATTATACTTTGGCATCTCGATCCAGTCACCAACGCGCACCATATCGTTCGACGATAGCTGTACACCGGCCACGAGGCCCAGGATCGAGTCTTTGAATACGAGCATTAATACCGCCGATAACGCCCCAAGTCCACTAAGGATAATGAGCGGGTTCTGTCCGATCAGGCTGGAGATGACGATAATGCCCCCGATAATGAACAGGACAATCTTGGCTACCTGAATGTAACTCTTGATTGGGCGAATCTTCGACACCTCATAGCTACGATAGATATCATCGAAGACATTCAGCAGAGCATTCAGAACCGTAATCATGATGACAATCATGTAGGTCATTGCTGCTTTTTCAATCAAAGCCTGATAGGGCGGGAAAATATAAGCAGAATAATAGATAATAATGGCCGGCACGAGATGCGACAACTTATGGAATAACTTCTTCTCCACAATGATGTTGCCCCACTTATACCTATTGTTATTGACGATATGATTAATCGCTTTGAGCACTAATTTTTTGGCTATAAAGTTTGCCAGTACCGAGATCACTGCTATAAAAATAACCATAATCACATTCGAAAGGTATCCAATGGAAGGTCCACTCATGCCGAGTTCTTCTAGTTGATTTCTGATAAAGTCCATTGTTTCCTCCTGACATAATCTAGTTTAGCCTATTATTATAAAGTAGTTTGAGAGGGCAAGCAAAGTTTGTGCCTCCACTTCATTCTTCCTATGTATTATATATATTAAAAAAGAACCCTGTCATTCAAAGAATGATGGGTCCACTTGATTATGTCGTCTTTTCATCATGCTCACTAGAAATGTCTAACAACTCACTCACCGTCACCAGACGGTACCCTTCCGCGACCAGTTCATCCACCAGCACACGAACCGCCTCCACCGTCTGGGAACGCTCCCCGTACCCGTCATGGAATATGAGCACGCTACCGGGTTTCACCGCAGACCGGGTATGCTCCAGAATGTACTCAACACCGGGATTGTCCCAATCCCTCGCATCACCGTTGACCGCACCAATCGTACGATATCCACGCTCCGCTGCCAGAGACAGTATTTCATCGTTTACGCCAAAATACGGCGGGCGGAAGCAGCGGGCAGGTTGCCCCGTAACTTTTTGAACAAGATTTTCCGCGCGTTGCAGCTCTTCGCCAGCTTCCTCCAGCGTCAGCTCAGTCAAATTCGGATGTGTGTATGTATGGTTGGCAATCTCATGCCCTTCACGGTGCACCTCCGCCGCAATCTCCGGGTGGTTCTCTATCTCTTGGCCAATCATGAAAAACGTTGCCCGCCCTCCTGAACGGCGGAATATCTCAAGCACTTGATGTGTGTATACCGGATGCGGCCCATCATCAAACGTGAAAGCCACAACCTTTTCCCGAACAGACTCCTGCACTACCATTGCGGTATTGACCATAAATAATGACCCCTCTCTGCAACTGCCTGGCTACATACCCCCTTATTATTCCATGACCACAGGCTCCGGTCTAGTCCAGAGATCACACCTTGCGAAATCCTGAATCAGCCGATATCCACCAGAAAGAGAGCACAGCGAGCGAGCAGCAAGCCCTTCTACCGCCACGCCCTCCAGTCCAGCCTCCAGCTAACCTTTGATTGCACCTGCGATCATACTCTTCTGCACCTGTTTGTTCAGCAGCAGATAGATGACCACCGTTGGCACTGTCGTAATCATCAGTCCAGCACCAATGATACCCCATTGCGTAATGTACGTTCCCACCATCGACATCATACCCACCGTCAACGTCTGGTAAGCCGTGTTATTGATAAACGTAACTGCAAACATCAGCTCATTCCAGCAGGACAGAAATGTGAAGATGGCTACCGTTGATATAGCCGGGGTTACCAGAGGCAGAATAATAGAGAAAAACGTCCGGTATATGCCGCAGCCGTCAATAACCGCCGACTCCTCCATCTCTCTTGGGATACCTTTGAAAAAACTGCCCAGAATGAATACCGCCATCGGAATGCCAAATGCCACATAGGGAATGATCAGAGACCAGTAGCTGTTGAGCAGGCTCAGATTCTTCAAAATAATAAACAATGGCAGCAGCGCCGCATGAATCGGCACCATCATGCCCAGCAAAATAATCGTCATCGTCAACCCGCTGAGCTTCCAGTTCATTCTTGTGATTGCGTATCCCGTCATGGAGGACAGGATCAGTACCAAGACAATGGAGGCCGCAGTAACCAGCACACTATTCATAAAATAGGTCAGCACATGGCCGTCGGACATTGCTTTGGTGTAGTTGCTCCACAGAAACGCTTTGGGCAACCCGGCCACATCACCGCTGAAGATCTCACTATTATCCTTCAGGGAAAACAGCGCAAGCCAGATGAGCGGGTAAATCTGCACAATCGCAACGAGGATCAGAAACGCTTGCAGGAACACTTTCCCGATCGGTCCGGAGATGAACCCCGGCTTGGGCTTTTTTTGCAACATGACTTCTACGGTACTCATGCCTTATGCCTCCCTCTACTCCGTTTTGAACAATGAATTAATGAGGATCGTACACACCAAACACTCCACAATAATAAAGACCGAGATCGCACTGCCATATCCGTACCGGAACGTATCAAAAATGGTAGCGTACATCAGCGTGCTTGGCACTTCAGTGGTGTAAAATGGCCCCCCACCTGTCAGCACATAGATCAGGTCAAACACCTTGAATGCACCGATGACCGAGAATACAAGGCTTACCTTCAGAATGGGTTTCATCAGCGGGATCATAATGGACCACGCAGTCCGAATACGGGAAGCACCATCCATTCGAGCCGCTTCGAGCACATCCTGAGACACGGACTTCGCACCTGCATACATCAGCAGCATGTGATACCCCACGTACTGCCACAAGGTCGGAATAAATGATGCCGCCAGCGCGGTGTCCTTCTGCCCCAGCCAGTCCTGTGCCAGGCTGGATAAGCCGATACTTTGCAGCAGCACGTTCAGCAGACCATAATCGGCATTGTAGATTTTTGACCACAACTGGGCAATAACCACCGTTGAGATCAACACCGGGATGAAATACACGGTCCGGTAGAAGCCTTCCCCCTTGACGTTAGACGCCAGAATCAGTGCGAGCACCAACGAGATCGGCAGTTGAATGAACACCGAAGCACCCGCGAATAACAGGGAGTTTTTGATCGAATTCAGCACACGGGTATCCTTAAACATCTCTACATAGTTGTCCAGGCCGATAAATGTACCCCTGCCTACGCCGTTCCAGTCCAGCAGACTGTAATAACTGGAGACAAAGATTGGAATAAGCACAATTCCGCAGAAGAGAATCAGTGTGGGTAGTACAAAGACGGCTATCGTGCCTTTATTGGAAAATACAGAGTTCATTGTTGTTCTCCTCTCAAAGGCGTGACCGGGATATGCCGGACCACGCCTTGTTTGGGTTCATCTTCATTGTTAACAGGCTTCAGCTTGGCAATCTCACGAGCGTACACATGTAAGGGTTGCAATTGCGCGCATGTTAGCCTGCGCGTCCTACAGGCTCAGCTCTGTTGGTTTGAGCTGTGCCATCTGTTTGCAGAACTCCTCCGGTGTTACATCTCCGGCAAGCAGCTGGGCGATCAGGTTTTTGTGCGCTTCGGCAGACTCCGCTGGCAGAATGTTATCCCACCACGCGATGAATGAGGTCGCCGTTTTCATAATATCTGCCGCAGACAAATCTAGGGAGGACAGGCTGGACGTGTCGAGTGCATCTGTTTTCCAGCTTGGCAGGCCGGCTCCAGCCAGGAAACCTTGCGTACCAAGCTGCTCGCTCAGATACATGAGGAATTCCACGGCTTCCTTCGAATGTTTGGTATTCTGGTTGATGTAGAAACCATCGACGGCTCCGCCGAAGATTTCGGTATTTGTGCCTTTGCCATCCTCAAATACCGGGAACGGAATCACTTTCACTTTGCCTTTGACCGCGGAGGACGGGTCCTCAATTCCTGCATTGACCCAGTTAGCCTGGAACATCATCGCCCCGTTGCCTGCATTAAATGCCCCAAGCATCTCGTCATAGCTCATGCTGAACATGCTGCTGTTGAACGCTCCTGCTTGCGCGAGCTGCTGCATCTTAGTCGCAGCGGCTACAAAGTCGGGTGAATCCCATTTCGACGGATCTTTAAAGGCTTCCATCACCGCAGCATTGCCTGCCTGACGCATCGCAATAATGTCGTACCAGTACATGCCTGGCCAGCGGTCCTTCTCTCCAATCACAGCCGGGGTGATCCCCGCCGCTTCCAGCTTGGAGACTGCATCCAGCAGTTCGTTATAGGTGGTCGGAATCTTGGCACCCGCCTGCTCGAACAGTTCCGTATTCACGTAAAGGTTGGCGATATGTGTGTATACGGGCAAGGTGTAGATTTTGCCATCCATATTGATGGCCTCAGCCATTCCAGGACCCATTCGTTCTTTGATATCATCCGTCAGGTAACTTGAGATTTCCAGCACATTGCCGGATTTGATGTACGGCTGCATGAAGCTGCCGCCACCCATGCCATAGAACAGGTCTGGCGCTTCACCAGCTGCAATCGATGTTTTAACTTTGGTTTTGTACTGTTCTCCTGTCGTGCCCGTACGTTCAACCTGGATGTCCGGATGCTCGCTGTTCCATTTCTCAACAATCTCGGGCAGCAGCTTGGCCGAAGGATCGGTATTGCCGACCGATTGATCCCACAGCGTCAGCTTGATCTTGCCATCGCTCTCCCCCTGTGCACCACCGGACGAACCGGATGAACATGCCGCCAGACTGCTTACAATTCCCAGAGTCAGAATTAGACTTGCTGATTTTTTTAATAGCGCTTTCATCTCTATGGACCTCCCTATGTGTTTTAGTTGGTTCTAGCCCATATTTTAGGCGAACTGTGCGTTGTTCTCCATTTAGAAAACAGGCATCGATTTGTAATATTCGAACATATGTGGAATTGGAGAGGGGGTGCGCTCACACCTTCTCTACACTCCCCCACACTCCAATTTTTGCATTCTCGTTTTTCAGGATTTTACATTCCGATATTCATTCATGGATCGGCCGATATGTTTTTTGAACAAGACGCTGAAATAGTGTGGGTCCGGGATTCCTACCTGCTGCCCGATCTCATACCCCTTTAAATCGGTCTGCTTCAACAGCGTTTCGGCCTTTCTCATACGAAGCTGTGTCATATATTCCACAAATGTTTGCCCGGTTTCTTTTTTCATCAGCCGCCCCAGATGGCCCGAACTTACGTAAAAAGCAGCCGCGGTGCTTGAAAGTCCCACTTCCGCATTGCCCATGTTCTCTTCAAGATAAGCCATCACCCGGTCGATCAGATTGCCTTCCTTGGCCTGTCGTTTGGCTTGTATGACATCCGATACCGTGCGGACATGCTGCTCCAGCATGCTTTTTAGTTCAGGCAGATGACCTGCTGTAAAAATGGCCGCAACGGCCTCTTTGTTCAATGCGTACTCTCCCTCAAGCTGTTGCTCTATGGCGGCACGCTGGCACTCCGTAACCACATCCATGGCTGCCATCCGAAACTGTGAAACGTCCGAGAACGGCACAGACAACATACGCTCCAGCAACAATACGGCTTCTTCCCCCGCACCAACACTGACGTAAAATTGCAGTTGTTGGAGCAGCTGAGCATCCGAGTGGTAGGGCCTTTTCCCGCCTTCGATGACCAGATCCTCGAAGCAAATAACCTGATTTTTCCCCACAAACGCCTGATAATCGAGTGCACGACAAGCTTCCCGGTATCCCACACAAGCCTTTCCCCACCCTGATTGCCATTGCCCAATGCCTACGGTCACATCAACTTCACACCCTTCGAGCTTAAGTGTATGTTGAAGTTCTTCTTGAAGCTGCTGTACCTGATTGGAAAATTCCGTATCCGTACCAATCGAGAGCACAACGATCCGGTTATGTGGGTCCATGACGATAATGGTTTGCGAATCCTGCGGATAAAAAGCCTGCACCTGCTTCATGCCTGCCATTCGCAGCAGAATATGTATTTCCTCGGCAGTATGTGGATGGGCTTCTGTCTGATGCTGGCTTAATTGGGGCTGACCTTGTCGATGTTGTTGTTGCTGAGGCCCACGTTGTACTTGGTATGTTTGGGGTGTTTGGTGATATGGTTCGGACAGATGTTGATATACCTCTGGTACAGATATCTTCGCTTGCGGTACAGCAACCTCCACCTCCATTACTGCGATGCGTAATCCTGGTTCACCAGACGAGATAGGTATGCCGAAGAAAAGCGCCTTCTCTTGTAGTTCATCCTCAGGTATCACATCACTTAACCACTGATTTACAAACCTCTCCCTGAGATATGGCAAGCTCTGCTTCATCTCCTCCCGCAGCTTCATCAGCTCGTACTCACGCCCCATCTCCTGCTCGATTGCCGCTCGCAGCTTCGCCGTAACCTGTAATAACTCAGAAGCACGGATGGGTTTCAAAATAAAATCCGATATGCCCAGCTTCACACTCTGACGAGCATATTCAAATTCATCATGTCCCGTCACAACCACGATTTTTATGTTCGGGTAACGCTCCATGAGGATGCCGCTCAGTTCAATACCGTCCATCTTGGGCATGTATATGTCCGTGAACACGATGTCTGGACGCAACAACTCAACCTGATTCAAAGCCTCTGCAGCATCGGAGGCCTCGCCAATGATGGTCATGCCTTGCTGCTCCCAATCGATACGCATGCGCAGCAGATTTCGGATGAGGTACTCATCATCCACAATCAATACCTTCAATGGTTCCACAGTTAATTCCATGATTCATCGGCTCCCTTCGGGATCGTTATGATAATGGTGGTTCCTTTTCCAACCTCGCTCTGCAACTGGAGTCCATCTTCTCTGTCATAAAAAATGCGAAGCCGCTCCATCGTCCCCCATAAGCCAAAGCTTGGATTGTGTTTAGCGTTATAGGTAGGATTAGAAGTATCAGAAGAGTTCGAGCGATTAGACCTGTTCATTTCTGTTCGTTGAACCTGCTGTACTTCTTCCTCGGACATGCCGACTCCGTCGTCAGTGATCAATAGAAGTACCCCCTTCTTGGATCGACAAGCTTGAATGCATATCGTGCCTGGGCTGCCTTTGGGACGAATACCATGATACAGCGAATTTTCCACCAACGGCTGGAGCACAAGCTTGGGAATCATCACTCGCTCACAATCTGGAGCAATATCGTACTGCACCTCAAATACACCGGGGTATCGTACCTGCTGGATCGTCAGATAATTGCGTACAATCTCAACCTCCTCGTGCAGTGTAATCAGTTCACGCCCTTTGCTGACACTCAGCCGATAATAACTTCCGAGCGCTTCTAACAGCTCACATACCTTATCGTTCATACCCGACATCGCCAGGGAGGTAATGGAATCAAGTGTGTTATATAGAAAATGTGGCTTGATCTGCGCCTGAAGTGTATTCAGCTCTGCTCGGCGGATCGTCTGCTGCTCCTGAATGATGCGTTTCAACATCTGCTCAATCTGCTCAATCATTTGGTTGTATCCTCCATATAGCTGTGCGAATTCGTAACTGTTCAGCTCAACCGTCACTTTGCGGAAGTTGCCGCTTGGTGCTTTCTGCATGGAGCGAAGCAGCTTGTGAATCGGCTTAATGACGCTGCGCGAGATGATGAATGAACTGACAAAAAAGACCGTTCCGTTCACTGCGAGTAATATTAGCGCCAGCAGCACCATGGATTTATTACGGGTATCTGTAGCCCGGTATGGACTCATGCTGATGAATTTCCACTGATCATCACCAGCCGATCGATAGGTCACCGCATATTCCTGACCACCCGATTGCAAGGTGATGAAGCCAGAGGGCTGCTCTTGAAATGTTTGTTTTAACTTGGCCTGATTGGCCTCTAACATCTCGTGCATCCCATCCTGTACAGAAGCGGCAGACATGGATTCGTCGGATACAGCAGGCACGGCCTTCTTTCCATCGGTTGCGTTCGTTGCGATCACCCGCTGATGCTCATCCAGGATGGCCACCTGAAATGAATCCGGTGCAGACAGGTTGGCATAGGCCTGAGCAATGGATTTCCCCTTGATGTTCATGACCAGAAATCCAAGTGGAGACGTATCATCCAAATCCCGAATGAGGCGAATAAATGACACCACCTCTTGCCCATCATTCTCCCCCGTCGCCGAGACTCCGCTGTCGTTGTTGCCACTATTCAACCTGAGCAGATATCGTCCGTTGTGCTTCAAGGCCTGTTCGTACCACGGCGCTTCCTTCACACTCGCTTCCATAAACGTGGGCCATTCCTGTGTACCGACCGAGAATCGGTGCCCGGAATTATCGTAAATATATACTGAATCGATAATTGGAACCGCTTGCATAAGATTGGTCAAATACGCGCTGACCTTGGACTGTGTCTGTAAATTGGAGTACACATTGCCCTGCCGCAGCAGGTTTTGCAAGTTGGGATCGGAGAAAATCATTTTCGAATAATTGTTCACGTTCTCGATCATCAGATTAACGTTGGTCTCAATGGATGTAATCGTCTGAAGTGATGCCTCATTGATCTTTCGCTGCGCGTCATTTTCCGAGATTCGATTCAACACCAACGCACTGAACGCCACCGTTAGCAGAATAATGACAAAGTAGGCAAACGGGATTTTAAAAGCCAGCGTCTTGGGCTTGCGTTGAATGAACTCTTTGAAACGGGGCGTCCAATTCTTCTTCATTGCACTGGTGTTCGCTTTTGCACTTGCGTTTGCTTCTGCATCGGTCTCAATATTTGATTGGGTCGTTGCTTTCACTTCTATTTTTCATCTCCCTCTGTTACTGCTCCTGCATCTGTTGTTGCATCTTTTGCTCTTTGATTCAATGTGACCCTCCTTTGGTTCCGAGGTGTGATGGGTTTATCGGTTGTGATCGGATGACCTGTTGTGATATCCACCACTCTCTCGGATTTTATACAATTGTATATTATAGGACTGTGTATGGAGCAGGCTCAACTCTTTTTATCGCTTGGGGATGGCTTGACTGAGTGAAATAGAATGAGATTTTGGGATCTGATTGTTGTGAATGCAACGGGTAGGGGCCCCAGTAATTGGAGCTTCAAGGAGTACTGCTTTATAAAAATTTGGAGGTACAGATAATAAGTTGTGGTTTGTGCCGGATGGAGAGTGAGGCAAGGGAGAGGCGGAGGGTCTGATTACACAAAAGACGATGATAAACGTCTACCTTGATATGGGCATACTTTTGAGCAAAATTAGAATATCTACGGGCATAATCTTACTACTTACAGAGTGTTGATCGAGTGGTTAAGGTTGGAAGTCTAATCATGGTCTTCTCGTATGATGAATTTAAGTGGGGAAAATGTCGGGGACAAACTGCCCTCGGGCAGGACAAGCACAGAGTTCGTTATGGTAGGAAACAGCAAATCGTGATCAAAGCGAGAATTCGGTAACGCCTTTTTTGGAGGCATATTTCAGCGTGTAGCTTCCTTCTGTGCCATATGGCATCGTAGCGATTTGGATGCGGGTGTAATCCAACCGACTCTCTCTCAGCACTTTTTTAACTAGCGCTATGCTCCGATCCTCGTCCGTTACCACACAGAAAATGTTCATTACATATTGCTTTGGATCAGCCACACGGCCACCCATATCACATCCATCCACCTCTCCCAACTCAGCTTGGGTCAGAACGGTTTCCAGATATTCCATCACCTTCTCCTTCAACCAATGATCTCGTTTGCTACCTTGTGCGCTCTTCAGCGGATATTGCACCACAAGCCAGTATTTTTCACTCATTTAGCTTCACCAACCAATCTTTATATGATGGGGCACTACGTTATGTGTAGGACACTTGAACGATAAGAATGCATATGTCAGCCTCACATTTCTCCAGTTCAAAATGGGCTAGATAATTGACCTTACTGCTTTTTGGAATTGTACTGCCCTTCCATTTGCAGGATGAGGAACATGGTGATGTTTAATGAGATGGGAGCTTAACGTGTCTGCTGACTTTCTGCCAATAGCCACCATCTGAGCATCAGGATTCAGTTGCATAAGCTGTCTGGCGAATACCACACCATCCTCCAACTCTGCCAAAGTCGGCGTACGATTCGTCATCCTGTTTTCGGCAGATTGATAAGGATGAAAGGGATAAATGTTCCAAAATATAAAGTCCGTTGGTTTCCACGTTGAACTGGATAACACTTCACCCCATATGATGGATGCTGTCGGTTCTGCGAAACCATACAACGCCTGACTCCGGTTAGGTTTGGCGATATTGGGCAAGCTTGTTCGAACACCCGGCTCGCCTGAAAAAATCATCTGGTGATTCACCAACGAGTGATTCCCGGTAACCATTCGCTCAGACGTCAAGGGTACACCGGAGAACCTCGCCCCTTGATAGCCCACAGCTTCAGCAATAAAAATGTACCGAGCCTTGGACATTCGTGGTTCCAAATACCTGACCAAATGTTCAGAACGAATCTTCACCGCTTCGGGGCCGATATCATAGCCCGTCACATAATCTCTCCAAGGATTAATCACATTTACTGGCGACACATATGCTTGTACCCCTGCAACAAACTCGCTGATCTGTTGCTGCTTTTGGCTCATGCTTTTTTGCCTCCTTTGGGAGATTACGGCGTAAATTGGGCTTGCATCAGCTTATATTACAAAGATTATAGCATAAACAGAAAAACCACCAACCAGAACGCTGGTTGGTGGTAGATAGAAACCGTAGCAAATTACTGCGGTATAACTTCTTCCCACTGACCATTGGTGGTTTCTTTGTAGGTAAGAAGATTTCCATCATAATTTCCCTGAATAAAGTTAGAACCCGCTTCTTTCCATTCCTTAGTAACAGATAGGACAACTTTAGAATTCTGTGAATTTATTAAAACGTATTTCCCTCTTGATAAATTAATCTCAAAGGCTACTGGATAAAAATCGTACCAGAATAGTTTGTCTGATTTTTCTCCCAGTATACCCGCATCACCACCTTTAGAGAAATGAGGACTGATGACTCGAAATCTGAACTCTAACCATTTTAGGGGATTTAAAGGATATTCATAATGACTATTGGGCTCCACTATAACATATGACTCTTCAGGAATTTTTTGTGTTGAACTTGAACTTTCTGCTCAATTATTTCTTTTGATATTATTCGAAAGACTATATATCCCACTATGAATAGTATCGAAGTAATTATAGGTAATTTAGACTTGTTCCTCAAAAAAATACTCAATCCAAGACCCATACTTAACGGAAACCAAATCCATGGATCTCCCAATGTAATGGCTCCCATAATATATGATTTATCGCTAAAGGGATAGAATGCTGGTAAATCATGTCCCATATAGTCTAAAAATAAGTGTCCAAACAAGACAGACAAAATAGAAGATCCCCAGAATAATTTGAAACTTGTCTTTTTATAGAACAGTTTTGTCAAATATGCTATTCCTAAAGCTAAAAGGGGTGTAAACAATATAGAATGGGACCACGGAGCTACACTTCTATCCCCAAAAATATCAGGAATTATTCCACACAGTGCACCCGAACATAGACATATCATAAGATCTTTCCATGTAGCCCTTGGCAAAAAGCAGTATGCAATTACCGCCCCAAGAAGAGCATGTGATAGAACATGAAAAAACAAATATAAGTACGGATCCAAAATAACTACTCCTTTACTCTGTTAGCATCAACAATATGATATTTAATGTTAAACATTATAAATTAGTTTGTCATATAAAAAACCCTGAGAGTCGAACCTCTTCCAAAGGTCTGCGGGAGTAGTCTCCGTTTGGATATATCCAATCTACTTTCTTGATCTAAATTCGCGTACCAAGCCAGCATAGTCTCCACACAAGTGGAATCAACAAGCTTTAAAGATTCCTACAACAATTGTTGGTTCGTATGTACGTTCCCTTATCATAATTTGGTCTAGTAAAAAGCAAACTTTGGATACCTGGATATGTTTCAAGCAAATATGTACCTGATAAGGTTGTCTCATTCAAAAAGCGTTAACCGCTTTTAATAAGCGACTATACTTCTTTTGCTGTTACCATATGTTTTAAAACAAATGAACCAGAAAATGTCGTTTCAATAGCGAAGTTTATACCACTTTTAATAAGAGATCGAATTCTTTTCACAACTTCCCTACCAGCAGACAGGTCAGCACTGCGCGGATTCTCTGGCTTCAACTCTCTTGCAATTTGATCCGGATCAACCAGTTCACCAAGCCACTCTCTCATTTGCATGCTGAGTGTACTTTTCCCTGCTCCATTGGTTCCAGCAAACACAGTCATAACTGGTCTAATTTCACTCATGATATTCAAACTCCTGGCGTTTCCCAGTAGCATCAAATATAATTTCGAATTTATTACCCGCAGCATCCTCACGAACGCGTTTGTTGTTCTTTATATAATAAATAGAGGCACCTGATTCTTTAGCTTGTTTCCGTGCATGTTGATTGGCTTTATTTAAAATTTCTTGGAGCTGTTCTCGATTTTCCAACATCTGGAGTCCCCCCAATCTAAATTTATGCTTATTATATCATAAACATAAAAACCACCAACCAGATTACTGGTTGATGGTCTCTTGACTCTAATGGAGGCGAGGGGAGTCGAACCCCTGTCCGAAGATAACGGCACATAAGCTTCTACGGGTGTAGTCACAGTTTTGATGTCACCCGAGTATCGCCCCGTAACCGGCTATACGTTGGGTCAGCCTGATTGTCTTCTTCAGCACACCCCAGGCGGAGATGTGACAGCGTATCCCACTACTAGTTAGCCCCTATCCCTGTCACATGGGCGATGCAGGGTAGAAGCACGCACACAGTTTCTTAGGCTGCGAAAGCGTAGTTTGTTTGTTGTTTGCCGTTTAATAGGCTTTAGCGTTGATAAAGCGGACGCGTCCCCACTACCCGCTACCCATGCTCGAACTATCCCCGTCGAATCCATAAACGCCCCCTCAATGAAGAAGGGCTCCAGGATTAATCCGTGAATACGGAGCAAAGGTGCTGCACATCTTTTTCCTCCAAGGTAAAAAGATGCTTCTTTCAAACTCGGCATTCCTGTCTGCTACATGAGTAATCATAACACAGGACACATCACCGAAATAGTACAGATTGCTGGAAGACATTCCAGCAGGCTGAGCATGTGTACAAGGTTATCCAATACAACAGGCTCAATCGTCTACATATTATACCGCGTCGCCAATCGGAAGTAAAGTTTACCCAGATCGGCTCACGAACAACGGCCCCTAAGTATATTACCCACGTTTCAGGCAAACTACGCAAAGGCTAAAAATTTTGATTCATCAACGCGCCAAGCTTCCATGCTCCTACCGAATTCCCTTCAACACATATCAAAGGTAATCACCACACAATACACTTCAGCAACTCACACCATATCCCTTTTCCACTAAAAATTAAAAAAGCCTCAATCTTGCCCATTGCAGGACAAACCTTGAGACTCTTTACCTCGTAAATCACTCTTCCTAGCTTCATCACAAAAACTATCTTATACACTTAAAAGTAAAGCATTTACGCCCAGCGCTCCACTTATCGTGCAACCTTCTGCTTCTCGCGCAGTACCCGTTGGATATCACGTTGTGCATCCCGCTTAGCCGCAGTCTCCCGTTTATCATACTGCTTCTTACCTTTACCCAGTCCAAGCAAAAGCTTTGCATAACCATTGCGGATATAGATCTTCAGCGGCACAATGCTGTACCCGTCCTGTTTCGACAGCCCGAGCAGCTTGTGAATCTGCACTTTATGCATCAGCAACTTGCGCGTACGTGTCGGATCGAGCGGATTATTTCGGTTCCCTTGTTCAAAAGGACTAATATGCATATTGTGAATATGAATCTCACCGTTTCGAATGGTGGCAAATGCATCACCAATATTCGCACGGCCGTTACGAAGAGATTTGATCTCCGTTCCGGTAAGCACCATGCCCGCTTCATACGTATCTTCAATGAAGTAGTCATGGGAAGCCTTTTTATTCTGTGCGAGCACTTTACTCTGTCCATCATTCTTGCCCATGTCCTCACTCCTTCTCCGTAAAATAAGCCGGTACCATGCTCTATAGCAGCGCACCCAATGTTGCACCAAGGTACCACGTGCCAGACCCTAATTGTAGCAAGTACGGCTGTTAAAATCAAGAAAGAGGCGACCTCTGCCGCCCCTCCTCATTACACCACTTTCAGACTGTGCGAAACAACACACCGGCTGAAATGACTATTTTCTCCAACGCTTAACCTGGAGGAACGAATTGTTATCCATCTCTTCAAGTTACGTTAGCTTTATTTTTTCTTTTTCCGTACAAAAGCTGCCGTGCCGTTACCAGCTGCACCGTTGCTCTTCTTCCGCTTGCGTCTTGGTGCTCCGCCTTCCTGAGCGCCACCAGGAGTTGCATTCTCTCCAATAAATACGCCGCTCGGTGAAGTGTTCTTGCGTCCACTTCCGCCTTTGCCACCTTTACCGCCGCCCTTGCCGGACTTAAAGCTTCCTTCACCGCGACCGCTGTTCAGGCCACTTCCTTGTCCACCGGTTGAACTACTATCCGATCCACCCGATGTAGAGCCATATCCGCCTTTACCTGAGCCAAAACCAAAGCTCACCGCGCCTTTGCCCCGGCCAGTTGATCCGCCAGCATCACCAGCACGACGCTCACCTTTTGGTTTGCCGCCGCCTTTACCTGCGTAGCCACCGGATGAGCTTGCGCCCGCACCTGCACTCGCAGCACCACTGCGACCGCCACGTCCACCTTTGCTGCTATCTTCCGGTGATCTGCCACCACGGTTGCCTCCAGCAGCGGATGAGCCGCCTTTGCCGCCACGCGAACCGCTGAAACCACCCGGTCCACTCTTGGCACCGCCGCGTCCGCCGCCGCTAGTTGGACGTCCACCTTTACCACCGCGTCCGCCACCGAAGCCGCCAGGACGTTCACCGCGAGGTTTCATATCCACCATTTCAAAATCAATCGTATACTCTTCCATGCTTACACGTGCCACACGGATCTTCACTTCATCACCGATGCGGAAGACTTTCGAGGTACGTTCACCAATCAGAGCCATATGCTGATCGTCAAAATGGTAATAGTCGTCCGTGAGCGCGCTCAAGCGAATCAGACCTTCAACCGTGTTCTCCAGTTCAATGAACATACCAAAGCTGGTCACACTGCTGATCATGCCTTCGAACTCTTCGCCTACTTTGTCGAGCATGTACTCGGCTTTTTTCATTTTCTCCGTATCCCGCTCAGCTTCTACCGCCACACGTTCACGTTCCGAAGACTGTTGCGCAATATCGGCCATACGTGCTGCTAAATACTCCTGACGTTTCTCCGGCAAAGCACCATTATTTTCAATGACTTCGCGAATCACCCGGTGAATAACGAGATCGGGATAACGACGAATTGGAGACGTAAAGTGACTATAGAATTCTGCCGCGAGGCCAAAGTGACCTGACATTTCAGAATCATACTTCGCCTGTTTCATCGAACGGAGCATCATTGTACTAATAACAGTTTGTTCTTTCGTTTCTTTGATATCCTCAAGCAACGATTGAAGCGCCCGTGGATGAATCGCATTGCCACGTCCTTTGACCTGGTGTCCAAAATTCGCCGCAAAGGCGAGGAAATTTTGCAGTTTTTCCTGATCCGGGTCTTCGTGCACACGATAAATGAACGGAACTTTCAACCAGTGGAAATGCTCTGCCACTGTTTCGTTCGCTGCCAACATGAATTCCTCAATGATTTGCTCGGCAATCGAACGCTCCCGTTTCACGATATCTATCGGTTTACATTCTGCGTCCACAATGATTTTGGATTCTTCAAAATCAAAGTCGACCGCACCACGGCGCATACGCATAGCACGCAGCTTCAGGGCAATCTCTTTCATCAGATGGAAATCATCTACCAGATCCTTATAACGCTCGAGCAATTCAGGCTCTTCACCTTCAAGAATTTTACGGACGTTGGAATACGTCATCCGCTCTTTGGTTTTGATTACACTTGTAAAAATGTCATGTTTTACAACCTTCATCTGGTCGTTAAACTCCATCTCACAAGACAGTGTCAAGCGGTCTACCTGCGGGTTCAAACTACAGATTCCGTTGGACAGACGTTGTGGCAGCATCGGAATAACCCGATCCACCAGATACACACTGCATCCACGGTTGTAGGCTTCCTGATCAAGCTTAGAATTCTCCTGCACATAATAGCCAACGTCGGCAATATGAACACCTAGACGGTAGTTCCCGTTAGGCAGTTTCTCTACGTTAACAGCATCATCCAGATCCTTGGCATCTTCGCCATCAATCGTGACAATGTTAAGTCCGCGCAGATCACGGCGACCCTGTTGTACAATCTCTTCATCTGTGATGGACTCAGGTGCTTTTTCCGCCTCTTCTACCACTTCATCGGGGAAAGCTTCAGGCAACTGATGCTTGCGAATAACGGACAAAATATCAATACCCGGCTCATCCTTATGACCGAGAATCTCGATCACTTCACCCTCGGCCGCCGCACGGCCCTCTGGATAGCTGACGATTTTTGCTACAACCTTCTGTCCATCAACCGCCCCTGCAAAATTGGTACGCGGGATGAAAATATCGCGATTAATCCGTTTGTCATCCGGGATAACGAAGCCGTACACCTCATGGCTCTGGAACACACCAACGACTTGGGTCACACCATGAGTAACAATACGGACGATCTCACCCTCCAGGCGACCGCCAGAAGGTCCTTGAGACGTGACTTTAACCAATACCGTGTCACCATTCATCGCACTTTTCATATCATTGGCGTGAATGTACACATCCGGGTGCTCCCGATCCTCAGGGATAAGGAAAGCAAAGCCTTTGGCGTGAGCCTGTAAACGTCCACGTACCAAATCCATGCGCTCTGGCATGCCATAGCGATTGTTACGGGTCAGCAAAACTTTACCAGATTCCTCCAGCGTATTAAGCATAATCAAAAAGGCTTTGAAATCAGCTGCATCTTCAATAGCGAAGTGCTGTTCCAACTCCTGATAAGTCATCGGTTTATAAGCGGTTTCCCGCATGAAGTCGAGCAATTGTTGTTCTGTTATCATTAATATATTCACCTCGGGAAACATAAAAGTGTAAGCAAGTCTCATCTCTTTATGTATCGGAATTCTTACCATTTTCATGCAATACAATATCATTGCTGTGAAGAGTGTAGTAGTACAACCATACTATCTCATACCCTAGTATACACGAATTCAATCCGGCCCATCCGTACCTCGCAAAAAAACCACAGTTGCCGGGCGCTCCTCTAAAATCACGCTTTCACGTATCTCTACAGACATTTTATGCGATACATGTGCTGTGCACATCTGGAAAAGGACTACATCCGAAAATTTTCTGTACACATGACATTCATTATAGGGAGTGAGTTCGCGTAACGAATAAGCGAGGGACATACCATACATGATAGGGGTGTGTTGCATGTTAAGGAAGGAAAACCGAACAGAAGTGAGAAGAAGACCGAAAATAATGGAGTCTATAGATTAGCCTGTTGGTAAAGTTTGGACACGTAAGAATTTATTAAAAAACCCCCGTTTCTTCACGAAACGAAGGTTCATCAATTAAGCCATTAGCTTAAGCTATTCATTGAACAGCAGTTCCAATTCTTACTTGGAAGCCACCGTAACAACAATAGACAAAATCATAAATCCTGCACCCAGTACCACCGTTGCACGTTGCAGGAAGAGATCCAATCCGCGCGCTTTCGTTTTACCGAAAAGATGTTCCGCACCACCGGAGATGGCACCCGCCAAACCAGCGCTTTTCCCGTGCTGCAGCAATACTACAGTGATTAGACCGATCGAGAAAACAACGAGCAGCAATTTCAAAGCAATATCCATTCTTTCCACCTCCTACCCATGTGGGCATACATCTCACCATAAAAACAGTTACTTTAATTGTAACATAGCTATGGTTGTACTACAAGTAGTGATACAAATGATAAGGAGCTACTCATCTCATCTGTAAGTCATGATAATATGGTCATATGGTTTTAATCACATTATGTTCTCATCCAAGATAAGGACTTACTTTAGAAGCTTAGGAATTTAGGGAGGGCAAAATGATTCAAAGATTTCAAGCCACAGATGCCCTTAAAGGCATCATAGATTATATATGGATTGTAGAACAAGACAACCTCGCCCCAATGAACAGACAAGACATCATTATGCCGTTAGGTCATATTAATATTATTTTCAATTATAGATCCCCCTACTACCTCATCGAGAGAAAAAAACGAATTCTCATATCCAATTCATCGGTCATCGGTCAGATTAAAAGAGCGAAGCATGTCCAGTACGGAGAAAACTTGTACCAAATTGGCATTTCATTAACTCCTGTGGGGTACATTCAATCTTTTGAGTACCCCATTTCTCGGCTCACCGAACGAATATGCTCAGTAGTCGACGTATCCTCTGGGCTAGATCAATTACGTACCCAACTCACCAATGCCAGAGATAACGAATCGATCATTACAGCGATCAACGATTATTTCATTGAAAGAATCAAGTTGAACCCTTTGGATACGCAGCGTGCCGATCATATGCTTTCTTATGTGGAACAGCAATGCGGAAACCTGAATGTCTCCCACATGGCAGCATATTTTGGATTTTCCATCAGTACGCTGGAGCGTACATTTAAGCGATATACAGGACTTACCCCCAAAGTGTATGGAGATATCGTGAAGTTCCAAAAAAGTATTGTTGATGCAAATTGGCACACTGAAATATATGAACAATACTACGACCAGTCTCACTTCATTAAGACATGCAGAAAATTTGCCGGTAAAACTGTAAGTGAACTTGAGAAGTCGGCTGACGAACTAACCCTTCGTTATCTATGGCAATCCAAAAACAAATTTTAAGCCCTTATTTGCATGCTTATTTTTTACAATACAGCGAGCCTTATGACCTGATATACTTTAGCCACAACGACGATGGAGAGAGGATGGCGTTCGTAACAATGATGCTTATAGCAAGTATAATCGTACTTTTAAATGTCACTTTACTGGCGATCTTGGTTCCGGGTGGCCCCATTGAAAATCGGGATTTCTCCAAGCTTAAGGGAATTGTATTCTGGGGATTTAATCTGTTTTTGATTTTGCTTGGAGCTGGATCTTATATTGCCAGTTATCTCCTGCTGATTTCTTCCCCTCATGCTTTGTGGATTGCTCAAGTAATTGCCATTCTGTACTTTATCGTGTATGCTGTTGATCTCGCTGGCATATTTCCAAAATCCCCAACAAAAATGAGCAAGCCATTACTATTACTCGAAATTATCAATATCTCTATGGCTGTTTATCTATTTCTCTTTGTCACAGCTATGAGTTAAGGTGCAATATACATCCCTTGAACAAGTCCAATTACAGCAACCAGCCAGGTTGCTGTTTTTCTATTTATCTATAACACAAAAAGACAGACCGATTTCGCGGTCTGTCTAAAATTTGTAAAAACAACTTATTTTTTAAGGTTGTAGAATCCTTTAAGACCATTGTATTGAGCCAGTTCACCCAGTTGATCCTCAATACGGAGCAATTGGTTGTACTTCGCAATACGGTCTGTACGGGAAGGAGCACCCGTTTTGATTTGGCCAGCGTTTGTTGCAACAGCGATGTCAGCGATTGTGCTGTCTTCGGACTCACCGGAACGGTGGGAGATTACAGCTGTGTATCCTGCACGTTTAGCCATTTCGATTGCATCGAATGTTTCAGTCAATGTACCGATTTGGTTAACTTTGATCAGGATGGAGTTACCGATACCTTCGTTGATACCTTTACCCAGACGCTCAGTGTTCGTTACGAACAGGTCATCACCAACGAGTTGTACTTTGTCTCCCAGTTTTTCTGTGAGCAATTTCCAACCATCCCAGTCATCTTCGGACATACCGTCTTCGATTGTGATGATTGGGTATTTCTCAACCCATGAAGCCAGAAGGTCAACATACTCAGCAGAAGTGTAAGATTTACCTTCGCCAGCAAGTGTGTACTTACCATCTTTGTAGAACTCAGTGGAAGCTACGTCCATACCGAGGAATACGTCAACGCCTGGTTTGTAACCTGCTTTTTCGATAGCTTCGATGATCGTAGTGATTGCTTCTTCGTTCGAACCAAGGTTCGGTGCGAAACCACCTTCGTCACCTACAGCTGTGTTCAGGCCTTTGGAGCTCAGTACGGATTTCAGGTTGTGGAAGATCTCTGCACCTACGCGAAGAGCTTCTTTGAAGCTTGGTGCTCCAACAGGAAGAACCATGAACTCTTGAACATCGATGTTGTTGTCAGCATGCTCACCACCGTTGATGATGTTCATCATTGGTACTGGAAGTACTTTAGCGTTGAATCCGCCCAGGTAAACGTACAATGGCAGATCAAGAGCATCAGCAGCTGCGCGAGCAACAGCCATGGATACAGCCAGGATTGCGTTAGCACCCAATTTAGCTTTGTTTGGCGTACCATCCAAAGTGATCATCAATTTGTCGATACCTAGTTGATCCAATGCATCCATACCGATAACTTCTGGAGCGATTGTTTCGTTTACGTTTTTAACAGCTTGCAGAACGCCTTTACCAAGGTAACGGGATTTGTCGCCATCGCGAAGCTCAACCGCTTCGTGGGCACCAGTGGATGCACCGGATGGAACGATTGCGCGTCCAATTGCACCGGACTCCAGGTATACTTCAACTTCTACTGTAGGGTTACCGCGGGAGTCGAGGACTTCGCGAGCGTACACGTCAGAAATAATAGTCATTTGTGATAATCTCCTTTAAATTTGAAATTTTATTTTAATACGTTCAGAACAAACATGTTTCACCAAGCCACTCCGCGTGCAGTACCGTCCTTCGATCGCTGTTATCCCCAAATTCTTTGAACTCCTTATAAAAGGTGAGAATTAGGGGATAAAGGCGAGCGCTTCGCTTCTCCAGATCGGTTCTGCCCGCTTCGTTAAGGTGTAACTTAGGTCTTATTCGACAACCTATTAAAATTATATTATTTGCGGGTAGAGATAACGGATGTACCTGTCATCTCAGCCGGTTTAGGCAATTGCATCAAGTCAAGGATCGTTGGCGCGATATCCGCCAAGATTGCACCCTCACGCAGGGTTACATTTGCATCGGTAACGATAAATGGAACTGGGTTCGTAGTATGAGCTGTGAACGGACGTCCCTTCTCATCGAACACCATATCCGCGTTACCATGATCCGCAGTGATCAGTACAACGCCGCCTTTGGCAAGTACTGCATCCACAACACGGCCCATGCACTCATCTGTTACTTCAACCGCTTTAATGGTAGGCTCCAGCATGCCGGAGTGTCCAACCATGTCAGGGTTAGCAAAGTTCAGAATGATGGCGTCATGTTTGTCTGCTTCGATCTCGCGAACACATGCATCAGCCACTTCATACGCGCTCATCTCCGGTTGCAGGTCATACGTTGCAACTTTTGGTGAGTTGATTAGTACGCGAGTTTCGCCCGGAAGCTCCACATCACGACCGCCGCTGAAGAAGAAGGTAACGTGCGGGTATTTCTCAGTTTCTGCAATACGCAGTTGTTTTTTATTGTTCTGTACCAGAACTTCACCCAGCGTGTTGTCGAGGTTCTTCGGCGAATAAGCCACATAACCTTCAACCGTCTCGCTGAACAAAGTCAAGCATACAAAGTGCAAGCCCACAGGGAACTTCGGACCACGATCGAAACCACGGAAATCCTGGTTCGTGAATACTTGCGACAACTGGATCGCACGGTCAGGACGGAAGTTGAGGAAGATAACGGAATCGCCGCTCTCTACCAAACCTACCGGCTCACCATCCGCTTTGACGATAACCGTTGGTTCAACGAATTCATCAAATACGGATTTCTCATACGATTCTTCAACCGCTTTGAGTGGGTCAGTGTATTTTGGTCCATCGCCATAAACGATGGCGCGGTATGATTTCTCAACCCGTTCCCAACGTTTGTCACGGTCCATCGCGTAATAGCGACCTTGAACCGTTGCGATTTGTCCTACACCTACTTCTTCAATCTTAGCGATCAGCTTCTGCATGAAGTCTTTACCACTGTCTGGCATAACATCACGGCCATCCATGAAAGCATGAATATATACATCATTCATTCCTTCTTTTTTGGCCAGATCCAGCATAGCAAACAGGTGGTCGATGTGACTATGTACGCCGCCATCGGACAACAAGCCGTAGAGATGAAGCTTTTTGCCGCTTTGTTTCGCTTCGCGAACAGCTTTGACAAGTGTTTCATTGTCGTAGAACTCACCGTCACGAATGGATTTGGAGATACGGGTCAAATCCTGGTATACGATCCGGCCGGCACCAATGTTCAGGTGACCTACCTCGGAATTCCCCATTTGCCCTTCTGGCAAACCTACAGCTTCACCGCAAGCAGTGAGTGTTGTATGTGGGAATTGGCTCATGAAACGGTCATAGTTCGGTTTCTTGGCTTGCGCTACCGCGTTGCCTTCCACCGTGTTACGTAGACCAAAGCCATCCATGATGATCAGTGCTACAGGTTTTGGAGCTGTCATCTTACTTCGCCCCCTCAACAAGCGCGATGAACGAAGCCGGCTGCAAGCTGGCACCGCCAACAAGCGCGCCGTCGATGTCGCTTTGTCCGAGGTATTCTGTTACGTTCTCCGGTTTAACACTGCCGCCGTATTGAATACGAACTGCATTAGCTACCGTCTCGTTGTACAGATCCTTCACCAGCGTACGGATGTAAGCAATAACTTCATTCGCATCTTGGGAAGTGGAGGATTTGCCTGTACCAATCGCCCAGATTGGCTCATAAGCGATAACAACTTGTGCCGCTTGCTCTGCAGACAGACCTGCAAAAGCAGCTACTGTTTGCACTTTGCATACGTCTTTTGTTTGGTTCGCTTCACGCTCTTCAAGCGTCTCACCAAGGCAGAAGATTGGAGTCAATCCGTGACGGAATGCTGCATGCAACTTTTTATTGACAGTCTCATCGGTTTCCGCAAAATACTGACGGCGCTCCGAGTGACCAATAATGACATAATCCACACCCAGGTCTTTCAGCATTACACCGCTGATTTCACCTGTGAATGCACCGTTATCTTCAAAGTGAAGATTTTGTGCACCAATTTTGATGTTTGTGCCTTTAACGGCTTCTACCAGGGATGGCAGATTTGTAAACGGTGCGCAGATTACAGTCTCCACGCCTTCAACTTCCGCTTTTCCTTTAACTTCCTGAATGAAGTCATTGGATTCGGAAACCGTTTTGAACATTTTCCAGTTACCTGCGATAATCGGTGTTCTCATGGGTTTCAACTCCTTCATGCTATAGACTACTAAAACTTACTTGTCGTTCAATGCCACAACGCCTGGAAGTACTTTACCTTCCATGAACTCGAGCGATGCACCGCCACCTGTAGAGATGTGGTTCATCTTGTCAGCCAATTTGAACTTCTCAGCTGCTGCTGCGGAGTCACCGCCACCAATTACAGTGTAAGCTTCTGTCTCAGCGCAAGCTTCCGCTACTGCACGAGTACCGTGGGAGAATGGCTCGATTTCAAATACGCCCATTGGTCCGTTCCACACAACCAATTTGGAGTTTTTGATTACGTCAGCATAGATCTCACGTGTTTTAGGACCGATGTCGATACCTTCCCAATCTGCTGGGATACCATCGATGTCAACGATTTGTGTGTTTGCTTTCGCACTGAAATCGTCAGACACTACGATATCTACTGGCAGGTAGAAGTTTTTGCCCAGTTTCTTCGCTTTTTCGATGAAACCGAGAGCAACATCAAGTTTGGAATCATCCAGCAAGGATTGTCCAATTTCATGTCCTTGTGCTTTGAAGAACGTGTAAGTCAGACCGCCACCGATGATTACGTTGTCTGCAATGTTCAGCAGGTTGTCGATTACATCGATTTTGTCTTTAACTTTGGATCCACCAATGATAGCTGTGAAAGGACGCTCAGGGTTGGAGATTGCTTTACCCAACACTTCAAGTTCTTTCTCCATCAACAAACCGGACACTGCTGGAAGCAAGTGAGCGATTCCTTCAGTCGAAGCGTGTGCTCTGTGAGCCGCGCCAAACGCATCGTTAACGAAAACGTCAGCCAGTTCAGCAAATTGTTTTGCCAGTTCCGGATCGTTTTTCTCTTCGCCAGCGTGGAAACGAACGTTTTCAAGCAACAATACGTCGCCGTTGTTCAGTTCAGCGATTTGAGCTTTAACAGCGTCACCAACGGAATCGTCAGCTTTAACTACTGTTTTACCAAGCAATTCAGACAAACGCTCAGCTGCTGGAGTCAAACGCAAGGATTCAACCACTTCGCCGTTAGGACGACCCATGTGGCTTGCCAAAATGACTTTAGCGCCTTTTTCAATCAAGAAGTTGATTGTAGGAAGCGTTGCACGAATACGTTTGTCATCTGTAATTTTACCATCTTCGAGCGGCACATTGAAATCTACACGGACAAAAGCCCGTTTTCCTGTCAATTCGATATCGCGTACACTTTTTTTGTTCATCTGTATTTCCTCCGCACCCATGTATTTGGTGGACCAATCAAGAGCTAAAATCCCTCGTCAATCCTGGTGTTTTTGAGAAATTTGCAAAATGTAGATATATAAAGAGCGGAAACAATATAGCATCTGTTTCCGCTCTATGTTATTGCAGATATTACTTAATCATTTTTGCAAAGTGCTCCAAAGTGCGAACCAATTGTGCAGTGTAGGACATTTCATTGTCATACCAAGCTACAGTTTTAACCAATTGTTGGTCGCCAACAGTCAGAACTTTAGTTTGAGTTGCATCAAACAGGGAACCGAAAGTGATTCCTTGGATATCGGAAGATACGATTTCGTCTTCTGTGTATCCGAAAGTTTCTGGATCGGAAGCTTCTTGCATAGCTGCGTTAACTTCTTCAGCAGTTACTTTTTTGTTCAGAACAGTTACGAGCTCAGTCAGGGAACCAGTAGCTACTGGTACACGTTGAGCTGCACCATCAAGGATGCCTTGCAGTTCTGGGATTACCAGACCGATTGCTTTAGCAGCACCAGTTGTGTTAGGGATGATGTTTTCAGCTGCTGCGCGAGCACGACGGAAGTCACCTTTAGGGTGTGGAGCATCCAACGTGTTTTGGTCGCCAGTGTAAGCGTGAATTGTAGTCATCAAACCTTGAACGATTCCGAATTTGTCTTGCAGTGTTTTTGCCATAGGTGCCAGGCAGTTTGTTGTGCAAGATGCGCCGGAGATTACAGTTTCAGTACCGTCGAGGATTTCATGGTTTACGTTGTAAACGATGGTTTTCATGTCGCCAGTAGCTGGTGCGGAGATAACAACTTTCTTAGCTCCACCTTTCAAGTGTTTCTCAGCTGCTTCTTTAGTTGTGAAGAAACCAGTACATTCCAGAACGATATCTACGCCCAGGTCGCCCCAAGGAAGTTCTTCCGGGTTACGGTTAGCCAATACTTTAACTTCTTTGCCGTTCACTTTGAAGAAGCCATCGTGTACTTCAACATCGCCATCGAAGCGACCTTGAGTTGTATCATATTTGAGCAAATGAGCGAGCATTTTAGCGTCAGTCAAGTCGTTGATTGCTACTACCTCGATGCCTGCTACATTTTGAATACGGCGGAATGCCAAGCGTCCAATACGTCCAAAACCGTTAATACCTACTTTAATCATGAGTAAGTTCCTCCCAAGTTTTGATTAATTTTTTATGAAACTTATATATTCAAGACAGACGGTGAAGTCCGTCAAGACAACAATAGTTGTGATACAAAGTAAAACCTTATTCCATTTCAGCAACGATGACTTCGGCAGCAGCCTCATCAATAATCAGAATATCTTCCTGACCAAATCGTAACACGGAATGTATAGCAGCAGCTTTGCTTTTGCCACCTGCAATTCCAATCACAACATCGGTTCGTTCAATATCCTGAAGTCGCATACCCAGTGTAAGCATGGTATGTACCACCTTACCCTGATCATTAAAGTAATAACCGAAAGATTCAGATACGGCCCCTTGCTCCTGAAGTTCATCTATAATCTCCGTCGCAAGTTTGCGTCTTTTGGCCATCTCTACGGCATCACCAATTCCATGAATAACAATCCGTGATTGCCTGATCAGCTGCAGAATCTCCTGAACACTAGGGTCCTGGATTAATGATTCATAGGCATGATCACTGAGCAAATCCGGTACATGCAGGAGTTTGTATTGCGCCCCTACCCGTTTTGCCATTGTGGATGCGATCGTATTAGCCTGAATTTCAAGGCTTTCTCCAAGTCCACCGCGTGCTGGTACGAACCAGACACCTTTTAGCGATGTTGGCGGATTTAGTTGTTCTGCGACTTCGGCCGTTGTTGAACCGCCAGTAACGGCGACAACGTCGTTGTCACTCATGATATTGCCGAGAGCCTTCGCTCCGGCTCTGCCCAGTTCCCTTTTGGCAAATGGAGAAACGTCCGAATCACCAGGAACCACAACTACCTTTTGCAGACCGTAGGCTTGCTTGATGCGCTCTTCCAGCTCGGATAATCCGAACAGCTCTTTGGCTACGGGCTCTAACTGCTGCAGCAAATCATACCCTGCCTCGCTGATCTTCATTCCTGCACTGTCAATTTCAATAAGTCCCTGAGCCTTTAACAGATCGGTCTCAGCCCTCAGAACCCGCTCGGTCATCTGCATGGAATTAGCTAACGTTCTCCGTCCGATCACATCCGATAACATGATCTGTTGCAGAATCGTATACCTCTTTTTCAAGATATCCATGAGATCAGGCAGAAGCTGCTTTTGTACTTCTAAAATCGTTCGCATGCTTTCCACTCCCGCAAGTTCTCGTTCTAAGCTCTCTTTCGTGGCCCTAAAACGTCCCGGGTTAACTTTTTAAGTCCCACGTCTATTCTACCTAAAACTGACGTGACATGCAAGTGTTTCAACGTGTTATTTCGACACGCATGCAGCGTTTGTACGCGCCTATTTTCACAATCCTAGACTTCCATGATCTACGACTAGCTCACGCATACCATATATAGAAGAAACAAATGAATTCAATCTACATATCGCTCAGAATCACATTTCATACGGCATGTCCAAAACCTCTAATAGCATTTACTTAAATGTACTCTTTATCCACTCTTCTTCATCATGATCATTTTTAGGTTAATCCAAACCAATACCACAACGAACTGCTTGCAATTAAATATTTCATGAGCTATAATCATTATTGCTGTCACATAATGTGCGCCCGTGGTCCAATGGATATGACGTAGGCCTCCGAAGCCTGAGATCCAAGTTCGATTCTTGGCGGGCGCGCCATTTTTATTTAGCAGCTCATAACCCATTTAACCAATGAAACCGGAAAGGTTTCTTTTTTTTGCAAGTTAGTTTGACTTTCTTTGACTTTTTGTTTGGAATTGTTTATTATGTGGGTAATACGGTAACAGTTTAAGTATAAACACCAATAACATTTACATTCCAAGGAGGTTTTTCACGTGAGTTTTATTCCAATGGTCGTTGAACAGAGCAACCGGGGTGAGCGCGCCTACGACATCTACTCCAGATTGCTGAAGGATCGTATTATTTTCCTTGGTAGCGATGTTAATGACGTAGTGGCTAATGCCATTATGGCACAGATGTTGTTCCTGGCTGCGGAAGATCCGGAGAAAGACATTCACTTATACATCAACAGCCCAGGCGGATCGATTACAGCCGGTATGGCCATCTACGATACAATGCAATTCATCAAACCGGATGTATCTACCATCTGTGTAGGTATGGCGGCTTCCATGGGTGCATTCTTGTTGAATGCCGGTGCAAAAGGTAAACGTTTTGCATTACCAAACAGTGAAATTATGATTCACCAACCACTTGGTGGTGCACAAGGTCAAGCTTCCGACATCGAAATCCGTGCTCGCCGCATCCTGAAAATGCGTGATACCTTGAACCGCATCATCTCTGAGCGTTCAGGTCAACCGCTGGAGCGGATTGAGAAAGATACAGATCGTGACTACTTCATGAGTGCTGCTGAAGCCGCCGATTACGGTATCATTGATAAAGTCATCGAAAACGTAGGATCACAAGGCATCTAAGTGTGACGTAGACCACGGTCTATGCGTTAACATCATCAACACCTAACGTAGTCAGCAACATATAATTATGTTGTCTATACGAGAAGAAGCCCTCATCATGACCACATGATGGGGGCTTCTTCTTTTTCATTTTATAAGAAAGATAACTTAAGAGTGCACTATGATGATTCTTTACTTGCTTCCCGTTACATTACCAAAAGGTTCTGTGCCTTTAGGGAGAAGCTCTTTATACGTAAATGGCATTTCAGGGAATCCCTCTGCGTACGCCGTATACTCATACAACTGGAAGAACACGACCACACCCGTTGGTGTCACATAGAAATCTTGATCTTTATTTAACCCTTTGTAACCGTCGAGGTATCCACCGCGGGCTTTCAGTTGTTCACCCACTTTTTTACTCAACGTCTCGCGCATGGTTTTGTTATTTTGCAGCACATCATCTAACGTAAGCTCCTTACCTGTGTCCAGTGCAAAGGTGTGGCCCGTACGGTATGTCATACCATGAGCACCAGCATAATCCTCATATCGTTGTGTAATGAGTCCCAGCACGCCTTTTTCGTTATACGTCACTACATAAGAGCTCTCAAATGCATATGGACGATTGGCTGTTGCACCGCCGAATTCAGATGTCTGTTTCTTGAAGGCAGCTACATAAGCATCCACTTCGTCTTTCAGCACTTTGTTGATCGCCGCTTCAGCTTCTTTGCTGGCAAGTCCACTCACCTGCGGATATTGAACATCTACTTCAGCATTTTTCACAGTGACACTAACTGTTGCCGCTTTAATTTTAACGTTATTTTGTTTCACCTTGCTGAGTGTCAACGTTTTGTTTTTGCCATCCCAATTCCCCTGTACACCCAGATAATCTCTCATTGCCGAGAATGGGATATATAATCGACCCTCAATCAATTTTGCTTCCACCTGAGGGTAATAACCGTTAATGTAAACGTTTGGTTGTCCATCCATCAGGCTAACGGTCATCGCATTGTTGGCTGCTGTTACCGTATATGACTTGGTTTTCGCATCATATTTCAGCGTCCCACCCGCTACATCTTTTACTGCCGTAAGAGAGACCCAAGTTGAACCACCTTGAAGAAGTCCTTTTTGAGTCAGTGTTTTTCCACCCGATTTCAGAGTTACCTCAGCCGGGGTTGTCACTTTTGAGGATACCGATGCTGCCTGAACCGAACTGTCCTGCCATACCGAACCGCTACCTACAATAATTCCTGCTGCAAGCAACGCACTTGTCCATTTTTTCCATGATGTCATATATAAAACTCCTCTCTGAATTCACAATTAGGGATCATTGCGTATGTAATCCTGAACTGATCGCATATCTCATACGCTCACCTCTCTATTATAATTAACCCAATTTCGGAAAGGTTTACAGCTCGAGTTACAATGTTGATGAATATCAGGTGGAAAATATATCGGGATATGACCTTTTTGTCACGAACAACTATACAAAAAAGATACCTAAAAACAACATTTCATGTAGCTTTAAAAGGGTAACATCCCTTCTGACTTCACCAAAGTTTGATTTTGCAACAAAAAAGACCTTGTCCTCAGGACAAAGTCTTTGTCATTATTCCGTTGTACCCTTCAAATGACACTTAAAAAGGTTACTTGAGCTTACAATCCTTAGTTCGATCTTGTT
The DNA here is from genome assembly GCF_017874615.1 of Paenibacillus xylanexedens. Taxonomy (GTDB): domain Bacteria; phylum Bacillota; class Bacilli; order Paenibacillales; family Paenibacillaceae; genus Paenibacillus; species Paenibacillus xylanexedens. The sequence goes on from NZ_JAGIKV010000015.1 coordinate 130,236, forward strand.
TATTTCATTTCATACGTGATATTCAGGATTGTACTTACTTTAACCTGGCCTGTTTCAATCTCAGTGCCACCTGCTGTATCTTGTGCTTTGGACATCAACGCCTCGCTTGCATAGAACACAGGCACATTGGCATCACCTTGGCTTACGGAAAGAACAGCACCGAGTTGACGTTTAACTGCTTTTGCAATGGCGCCAGCTTTCACATCTGCATTGGCAACAGCTTTCTCAATCACTTGGGACTCATAACTTTCCGGATTTTCTACCGTAAAGCGCACGTTTTCAATATTGTTGGCACCCGCACCCGAAGCAGCATCGAGCAACTCGCCAATCTTGTCCATCTGACGATATGTGACTGTCAGCGTATGATGCGCTGTATATCCTTTAATTTGTTGTCCGTCTTTTTCGCTATACGTATAGTTGGGTTGTACAGAGAACTGACTCGTTTGAATGTCGTCTGCACTGATCTTCCACGTATTTTTCAGCAAATTGGATACTTTTTGAACTTTGGCAGCATTCGCTTTTTGAGCAGATGCAGCTGTCTCTGCAGTACTGTTCACACCAATGGACAGATACGCGATATCAGGCTTCACCTGAATCTCACCTTTACCCACAACATTAATCACATTCTGTTGTACTCCCTGAACCTCTGCAGCGTAAGCATAGTTGCCTGGTGCAACCCATGCTGTTCCTCCAACAAGCAACGTACTTGCCACCAGCACCGCACCAAACGGTTTCATCCATTGTTTACCCATCACGATAGCCTCCTTATGTGTTAACATCTCAAACTTTAATCGATTTGATACCTTAACAGACGGGACAAATTCCATAATGTTGCACTTGACGATAGCAAATACGTCAATAACGCAAAAAAGCCCCTTTCGGGACTTCTTCATTGGATTGATCATATCTTATTGGTTTTCGAGCTCTTCCTTGCTTACCAGACTAACTAAAGCGTTTACAGCCTGTTCGGCATCCGCGCCTTCTGCACTAATCTGGATTTCCGTACCTGTGCTAATTGCAAGGCTCATGATCCCCATGATACTTTTTGCATTAACTTTTTTGTCGTCCTTCTCGACGAACACTTCAGACGAGTACTTATTCGCTTCTTGAACGAACAGTGCCGCAGGTCTGGCATGGAGACCCGTTTTCAAACGGACAACTACCGGGTGCTTTGTCATGGAAACTTACCCCCTATTATGAAATCTGGACATTAAATACACAATTATATTTATACAACATTATACCATTAACCCGTGCAGGACACTAGAAGAAAAAACTCAGGGTGCTTTGGAGGACATTATCTTGCCCTAATTTCATCTTTTGCACAGTGCATCCAATGACCTAAGTGAGTCTCCCAGATCCTTAACGGCTGACTTCCCCACCATTTCTGTTCAGCAGAAACAGCCGACCTTGTTACTTTACCCTACTCTGTCTTAACCATAACGTTCTGTGCGCACTTTCTCAGCCAACTCATCAATTTTACGAAGCCGGTGGTTCACTCCCGACTTACTGACTGTACCTTTAAGGAGCTCGCCAACTTCCTTCAAGTTAATATCTGGATTAGCGAGTCGAACCTCCGCCACTTCGCGAAGCTTCTCAGGCAACGATTCCAGACCAACTTCCTTTTGCAACAGCCGGATATTATCGATTTGCCTTACCGCCGCTCCGATGGTTTTATTCAGGTTGGCGGTCTCACAATTGACAATCCGGTTAACGGAGTTACGCATGTCGCGCATAATCCGTACGTCTTCAAACTTGAACAAGGCCTGATGAGCACCAATGATGCTGAGCAGCTCAATGATTTTCTCGCCTTCCTTGATATATAGGATGAATCCTTTTTTCCGTTCTATACACCGGGCATTCAGATGAAATTCATTGGCCAGGTCAACCAGTGCCTGACAGTGCTCCTCATACATGGACGCAATCTCCAGATGGTAGGAAGAACCTTCCGGGTTATTAACCGATCCCCCTGCAAGAAATGCACCGCGAAGATAGGCCCGTTTACAACAGTTTTGCTGAAACAACTCCGTACTGATCCCTGGGGTAAAGAGAAAGCCCTCAGATACAATATGAAGACTATTGAGAATCTCCTGTACCATGGTTGGAATACGAACAATATATACATTGTTCTTTTTCAGCCGCATTTTTTTGCGGACCAGTAATTCCGTATGCACTTGAAATTGCTTTTTAAGCAGAGAGTATGCCCGTCTTGCAATGGCGGCATTCTCCGTCGAAATATCCAAGATCACTTTTTTATTCGATAACTGCACTGCACCAAGCATACGGATGAGGGCTGAAAGTTCCGCCTTTTCGCAGCACGGTTCGCTCTCGATCATAGTTAACTCTTTTTTGGTCTGTGCTGCAAACGACATGGGACTTCACCTCTTCCGTAACATCCAATTTTGTACCAGTTGGTAGATGTGATGACTTAACTTGTCGGCATCATGACGCAGATAGGTTTTGAACAGAACAAGAGTATCTGCAACCACCTGATAGCCGGCACTTTCGAGTACATTCATATCCAGTACAACCGGTTTTGCTCCTTTTTCCGCATACTTATTTTGCACTTGCAGCGGAATATCACCATTATTCACGATAACATAGTCGAAGAGCTGATGACCTATATGCTCGTGTACCGCCTTAAGGTGGTCACTTACCGTATAGTTATCTGTTTCTCCTGGCTGTGTCATCACATTACAGATAAACATCTTCACCGCATCAGCCTCTACCACAGCTTCTGCAAGCTTAGGTACAAGCAGATTGGGAAGAATGCTTGTATAGAGGCTGCCTGGCCCGATCAGAATGGCGTCAGCTTGACGAATGGCCTCTACTGCCTCTGGCAACGGCTCCACGTGATCCGGTTCAAGGAAAACACGTTTGATGCGTCCACCCGCCTCAGGGATCTTGGACTCACCTGTAATAATTGTCCCATCTTCCATCTCCGCATGCAACACCACGGCCTGGCCGGCGGCTGGCAATACCTCACCTCGAACGGCAAACACGCGGCTAAGTTCCCGCACTGCGGTCACAAAGTCGCCCGAAATATCCGTCATTGCAGCCAAAATCAAATTTCCCAAGCTGTGGCCTGCAAGCCCCGCGCCTGTATTGAAACGGTACTTCAACATATCTGAAAGCAATGGTTCTACATCAGCCAGTGCCGTAAGCACGTTGCGAATGTCGCCCGGAGGCGGCATCTGTAGCTCATTGCGCAGGATGCCTGAACTTCCACCGTCATCTGCAACTGTAACGATGGCCGTGATATCCAGCGGCTTCTCTTTCAAACCGCGCAGCATCACGGATAATCCGGTTCCGCCGCCCATTACAACTATTCTCGGACGTTCTCTTCGTGGTCCGGCCTCTTTCATCCCTTCACCCTCTTCAATGACGGTCCCGGTCAGCGTCGCGATGGCTCACGGTAACAGCTTCTGTCTCGCTGCTTCCCAACATCTTGCCTAAATATTCCGATATTGCTACCGAACGATGCTTGCCTCCGGTACAGCCGATTCCAATAATAACCTGGCTTTTGCCTTCCTTCCGGTATTGCGGAATCAGGAAATGCAGCATATCCAGCAGCTTGGTCAGAAACGCCTGTGTCTCTGGCCACTTCATAACATATTCGTACACATCACTATTCTGTCCCGTATTCGGTCGCAAATGATCAATATAATGCGGATTTGGTAAAAAACGTACATCAAACACCAGATCAGCATCAATCGGAATGCCATATTTGAATCCAAACGACGTAATATTCACCGACAGCATTTGGCTCTCCAGATGAGAAAAGCGGGATATGATGCGTTCTTTCAGTTGAGCAGGCTTCATTGTGCTTGTATTCAGTACCTGAGTCGCAGAGTTTTTGAGTTCCTCCAACATCTTGCGTTCCAGTCGGATGCCGTCCAGCGGCATGCCCTCAGGAGCGAGAGGATGTCTGCGCCTGCTTTCCTTGTAACGCTGAACAAGTACAGAATCTGTAGCATCCAGGAATAAAATTTCGCAATGAATGGTAAAATGATCTTTAATATAGTTCAAAGACTCGGACAGAGCCGTAAAGAATTCACGCCCGCGCAGATCGATAACCAATGCAACCTTACCAATCTTTCCGTTTGACTGTTCAATTAGTTCCGCAAATTTCGGAATCAATACCGGCGGCAGATTGTCCACACAGAAGAAACCCAGATCCTCCAGGCTTTGTACTGCAATGGTTTTACCTGCTCCGGACATGCCTGTAATGATAATGAGCGTGGCGCCTGTGCCTGGTGATCCTTCACCTTCAAGCATAAATGTCCCCTCCTTATCATATTGCTGTCTTCATATATTGTTACGAGGGTACTAGGAACGCAAGAGAAGACCTGCTGCGCCCACAATACCTGCATTATTACCAAGTGTAGCTTCCAGAATCTGAACCCCATCTTGCAACGGTTCTGGCGTCAGCTTAGCAAACACAGTACGGATTTCATCAAACAAGAAATTGCCCGCTTTGGATACGCCGCCACCGATGATGAACATCTCCGGGTTAATGACAGCTGCTACAGTAGCCATGGACTTGCCCAGGTAAAAGGCCGCACGATTCACAATGCGCTGTGCCACTTCATCGCCTGCCTTGGCAGCATCAAATACTTCTTTGGCTGCAATCTTGTCGACAAGTGCCAGTGACGTATGATCACCACGTTCTACTGCATCCTTCGCCATACGGATAATACCCGTTGCAGACGATACTGTTTCTACACATCCCATTTTACCACATCCGCACTTGATGGCCTCCAGATCAGGTACAACACTGATATGACCCAGTTCTCCCGCCATACCGGAGAAACCTTGATAAATGTTACCATTCAAGATCAAGCCTCCGCCAACGCCTGTACCGAGTGTATAACATACGCAGTTGTCTACGCCTTTGCCGGCACCTGCCCATACTTCACCCAGTGCAGCCACGTTTGCATCGTTATCTATTTTGATTGGCTTGCCCAGACGTTCTTCCAGAATCGAACGAATGGCCACATTCCGAAATCCAATGTTAGGGGCATGAACGATAATTCCCTCGCGTACATTCGTGAAACCGGCCACTCCAGCACCTACACCCTCAAGTTGTTCCCAACTGTAAGGTGATTCGGCTACGATATGTCGGACATACTTCTCGATGTTGGCGATGACCGTGTCTACGCCCTTATCCACTTCAGTCGGTCCTTCATACGTATGCATTAGCTGACCTTGTTCATCGCATATACCGACCTTGATTGCTGTTCCGCCGAGATCGACCCCAACGTAGATTTTCTCAGACATGCTGCAAGCCACCTTTATCTATCTAAAATAGTTTAAGTCCTACGTACCAACTATAATTGAAGGATACGCCTGGGTCAAGACGATAAGACCTCTAGTACCTCCTGCTCCGCCGGGGTTGTGAACCACATCACACACCGTTTTTGAATACGTATACATCCTCATTACCTTCATTTATTAACGCACGCTTTATTCCTTCCTCCATAACAGAGGAAGCCTCAACTCATGATATTGCATCTTCACTCGTTCCATTCATAAAAGATGATCTTCGCCCCCTCATATAGGTGACTCGTCTTATGCACCCCACCACCTGCCATTCTCATGCAGAAAGCTATCTAATGGCGCGGTATTGCCAACAAAAAAGAGCCTTCCATCCACAGGAAGGCCCCCTTACTTTTATGAAAATCTGAAATTGTAGAATTGGGTTAAACTCAGTTGATTTTTCTACGTTATAACTTCGTTTCCACACGTACCGGCTCTTCTGTCTTCTCCATCTTGTTCACATCCAGAATATCTAGCAGGAAGACAAAGATCGGAATACCAATGATTAGTCCCCAGATCCCCAGGAAGTGTTGCGACAGAATTAGTACGATAAAGGTGTAGAACATTGGCAATTTGGTCTTGTGTGCCATCAGTTTTGGATTCAGGAAGTACGTCTCCAAAGCATGAATAACAATAATCATGATGATCACAATAATGCTTAATTTCAGTCCACCCATCTGATACCCAATCAGACAGAGCGGTACAAGTGAGATGATAACCCCCGCAACGGGAACCAGACTGAGCATGAACACCAGAATGGTCAGAGCGAACAGATACGGGAAACCCAGAATCCATAACCCCAGTATCGTCAGTACCGTATTAAACACCGCAATAAGAAGCTGTGCCTCAATAACTTTACCAAAAGAAGATACGAATTTGTCTCCCAGATAAGCAACTTCATTGTAGAACCATCCAATTTTACTTGTTTTGAACTTGGACGTAAACTTGGATATCTCCTGCTTCTGCAACAAGAAGAACAGACTCAGAATGATAACGAGCAGAATAAACTCCAGCCATTTGCTCAAAGCGAAAATATATTTCAATGCATCATTGGTGTAATTTTTAATATCGAAGGATTGAAGATAACCCGCAATTTTGGATGCAAAATTATCACCGTCAGCACTATCCAGAAATTTCATAATCTCATTCGTCAACTGAACGACCTGATCCACGATCCGTGGTGAATATCTGGAAATGCCAAGCACAATTACTGCGATCACAATCATATAGAGTAGGATGACCACAACTTTATAATTGATTGGAAACAACCGATTCAAACCACCTGTAATGAAATGCTGTAACCTGTTCATGACATATGTCACCAGGAACAACAGCAAAATCATGTGCAGCATACTCCCCATACTGAACAAAATTAAACAGAACAAGAGCAGGATCAAAAATCGTCTCACTGTCGCATTCTGTAACCAATCTTTTATCATTTCCCCCAAAATCTTCACCTCACAGCTAATATGCCCTATATGTATACGATCTCATGCCCATTGTAGTTTCAAAAAAAGAGAAGCCTTCCGGCTTCTCTCATTTCATGAGACTTCCCGTTGTCTCTTATTCCTAGTTTATGCCCAACCATACGCATGTAATGCTTACTTATCCAACGTTTCGCTCCAATCATGGACAATGCTTCCTTCAAGGAACTTCTCACAATCCATCGCGGCCATACATCCTGATCCTGCAGCCGTAATAGCTTGACGATACTTCGTATCCTGAACATCACCACAGGCAAATACACCTGGAATATTGGTCTCCGTTGTTCCCGGTTTAACCACAACATATCCATGTTCGTCCGTCGTAATCGCATTCCCCAGGAATCCGGTATTTGGTGTGTGACCAATGGCAATGAATACGCCATCCGCTTCAAGCAACTCTTCCTGCCCCGTCTCGTTGTTGCGCACCTTCAGCCCTTTGACACCCAGCGCTTCAGGTACGACCTCAAGAGGAGTACGGTTCAGTGCCCACTTCACCTTCTCATTGCTGCGAGCCCGATCCTGCATAATTTTGGATGCACGCAATTCATCCCGGCGGTGAACCAATGTCACGTCTGTTGCAAAACGAGTCAGGAAACTCGCTTCTTCCATCGCGGAGTCTCCACCGCCCACGACCACGATTTTTTTGCCTCGGAAGAAGAAGCCGTCACATGTCGCGCATGTACTTACACCACGTCCCACATTTTCCTGCTCACCCGGAATACCGAGATAACGAGCGGAAGCACCTGTGGAGATAATGATCGATTCAGCTTCCAGTTCACCGATTCCTCCAACTTTGACCTTGAAGGGCGGTTTGCTGAAATCAACCTCTTCCACCCAACCATTTTTGAATTCCGCTCCAAAACGTTCAGCTTGCTTACGCATGTTGTCCATCAGTTCCGGACCCATGATACCTTGCGGGAAACCGGGGAAATTCTCAACTTCCGTTGTCGTCGTCAATTGACCACCCGGCTGAACACCTTCGATAACCAGTGGTTTCAGATTAGCACGAGCCAGATATATCGCTGCTGTCAGACCCGCAGGTCCCGTTCCGATCACAATCGTTCTGTATTTAGACATATAGATACAGCCTCCTTAATTAAGGTGAGAATGTGTTGTACTAGCGATGAACTTGCCAAGATGATATCCTACAGGCGTTTACGAGGCCCATTCGTTAAGTTTACCCGTTTTCCCGGTTGTTGTATCCTTCACCTGATGATGTCTTTCTGAAAACGAGTTGAAGCGAACTTTCTATACAAGTGGTGGCTTGCTGTTACAAACCGAATGAATCTGTTTAGCATACTTGCTAACCGTTGATGCCGATATCCCATACCGCTCAGCAATGCTTTGATAGGTAACGGGCCGACTGTGATTTTTCGCTGCCAAATATTCAAGTCCTGCAGCCCAACCCTCAATCTGCTTCGTACCCGGAACCTCCGGATGTACCCGGGATACATAATCCGTCCAGAGTCGTTCCATCTCTTGCTGCAACTCAGCCTTTGCTTCAGACATCTGTAACGCACGATCAACAACAGCCTGCCAATGGGAAGTTGAACCGGTGTCCGATTGCTCTGATGTGGATGGAACCTTCCCAATAGACTTCAAGGCTACAGGAGAAAAGGGTCGAACCACCAGAGAATTCCGATCCTCATGTTCAGCCGATTTCAATCCGTTCAGTACAGTTTGTGCTGCCTCAAGTAGATCCTGTTCTTCTCCAGGCTCTTCAATAAAGGATTGTAGAGCCTGCTGCACCTCATAGTCACCGATCATCCCAAGCGCATGAATAACCTGTAGCTTGGTTGCCCGATCACCATGACGCAATGCCCAGAAGAAAGATGAGCGAATCAATGGATCATTTTTCATTTCTTCAGGTATGCCACTACCATAGTTCTCCCACTGTCTGAATTGCTCATCAAATGGCAGATGATAGTGATAACTTAGCTTCTCTGGCTCTTGCTCGCCTTGTTTTACAGCCTCAAGACCTGACAGATAATACCGGGATACTTCGGAACCCGGATCAAGCTTGGACACATGATGCCATAAACGCTCAGCAGCATCATACCGTTCTGTATTATAAGCCGCCACTGCTGCATAGTGAGCAAGTGCCGGATCAGCAGCTGTCTCTTCGTCCTTGAGCAAACGCCGGAAGTGAACATAAGCCGTATCGTGTTGGCCCAGAATTCCCATCGTTGTCGCCAGTTTGTAGACTTGTTCGTGCTGGAATGGCACGATGACCCGCAATTTTTTGATCAGAAGCAACACTTGATCAGCCCGGTTCTCATTTTGATGGAAAATGGCCAGATTACAGAGTGCATGCAGATTACCTGGTTCCTGTTCAAGCACTTCGGCAATAGTCTCTTTTGCTTTGGGAAACAGACCCATATAATAGTAGGCGAGTGCCAGATTGTTACGGGCAGCCAAGTAATCAGGATAATCAGAAGACATGCCTTCGAGTAATTCAGCAGCCTGTGCAAATTTTCCTTCTTCCAGCAGTTCCCGTGCCTGATCGTGCTCCACTACACCTTTGCGTGATTTGATTCGATTCAGTTTGGTCGGACGATCCAGCTCATAATACAGAAGCTCCATCATCTCTTCAGCTTCCGTCATGAACTGACCTTGGGTGTCCTCCTCCAGATAGGTAACAAGTGCTTGCTCGGCTTCCTCAAACCGATCCATATTTGCATAATTGTTCGCCATATAAAAATAACATTCCGTCATCGACGGATCTACCACTTCCAGCACGTTAGCCAGAATGGCATTGGAGGCTTCGTAATCCCCCTTCTCCGATAATATACCCGCCATATTACAATGATTTACCGGATTTTCCGGTTCGTATTCAACAGCTTTGCGAAAATATTTTAATGCCTTGTCGACATGATTACGGTCCAGCGAGCGGACAGCTCTTTCAAAGAAGAAAGAAGCATCCAAGTGAATCGGTATAATATTGGCAAGGTGTCCCTCAGCCCGCACTAGCTTGCCCTTCATCTTCCAAGGCACCTCCTCTTTGCATTTCATTCATACTCTTCAGTATACCACATCTTAAGGCCCACTTCTCAATATGTAGTTTCATGTCGTTTATGAAAAAAATGCAAAAGAAGGTGATATTCCATTTTGCGGAAACCTATCACCTTGGAGCGTTGTTTATTCAGTTGTTTATTCAAAGGAAACCCATCTTTTCTTAGAGACTCCTGCACTCGCTTGCCAAGGATCTATTTGCAGTATTGCATTAGTCCATTCTTGTCGCTTACGCGGCGTCTAATGGATTCCGTCCGGTTATGAAAAAGATAAGTATACTTATATGGTATTATTATCCTTATTGTCCTTTTGAGTGGTTTCTCCATTAAATGCAATCAAAAAACTTTTATTGGCTCTGACCCTCAACTATTATTTGCGTATGTAATAAAAAATAAAGACACATCATTATTATTTTAAGGAGATGTTCTATTGATGATCTCGAAAATAAAACCACTTGTATTCATCTTAATATGCTTGTTTGCTTTGAATGGATGTTCAAAAGATATAGACAACTTAGGAAATAAGTTCACATTAGATGATGTACTGAGAGCGCTCGAGTCCCAAGAACTGGATTTAGTGTCCTTTGGTATAACCGGGTATCCTTTAAAATTAAATGATGTTGTACCTGAGGTGTATTCCGTTGAAGTGCCCGTGGAAGAAGAACCATATAGCCCTGAATTTATACATTTTTATATTTTCAATTCTGAAAAGGATCGCATCAACGGGACAAAAGAATTCAATAAACACATGGAAAGCGCCCAATTCACAACATTCCCTTTTCTATATGAGAAAGGAAATGTTCTTATCGTTTACTGGAGCAAAACCAAAGATAATTCTCTGTTTGCTAAACCAATCGAAACTGCGTTAGAGCAACTGAAATGATAATAGTTCATACATTACTGGACTGAGCTCGACAGTGGGAATATCGTTTTAGAACGTTAATCGCAGTCATTCATCATTCGTAAAAAAAAGAAGACCGAGCATTTGAGCTCGGTCTTCTAACTGTTATGGCTTAAAGATCCAAAAGATTTAGATCTTCAACGCCATCGATGGTGAAAGTGAAATATGAAGGGTTTTATCAAACGGTGTCATGAAATTGACCAGCACAACCTTACACTTGTCCGGCAGTTTTGCCTCACGTACCGTTGCCGCCAGATGCCCCAGCTCGCCCCCGGTGATCTCCAACCAGTCTTCTCCGCAGGTATAGCGTAATGTACCGCCTTTCCACAAGTAGTGACCCTCACTCGTTTCAATCGCGTCCTCACAGGTCAGTTCACCTTCGCTTCCGAATACAAAGGACAACTGCATCATAATGTCCGCCGGTTCCTGGCCCGATAGATGCATGTTCCATCCGTTTTCCGTTGGCTGTAATTCCGCTCCTACACGGAAGGTCTGCTCATGAGTAAGCTGACGACTCTGATGAGGTAGCAAATACCATGGACTTATATCTGATGCAGCCGATTCTGGCAGCAGGTTCGCAGGGATTGGGCCGTAGTAACCTTTTTTCTGCTCACCAGTCAGTCGATACCCTTCGGTTAATCTGGTCATTTGCTGCATAGGGACATACCCCGGATTAAAGTACGAGGCCAGTTGCACAGCCAGCAGGCGCACCTTGCCATGACGAAGCGCGAAGAAAGAAGGAACTTCTGTCATCACAGTCACACTTGTAGCACCATCCCGAATTCGGGCTACCGGAGCACCAAAATCCGTATGCATTCGACTGTGAGAGATACGTCCGTGATGCCCTACTGAGTCCATCTGCTCCAGATGTTCTCCCCGTACAAAATGTTCATTCAGCATGACCTCATACTGTTCCGGTAATGCATCACGTGTATCATTCGTCTGCTGAAGCTCCGGCTCAAGCATTAATCGAATGAGCGTATTCACCGAACATACTCCCGGATCGGTCAATGTATCTCCAGCCCAGGCTGCCATACCTGCAAAGAGTGGATCACCGTCCAGCCGAGCCAAAATGGCATAAGGCAGATAGTAAGGTGACAGATCATGAACACTGCCCAGATCCTGTCGCCCTGAATAATCCGTAACAATTTCACCCATTGGATGGACCAGATACACCATCATGCGGAGATTAAGCCTCACTGGTTCCAGCAGTTCAGGACGATTGAGCAGGCGCGCAGCATGAATTAACATGATGTCGCTAACTGCGCTGTATATCCCGTTGCTCCGTTCTGTCCACTCCCCATCGGGTGTAATATCCATGCCTTCATCCATCCACTGCTCTGCGCGCTGCACAGCTTCCTCCAGATCAAATATTTCATGCAGGAAACCAAGCGCCGCGCATAGCACCCAGCGATGATTAGGCGTATGACAACCTCCCGTAAGCATGGTTGGGATTGTACGTTCCAAGAATAGCCTCATATTGTTCAATACGGGTTGAAGCGGCTCCCATTCTTGCTGCTGAAGAAGCTGATACAACTGTGAATACCCTACAACGACAAATGCAGTATCCGGAGGGGAATGGTAATTGGTCCAGCCAGGCGATATTGAACCGTCTTCATGCTGGAAGCGGAGTACAAATTCCGTAGCTAACAGCAGTCGATTTAACAACGACTCATCCCGGTAATAGATAGAGTCCGGATTGGAGAGCGCAGCTCCCCAGTAACACATATCCGTGGGCGTTCCAGTCGTATGGTTGACCCAGGCAACACCAGTGAAGGGATCAATTGTCCCTCCATAGTAACGGCTTTCCGGGTCAAGCATCTGCCGGGATATGCCTCTTTCTACCGCTCTATCATTACTGTCCACCAGTTGTTTGTACATGTGCAGTCCCCTCCATACCAATGCATTCTCCCGATGTGCGAAGTATGTTGCTTCAGCGCCTTCAATTCAGACCAGAAGCTTAATCATACCGCCCGTAGGTGAGTTCATTTTTCTCGTCAGTATATATCATATTTCTACAAAAGTCGCTAGAAAATCTGTGCTTGTTTTACTACATATCCATGGGTCTCCGTCACTGAGGAAACAGTCGTTAAACACACGCTGTGAACACGCCAACTGTTCCCCACTTCACCGCGCCTACTCTGTCACTCCAAGCTTCTTCATAAGCAAGTCATGACTCTCATGAATCTCTTCTGCCTTACAGGCAGACTTCAACTCGTACACTTTCACCTGTGCCCGGCGAATCATCGGCAGATAGGCATCATAGAAGTTCATATCCTTACTGTGTACATACGGGCACCAGTGATCAGAGAGACCAAGTGTCTCATGGATATGGACCCCTACGATATCATCCATCAGGCCTTGCATTTCTCCCACACTGTCATAAAGGCCCAATCGGTCCATCATGATGGCATGACCGGTATCGTACCAGATACCAACCGGAGCCCCTTTGAGCGCCGTGATGATGGTCTTGGCTTCGGCAAGGGTAGGAATCTGTTGTGGTCGCGATCTTGTCTCGATTCCAAAACGAACATCCAGACCTTTAGCTGCCGTCCGATTGCATACCTCATCCAGACTGGCGATAATTTTCTCCACATACCCTGAACTGAGGGCTTCCCGCCGCTCCATCAATTCAGCCCATTTGCTGCGATACTTCAGTGAATCCGGACCTTCCTCGTTATAAATCTTTCCAAGGTCTTTGCTGATATCCTCAGGAAAAGGTACCTCTCCCGGGTGTACAACAACAGCTTCTCCCCCATAACGTTGGGCATATTCAGCTGACTCTACCAGCAATTCGATCGCCCGCTTACGTTTCACTTCATCTTCGAAGCCGAGCAAGATGGAGTCCGTACCGTAGTCTGGATCAGGGTCATGTGGAAAAGTGTTGTGGACACTAGAAATTCCGATCTCTCCACGCTCAATCATGGGCTCAATCGTCGTGAGCATCTCCTTCGTCACATTATAATTGAGCTCCACCCGACGAAAACCGAGATCCGCAATCTCCCGAATCATATCTTCCCCGACATCATGTTTTCGAATATTCCAGCATGTGGAGAACGAATATATACCCTTATCTATGTGCTGCATCTGTTTTCCTTCTCCTCCCTCTGGCTAAACTTTTTACATCAGCCTTAACTCAACTCAACCTTTTACCGCGCCAAGCATCGCACCACTGACAAAATACTTTTGCAGCCACGGATAAACGAGCAGAATCGGAACGGTTGCAAAAATAACGGTTGCGGCCTTGAGACTCTCGGGAGTCAATGGCGTACGGTTAGCACCCTCCATCTGGGTAAGCTCGCTGACCATATTGTTCTGTACCATTTGGAATAACTTCAGTTGAAGCGGGTACAGCTTCGGATCATTAATATACATCAGGGAATCCTGGAACCCATTCCAGCGTCCAACCGCATAGAATAGTGCTAATGTAGCCAGTACTGGCATGGATAGTGGCAATATAATTTTGAAGAGCGTGTGTACATGGGAACTACCATCAATCTCAGCGGATTCTTCCAGACTTTCAGGAATACCTCTGAAGAAAGAAATCAGGATAATCAGGTTAAACGGACTGACCAGTCCCGGCAGAATCAGTGCCCACACGGAATTAAGCAAGTTCAAGTCACGAATGAGCAAGTACTCGGGAATGATCCCGCCACTGAAGAACATCGTAATGATGATGACATACATGAAGAGCTTGCGCCCTTTCAATTTTTTCTTGGTTAACGGGTATGCAGCTGCCAGTGTGAACACCATGCACAGCACAGTAGTAGCAATGGTCAGAACTGTCGTGTAACCCAGTGAATAGATCATCGACTGATCAGAGAACACCTGGATATACGCATCCCAATTGAATTCTTTCGGGAATATGGTCACTTCGCCTGACGTAATCGCACGGTTAGAACTGAATGAGATCGCGATTGTGTGCAAAAATGGAGCCAGGCAGAATATAACAAACAAGGTGATAAAGGAGATATTAACGATATCAAAAATCCGGTTTGAGGTGCGTTCACTCATATGCGCACAGCTCCTTTACTGATGGTCTATACAAATAAGCCGATTGGCGTCTCTTCCGTTCATCCACAACCTACAAAATACCTTCACCGGTTGCTTTCTTCGAAATATAGTTAGATCCTAGCACGAATATGAGTCCCACCACTGCCTGGAACAGTCCGACGACAGTTGCCAGCGTGTATTGTCCTGATTCAAGACCAACTCTGTATACAAAGGTACTGAGTACATCGGAATATTCACGCACGGCCGTATTACCAATGATATAAGGCCGATCAAAACCGATGCTGACCATATGTCCAAGATTGAGAATAAGCAAGGTCACGATGGTTGGTTTAATACTTGGCAATGTAATATGCCAGATTCTCTTCAGCCGCGATGCTCCATCGATCTCAGCTGCTTCAAACAATTCCTTGTTGACGCCGGTTAATGCGGCCAGATATAGAATGGTTCCCCATCCTGCACTTTGCCAGACACCTGTGAAGAGATACGTCACAAGCCATGGATTTTTTTCTGTCAAAAATGGTATTGAATTTAAGCCCATGCTTTCCAGTACACCGTTAACCATACCGGATTGATTACCGAACAATTGGTACACAATTCCCCCGATGATTACCCATGAGATAAAGTGAGGAATGTACAATATCGTTTGTGAGATTTTTTTGAACCATTTGAATCGAACTTCATAGAGCATGATCGCCAGAATAATAGGAGCTGGAAATGAAACGACCAGATCAAGAAAATTCAGCATAAAGGTGTTGCGCAATGTCGTGTAGAAGTCCCGCATTCCAAATACTTCGCGAAAAGCATCAAAACCGATCCACTCACTGCCGCTGATTCCCTGAAACAGGTTAAAGTCCTTAAAGGCGATCTGTACACCGTACATCGGTCCATAACGAAAGATTAAAAAGTAGATAATGGGCAGTGAAATCAGAGCGTATAATTGCCAATACCTCTTCAAGTATGTGGTGGTCAAGTCGGTTTCCTCCTATCAACAAGGAAACGGCTGTGCCGCCAGTCCGGCGGCACACGTTCCTTTCTAGTTAAGCCGTAGTATGGGTATCTGTCTTGGATATTGAAATGTGGAGCTACTTAATTTGCAGGGAGTGCCTGAACTGCTTCTTCAAGTTCTTTTTTCAGTTCAGTACCACCCAGAGACATGAAATCAGCCATTTCTTTTTCATATACCGCATCGAATTCTGCTGGCTTAGCCATCGCTGTTTTTACGATAATGACATTTAATTTGTCTTTGAGAGCTGTGCTGTACTTCATCTCTGCTTCAATCGGTTTGTCGAAAATGATTGGTCCTACCGTATCGGTGTTAGCAATATCAATGGATTGTTTCAGCATTTCCTGATTATTTTGCGGGAAGCCCATAATCCATGCCTTTTCATTCGTCGCTTGATCACCAATGTTTTTACCGTTCGAGATAATGGCTGTATCCCCTGCGTTAAACAGACGATCCTGCGCTTCCTGGGATGCATCCTCTTTCACAACCGGAATACCGTCTACCAGATCATAGTTCTCGCCTTCCACACCACTGTAGATATCAATCAGATTGTTGTCAGATGCCATCCAGTCGAGATATTTAATCGCTTCGACAGAACGTTTGCTGCTCTTCGGAATCATAATGTACATACCATTTGTTCCGTAGCGTGACTTGATGTGTTTGTTGTCTGCATTTGGATTGGTGTATACATCAACCGGCAACACTTCACTGCCACTCACATTTTTACGCAAATTATCCAGTGTGCCATCTCCGTAGAACATGGCATCCACATCTTCAGACCAGTAACCTACGTTACCGTTTTGAATGTCTTTCCCTAACTGCGTTTTGTCTTCATCCAAACTGAAGTCTTTGCTGATCAAACCTTCGTTGTACAGTTTGTTCAGGAACTGCATCGATTCTTTGAATCCTTCATGCAGCGGCAATTCATACCGTTGACCATAAGTCAGGTCGCCACTAACTGGCTTGATGAATGAGTAGATGAGCGTTTCGAATTGAGCTGGTGCAAGAGCCATACCCATTGGGATGTTTTTGCTTCCGAGACCACCAGGATCTTTATCCTTGAACGCTTTCAAAGTTGTATATAATTCATCCGTAGTCTTCGGCGCTGGCAATCCCAGCTTATCGAGCCAATCCTGACGAATGTAGGAACTGTATCGGCCTGTGATAGCACGTTTACCCGGAACAGCAAACTGTTGTCCTTCCACTTGCCCAAACTTCAAAGTATCTTCACCCAGGAACTTCTTCAGGTTCGGACCGTGCTGATCAATCAACTCTCCAACATCAGTCAATCCACCCTGCTGGGCATACCGATAAAACACGCTTGAGTCATAAACAAAGACAATATCAGGGACATCCGTATTGCTAGCCATCAGGACGTTCAGCTTGGTAACTTCCTCAGAACGCTGAACGGGTACAAACTGTACATCAATATTGTTGGGATCACCGAACTTCTCCTGAATCATCTTAGATAGATAGTTGTTCGAGATTGTGTACGGTGAAGGACTGTTACCACGGTCGAAAATCTCCACCTTTAAGGTAACGCGCTCGCCATTGCCTGATGTTCCGCCTTCAGCTGATTCTTCTGATGCTGATGAGCATCCCGCAAGTAAAGAAACGCCCATTACCATCGTAAGCGCCAAACCCATCCATTTCTTTAGACTCCCTTTGGTTGCTTTGCTTCTCATTTTGTCATCCCCTTTGGCTTTGCGTGAATGTTTAAAGCTTGCCCAGAGTATTTCACATTTTTCCGTCATCCTGCAATAAACCTCTTTCGGAAGCGCTTACAAACGGATTATGGTTTATATGTTAAGCCTATTTTCGCAGACTGATTCTTTTCCCAAAGCCACGCTGCTCTAAGCTTTGACGACACTCTTCGCCTCAAGGATCGGAACTGCCTGTCCCAAGTCGGATAAACCATTTTCACACACTGCCTATATTCGTAAACGGGAAAAAAACAGGAATATCAGCTTGCTATCCTGGGAAAACAGTTGCATCCGATCTCAGTATAAGAGTATTGTTCAACGAAAACAGGGTGAACCTCTGCAAGCCTCTCTCCTAAGTGGAAAGTGACTGCATGAAATTCACCCTGTGTTATCCTGATGTACAGATCTCAGAATAGGATCACTTTTGCGTTACTCTTCGGGTTCTCGATGTTCACGTTTCAAACGACGATAATCTCCTGGTGTAATACCCGTTACCCGCTTAAATACACGTCCCAGCGTAATTCCATTTGCATACCCCACCTTCAGGGCAATATCCTGCAAAGAGTAATCGGTATTGAGCAGAAGCTGCTCCGTCTCCTTCATGCGAAGCTCTGTAACAAAATCAACAAACTTCATGTTGAATTCTGTCTTGAACAAATAACTCGCATGTTTGCCCGTAATCTGGAATCGATCGCTCAGATGTTTCAATGAAAGATCAGGATTTGCAAACTGTTCTTCGATATAATTTTTCATTTCGTTAACCATTGCTTTGTAACTCTTGGTTTCCGTTACCGCTACATACGTTCTGAACAAGTCCGTCAGACCATCAAACAAAAGACTTTTCACATCCGCAAGCGTCTCTGCCTCTTCTACAGCACTCAACCATCTGTTGATGTTTTCTTCGGACAGCTCTTCCTGGAGTCCTTCGGACATCATGGCCACCTCTCGGCTAAGCATCTGTAACATGGCCTGAATCAGAGAACGAATCTCATCATCTGGCAGTTTGTTCTGTTCAAACGCTGTAAAGATCTCCTCCAACTGTTCCCGCCACTGTCCACTCGACATCCGGAACCGCTTAACAAAGTCCGCAATCATCTGCAGATAGGTATAGGTATCCAGCAAAGGATGCTGTGTTTCACCGCAGTCGGCTTGGCCGACATCTCCAGTCATCAACAGTTTACGTTGCATTACCGCTTCTGCGGCCGCATAGGAATCTCGTATTGTACCGATTCCCTGAGCGATAGGTCCAATGCCAAAGCTTAAGGAAATGCGTAGATTTTGTTCTACCCAAGATTTGCATTCCTCAGCTACAACACGAATCTGACCAGACATATCCAAGTTGTTATCATTCTGTTCTTTGAACACAAAAAGGATTGCAATTCGATCCACACTAATCCATTCCGTCCAGCATTGGACCCCCGTATTACGTGACAGCTCTTGCAAAACGTTCATCAAGGCAAACTTCAGCGTATTTTGTTCACCTCTCGTGTACCTCTCCTGAAATCCCTTCTCATAACGGTTAATCTCTCCAACAACAACGACAAAACGCGACGAGTCATGCACGTCATTCAATGGAGAAAGCTCTTTTAATTGCTCTGCTGCATTTTCCATGTGTTCACCATGCAACAGGGCATTGAACAACTTGCTGCGCTGCATAAGTACATTTTCCCTGCTTTTCTTGTCATAATCCATCATATGATTAATCAGATTCTCAAGCACACCGTCAATCATCTTCATCTCATCCGTGCGAGCACCTGAGTGTTCGAACGCCCGAATCTGATGAGACTCAATCCGGTTCATGATGATCTGAATGGGTTTATAGTTACGGCGAGTAATATACACGATATATACAATCGCACAGATAACAGTCACAATAGCAATGATTACCCATACATAAGATATGACAGATACCCAGCCAAATAAGTTGCCGGCCTTAATTCCACTGGATATTGTCCAGCCCAGTCTTTCTAGCGCTAGCCTATTCAGTTCCTGACCATCTATAGAGCCCTCTTGGTCCGAATGTGCATTATACACAACCTTACCGTCCCGATCCGTAATCGTCAGGAATGAGAGCTGACCATTAACCATACTATCTACACTCTGTTCAATGCTGCTCATCTTGATATTAATGACCAATGTGCCCTGAGAGCCAAAAGGCAAAGGCATGTCCTTGTTCACGGTTAATACGCGAATAGGGGTACGTTGAACAGAGTCCGCGTCGAATTCCCGGACCGGCTGCCAGCCTGAACCGATAGACCCGGTACCCATCTGATCAATCCATGCCTCATCCGAGAAACCTTCCACTTCTCTGGAACCACTTACGGTCAGAACATGTTTATTTCGCTTGTCATATAGATAGATGGATTGAATCCATGAGGACGAATTGGATAGCTCACGTAAATTCTGAGCAATTGCATACACCGTGTCCGAGCTGGTCAGGTTTGTGTTATTGAAATAGAGTTTGTATGCCTGCTGACTCTGTACCGTTTCCAAGATGGAAAGTTCAATATCCCTGATTGTGCGATCCACCGTGTCTATCATATAACTGGAGGAGATTCGGTCTGCTTTCTTAGTTTCCTCTTTAGAGATGTCATTGATAAATACAAACGCGATGAAAATGAGTATGGTCACCGTAAGAAAAAAAATTGGGAAATACGAGAACAATAACCGGTAGTACCAATTACGAGACAATAGACCCCACTCCTCACTCCACGATGCCAATGTTCTCAGCCGTGGTTCTACTGTTCAGCATCCATCTCACCTTAGGGGCTGAATACTATATGATAACGCTATCATAACTGATTTTATGTTATTATAGCACAAGCCTCTGAGCAGCAAAGCAAGAATTGAATTCAAAGAGCCAAAACAAAAAAACCGTGCTGAGCAGACAACAACTCAGACACGGAACAGTTCATCTGGCAGCACACCGTTATATCTTCGATGCTCTAAATACCAGAATCCTTAAACAATGTGGCCATGGAGCCACCATCCACAATAATGCGTACGGCGCGGGCCAGCATTGGCGCAACAGGTAACACTTTGAAGCATTCAGGGTGGTCATCTGGCAGTGCGATCGAGTCCGTAACTACCACCTCTTCAATTGACGGGTGATTCAATTTACTTACTGCACCATCCGAGAACAATCCGTGTGTTGCACATACATATACATTTTTGGAGCCACGTTCCTTCAACCCTTCCACGACATTCAGAATGGTTGTTCCAGTGTCGATCAGATCCTCAATAATAATAGGTGTCCGTCCTTCTACATCACCAATGACATGGGTAATCACCGATTCATTATGGCTTGGACGTTTCTTGATCATAATGGCAAATGGAGAATCCAGACGGTTCGCCAGCTTCTCTGCCATCGATGCTCGTCCCGCATCCGGGGAGACGACAACAGGGTTCTCGATTCCTTTGCTTAACAGATAATCACTAATCAGATCCAGTGATGTCATATGGTCAACCGGAATGTTGAAGAATCCCTGAATGGCCGCTGCGTGCAGGTCGATCGTTACCACTCGATTGGCGCCAGCCGTAGTTAATACATCTGCTACCATCTTGGCCGAGATCGGTTCCCGTGGAGCGGATTTGCGCTCTTGACGAGCATAGCCGTAATACGGAACAATGATGTTCACAGTGCGCGCTGAAGCCCTCTTTGCGGCATCAATCATCACCAACAGCTCGACAAACAGCTCATTGATCGGATGAGACAACGACTGTACCAGAAACACATCACAATTACGGATCGTTTCTTCATAATGAACGTATATTTCTCCGCTCTTGAACCTGGACAGCTTGATCTTGCCCAGTTGTACACCCAGCTTGTCACATACCTGTTCTGCCAGCTTAGGGTTCGATGAACCGGAAAAAATACGTAACGAATGCTGCATAATGCCCTCCCGAGGGTTGAAGTCCCTATATAATCCCTTATCTAAAAGCGAGTGTTCAAAAAGACCGGTTTTCAGTACCGAGAAGATGGGATAAAGCTAGAAATGGAGTAGCGGAGCGTAGGCAAAACTACGTGAGCAACGGACATTTCGGCTGAATTCCAGCTTCGATGCTGAAGATGCCATTAGGCATCCTTCGTAATCAAAGGCGGACTTTTTGAACTACCTCTAAAAGGTTATTTCCTACCCTCATTATACTCTAATGGCTTATACATTTAAAGGAATGAACGAGCGATGACGGCCTTCAAAAACAGCGACTTCCGTACAGCCCAACTCATGCAAAAGTGCTTCAGCTTCGGGCAAATAATCGCCCAGCTTCATTGGGTCATGTGCATCAGAGCCCATGGTTAATGGAATACCCAAGCGAATGGCTTCTGTCAGCATTCTGCGACTAGGGAACATCTCGGCACAAGGCTTCGATAACCCGGAAGCATTCAACTCCATGGCGCAGCCACTTTTGGCAATAGCCTGCAACGCTGCGTTCTCCAGTGAGATACGTTCTTCTGTCTGCTCCGTTGAAGGAACATAGCCAAACCGTTTAATGACATCCGTATGGCCCATAATATCGTACATCCCCGTGGCGGCTGCCTTGCTTACGGCATCGTAGTACTGACGATATACTTCAAGAATCTCTTTGCCCTCCCAGTGATGGGTCTGGCGGAAATCCGTAATGTCCCATTCCCCGAGGAAATGAACAGAGCCAATCACATAGTCCCATGGATAACGCTCAATGATTGCACGGATCTCTGTTTCCCAACCTTCAATATAGTCACCTTCCAGACCAACACGTACGTCAATCTGCCCACGGTAACGTTCTTTCAGGGAGAAACACTCCTCTACGTAACGCGGCAGTTCATCCATAGGCATCGCCATTTCCGGATAATATTGAGCCGGATCGACATGCAACAATGGCATGTGATCGGACAATCCAATCTGGGATAGTCCGATCTCCACACCACGCTGTACGTACTCTTCCAGTTTGCCAACGGCATGTCCACACCGCTCATGGTGTGTATGATAGTCTATACGCACGAAACTCGCCTCCTAATCGCGGCGAGGCCGTTCATGACGGCGGCTCAGCTCTGACATAATGTCGTCCAGCGGCAGCTTGCGTTCTTGTAACAGGACGAGCAGGTGATACATCAGGTCACTGACTTCCAGACGAAGCTCGTCATTATCTTTATTTTTGGCGGCGATGATTGTCTCGGACGCTTCTTCACCGATTTTTTTCAGTATTTTGTCTACACCTTTATCAAACAGATACGTTGTATATGCACCCTCAGGACGCTCACGTTCACGCTCTGCAATAACGGATTCCAGTTCAGCCAATACCTCAAAGCGACTTTCGGAACCGGAACTTGCAGAAGCAGATGCCGCACCCGCTTCATCCGAAGCCTTGTCTGCCGATTTCTCTGGCAAGCCAATGATCTCATTATGGAAACAAGTTACCGCCCCTGTATGGCAAGCCGGACCGTTCGGTTTCACCTCAACCAACAAGGTATCGCCGTCACAATCATATTTTAGGGAAGTAATCGTCTGCACGTTGCCAGATGTTGCCCCTTTATGCCACAACTCCTGACGCGAGCGTGACCAGAACCACGTCTCACCGGATTCAAGCGACAACTTCAGAGATTCGCGATTCATATAAGCCATCATTAAGACTTCCCGAGTATCCACATCCTGCACAATGGCAGGAACCAATCCGTCACTCCAACGAATGTGTTCCACAACCTGTTCCAAGGACAACTGTTCCTTGATTTCATCGCTCACTTTAGTCACGGATCTCCACCCCTTGTTCTCTCAAATGTTGTTTTAACGCCGGTACGGCGATTTCTTTGTAATGGAAAATCGTTGCGGCCAGCCCTGCGTCCGCTTTGCCTGTGGTAAATACATCATAGAAATGAGATTCCTTGCCCGCACCGCCCGATGCGATGACTGGAATACGCACAGATTCGGATACCGCTGCCGTCAGCTTCAGATCAAAGCCGTCTTTTGTTCCGTCCGCGTCCATACTTGTGAGAAGAATCTCCCCCGCGCCCAAGCTCTCAGCCTGTTTAACCCATTCCAGCGCCTTGATCCCGGAGGGTTTCCGTCCACCATGGGTATAGACTTCCCACTCGCCCCAAGCTTCGTTATACTTGGCATCGATCGCTACCACGATACACTGCGAGCCAAAGCGACGTGCACCATCTGCAATCAACTGCGGATTAAGTACCGCGGCTGTATTCACTGCAATTTTATCCGCACCTGCACGGAGAATCCGCTTCATGTCCTCTACCTTAGAGATGCCACCACCTACCGTAAAGGGAATAGCGATCTCGCCCGCCGTCTGCCGCACGACTTCTTCCATCGTTTCGCGCCCTTCTACCGAAGCGGAGATATCGAGAAACACCAATTCGTCCGCGCCCTCGCGGTCATATAGTGCCGCCAGCTCTACCGGATCACCCGCATCGCGGAGATTAACGAAGTTGACGCCTTTGACGACCCGGCCGTCCTTCACGTCCAGACAGGGGATGATTCTTTTTGCCAGCATGCTACCTCTTCCTCTCTACCCGAATATCCCTTACTTATTGACCGCACGTACTGCCTCAGACAGATCGATACTCCCAGTATACAGTGCTTTACCCACGATCGCTCCACCAACACCATCATCCGCATGACGACTCAGACGAAGCAGATCATCCATTACACTTACACCGCCGGAAGCAATAACCGTCCGTCCGCTTGCCTTGGCTAGAGACACAATCGCTTCCACATTAGGACCCTGCATCATGCCATCACGGGAAATATCCGTAAAGATAAACGTTTCTGCCCCATACGCCGCCAATTCCTTTGCGAGTACCTCTGCTTGCACTTCCGATGTTTCAAGCCAACCGCGAGTTGCCACGTAACCGTTACGAGCGTCGATGCCAATTGCCACTTTGTCGCCATAACGTCCCAGTACTTCCTCTGTAAAAGCACGATCCTCAATCGCTGCTGTTCCAATGATCAGCCGGCTAACACCCAGACCCAGCAAACGTTCTACATCAGCTACCGTACGAAGTCCACCACCTACCTGAACAGGTACGTTCACAGCCGAGGCAATCCGCCCGATCAGCTCATCGTTAACAGGGTGCCCTGCTTTCGCACCATCCAGATCCACCAGATGAACGTATGTACCGCCTTGTTTCTCCCAGGATAGAGCTACTTGAACCGGGTCATCGTTATACACGGTCTCCTGATTATAATCTCCCTGCACCAGTCTTACACATTTGCCGTCCCGGATATCAATCGCCGGATATAGGATAAAAGATGACATACAAGGCCTCCTGAATATGAATTAGATTTGTACGCTTTCTATAGTTAAAAAGAGATGATGTTTTACCTTTGTACAGGTGCTCCTGTCAGGGCCAAAAAGTTGCCGAGCAGCTTCATACCAAGCTCTCCACTTTTCTCCGGGTGGAATTGCATACCGAAGTTGGACCCTCTGCCTACAATGGCTGTCACCGGATGTCCGTAATCCGTTACCGCCAGCAAATCGTCCCTGTTTTCAGTAAGCGCATGATAGGAATGGACAAAATAGACGTGACCTGCCTCAAGCCCCGTAAATAGCGGATTTTCCGCGTGCAGGAATTCCAAACGGTTCCATCCCATATGAGGAACTTTCAGCTTTCCTGGTGCGAATCGCACCACTTTACCTGGCAAAATATCCAGTCCCTCATGCTCGCCATGCTCTTCACTTGAGCTGAACAACAATTGCATGCCCAGACAGATACCGAGCAGTGGCTTGGACCCGGCAGCGGCTTCCTTCACCACCGTATCCAGTCCACTCTCCCGCAGATGAACCATCGCATCACCAAAAGCACCTACGCCTGGCAGAATGACACCATCTGCGCCAAGAATCTTTTCCCGGTCACCCGTGACCAGCGCTTCGTAGCCAAGACGTTCGACCGCTTTGCCGACGCTGTGCAGGTTCCCCATACCGTAATCGACAATTGCAATCGCCATCGTCTACAGCACTCCCTTCGTAGAAGGCACACCCGTTACACGTGGATCAATCATCGTTGCTTCATCCAGTGCACGTCCCAGCGCCTTAAAGATCGCTTCAATCATGTGGTGGGTGTTCTGACCATAGTGCACAATGACATGTAACGTAATCCGAGCTTCCAGCGCCAATTTCCACAGGAATTCATGTACCAGCTCCGTGGAGAAACTGCCTACCTGTTGGGATGGGTATTCTGCACGGTATTCAAAGTGAGGTCGGTTACTCACATCAATAATGACCTGGGCGAGCGCCTCGTCCATCGGTACAAAAACACTGGCGTAACGCTTAATACCGCGTTTATCACCCAACGCTTCTCGCAACGTCTGTCCCAGACAGATTCCGATGTCTTCAACCGTGTGATGATCGTCAATATCAATATCACCACGGGCATGTACATTAAGGTCGAATTGTCCGTGCTTCGTGAACAAATCCAGCATATGGTTCAGGAAAGGTACATCCGTTTCAATCGTGGATTGTCCTGTTCCATCTACAGTAAAGGCCAATTGGATATTGGTCTCGTTTGTTTTGCGGTCAACCTCTGCTTGGCGCACTGCACCTTTGTTTTCAAGTTCCACACCATTATTTTGCTTTTCCATTGTCCGATTCCGCCTTTCCTTCCTGTTCTAACCGTACAGCGATTGCACGGGCATGCCCTTCAAGACCCTCATGGCGGGCCAACTCTATAATAGCCGCTCCGTTCTGCAGCAGCGCTTCTTTACTATAATAGATCAGACTCGATTTTTTGATAAAATCATCCACGTCCACTGGCGAACTGAATCGCGCGGTTCCATTGGTCGGAATAATGTGATTTGGTCCGGCAAAATAATCGCCTACTGGCTCCGAGCTGTACGGGCCGAGGAAGATCGCACCGGCATTCTCGATCCGGCCAGCGTAAGCCATTGGCTCCTGCACCATGATCTCCAGATGCTCCGGTGCAAGTCGGTTCACCACGTCGATTCCCTCATCGATGGAATCGACCACAATAATCGCGCCATACTGCTCCACGGAAGCAGCAGCGATATCACGTCGCGGTAGCACTTCAAGCTGCCGCTGCACTTCGCCCTGCACGGCTTCCGCCAGCGTGGCCGAATTCGTGACGAGAATGGCCGATGCCATCTCGTCATGTTCCGCCTGCGACAATAGGTCGGCGGCGACGTACACCGGATTCGCCGTATCATCGGCGAGCACCACAATCTCACTCGGCCCGGCGATACTATCGATATCGACCGCACCGTACACCTCGCGCTTCGCGAGCGCCACGTAAATATTGCCCGGTCCACAGATCTTGTCGACCGGTGCAATACTCTCCGTGCCGTAAGCCAGGGCGGCGATAGCTTGAGCGCCGCCAACCCGGTACATCTCGCTCACGCCTGCTTCCGCAGCAGCAACGAGGATGTACGGGTTAATACCTTCGCCACCGTTCGTTGACGGCGGCGTCACGACAACAATCTCCGGCACGCCTGCCACCTGTGCCGGAATCACATTCATCAGCACTGACGATGGATACGCTGCTTTGCCGCCAGGTACATAGACGCCGACCCGCTTCAGCGGTCGGATGACCTGGCCCAGCAGGCTGCCGTCCGGCTGCCAATCCATCCACGAGTTGCGTTTCTGTTTCTCGTGAAACGCACGAATGTTGGCGGCGGCTTGCCGAATCGCCGTCACAAAGGATGGCTCCACGGCTGCATAAGCCGCCTGCAGCTCTTCCTGCGGCACGCGCAAATCCGCGGCCGTCAGCTTTGTACGGTCCAGCTGCTCCGTGTAACGCAGCAGTGCCGCATCACCCTCACGGCGAATGTCGCTGACAATCTGCCGTACCGTTTCATTTTGCTGCGGTGTGCCATACTCCACTTCCCGCTTCAGATCAAACTCCCGTGCAGGTACAATTTTCATACGTACAACCTCCTCATCCTCTGTAATACCTGCCTTCTTGTGGCCGATTTGCTTCTTTATTTTGTCTCTTACTCTTACTCTTACTCTTACTTTTGCTTCTGCTTCTGCTTCTGCTTTGCATGTTTCTCATCTATATATCCGACACAGTAGATTATCCCCGAAAGCTTCCCGCCGATATCTCATTCGATGCCGGAATGACCTGCTGAAGTGCATCACACAAGGCCTGAATTCGTGCATTTTTCATTCGATAACTTACCCGATTGGCGATAAGACGGCTAGTAATCTCCAGAATACCCGTGATTTCGACGAGTCCGTTCTCACGCAGCGTCTGACCTGTCTCTACCAGATCGACGATTCGATCTGCCAAACCAATCAGGGGTGCAAGCTCAATGGAGCCATTCAGCTTAATCACCTCGACCTGCTGCCCCTGCTCCCGAAAATACTGTGAAGCAATCCTTGGATACTTCGTTGCAACACGTTGCTGGATGCCTGGCTTCCAGTCTGGAAGTCCGATCACAGACATACGGCACTGAGCGATTCCCAGATTCAACAGTTCGTACACATCCCGATCTTCCTCCAGTAGCACGTCTTTACCAACAATTCCGATATCAGCAACACCGTACTCCACATATGTTGGAACATCTACGGGCTTCGCCATAATGAATTCCATTCCCGCTTCCGGTACTTCAATGACCAGTCTGCGTGTATCGTCCACGTCTTCTGGAATATCCAGCCCCGCTTCACGGAACAACTTGGAGGCTTTTTTATAGATTCGGCCCTTCGGCATGGCCACCTTCAGAATATCCGACATCTCAGCGTCCTCCTTCTTCAGATCCGTAAGTAATAACCTGCTCCGCCTGAACGGTTGTTGCTCCACCTGATACGGCACTTGCCTCAGCCCCGTCTTCAGGAAGGAGGAGTGTCACTACATTTTGTCCCATACTGCGTAATCTTGCTGCTTCTGTTAGTGCCTCGGCCCGACGTTTCGGGCTATATTGGATAAGTATCGGTTTTTTCTCTTCAATGATAATGCCATGAACACCATCAATAATACGGTTCGTTTTCAGTGCAAATCCTGTAGCTGGCAATGAACGACCAAACTGTTGTAACAGATTATCATACCGTCCGCCGCTACATACCGGAGATCCCAGTTCGGCTGCATACCCTTCAAAGGTCATGCCCGTATAATAGGAGAAATCACCGATCATCGTCAGATCAATCAGCACATGCTCGGATACACCGTACGCCTCCAACACTTCGAATACGGCACACAGATGTGCAATCGACTGTGCTGCTTCAGCACTTGAACTTAGCTCTACCGCATGTGTGCATACTTCCTTACCACCACGCAGACGCAGGATCGCTTCAAGCTGTTCTTTCAACTTCGGCTCCAGATTCAATGCTTCAATTGACTGGCGATAGCCGACATAATCACGTCCGAGCAACCCTTCCTTCAATTGCTCCTGCTCAGCGGTCTGGCCTGGAATCACTTCCTCCAGTAATCCGTTCAGGAATCCCATATGACCCATCGCTATTTTAAAAGAAGACACTCCCGCTGCCTGCAAAGAGGCGATCGCAAGCGCAACAACTTCTGCATCCGCCTCAGGTGAGTCGTCTCCAACCAACTCCACGCCTGTCTGAAAGAATTCAGCTTCACGTCCAGCTTCCTCCTCAATAGAACGGAATACGTTCGCATGATAGGACAGACGCAGCGGCAACTGCTCATCTTTGAGCATGGATGAAACGACGCGTGCAATTGGAGCCGTTAGATCCGATCTGAGTACCAGTGTGGTTCCCCTGCTGTTTAGCAATTTAAATAATTTACGATCTGATGTAGAGCTTGCCACACCTACCGTATCGTAATATTCAATCGTTGGTGTGATGATCTGACGGTAACCCCAGCGTTCCATACATTCCAGTACATTGCGTTCAATCGTCCGCAGCTTGGATACTACATGTGGTGTATAGTCGCGGAATCCGGTCGGTTTTTCAAAACCTTTTGGTTTGGACATTGGTAATATTCACCCCGAGTCAGTAATTTAAGAGTTGCACTCGTTCTATTTCAACAGGATTTATGTAGTGTAAATCCCCAATCTATCTTATAAACCTGAATCACAGTATTATCGCATAAGCCTTCAACTATTGGTTTAGTTCAATCTTTATCATGCTTCATTTCTCCAAGAATACTTTCACATGGTAAAGTGCTAACAAACTAAAGGATATGGGATATGATAACATGAAATCCGCACTACCGTCAACAATACCAAAGCTTGATTGCCCTTGGATCAACATATCGTTTTTATATACACACCGTTACACTCGCCAATCGGTATTTATATACGAAAAAAGCTGCCATAAGCAGCTTTTTACTTCAACACATCTTCATTCATTACTTTATTGACTCAATGCACACTACCCTGAGAAGAATCATCCGTGTTAAAGACAGTTTCTTCCGTAGAAGCTGCCGCGCGGGATAAATCACGTAGTGGATTACCTCCAACAAAAGCTCCTGGAGCAACATCCTTATGTACGACTGCTCCAGCAGCTACAACGGCTCCATCCCCTATGGTTACCCCGGGCAGAATCGTTGTGTTAGCACCAATCAGTACATTTTCCCCGATAATCACCTCACCGAGCCTGTACTCCTTAATGAGATACTCATGAGCGAGAATCGTTGTGTTGTAACCGATGACAGAGTTTTCGCCGACCGTTATTTTCTCCGGAAAAAACACATCCACCATCACCATCAGGCCAAAGGCCGTGTGTTTTCCTACCTTCATACCGAGCATTCGGCGGTAAATCCAATTCTTCACCGATAGGATCGGACAATAGCGTGACAACTGGATCCAGATAAAATTACGAACGCCCTTCCACGGACTCACTGTCTTGTAGATATGCCAAAGTGCATTCTGGTCCTCTACCGGATAGCGGGTTACTTTTCTCATGAACGTCCCGTTTCAACCCGGATGAGTTTCAACAAGTCTCTCATATCGTGCAACATGTGATCAGGACCATATCCGTTCAGGATTGTTTCCCCTTTAAGGGACCATGCAACCCCCGCCGAGAGTGCGCCCGCATTTTGAGCCGATTGAATATCCACTGGACTGTCACCCACCATTAACGTTTTGGCAGGATCTGCACCCAGTTCCGTCATCGCTTTCAGTACCGGTTCAGCGTGTGGCTTCGGATTCGTCACATCGGTCACTGTTACAATCGTCTTCATATATTTCAGTAGGTCAAAACGCTCCAACACCTTTAATGTAGATGGACGAATTTTGGTTGTGACCACACCCATCACAATGCCAGCCTGATGCAGCGCCTCTACTACCTCAATAACATGTGGAAAAGGTCTAACCATCGCTTCATGATGGATATCATTATAAGCACGGTAACCTTTCACGTACTCGGAGACTTCCTCCTGGCCAGAAAAGGTACGCATTTGCTGCTCCAGTGTGCCACCCATATGTGGAATGATCTGTTCCCGAGTCCATGGAGCTGAATGCTCCCATCCCCCCATGACATGCTGGAATGAGCTGATAATCAACTCATTGGTATCAATAATCGTTCCGTCCAGATCAAACAATACCGTGTCAATCATGTTGCATTACTCCTTTTTATCATCAACTTGCTTGGATTCATCTTTGGCTGGAGGTGTTAACTTATTCTCTTTGCCAGCAACTCTTCCCGTATGCTCCATATCATCTGAGGTAACTTTGGACGATACAATCGGATCACTATAACGAACATCTGCTTTACCTGTCACTCTTCTCACCACAATGAATACAACAGCAACAATAATGATGCCAATCGCGAGCAGTTGCGAGATTCTTACGTTACCGTAAGCAGGATCAAGATATCCTTGTTCAAAGCCCATTGCAGTCATTGGAGACCATAGCCCGTTCACTAATGAAGCGACCCATTGCGGAGCCTGGAAGCCAAGACTATCCGTACGTAGAGCTTCAATGAAGAAGCGACCGATAGAGTACCAGATGAAATAAGACATGAACAGTTCACCTGAACGCAGAAACTTCTGACGACGCAGAACCAGCAGCAAGACCAGACCAACGAGACTCCACATCGATTCATACAAAAATGCAGGATGGTGGAATACGCCTTCTACGTTCATTTGATTCACAATAAAGTCCGGCAGATGAAGCTTGTCTCTCAAAAATGATTCTTCTACAGGACCGCCGTAGGCTTCCTGATTCACAAAGTTCCCCCAGCGTCCGATCAACTGTCCAACGAGCAGTCCAGGCGCACAGATATCGGCCATACGCCAGAAGTTATACCCTTTACGACGGAAGAAAATAACTGCACAGATGATTGCACCAATAAGGGCACCATAGATGGCGATACCGCCATTCCATATTTTAAAGACATCCCAGAAATTATCTTTATAATCTTCCCATTTAAATGCGACGTAGTAGATGCGGGCACCAATGATGGCAGAAGGCACGCCCAGCAAGACCATGTCCATGAACACTTCCTGTGGAATATTGTAACGTTTGCCCTCCCGGATCACGAGCAGGAGTCCTATAAGTGCCGCAGCACCAAGAATAAGCCCGTACCAGTGAACCTTTAACGCTCCAATAGAGAACGCAATCGGGTTCAACAGTAATAATGTATCCATTCATTCACACTCCTATTTATTCAATCAATCGCACGCATGACGAATGGTTGGCATACACTGCGCCTTAAGAGAAGCAGTACATGTCAACCATTTATCTTCATTTCCTTGTATAAAATGTTTCTTAATCCATGTCTTCCATATCTTCCGAGATGGTTGCTGTCAGCTTATTCGTGAATTGCAGTGCAGCATTCAGACCCATCTGTTTCAGGCGATAGTTCATACCTGCCACTTCAATAATAACCGCCAAGTTCCGTCCCGGACGAACAGGAATCGTAACGAGAGGTACATCCGTATCAATGATACGTGTAGTCTCTTCATCCAGACCCAGACGATCATATTGTTTATCCTGCTGCCATGCTTCCAGACGTACAACCAAAGTAATCCGTTTGTTATTCCGAACCGCACCAGCCCCGAACAATGTCATGACGTTGATAATACCGACACCTCGAATCTCGAGCAAGTGGCGGATCAATTCTGGTGCAGTACCGTGCAGCTGAAAATCTGACGTTTGGCGGATCTCTACCGCATCATCGGCAATCAGTCGGTGTCCACGTTTCACCAGTTCAAGCGCTGTTTCACTCTTACCAATACCGCTGCTACCTGTGATCAGCATACCTACGCCATAGACATCACAAAGTACACCGTGAATGGTTGCTGTTGGTGCCAATTTCTTTTCCAGGAATCCCGTGATCCGGCTGGATAGAATCGTAGTAGCCATGTTGCTGCGAAGTACAGCCAGATTCTGCTCTTCACTGATATCAATCAGCTCTTGCGGAACTTCCAGTCCACGCGTGACAACGATACAAGGCGTCTCTTCCGTACAAAGACGTTGCATACGATCTCGCCGCTCTTGCTCAGGTAACATTGCAAAGAAAGCTAACTCCGTTCTTCCAAGCAGCTGTACCCGTTCTTGTGGATGGTATTCAAAATAACCGGCCATTTCCAGACCAGGACGGTTCAGGTCATCTACCGTAATGACTCTTTTCAATCCGTGAGATCCAGAAACAACCTCCAACTGAAATTGCTGCACCAGTTCAGATACTTTCACTTTTTTCGCCATTTGTCTCTTCCTTTCAGCATTAGCTGTCCCTCTATGTACATCAGATCGTGTATCAGTTATTTCCATTATTAGCGCATTCACAACATGGGGTACAGAATGCATACCCTTCCAACAGTCGATTCTCTCAAATAAATGAAGACAGACCTTCAAATAATCTTAAATGAATTCCGAGATGAATGCAATCGCAGCCTCCGACAACCATTAGTAAGAAAAGTCTTCTGATCGAAGCACCTTCTAGGATACTACATTCGTAGTTTAAGGGGTGTTTTTCTTACGATTATTAATCCTTCAACTCTGCCGAAACTTATAAATTCATTAATCTTAAAAAAGCCCCTTCCAGCAATAACGGAAGGGGCTCTCATTACAATGTATAATTGCGTTAACTGTCAGGTTCCATCGTCACCGAGGAATCCCAGTATTATTTGTCTTGAAGAAGTACGTTCACTTCAGTCTCTTTGTCAAAGATATGAACTTTGTTCATGTCGATGGCCATTTTAACTGTGGAACCATCACGAGTGTTAGAACGTCCGTCTACACGTGCGATCGTTGTATCATTACCAACACCGCTCAAGTAGAGGAGCATTTCGTGACCCAGGTTCTCTGTAACATCTACGTGTGTAGAAAATACAGAGTTCGGGGAAGCTTCCAGGAATACTGGCTCTTCGTGAATGTCTTCTGGACGAACACCCAGAATCACTTCTTTACCAATGTATCCTCTAGATTTCAACACTTGTGCTTTACCTTGCGGGATTTCAACATCCACACCAGGAGCTATGAAATGCATGCTAGTACCTTGCTCAGCGAGTTTACCCGAGATAAAGTTCATTGTCGGGGAACCGATGAAACCAGCTACGAACAGGTTAGCCGGCAGGTTGTACAACTCTTCCGGAGAAGCTGCTTGTTGGATGATACCATCCTTCATAACAACGATCCGATCACCCATCGTCATAGCTTCGATCTGGTCATGCGTTACGTAGATAACAGTTGTTTCCAAACGTTTCGCAAGTTTAGTGATCTCAGCACGCATTTGACCACGCAGTTTGGCATCCAAGTTGGAGAGAGGCTCATCCATCAAGAACACTTGTGGATCACGGACAATCGCACGTCCCAAAGCGACACGTTGACGTTGACCACCGGACAATGCTTTAGGTTTACGCTCAAGCAAATGTTCGATATCCAGGATTTTAGCTGCTTCACGTACACGTTTGTCGATCTCATCTTTTTTAACCTTACGCAATTTCAAACCAAACGCCATGTTTTGATATACGCTCATATGCGGATACAAGGCGTAGGATTGGAATACCATCGCGATATCGCGGTCTTTAGGTGCAACATCATTAACGACACGGTCACCGATATAGAGTTTACCTTCAGAAATTTCCTCAAGGCCTGCGATCATACGAAGTGTTGTTGATTTACCACAACCGGACGGACCTACCAGTACCAGAAATTCTTTATCTTTAATGTCCAGGTTAATGTCAACTACAGTTGCTTTATCAGAACCCGGGTATTTTTTGAAAATATGCTCTAAACGTACTCCAGCCATGATTGTTGCCTCCTCAGAGATCATTTTGTAATCGAATACAATTTGTATTTTTATAATACCCTACTTACGTGAGGTTTGACTATTCGCAAACTGCACAAAAATATCAATGCTTTTTCGTCACTTTGTACATTAGTAGTAAAAACTGCACTAGAACAGCACTTTCAAAGTGCCTCACATCGTAACCAATCTCCTGTTTGATCTTGTCCAGACGATAAACCAACGTATTACGATGGATGAAAAGTCGTTTCGCTGTCTCGCTGACATTACAGTCCAGGCTAAAAAAGGTCTCCAGCGTAGCAAGTGTCTCACTGTCATTGAAGATTACCGTATCTTTGCCTGTTTCTTGTATAAAACGTGTACGTTGATCATCTGGTATGCTCGCTACCAACCGCTCCAGGTGAAGATCCCATGGGAGATGAATATGCTGCGTGACATGGAATGCTCTACCCAAGTGAACACTTTCTTTAAGAAGAGCTGTGACCGATACAAGTTGTTGTGCAGGAATGCATGGCAGAGAAGCAGACAGATGGAACACCCCAGCCCACTCACTGGCAACCAATTCATGTAATCCTAGACAAAAAGCGTTCAATGAATCCTTTTTGGCCTCCGTTGTATCTTCCTCAGCTTCTTCGGTAACAATTTCTTTATCACCCATGAAAACCCACTCTTGCTCCCCCAAAGGAATCAAGACAATTTCCTCGCCAAAGTAACTCTCAAGCAACTTGTTGAGTTCCTTTGATCGTAAACGGTGTGCATCCGGTGTATCCCCTTGCAGTAAGAACAGAATCTTCTCAGCATTTAATCCTGCGGGCACCACAAAGCGATCAGGAACCACTTCAGATTCCTGCTTGGTTGATTGTTCGATCTGCCCTTTAAGCCAGAGACCCAATTCAGTCAAATACTGTTCCCTATCATTCTCATATATAACAGGTTGTACCTCATCGGGTAGAGCCGAGTTAGTACGGATTAAAAGCTCAATCAATTGTCGTGTTTCCACGGTAATAGATTTTGCAGGGCATCCCCAACACACGACAGTCTCTTCTTGCTCATTCATCCGAACCTTAAAAAATATACGCTTTCCCGTATTCAAACTGATCACATCGGATGAAATTGGAGATGCAGATTGATCAGATACCTCCTGATGCTCACCCTCATCACCAAAGGTCTCTGAATTTTCATGTCGACCAACCAGATTCGCAACGGATTGCGTCCATTCTTGTATTGTAATTTCATATTCGTCCAAAGTTGTGCCTATAATGACTTCAATTTGCTGTTTTAGATCAGGTATGAGCTTCATATAATGAACGTCACCACTCTGCATGTTTTCTATTAGTTTATCATATCTTGCCCAGCATTAATAAATATCGATATTGAGATAAAATCACACAACAAAAAAGAGCGACTAATCAAATTAATGATTAATCACTCTTTTCTTAGAGATGAGTCATGAAGGGCTCGAACCTTCGACACCCTGATTAAAAGTCAGGTGCTCTACCAACTGAGCTAATGACTCATGAAACTGGTGGAGGATGATGGATTCGAACCACCGAACCCGTACGGGAGCAGATTTACAGTCTGATGCGTTTGGCCGCTTCGCTAATCCTCCAAGGTTAAATAAAAGTGGCTCGGGACGGAATCGAACCGCCGACACGAGGATTTTCAGTCCTCTGCTCTACCGACTGAGCTACCGAGCCTTATTTAATTTTAGGATTAATGGCGGAACCGACGGGATTCGAACCCGCGATCTCCTGCGTGACAGGCAGGCATGTTAGGCCAACTACACCACGGTTCCAGGCATTAATGGTGCCGGCGAGAGGACTTGAACCCCCAACCTACTGATTACAAGTCAGTTGCTCTACCAGTTGAGCTACACCGGCGTATATGGTGGAGGCTGAGGGGATCGAACCCCCGACCCTCTGCTTGTAAGGCAGATGCTCTCCCAGCTGAGCTAAGCCTCCTGGGTAATATGGTAGCGGCGGAGGGGATCGAACCCCCGACCTTACGGGTATGAACCGTACGCTCTAGCCAGCTGAGCTACACCGCCATATTAATTGTGTCTTGATTGCTTGTCCATCTTTAGGTAAAGATGGCGGAGAGAGAGGGATTCGAACCCTCGCACCGCTTACGCAGTCTAACCCCTTAGCAGAGGGTCCCCTTATAGCCACTTGGGTATCTCTCCAAATAACAATCATCAACATCATTCAAGGATTGCTCCCTGAAAACTAGATTCGAAACGAAACATGCGAATTATCACTTGCTATTGGATAAGCCCTCGACCGATTAGTACTGGTCAGCTCCATGCATTGCTGCACTTCCACCCCCAGCCTATCTACCTCGTCGTCTTCAA
>NZ_JAGIKV010000016.1 GCF_017874615.1 Paenibacillus xylanexedens
AAGCAGGATAAACCTCTGCTTTGTCCTTTTTTGAACCTATGAGTGTTATTTCTTTTTGCCGATACGCTTTTCAGGGCTTTTGAGACAGCCCCTTTTTGCTGTCTGAACTCAGAGAATTTAATCGTAACTTTACAAAAAAGACCACATAATTCCCCGCTGTCTGGCACAAGCTACCTTGTATAAAAAACAAGAATGGAGGGGCGGCATATGGCGGACAAAACATCTGGGAAAGACAAGTCCCGACAACCGGGAAGAGCTTCAGAAGAGAAAAAACATATCCCTTTGGGACTGCCGTCCCCGCCTTTTCTACGGCAGCCGATTAGTGCAGTACATGAAACTCAGATTCAGGCGGTAAAGGAGATCTTTTCCGATTGCTCGGATGTGGTTTTTCGTAACGTCATGATTACGCCGGAAGTGAAAGGACTTCTCGTCTATATTGAAGGTATTGTCAATTCGGCTGATATCCAAGAACACATGCTGCGTCCGATTATTCGTGGGCTGGTGCAGCAGCGTACAGATGAACCTGATGTTCCACTGGATGATACGCGTGTTGAGCTGACACAGGTGAAGCGAGTGGATACCTGGGCGGCAGCAGCAGAAGGTGTGCTTGCATCCTCCGCACTTCTGGTGGTCGATGGAAGTGGCGAAGCCTGGATGTTCAACGTTAAAGGCGGCGTCAGACGTGGGGTGGAGGAACCGCAAACGGAGTCTGTGATTCGGGGGCCACGGGAAGGATTCACCGAAACACTCCGTGTCAATACAGCTTTATTGCGGTTCAAGCTGAAAACCCCCTCTCTCAAGATGGTGAGTATGACCCTCGGCACAGAAACCAAGACAGATATCGTTCTGACTTATATGGAGGATATTGCTGATCCGAAGTTGATCCGGGATGTGAAGAAACGCCTGGAAAAAATCAAAATCGATGGCATTCTGGAGTCAGGTTATATCGAGGAACTGATTGAAGACCACCCGTATTCTCCATTCCCGCAGATGCACTATTCCGAGCGTCCGGATACGGTGGCAGGCAATCTGCTGGAAGGGCGGTTTGCCATTATGGTAGACGGCACTCCCTTTGCATTGATTGCTCCAGTTACGATGTGGCAGATGCTTCAGGCCAGTGAGGACTACTATGAACGATTCTTCATTAGTAACTTGGTGCGCTGGATTCGATTTTTGTTCGTAGCCATCGCTCTATTTCTACCAGCCTTGTATATCTCGATCACAACATTTCATCAGGACATGTTACCCACCACGCTGATTCTGAGTATTGCTGGTGCACGGGAAGCGATCCCTTTCCCGGCATTGGTAGAAGCCCTCATCATGGAGTTATCGTTCGAAGCCCTCCGTGAAGCGGGGGTCAGGTTACCCAAGACAGTGGGTCAGGCTGTCAGTATCCTCGGTGCACTCGTGATCGGACAGGCCGCAGTTCAAGCGGGGATTGTATCCGCACCGATGGTTATTATCGTATCCATGACAGGAATAGCTTCCTTCACGATCCCGCGATTTAACTTTGCGATTACCGTTCGTCTATTGCGTTTTCCAATCATGTTACTGGCTGGCATGCTCGGACTGTATGGCATCGTGATCGGTCTGGTCCTGATTTCGGTGCATCTGACCCAGATGACCTCATTTGGTGTGCCGTATCTGTCGGGTCTTAGCCCATACAGCAAAACAGATACCAAGGATATTCTCATTCGTGTGCCGTGGTGGAAAATGATCAATCGTCCTTCTACGGTCCAGGATAACCAGAAACGGATGAATGAAAAGATCAATGGTTCGCCTGAAGCTGAGGAAGGATGGTGAACACATGTTTCTTATTCGAAAAATTCGCGCCGTATTGATGTTACTGCTGTGTACCCTTTTCATAGCAGGATGCTGGGATCGTAAGGAGATTAATGATATTGCCTTTGTAATTGGAATTGCCATTGATAAGGAAGGGGAGAATTACAGATCCAGTCTGCAGATTGCGCTTCCCGGTCAATCCGGTTCTTCAGGCAGTACGGGAGGCGGCGGAGGTACAAGCGGGGACAAATCATGGTTCATGTTGTCCAACACGGCGAAGACGCTACGGGGGACTACACTTGAGGGCCAAAAAGCGCTATCTCGCAAGATTTATTATGCGCACCGCCGTACCATGCTCATTGGGGAAGATCTTGCCCGGGACGGCGTTGCCTCCATGCTCGATTTGTTTACACGTTACCCGCTTAACCGATTCTCAGCATTGCCAGTCGTCACAAAAGGTGAGGCATACGCCGTGATGGATACGGATGCACCTATAGAAAAATTCCCATCCGAGATGGTGAGAGAGTTGTGCTTTCTAAATATGCGGAATCCACGTTCACTCAAAACGTTTATAGATGCCATTCTTAGTGATGGTGTAGATCCGTTCCTGCCGGTTGCTTCGAAAGTGGATAATGTCCCGAAAAATTGGAAGGACGCCAAAACAAATATCAAGCTGGATGGGTTGGCCATTTTTAAAAAAGACAAGTTGGTAGGCATGATTGACAAAGCTCCCGCTGATGCCCTGATTCTCGCTATGGGGGAAGCCAATGCGCCGGAAGTTATGGTCAAGGCTCCGCGAGGAGAAGGAAATATATTCATCAAGCTGAATGAGAACAATTCTTCACTGCACCCCAGTGTCAAGAATGACAAGGTTACTGTGACCGTTCAATTGTACGCCAAAGGCGTGGTTGTAGATAACGAATCAAATTACGGTGATTTGCGTGAAAAAGAGATTTTAAAATTAAATGACGCGATCCACAAAAAAATAAAAGAGGATATCGTTGAAGGGGTTCGATTAATACAGCGAAAATATAATGCAGATATTCTCGGGATTGGTCGGTCGATCCATCAACACTTGCCTAAAGAGTGGGACAAAATGAAGGATCGATGGGATGACATCTATCCTGATGTTGAGGTGAACGTTATCCCCCACGTCATTATTGAAAATGTAGGGGTAGTCAATAAACCGATCGGTGTAGTTGAGGAGGATATCGTACATGATTAAACCACTTTTGTTCACCTATCTGGGGATGGTCATCGTTGTCATTGTGATGGACTTCAGACATCTGAAGCAGGCGGCGGTCATTAATCGCTGGTTATCCTATGGCCTGATTGCATTAGGGACAGGCCTATGGCTCTATGTAACCCATTTAAGTAAAACCTTTTTTGTAACGGTATGGATCAGCCATGTCATCCAGCGATTCTTACCGCTGCCATAGATACGGGCTAGAAATGGTGCGGAGTACAGTTTGAATGATGGAAAGGAGGTATTGTATGAATCAAAGTGTGACTTCTCGACAGATTGTACTACTCGTGCTGCTACTCAGTGTTACGGGCACGTTGATTCAACCCCATGCACAGGCCATTTTTTATGCGGAACAGCACGCTTATCTCTCGTATGTGCCAGTTGTTTTCGTGATGATTATATCCATGTGGATGGTAAGTCGAATGCAGCGGAGATTTCCGAATCAGGATCTGTTTGAGGCCCTTGCTGAACGGTTCCCCTTTATGGGAAGGCTCGCAGGCGTAATGTACATTTTGTTTTTTTTCTTCATATTCGCAAGAGATATCCGATTAATTGGTGATTATGTAAGTATAACCTTGCTAGAGACAACGCCGATATCCATTGTGGTATTGTCACTCATGATTATGGCGGTATTTATCGTCAGAGGCGGGCTTGGTTCGTTGATCGGAATGTCAGAACTATATGTTACCCTGTTCCTGTTGAACTCTATCATTGTGCCTTTCATGCTTATTCAGCAGTTGAATATGGAAAATCTGATGCCCTATTTTCATGTCGATACGGCAGGTGTAGGCAAAGGGAGTTGGTACATATTTTCTTTTTATGGCGAGATGATCGCCTTACCTTTTGTCGTCAAGGGCAGTGATTTTCGCTTCAAGCCTGTGTTATGGGGCATCATTATCTCGGGATTGGTGATGATGCTGATTATAGTGGAAACCATCACGTCGATTGGTGTGCCCATTGCCTCCAGACTAGTATACCCTTCGTATGAACTCGCAAGGCAGTTGCAAATTAGTGACTTTCTGGACCGGTTTGACCTGGCGCTGGCTGCGGCAACCTTGCCTACCATGATTACCAAAATTGCATTTGATCTGTATTTTGTCTGTTGGGGACTGAAGCGAATGATTCCGAACGTTTCGGGAAAGGTCATGACAGGTCCGGTGGCACTGTTAGGCTTTGTTTGTGCATTCTGGTTTTTCAGAAACGCCATTCAGCTTTATCGATTCACCCGGGAATGGACATGGATCGCCATTGTTTTTGAAGTACTGTTCCCTATTGTGCTGTTTCTTTTCCTTCGTCCTCGCAAAAAGGATAAAAAAGAATCTAACCATCAGAGATCGGGAGAGCAATCAAAGAAAGAGAAGCATGAGCAGGGACAAGAATCCTCTGATACGGAGAAGAATGGAGAGAAAAGAAGGCAGGATTCTCACGGTGGAGAACTCCAGCCTTCCTGATACATCCCATCAAAAATCCTTATAGATGAACGGGCAAAAAGAGGGGAAGTACAGTTTCCCTTCACAGAAGTACCCTGTATACTGTAGTCAGACTGATGAACATTCGGCTGAACTAACGGGGGGAACATGAATGGCTCAACATTTGGCAGGTGTACGTGTAGCATTAACAGGACCACGAAAATCGAAAGAAATGTCCATACTGGTTG
Source organism: Paenibacillus xylanexedens (assembly GCF_017874615.1). Lineage (GTDB taxonomy): Bacteria > Bacillota > Bacilli > Paenibacillales > Paenibacillaceae > Paenibacillus > Paenibacillus xylanexedens. The sequence continues at coordinate 4,686 of NZ_JAGIKV010000016.1, forward strand.
AAAAAATGGGCGGAATCCCGCTTGTGCGACCGGCACAGGGGACTGTATTCCTGGATGATCGGAGTATCAGGGATGGACTGGTATCCTGGATCTCAGACCCGCCAGACTGGGCGGTGTTAACTACGGGTATGGGATTGGATGCATTGTTTGAAATGGCTGAGGATATGGAAGTCGCAGGCCAATTGCTGGATGTATTATCGGAATCCTCAATTGCAGCGAGGGGATACAAGACGGTGAATGCGCTCAAAAAGCGCAAGTTAACACCGCTGGTACGAGATGATGATGGTAGCACGGACGGGCTCATTCGAGAATTTGCCTCGCATGATCTCGCAGGGAAAAAGGTTATGTTGCAGCTTCATGGGGAGACTGCTCCCAAACTTGTCGCATGGTTGGAAGAACAAGGCGCAATCGTCACACAAGTGCTACCTTACCGCCACGTACCGCCGGAAGAGGCAGAGCTGGAACAGCTTTTGAATGAGATTATACAGCATGAGGTTGATGCGGTTGCCTTCACGAGTGGACCACAGGTCCGGTTTTTGACCGAATATGCGGCCTCGCAGGACAAGCTTGAGCCGTTGCTTGCTGCCTTCAGACAAGGTGTAATTCCTGCGTCTGTAGGTAAAGTTACAGCAAACTCCATGCGTGAAGAAGGCATTGAGGCACTGGTCATTCCGGAGGAAGAGAAGATGGGAGCACTCATCGTTGAGCTGGGACGTTACTTTGCGGCAGGGCGTGCGGTCAAGATTAGAGATTAGTGGCCTGCAATCATAGTTATCAATGACTATGAACGTATTCAATCATTAGGTTAGTGAATGGTTGAATACGAATCGTATATGTATATGTTACTTCTGGTTCTGATCCGTTTTTTGGAGCAGGACTTTTTTCAGTTTGCGCACCTAGCAAGGGGTTACGTGGCTTGAAGCAAGAGGGATATGCCGCAGGCAACATCGTGGCGGGGTATACGCACGTTCATCTGGGCTCTTATCCGGTAGCTGCTCGAAGATGGGTGGAGCATTGTCTAGCCTATCGGCAGGAGCGATATATGCAGGGATAATAGCAGCTATTTATAGCTTAAATAGATAGCTGAATTCAATAAGCAGAATGGCTCTAATCTTTCTTTTACCTCCTGAGTCTTTGGTCGTGAAGTTGGCGATCCCATTCTGAATTAAAGGTTTTCAGATGAATATGTGGAATGAATAAAAGACAGAATCATTATGCGAGGGAGGGACATCATGATGAGAACCGTATGTGTAACGGGAGCTGCTCGGGGATTGGGATTGGCTTTGACGGCACAGATGCTGAAGAGAGGGTATCTCGTGTATGCGGCCGGTCTGGACGTGGAAGATTCCGAGGGGATTCGTATGCTTGCAGAAGGATATCCTGACCATCTGCGCGCCATCGAACTGGATATTGCGGACGACCTGTCGGTAGCTCTGTTCACGGAGACATTGAAGCTGGATACGAATCATCTGGATATGCTGATCAATAATGCGGCTATACTAGGAAGTATTACGGATCATATCCGCGGGCCGTTGAATATGGCGGAGATGGCTGAAGTATTTAATGTGAACACCTTAGGCACACTGCGTGTGACTCATTCCCTGTTACCCCTCCTTCTTCAAGGACAGGTCAAGCTGATTGTTGATATCTCTTCCGAGGCTGGAAGTATAGAACAATGCAGTCGGGATGGGTGGTATGCCTATTGTATGTCCAAAGCTGCTTTGAACATGCAGGCCCGTCTTGTGCACAATGGTCTGAAGGATGAAGGCGGACAAGTGATGCTTGTGCATCCCGGTTGGGTACAGAGTTATATGAGGGGCGAATTGGATGTTGCTGCGGATCTCACGCCCGAGCAATCTGCACAGCATATTGCAGTACTTATCGACCGCCATGAACAGTTTAAAGGAGATCAGCCCGCATATGTGGACTACAAGGGAGAGAAGCTCCCCTGGTAGTTGATTGATACAGTGAGGTGAACAAGAAAGGAGATTAATTGAATGGATCATCGTAAAAAAGCATTACTACTTGGCGATTATACACATCCGGATTGGCACCCGCTTCAGGGGGTGGATGCGGAGATTAGCCGAATTTTCCATGATACTATGACTGTGCAGTGCAGTGAGAATCGGAATATGCTACTGCAAGAAAATATAACCGGGTTTGATGTATGTATCTCATACATGGACGATTGGAAGGGGAAAGTCTCTCCTCAGCAGACAGCAGGTTTGTTGTCCTATGTGAGTAATGGAGGTGGACTGGTCATTATACACAACGGCATTTCGCTCCAAAATCGTTATGAGCTCAAACAGATGATCGGTGCCAAGTTCCTGCATCATCCGGCTTATGCACAACTTGAATTCAACGTAACGGCGGAAAGCCATCCAGTGACGGAGGGCATTACCGGGTTTACGATGGAGGAGGAAGCATATCAGTTCGAGTTTGGTTCTTTTGCCGAAACGAAGGTATTGCTTGAATATCAATCTGAAGAAGGACCGAAGCCTGCGGTTTGGGCGCATCGATATGGTGTTGGACGTATTGTTTATCTTATGCCGGGTCACCATGTGCCGTCTTTTGCGCACGAAACGTACCGGAAGTTACTTCTGCAAGCAGGCAAATGGGCTGCACGTTACGTCTGATCGGACTAACATTTTTGCATGCGGAGTATAAGGGGTATAATATAGAGATCAACGAAGAGGAGGATGACAAAAATGAGCGATTTGTTCAAAAAGGCGATCTCGTTAGGGCTTGGTCTTACTGTCGTAAGCAAAGAAAAAATTGAGAAAACCGTGGATGATTTGGTCAAGCGCGGGGAACTTGCTCCCGGTGAATCCAAAGCTTTGGTTGAACGCCTGTTGGAACGGGGCGATGAAGAGCAAGGCCAGTTCAAGAGAGTGATTCAAGAACAGGTTAAACGAGTGCTTCAGGAAGCTGGTGTGGCATCCGAAAGTGATGTAACCAGTCTGGAACAGCGCGTTGCTGTCCTGGAGAAAAAACTTGCCGAACTGGGCCACTCACCACAGCTTCAACCTGATGAATCCCCAGCTCCACTTGAAGTTCCTCCTCCTCTTAAAGGAAACGAGATCGAGTAGATGGCAGTGCGAATCAAACATGTCGGCAGATACCGTGAAATTGCCATGGCGCTAGTGCGTCATGGCTTCGGTTATATGGTCGAAGAGCTGGGTTTGTTCCAGTTGCTGGCTCTGCCCAGACGGTGGATGTCGCGTGAAGCACACACCACCAAAACGCTGAGTGAACGCATCAGGCTTGTGCTGCAGGAGCTGGGGCCAGCTTTCGTCAAGCTGGGGCAACTCGCAAGCACAAGGGCAGATCTGTTGCCTGAGTCTGTCATTCGCGAGCTGGTGAAGTTGCAGGATCAGGTCCCGCCGTTCTCTTCCGAGACGGCACGGGGTATTTTGGAACAGGAATTGGATACACCGCTGGAGGAGATCTTTTCCCGGTTCGAGGATACCCCTGTAGCTGCGGCCAGCATTGGACAGGTGCATCTGGGCAAACTTCAAAGCGGTGAGTCGGTAGCCATCAAGATTCAGCGGCCGGGCATATCGCGTATTGTGCAGCGTGACCTGGATATTTTGCGTGAGCTGACAGCCATGGCGGAGAAGCGCTGGGATTGGGTGAAGCAATATCAGATTCAGCAAATGGTAGAAGAATACGCTCAGGCGTTGATGGCTGAGCTAGATTATACGGTCGAAGGCCGCAATACGGAAAAAATTGCACAGCAATACCAACAGGACAATAAGGTGAAAATCCCGACAATTTACTGGGATCAGACTTCGTCCCGTGTGCTCACTATGGAGTATATCGAAGGTATCAAGCTCAATGATCGTGAAGAACTGGTCAGACGCGGTCATGATCTGAATAACATTGCCGAGCGGCTGGTGGATTCATTATTGAATCAGATTTTTATTCAGGGATTCTTTCACGCTGACCCACATCCGGGCAATCTGATGGTATTGAAGGATGGACGTCTTGCCTTTATAGATTTCGGTATGGTGGGTAGTCTGAGTGATGAGATGAAACAACAGCTCGCTTCGCTTATTATTGGATTAATGCGCAAAGATACGGACAGTATGATCCGGGCAATTGAGAAATTGGGCATGATGCCTGATGACATGGATCTGCGTGGGCTTCATGTGGATTTGGACAAGTTGCGTACCAAATATTACGATATTCCCTTTTCCAAGATCAGTGTGGGTCAGGCGTTGAATGACTTGTTCGGCGTAGCCCAGAGGCACCGGGTTGTCATGCCTGCCGATATTCTGCTGCTTGGTAAATCGTTGCTTACGATGGAAGGTGTAATCGAACATCTTGATCCTTCCCTGAGTATTGTAGATATGGCCGAGCCCTTTGGCCGGAAGCTGATCAAGGAACGTTTTAGCGCCGGAAGAATCAAGAATCGGTTGTTCCGTAGTGCAGCCGATATGGCTGAGAGTGTCATTGGGTTGCCAGGGCAATTAAGGCAATTATCATCCATTATTAGCAAAGGCAAGCTGAGGCTGGAGATCAGTGTTCCTGAACTGGATGCCCTCATGCGCAGAATGGACCAGATCAGCAATCGGCTGTCCTTCAGTATCGTGTTACTTGCCTTCTGTATCATTATGGTGGGCCTGATTATCGGTTCGTCGATCAGTCATCAGTCCACGATGCTGTGGGATATTCCGGTCATTGAGATTGGTTTCCTGGTGGCGATTCTGATGGTGGCTTTCCTGCTCTATTCGATATTCAAATCGGGAAGGTTCTAGCAACAGCATTACATCACAGGAATACCCGTAAAGAGACTTTCTTCAAAGGATCTTTGCGGGTTATTTTTTGTGAATAGAGAATTGGTGAGTAAATTATAGAAAGATTAAGATAATAGAAGAAAAGGTTCTGTTTTTTCGCCTTAACTGTATTAGTACATATCCGGTCCTGTGACTATAATAATAGGTCAGTACATTAACGGACCCGGTTTTTCTGAGAGGGGAAAACCTATGGGCATCAGGATCAGCTCCTGATGTCGCACGAAGTAAGGCAACTGAGGCAGTAATGGAACACCAGCGGTACACACTGGAACGGAAAAGACATGAGTGCATATTAACCCGTCAAGGCTATATGGATGGTAAATAATGATGTAACTCAGGGATGAGCATAGGTGAATGACGCGGAGAGGAATCCGTTGTTTTGTGCTGTCCTGGGTAGTTGGTTAGTGTGAACGGCTTCCGTTACTCTTCAGCAGGATTGTCCATTATGAGGAATACACGTAGGAGGAACGGCAAGAACATATGAATACTTTAAAACAACAATGGTTTGGCAACATTCGCGGAGACGTGCTGGCAGGAATTACGGTAGCGCTGGCGTTAATTCCGGAAGCCATTGCGTTCTCCATCATTGCGGGTGTCGATCCAATGGTCGGGTTGTACGCTTCGATTACGATTGCGATTGTGATCTCGATTGCTGGTGGAAGACCAGGCATGATCTCGGCGGCAACAGGTGCCATGGCGGTACTGATGGTTGGACTCGTCAAGGATTATGGCGTGGAATATCTTTTTGCAGCGACGATTTTGACGGGCATTATCCAGTTTGTACTGGGCATATTTAAGGTTGGACGGTTTATTACGTTTGTGCCTCATTCGGTACTGACCGGATTTGTGAATGCACTGGCTATCCTGATCTTTATGGCACAGTTAACCCACTTCACGGGAGCGAACTGGATTATGTATGCGATGGTGGCGGGCACGCTGGCGATCGTCTATATTTTGCCACGGTTTTTCAAAGGCGTTCCAGCTCCACTGATTGCAATCGTCGTAATGACGATTATTACCGTGGTGTTTCACCTGGACGTAAGAACGGTAGGAAACATGGGAAATATAACGAGCACTCTGCCGATGTTCCACTTGCCGAATATTGCGTGGACTTGGGACACGCTGATGATTCTGCTTCCTTATTCATTCACCATGGCACTTGTTGGGTTGCTGGAATCTCTGCTAACTGCAACCATCGTGGATGAGATGACCGAGACCAAGAGCAGCAAGAACCGTGAGGTGCGTGGTCAGGGGATCGCCAATTTCGTGAACGGTTTGTTTGGCGGCATGGGCGGCTGTGCGATGATTGGGCAGTCGGTCATTAATGTGAAGTCTGGGGGACGTGGAAGATTATCTACGTTTACTGCGGGTGCGTTTCTCGCAATCCTGTTGCTGCTATTTAGCGGAGTGGTGAAACAGGTACCGATGGGGGCGCTCGTCGGTGTAATGTTTATGGTGTGCATCGGAACATTCGACTGGAGTTCCATCAAAAATATTGCTCGCGTGCCGCGGGCGGAAGCCTTTGTCATGATCGTGACGGTAGCGATTGTGGTCTATACCCACGATCTGTCGATCGGGGTTATGGTCGGCGTTGTGCTCAGTGTGCTGCATTTTGGCTGGAAACAGACCAAGATCCGCGTACAGGCGAGCCAAGAGCAAGGGCAGAAAGTTTATCGGGTTCACGGACCATTCTTCTTTGGTTCTTCGTCCCGCTTTGTGGATGAGTTCGATGCAGAGGCCGATCCGAAGGAAATCACGATTGATTTCGGAGGGTCACATATCTGGGATAACACTGCGGTTGTGGCTATTGGAAAAGTGAAGTTCAAATACGCGAAGCTTGGCAAAACCGTGCATCTGCGCGGGTTAAACGAGGAAAGCTCCCGTATTCTTGAGCGGAGTGGATTTGCGACAGCTGGAGGGCACGGTTCGTAACTTGGTTGCAACGAAGGTTGTTGTCCAAAGGTGCAATGTCGAAACGTAGTTACGCAGACAAGGTGAAAAATGAACGGTTCACTAAATCTGGGATTAAGGATCTAAAACAAGCAATGAAGTTATCAAGGGCTACTGTCCTATATTAATGGTAGAGTGGACATGGGACAGCCCTATGTAGTAGATAACATAAAAAGATACTTTTTATCGGCGGCGCACTTTTTCCCAATGTAAGTCGGGGAGAGGGCGTCGCTGTTTTTTTTAGAGTGTGTGGTGTGTACAGTGAAGAAGAGAAAAGAAAAAGAACGAAGAAGAAGTAGAAGTAGAAGTAGAAGTAGAAGTAGAAGTAGAAGTAGTTCTAATGGTGGTAGTTCTAGTAGAAGTTGTAATTGGAGTAAAAGTAAGAGTATAGGTAGTGTTGATTGTTGTTGTTGTTGTTGTTGTTGTTCCGGTTCTAGTTTCTGTAGTAGATGTTCTGGTTCTAGTAGCTGTGTTATTGCTGTAACTGATATTATTGTTCTTGAGCTTGTGTCCTTCCCTATGTGTAAATTCTAACGAACCTGGCACGTCTTATATGGGGTTATTTCATGTTTTCGTGATTTTAACGAATCTCAGACATCTTATTTTGCTGATTCCACCTACACTGATGCAGTTTCGCGGGTATTTCCGAGTAATAAGGTGACTGGAGTTCGTTAGAAAATCCAAACGGCTCTAATTGGCGTAATAGGGTGTCCTGGATTCGTTAGAATTAGTGGTAGGGGGGAGGTTCAGCGTAAGAGTTATTTTCGAACCGCGAGAAATCTTGAATCTTGATCTCAATGTACAGAGTTATGTAAGGTACCTTTCAAATTCCTGAAACTTTTGCAAAATTACTTCCTTTTGGTCTGTTTAGATGACCTTCACAACAATTTATAGAATCATAGCAGCTATCTCAATCTCAACGATATCACTAAACTATCTTGGGTTATGAACATAACGATCCATTACATCCTTCTCAAGGAGTCCCATTAGACAGTATAACCCGCAATAACCTCCACCTGACCACGTTCAGTCAAATCCTCAACCAATGCACAGAGTCAAAGTCATAGTTGGAGCTAACAACTTAGCTTGTTCCACTCATCATCATTCTCAGAGGTGGTTCTGGAGTTACTCTCAAAACCAACCTCAAAGTCACTTGGTTGATACAAGTTACGCTGATCTTGGAATTTTGTGCTACAAGTTGGGGGTGTAACGCTGTATCCCCTTTTGTTTTGCTTGACTAACGTGTAAACTACAGGGTATGGAGAAGAAGAGCAACGAGTGGATTGCTTTTTAAAAAATTCATTTCATAATCATAATTGATATAAGGAAAACTAGTCTTGATGGCAGATACTGATACTAAGGTCATTATGAAATGGACTTATCTAAATGAATATACAGAGGTGTAACGATTGGCAAACTTTGAACAACTGGGCATTCGCCCGGAATGGTGCGAGATCCTGAAACATCAGGGCATCACCGTGCCGACTCCGGTACAGGAGCGTTCGATTCCGGTACTGCTGGGTGGACGCGATATTATCGCCGAGGCACAGACAGGAACAGGGAAAACGCTGGCATTTTTGCTGCCGATTATTCAGAAAATTAACGTATCCGACCGTTCGCCACAAGCGCTGATTATCGCGCCTACGCGTGAGCTTGCGCTGCAAATTACGGAAGAAGCGAAGAAGCTTACTGCTAACGACGATAAACTGCACGTGCTTGCCGTATACGGCGGGCAGGATGTGGACAAACAACTGCGTAAATTGCAGAACGGTACCCAGATCGTTATTGGTACACCGGGTCGTCTGCTGGATCACCTGCGCCGTGGCACGTTGAAGCTGGATAATGTGAAAAAACTGGTGCTGGATGAAGCCGACCAAATGTTGCACATGGGCTTCCTGGACGATGTGGAGACGATTCTTAGCGAGCTGCCACACAAACGTCAGACAATGCTGTTCTCAGCAACGATGCCAAAGGGCATTCGCAACTTGGCGAAGACCTACATGAAAGATCCGGAAGATGTGAAGGTATCTTCTCAATCTGTTATCCCGATCAAACAAATTCGCCAGCAAGTACTGGAATGTACGGATCGCGGTAAGCTTGAAGCGCTTCGCGGCATGATTGATACGTATCGCCCATACTTGGCGATTATTTTCTGCCGGACCAAGCGTCGTGCATCCAAGCTGAACCAAGATCTGCGTGAAGCAGGTTATGCAAGTGATGAACTTCATGGAGATCTGTCCCAATCCAAGCGTGAGAACGTAATGAAAGCTTTCCGCGATGCCAAACTGCAAGTGCTGGTTGCTACAGATGTAGCTGCACGTGGACTTGATGTTGAAGGCGTTACGCATGTATTTAACTACGATATGCCGCATGATGCGGAAAGTTATATTCACCGGATTGGTCGTACGGGCCGTGCCGGCGGTACAGGTCTTGCTGTAACGTTTGCAACAGAGCATGACAGACCGGAACTTGCACGTATTGAACAAGGGATCGACCAAAAGCTGTCCCGTATCCAGTGGACGAGCGAAGGTCCAATTGCTTCAACTGGAGCAGCTAGACGTTCAATCAACGGTCAAGGGGATGACGAACGTTCAGGTGGACGCTCTTCCGGAACTGGCAGTGCCCGTCGCGGTGCAGGCCGTAACGATCGCAGAGATGGCGGACGTGGTTCCCGCGGCGGCGAAGGTGGCCGCAGTGGTGGTCGTAGCGGTGGCCGCAGTGGTGACGAGCGCAGCGCAGGCCGTGGTTCCACACGCACCAGCGACAGCAGTCGCGGTGCAGCAGGCCAAGGTGGACGCGGTGCGGGTCGCAGTGGCGACGAGCGCAGCGCAGGGCGTGGTTCCGCGCGCAGCAGCGACAGCAGTCGCGGTGCAGCGGGCCAAGGCGGACGCGGTGCAGCTAGCAGCGGCTGGGCTGGCCGTAGTGCCGACAAGCGCACCTCCGGGCGCAGCAGCGAAGGCTCTCGCCGTCCGGAATCCGCAGGACGCGGACCGGCGAAGGGCGACCGTCGCGATTCTCGTCGCGGACGGTAAAGCCTTGGCGCAAGCGGCGATGCAGCCGCAATTGCGCAGGCACCATGCCATGCCACAGTGATGGGCATGGCACATATGAGAGGGTTCGGGTACGGATGTACCCAACCTTCAGATCAAGGGTCGCGACGGAACCACGTCGCGACCCTTTTTCAACAGGACAGATGCTCATTTCCGCTTATTCTTTTTGTCATCTTCGAGTGCCTGTTTGCGTGCCTACTTGATCCATGGAAGATGCCATTTAGGTATTCCCCATCTAGTTTTTCTTTTTGTCCGTGTATTGCGTATAGCACGTGGCAGACTGCCATAAAATTCAAAACACCTCATCCTAGACCTAAGGATGGGGTGTTTTTGGATTAATTCTTATATCATTAGAATCATAACCTTCGATCTGTGGTGCTGACTTGCATGCAGGGGTGGATGAAATTCCATTCGTCTATATACACGGAGTGAATTTGCACTAAACTACGTTTTTCATTCCCAATATATCATCCCTACAGCTGAACATCTGCGTATTGATCCCGATATTTCTCGTTATAAACCCGACCTACCGACTCTGCCAATCCCCCTCGTGCCTTGCTCGGATAGCGTTCAATCGTGTGATAAAGTCTCATGAATCGATCCTTGGGCATAAAGCGGGCGTAGCGGGTAATAAGACTAGGGAATAACTCAATATATTTGCTCTTGCGTACGGCAGCAGCAGCTACGGCTGTAAGAATCTGAATCCCGTTGTGGAGTTGTAAAATGTTCACCTCATAGGTAGCGATATAACGAATCGCATCTTCACGGATAAGATCCGGCTTAAGTCGCGCGATCTCACCGATATATTCAGCGAGCAGCCGCTCGAAACTGCGTAGTAGCAAGGGCTTGAGCTGCAGATCCATATCACTGCGCAGGACAAAGGATTGTAACAGCGCAACCTGCTGCAGTCGAATCCGGTCATTGTAGACGAGTGAGCCGATCTCGCGGAGCATCTCATAGGCAAGTGCTTCATCCTGCTTTCGAGCTTCGGCGACCAGAGCCCAGTTGCGGTTAATACCCTGGCGGATGAGTTCCTCATCCTGTTGCAACGTGCGCTTCAACTCGCGCTGCTGCTCTACCTCGAACGAACGTTTCTGCATGAAGATGAGTAAGGCCAGAAGCAGCAGGGAAACGCTGGCTGCCGCCATGGTCTGATCTATGGTTTCACCAAAATAGGTGGCAGCAGCACCGAACAATATGGTAATGAACAGGTCGCGTGCAATGCGGCGTTTCACACGGGAAGTCGCCTTCGACTGAACGGAGTTCAGGGTACCCCGGCCACAGGCTGTGCACTCCTCTTCCCACAGGCAGGTGTACTGTCCACAACGTGAGCAGACTTGCAACTTTTCATAGGCATAGGTCGTTCGATGAAATGGTCGTATGGATACAACTAGTTTAGTACTCATGCTTAATCACGCTCACCATTCAGAATAGTGTAGAGGGTACGATCCGTGTCTTCGCGGGAAATTGGTTTCCTCTGATGAAGCTGGAGTGCAAAACCCTTTATGATGACAAAAAGAAACAATATGGCGAGGCATCCGTATGTAACCATAATCCGTTCCCTTCTATGGCTTGGTAATCAAGCGCTGTTATATTGCAGTTTGCTGGCAATAACTATATCATATTTCCATAGTTGGTACTTTTGTGCCAGTTACAGGCGTGAAATCGTCGATTTTTGTCAGTCATTACAAAACTGTAACTCAAGATAGGGGTGCTTTTCAGAATTTATTAGTAGACTGTTAAGATTTCCTTAAGGCTTGACGCCTATAATAAACTATTCCCATTTTAATCTCAAACGTGAAGGAGTACACCCAATGCTGCGGACACGCAAAATACGCTGGCTCGGCGGAACGATGGTTCTGCTGGCAATTCTAACGCTACTGCTACCTCAAGCGTTGCTGCCACAAGCTGCAGCGGCTCAGGCACAGACAAGCGGAATTGATGCGGTACTTGTAGCCGATGTAAGTAACTCAATGAATACAAGTGACCGTGACAAGATCAGTAATGAAGCCATGAAAATGTTTATTGATATGCTGCCGGTCCAGGGGGACAAGGTAGGGATTGTCGCTTATACCGATCAGGTAGAGCGGGAAAAGGCTATGCTGGAGATTCAGTCCGATGCGGACAAGAGCAGCCTGAAAGATTTTATTGATCAGCTCGGCCGGGGGCCATATACCGATGTCTCAGTTGGTGTCGCTGAAGCCGTCAACATACTGAATCATGGTGCAGACCCATCCCACTCGCCAATGATCGTGCTGCTGGCGGATGGCAACAATGACTTTAACAAAACCAAAGGCCGTACACAGGCACAATCCGACGCTGATCTGGCAAAATCCGTGAAGGAAGCACAGGATCAAGGTATTCCGGTATATACGATTGGACTGAACGCCGATGGCAAGCTGAACAAGAATGCACTCGCAGACCTGGCCCAGCAGACCGGAGGTAAATCATTCATTACCGATACGCCGGATGATCTGCCACAGATTCTGAGTGAGATCTTCGCCGATCATGCCAAACTGAATGTCGTGAAACTACCCTCTGTAACGGGAAACGGCAGTTATCAGGAAGTTACCGTGAACGTGCCGAACGACAGTGTATTGGAAGCAAACATTTCGATCATGTCCTCGAAGCCAGTGGAAGTACAATTGACGGACCCTTCTGGACAAGCTGTGGACCTGAAATCGGACGCAGCCAAGCTCTCGACGTCGAAGAGTTATTCACTCGTGAAGCTGTTGAAACCCCAAGAAGGTGACTGGAAACTTCGGGTAAAAGGGGCTCCGAAAGACAGCATCGATATCAACCTGTTGTTCAACTATGATCTTCAGCTCGTTGTGGACCCAATTAAGACCAAGTCCTATACCAAAGGGGACAAGGTAGATCTTGCAGCCAAACTGGAGAATGGCGGTCAGCCACTTCAGGATAATGATCTGTATGCAGATATGAAGGCCACGTTAGTCGTGAAAGATGTAGATACAGGTAAAAGCGAGGAACAACCGCTGGAAAACACAGGTTCTGGTTTTGCCGGAACGTTTGAAGTACCAGACAATCATAATTATGAATTGATCATCCGTGCGGAAGAAGACAGCTTCTACCGTGAAAGTGAGCCAATCACGATCAACGCGAGCGGATCAGCAGGAAGTGGATCTCAACCGACAACGTCAGGCGGTGAACAGGACAAGCCGTTTCCTTGGTTGCCTGTCATCCTGGGTGTTATAGCCCTGATTGTGGTAGGTGTTGGTGCCTGGTTCCTGATGGGCTGGCTGAAACGAAAAAACCAGGGATTTGTAGGTCAGATGGTTGTGGAGATTCGTGATGAGAACACGGGAGACAAGTCTTATCCGCAATATAAAAAGCTGGTATCCTTCCGCGGCAGATTCCATCTGCATCAGTTGTTGCAACTGGACCCTGAGCTGAAGGAAACCGAAAAATATGTATTTACGCCCAGCAATGGGGATCGAATTATAATCCGTAACACCGCAGGCGGTACGCTGGAGAAATCCGGTCGTGCAGTCGATGCAAGCTCAGGCGTTGAACTGAAGAACGGTGACCGACTGAGCATCCCGCTGCAACAGGCGGACAAGACCATTTTAATTGAGTATCTGGTGTAAAGGATTATAGCTAAATGAATGTAAGCTATATAAGTTGAACTAATCCATTTACACGAGAACGCAGAGGACAGAAAAAAGCTGGAGAAGCGAAGCGTTCGCCTAAAAGCTTTCTGAAAGAAAGCTGCATCGGAAGCATACGCTTATCCCCGGATTTTCACCTTTATAAAATAAATCAAAAAATCGGGGGATAACAGCGATCGGAAGGTTGTTCTGTCATCGGAGTGGCAAGTGTAATTATGTTGAAGTTCTGACTGCGTTAACTAAAGGGAGGACATGGAATGAAACCGATTGTTAGAGAACATATTCAGCAACTGGATGTATCACTTGGCGGAGGTATTGTCAGTGAGAAGATCAGAGTTGATACGATTGATAACCCCATTCTGATCATTGGTCTGGGAGGAACGGGAATTGATGCGTTGCTGCGCCTCAAATATCAGATCAACCGTCGTTTCAAGCTGCCACAGGACCCGGTATCCAAGAAAAAAATGGACAAGCCGGACAATGTGGAGTTTCTGGCTTTTGAGACAAACGAACAGGATCGTGCCAAAAAGTATAAAGGAATCGGACTTGATCCGATCAATGAATTCGTATTGCTGTCCAATGCCGAGATTGGCGGACTTCTACAGAACCGCAGCGTACTGGAGCCGTACATTACGGACTGGCTGTCTCCCGAACTGAGCATCACGGACGGCATGAACGGCGCCGCAGGTGTGCGTCAGGCAGGACGTCTGCTCCTGTTCACCAAGATTAATCAGGTCGTGCAGGCCATCGACAAAAAGATCAAAACCTTATCCGTAGGCACCAACAAAAAACTGATGGTGTTCCTGCTGACAGGTCTGTCCGGCGGTACAGGCAGCGGCTGCTTCCTCGATATTTCCTATATCGTGCGCGGCATTATCGAACGGGATCACGGCTCTGCCGGGATTGACCGCGTGAATACGCTGGGATATCTGTTCACGCCAGATGTGAACCTGTCCAACAAAAGCTTGAGTGAACACACTCGCGAATACATTCGTAAAAACGGATATGCTGCGCTCAAAGAGCTGGATTACTGGATGAACGTGGATAGCCGCGGTGAGCGATTTACACAGAAGTACGGCAATATTTTAACAGTCAACTCACCACTGCCGCCATTTAACCTGTGTCACCTGATCTCTGCGACGAACACCGAAGGCAAACTGCTGGAGAACGCCTACGATTACTGCATGAACGTCACGGCCGAGAACATTACCAACTTCATGGCAAGTGAGGAGAAGCAGTCGGGTGAGGAGTTTGCGATCCATGACTATATCAGCAACATTCGCACCAACATTGCTCAGATGAACAAGGTGTACCCGGCGAACTATGATTACAACATCATCGGTGCATCTTCGGCTGTACTGCCGATCGAAGAGATGACCACGTATCTGGCGTATCGCATGTTCGACAAAATGAACACCATGTTCTCCAAAGCGCCGAACCAGGAGGATACCGAGAAGTTTGCCCGCAAGCTGGGTATTGATCTCGAAAGTGTGGTCAAGTCCTTTGAAGCGCGCGTGCCAGAGCCGCTACCTGGTTATCAGAACAGCGAGCGTTTATCCTATGGCAACGTGGTGAAATCACAGGTTGTGAATATGGATACCGAACTGGAGCAGAACTTCCTGGCTCGTGCCCGTGAAGAATATATCAAGGCGAAGAAACAACTACCGGGTGAGATTGCCGGTCAGTTCACCGAACAGATCCGGCGTATGTTTTTGCATCCCGAACAAGGTCCGTTCTATGTCTCTCGTCTAATTTATACGGAAAAAGGCTTCTGTGTACTGAAGATGATTCAGTCGTACATCGAAACCCTGCGTGAGAATGCCTTCCGCATTCCGCGTGATATTGAAGCAGCTCAGGAGCAGTCCGAAGAGAAGCTGGGCGATGCGAAGAGTGCTTTTGTCTCCAAAGAGAAGAAAAAGAATGCTTATATTGAAGCAAAAATTCATGAGTACTGGCTGCACGCCGACGTGGAACGCAACGATCAGATGATCGAGTTCTATGAAGATCTGTATGAGTTGCTGAACCAGGAGAACAGCCGCATTTATAACGTATTTACCGAAACGCTGAATGCCCTTAGCTCGATATTCACGAAGAACGGTGACCTGCTGACACGTGGCGAAGAACAAGCCGATCACAAAGGCAACAAAACATATTACTGGAACGTTGTAAGTGTACCGGATATCGTCAGTGTGGTGGACGGGCTGTTGGATAAGCGTGATACAGATGATCTGATCCGTGACTTCTCTCGTGAATTGCTGGAAAACTCCAGCCAGTGGGTGAAAGAAAACGAGATTGATATCGTCAGCTCCATCTCCGACTTCCTGAGTGAGAAATTCGGTGATCTGATTACCCGTTCCATGGAAGATTTCCTGGTGATCAAATACGGTCAGGATGAGTCAGTCGAGAAATTCGTGGAACGTTTCATTGCTGGCAAGTTGGATGATGAGGCTGTTCCGGTGTTCAATCTGAGCAACAGTACAGGCAGTCTGCATTTCCCTTCATGGGGATTTGTATCGGTACCGGCACAGGCGCCGGGCATTCTGAAAGGGATTCGCAATTATCAGAACAATGCGGTAGGCAAGTCTCATTTTACCGTCAAGGAAAGTGAAGTGCGTAACCGGATTTTCTGGCTGAATACCCGCAACGGGGTACCACTCTTTGTGTATACTCCGCTCAAAGTATATGAGGAAAGTTATGAACGTACCATTTTGGACAAAGAAGGCATTGGTCGTCACTTAGTGCAAACGGAGAAAAACAACTGGACCTATCTGCCGTCTCCGATACCGGAGAAATCATGGGGAGATGTGTACGAGAACGCCCGCGTGAAGCAGTATAACGCCCGTGTGCGTAACGAATTTGAGCAGGCGCTTGGATACAACATTGTGACAGCCAAATCCATTGATGAGAATACAAGCAATCGGTATGCGATTGTGACAACAGAAGCGTTTGATTTGTCTGCCAAACTGGGAGCGTACGACATGCGTCTCACGTCCACCACGCCGAACCTCGGCGAAGTGAAGCGGGCGGTGATCGAGCTAAAACGTCTGCAATCCGAAGGGTTGCCACGTGTGAGAGTTAAGGATATTTTCGGCAGTATTAATGAAGATATGGCCAAAGAAAACCTGGTACGCTCTCCGCAGCTGATCGCACGTGTACGTGAGGAACTGGCAAAGATGAACGCCATCTCGGCCAAAGTGGCCGAACTCGAAGGCATTCTTGCCCAGTATCAGGACGAGGAGCAATGGTATGACCGCTTCATCGAAGCGTTATATACTGACACCATCGTCAAAAAAGGTGCGCTCTACGTCTATGACCGTGACCCGGAAGAAGACGCATGGGAGCCGTTCGCAAACCTGATGAAGAGCCGTAACTTTGCCGAGTATGAAGTATTTGGTAACTTCCGCGGCCTGGCAGAGAAGGATCGCAGTACATTGCTGCGCAAAGCCTCCCGTCGGGATAATGATCTGACGGCTTCAGAAGATATCACCCCACTGCTGACAAAGCTGGATGATCTGGCTGCGCTGTTCATGGAATCACGTGATCGTCTCGAATATGAGCGGGTAGAACTGGCTAACGGAGAAGACATCTATCAGTTCTACAGAACGATGTCGTCCAAGCTGAACGACATTCGCAGAAGGCTGAAGTAAGATGGCGGCCGGGATGGAGTTCAATTCGAACAATACCCTGAAGCGTGATCTGGAGAAGTATGCAGCGCAGTATGCAATAGAGCAGGAGCGTCAAGGCAGCCTGGGTGATGGACGCAGCAGTATCCATTACCCGGCTTTGTTCCTTTTCGTGGGTGATCTGGTTGCACCTGCCGTGTCTGCCGTGCAGGAGATAAATCGGCTGAAGTGGGATAACGGAGACGGTGTGGTCTACGTTCAGATCGGTACAGAAGATCAGAAAGAGCATCCGGCTGAAACGAGGAATGGTGGCTCGTCCGATGATGGGCAGGTGACTCTTCACCGCTTGCCTTTGTCCGCTGGGCAGACGGAGCGACCGTCCAAAACACGGCGTAAGGATGTACATCGCAGTTTCCACGAATCGGATCAGGTGCTCTACGATCTGAATCGTACGCTTCGTCGGGTCAGTAACCGAATTACCGAATATGGACGGTTATACTCGTCATTTGATCGGATTTACGTTACGGTGGTAACCAGAGCGGATGATCCGTTGAATGTATTGTTGCCAGAGCTCACCAAGCTGACGGAGACCATTTTGTCCCAAGCCTTCAAGTCGGTGCAGACGGATCTGCATGTATTGGTCAGCGAGATGGAACAGGTGGATTCCTTCGGGTATGCCAGCGCAGCAGGCCTCGCTTTTCTGCGGGAACTGGATTATATGCAGTCGCTGGACTACACGTTCAGCGGTAAACTGCTGGTGACGGAGGATGGGATCTCCATTCCGGTTACACATCCCGCGTCACCGTTGTTTGATCTGGTATATCTGTTGTCCGACAAAAATGAGCGTGGAACCGGCGTTCCCGGTGGCTGGATCGAAAATGCCGAGATCATCTGCCGCATCTGCCTGCTGAAGAACAGGAAGCAGGATGTGGATCACTCGGGTAGCGTTTCAAGCACGGGAGCGAACACGTACAACAATACATCTTTTAAAAACAATATTCGTACTACCTCTGATCAGCATGGTTATGCCAGCGCGGGTTTTGCCGAGATCAGGCGGCCAAACAAGCCGATTGCACTGGCGGTGTTATATCACATGTATCGGTATCTGCTCGCACGCATGCGGCAGGAGCCGGACTGGAGCATTAAGGACAAGCTATCTTTCTTTGGACTGGACGCGGCCTCGGTGGAACGCAAAGTCGAAGGCCTGCTGCCCGATGAAGATCTGGTTAGTGGCATGAGTGGCATCATGACGCATAACGTCAGTTTCTCTGATCTGAAGCCGCTCTCACTTCGTGAAGCGGAGAGAGCGTTGTTTGGACAAGGAGCTGAAGCGTACTTCCGCGATAACGTTGTCCGTCTTGTCGAAGAGCGTGTGCGCGAGCGCAGCTCTAGCGGTTCCCTGCGCCGTCATGCTGAACATTCCCGCGCGGAGCATCCAGAGGTTGGTTACTTCCAGTGGGCGGCCTGGAGTGACAGTGAGCCTGGCAGTGTGCGTGAAGCGCTGCTCGGATTGATTCGGGATAAATCGATGCAGCTTGAATCGGCACGTGCTCTACTGGAGCAACGTCAGCAAGAGCGAGTGGAAGATCAGTCGTTCAAACGAGCGTTGTTCCGTGATAAACAGAATGTGCGCAATCTGATTGACTGCATGCTGGAGCGAGTGTATGTACCAAAAGTAGAATTACTGCGACTGGAAAATGAATTACATCTGCTGCGTATCTACGATACGGAGATGGAAGAACTTCATCGTTTTAGTCGCCACGTCACAGCAGCACTTGAATCGCTGGAACGCACACTGCGAGAAACGGCTGTCCAAAGTATCGCTGCTGCGGATGAATACATCGGCCAGAACGTGATGGAGTACTACGGCAAAGTGACGGAAGAGCTAATCATCGACCTGGAGGCCAAGCGCGGACGGGACGTATGGTTTGAGGACCGTTACATGGGAGACATGAACCGGCTTGCCACAGAAGGCGATGATCGTCTGTTGAAACGGCTGATGGAGGTATGTCACTCGTTGCTGCTTACGGCCGAGCCGTTGCGACTGCCATTTGAAGAAGAGCTGTTGCAGCGAGCCAATGTAACGATTGCCTACGGAGACAAAGACGTATTGACCCGGGATGATCTGTTCCGCAGGTTGTACCATACGCTGGAGGATCAGGCGGTTGTTCGGGTACGGGTATTCGATTATACGCAGGAACATCGGTATGAAGAGAAGTATTTCTTTGGTGATCATCATAGTGCTTTCATGGACTACGCGGCACATGCCGAAGAGACGTCACGCATCTACAAGTTGGGTGTGGTGTACGAAGAACGAAGCAGTGGCGTGGAGAAGCTGAATCTGATGGGCGGTTTCCATCTGGAGGATCTTATGGTGTATCGGAACGGCAAGGTATATTATGACTCGTACACGGAGAATGGTTATGAACTTCACCCCGCTGGTCTGGTGGAAAAGTTGTCACCCATTCGTTAAGACGCCGGCGGTGTCCTGACACCCAGCACCAATCTTGTATTAACTCAGCCTGTTTACGGCTGGTATGGAAAGGATGCATGTAGACATGCAGCGAAAAATCAATCTTCTCCTGGTCCTGTTCAGCCTGATTGGCGGGGCAGTGGGCTTTGCGGCAGGAGAAATCATGCTGCGTCAATGGCTTGGGGAGATGCCACGTCTGTTGCTGATGGGATTATACTTTGGCGTACTGGCGCTGAGCGTTGGATTGTTCTGTTTGATCGCAGAGATGATCTCACCCAAGCTGAATGGCGCTTCATGGAAGCTCCGGTATCTGGGACTGTCGTGGAAATTGCTTGTTCCGGCAACACTGGCTCTGTTATTTGTTGTTGGACTCGCCCTGCAATTGTTGTATCAGATCAATCCGGGCGGTGTGAAGCAAGTGAAGGACATCGTACTGATGATCGATAACTCGGGCAGCATGAGCGAGACAGATCCGGATAACGGACGCTTTGAAGCAGCCAAGACACTGATCAGCCAAATGGAGAGTGACAAACAGGTAGCTGTCATTACGTTTGATGACCAACCGCAGTTGTTACAGCCGTTTATTGCGCTGGATAGTGAAGCGGCCAAGAATGAGGTTTATAGCAAAATTGATGGCATTGTCACAACTTCGGGCGGCACCAATTTTGATGCCGTGCTGCGGGAAGGCATGGAACAGATTCAGGGCAAACAGGACCCGAAACGCGGTACAGTTGTCATCTTGTTATCTGATGGCTTCAGTGAAGCGGATACGGCAGATATTTTGTCCCAATTTACCAGTGAACAGATTTCTATTAATACAGTTGGCCTAAGCCTGGTGGACCCATCAGGTACGGATCTGCTGCGTAATATTGCTCAGCAAACGGGCGGCATGTACTATGATGTACCAGATTCCGGTGGTCTGAATCTGGCATTCCAGCAGATCTACGATACGATTGATGAACGGACGCTGGTAACGGAGCGTACAGGCATGATGGAGCACAGCGTTTATCTGGCGATTTTCCGTGTAGCAGCAGTGTTACTGATTGGCGTGGCGCTGGGTGTGTCACTCGGACTCGTGTTTGATAACCGTCATCTCGCGCTCAGCTTTGGTATAGGCGGTGCGGTGTCGGGTCTACTGGCAGGGCTTCTGCTGGAGTGGGGACTCGACGGTTCGAACGTGGGGGATACATTCGTACGTCTTGGTGCGATGCTCATTTTGTCTGGCGTATTGACCCTCTTCTCCTGGATTGTTCCGATTAAGGAGAACACGCCGCGGAAGAGCAGGGGTCGTCGTGAAGCTGGTGGCGGAACTTCTTCAGCTGAAGGATTCGGTCAGAGACCAAGAGATACACGGAGCAAAGGATTCTGACGACGGGAGGTCAATGGAAATGCGGTTTACGGATGCAGACCCTTCGACACCCTTGATTCGAAAACTGACACTTGCGGTGGACGAAGGGCGTTGTACACTTCGCTGGCTCTGGCCGGAACGGGTAGAAGCTGTGTATGTGGAACGGCTGGAGCTGGATATGATGAGCGATGATCGTACCGGGGAAGAGCCTGCACAGGGCAAGCTGAAGCTGTACACAAGAGAGGAATATAAGGCGAGCAATGGTTACACGGATCGGATTACAGGTTTTGGTGCCATCAAGTACACGGTTTATGTGTGTCAGATGCAGGAAGATGGGCCTGTGCTGATCCGTCAACGAGATGAGGACAACATGGTGATTGCAAGCGCAGGGAAGGCGGATATCCGCTTTTCGATTCGCTACAAGAGCGGTTTTTTTCAGAAACGAAAAAGTGTATTGATCACCGTCACAGCGGAAGTACCTGTTCCAAAGGAAGCCCTCTGTTATGTTCGCAAACAGGGCGGGGTTCCGCTGAATAAGGAAGATGGTACGGTGTATCCTTTTGTGAGTGATTTTGCTCCCGGAAGAAATGAGATGCCGCCCGTTGAAGTTGCCAAGGATGATTATGTGCGATTATTCTTCACGGACGGACCGAAATATGGAGCCGCCTATCGGCTTATATCAGACTAGATAGTTGGACTAGCGATTGGAAGGTTACTCTGTCATCGTAGTGCAAGTGTAAATCACCTTAGTCTGACTGATCAGGGGAGGGGAGTGGCTATGAGCTTTTTTAGTCGGTTTTTGAAGAGACAACAGCCGGAGGAACGTCCGCTGTTTTACGATATTGTATGTCCTTATTGTTTCAGCAAGTTTTCACCGGAAGAGGTGGTGTTCCGCGCCGCCCATCACCGCGATGATGATGAGGACTACGCACTCGGGGAAGATGCAAAGTTGAATCGGTATCGCGAAAGGTTCGGACTCGACACGGTATTTGATATGGAGGCGGTATTGGCACCTCATGATGTACCGGAGGAACACCGGATTTATTCCGATAACATCGTGATGGGGCTGAACGATCGGTATGGTGTCGTTACGCGTCGCCGGTTGTGTCCGCAATGTCATAACGAGCTACCTGTTACGGCGGGTAAAGCACCGAGCAATATCATTTCCATTATTGGTGCATCCCAGGTGGGGAAATCCGTCTACATGACTTCATTAATTCATACATTGCAGCATTATACGGCTGATCATTTTGACGCGGCTTGCATGCCATTGAATGCGGAGATTAGCCGCCGGTTCCGTGCGGATTATGAAGAACCGTTGTTTGAACGGGGTGATCTGCTGGATTCCACACAGAAGGAAAAGTTGCAGGAGCCGTTTATCTTCCAGTTTGTGTTCAAGGACGAAGATAAAGCGCCGCTGACACTGGTGTTCTTTGACGTTGCGGGTGAAGGTATGGTGGAGCAGGATTATCTCGGACTTCACGGGCAGCATATCAAGAACTCGGCAGGTATCCTGTTCATGGTGGACCCGCTTCAGATTCGTTCGATTCGGGACAAAATCCGCATTAACCTCGGCAACGAGCCGGGAGAGTGGACACCACGATACGATGAGCCACGTGACGTGGTACTGACGATGTTTGGAGATTTTATTGCGTATCAGGACAAAGCCAAAACGAATATTCCAACGGCCGTTGTGCTCACGAAAAGCGACATGCTGCATTCCCTCAAGGATGAAGAGGGCGACTATATCAAATCCAACAGTAATGTCTTCCGCAACATGGTGCACCGTGATTGGTTCGACTTAACCGAGTTCGAGAATATCGACGGGGAGATCCGGCGTTTTATCGAGAAGGTGGATCGCCCATTCAAGGGCACGATGGATGTGTACTTCAAGGATACAGCCTATTTCGCAGTCTCTGCGCTGGGTAGCAATCCGGTGGATATGAAATTGCAGGGTGTGGTTAGCCCGATCCGCGTGGATGAACCTTTCCTGTGGCTCCTGTACAAGCTGAAGTACATTGAGGGGAGAGTGGGATGATGCGTTCTTCCGTAACCCCGCCCATTGAACAACAGCTGTATACCCGGGAGCGGCGCGGGGTGTTTCGCACAACAGAGGGGTTTGATACGGTTGCGGCATCGCCGGGACTGGACCCTTCTTTTATCAAAAAAGTGCTTCACCCCTACTGTGTCTATGATGCTCCAGCGGAGCTAACAGGCCGTAGCGAGAAGGACGAGACGAAGTTTCCGGCTGCCATTCACCTGCTTCATCTGGAGAGTGGGGAGACAATCCTTGGGCAAAATGTGTACCAGTCTGCGGATTTCACCGGGCTGCGCAGTGCCTTTTTTGCACATAATTACGTCTTGTCTCCCGAACGCTCGGAAGAGCAGATGAAACAAGGCGGCTGGCTGGATGCCGTGTTCGCCACGTCCTATGACATCGAACAAGGTACAGTTCTGCCAGCACTTGCTGAATTGCCTATATCACCTAGGAGCGGACAGGGTGGGGCGACCGATGCTGGCGTAGGATCACCCACCCAAGTGCTGAGCACCTTGAAGATGAACGAAGTGCTGTTCAAGCGCCTGCTCTATGCGGTAATGCAGTCTGTAGCGACACGCAGAAAAGTATACATTGCGCTGGACCTTCCCGCAGAGGAAGTGACCGCAGGGGGCAAAGGATTGTTACGTTTGCTGTACACGGCTTTACCATACGCATTCCGGCGGCAGCTGGGATTCATGACGTTTGCCAAGGAGCCACAGGCCAAGAAGGGCATCCACGTCCAGTTTGTTGAGCGAGGGACGTTACGTCCGAAAGACCGGAATACGGAGAAGGATTTCACCTTTGATCTGGTATCCGGCAGAGTGACACATGCGGATGCATCTGTGGCGAAGTTACCTTATGCAGAATTCGCTTGGGCCTTATTGCAGGAACCTGCGGCGGCGGATGCGTTCTATACGTTTGCGGATGAAATGTTGTCCGGCATGGAACCTGGGCGGGAACTTTCCATTGAAGCCTATGGCGAACTTGCGGTGTTCTATGGTCTTGAACAAGGCATGGAAGACCTGTATCTGGATAACAAAAGTCATGTCCTGAGTGGCTTGCTGACCTATTTGAGGCCGGATGGTGGCTTACAGCAACGTTCCCGTCTGAACGAGCTGTTCCTGACCTTGCTCAGCAGGGAACTGGACAGCGTGAAGCGTGAGAACGTACCCGAAGAAGACGTCGCAGCTCGCATTGGCGAATATTTCAGTGTTGCCACGCCCGTGGTGCAATCCCGGATTGTGGACTATTTCATCTACGGTGTGAATAATGCCCGCGCCCAGAAGCGTATGCGCGCTGTGCAGGAATTGTATGCTGTGCTGGATCGGGATCCGCAGCTGAATCGGGCTTTCTTTGATAAAGTGCTGGCCAATGAATCACTCACTAAGCTGTTGTTCGAGCCTTATCTGGACAATCAGCTGAAACGCACGGAATCGGCAGCGTACGTTGTGGAAGTGATCCGCAGATGGGTTACGTCCCATCCATCTGCGATCCACTACAGCTTCTTGCAGGAGCGCACAGCCAATGAGCTGCGTGAACGGTTATGTTCTGCGCCTAATCCGGTACAGTCTGCGAATGAAGCCCTCCAGCGTGTTAGCATACTGGATCAGGTACCAGCTGAGAGTATTTATGATACAGGCATTACGGCACGAATTGGTCAATCTGAAGCTACAGCCCGCCCTAATCGCAAAGGGGGATCTCCGTCTGCCAGTCAAGATCCGGCATATCAGGAGGAGTTAACCCGCCTTGCAGACAAGCTTGCTTATGTCATTAACCTGTTTATGATTCAGGATCTGGATCTGGATCGGGTTAACCGTGAACAGCTATTAAGCATTGATATTTTGCAGCATGGTAATGAGGTTCGGGATTGGGCGGCACGTCAGGGCTCTGATGTATCTGCTCGAACGAACATGATGCTGGCTGCGAGAGTGTGGCTTAGTGGCGAGGGGAATGAAGAAGAGGCATTGGAGGCACTTTCCCTGGCAGAACGCAATGAACTTCAACGCTGGACGCGTCGCTGGCTTGCCGGAGAGCTGCAGGCTCATCCGGGGATTGCGGCATATGAAGCTTTGCCGATGGCTTTTTATCGGGGAGGAAGCGGCAGCAATCGGTTGGATTATCCTGGCCTGATTGAATTCATCCGCACCAATGCAAGTCGTGCTGAAGGGCTGTATCCATTCTTCGAATGGTCAGGAGATCATCGGATGTTTGTCCGGGGTTCCAATGCGCATAAAGGATATGCAGATGCGATCGTGGCGTATTTCAAAGCCCATGACCGTGAAGCATTCAAGTCGAAGTCGGCTTTCAAACCGTATTACGTGAGAGCCAGCAAGACAATGAAGCCGGTCTATGACCGTGCGAAGACGGAATTGTCCTCTCCACTGGTGCGGATGCTAATGGGTAAAAGGAAAAATCTGTTCGGATTAATCCTCTTGATCCTGGTTCTGGGTATTGCTGGCGGTACATATGCATGGATGAAAGATTCTGTAGAGCCGCCAGTGGCATCCCCTCCATCTACTCAGGAGCCTGTCATACCGGCTGAACCTGAGGTGCAGCTCGCGGAGCAGATTGCTTATATGATTCCTGCGAGTGAACAGGAGGGTACGCAATCACCTGCTCAACTGGTGATCCGTTTCAGGAATGATACGGGAAGCACTGAGTTTGAGCAAGGCAAACTTCAATTGACGATGAAGGATGGCAGCACGCAGGAGTTGGATACTACAGGTAAGTGGGAGAGTTTTAATCGGAATGAGGAGCCAGATACCCAAGATACCTCTGATGGTGGCTCAGGAAGTACTTCCGAAGGAAGCACGGATGGTTCTTCAGCGGGAAACGCGGGGAACACAGAGCAGACGGAGGATGGCGATCAACAGGCGGATCCTTCAACATCGGGTGATTCCACTTCAGATCCTGCTACCGATACAACAACGGATACAGGGACGAATGCATCGTCTAATGTTGCGAGTGGAGACACGGATCAAGGGACCGATTCAGATCAGGCTACAGGATCGACATCGCCTGACACATCTGTATCCAATGAACAGGATGCGGATGCGACGACTTCTTCACAGATGTCTATTGGAGAGGTGGATCGCCTCTATCCGTATGGATTGCAGATCGATCTTCCAGCAGATCTTGATGCCGAGAGCATTGTCAGTGTGAAAAGTACGCAGGGCAATATGACAGGGATCCAATTGATGCCGCAGCCGAAGCTGTAAGTTATTTTATATGAGCATGTTGCATAGATTCATAAAGTGTCTTTTGACCCAATAATGAAAAATGCTGACTTCATACCTTATTAAACGAGCGTATGTGAGATGACCTTGAACTTTAGATTTCAAGGTCATCTTTTTTTATTTGATATGGCGGATATAGCAAACACATGAAAAAAACTCACACATTCACAATTCAGACACAAAATTTGCGATTCAAGAGTTGAAAGACAGTCAGAAGTGATAAAGTGCGCGGAATGAATGAGAAAAGATCTCATGTGTACTTGAGAAGAGAGGGGGATTTTTGCTATAGAAAGACCAAATAAAGCACGAAAAGAGAAGAAAATTTGGTTTTTTATGTTGACAAATGATAATGATTATCAGTATCTTTAGTGTAGAAGATATTTGCGTCGGAAATACACAGAATTAAAATTTCGTTTTTGTTGTCATAGCCGGATTACATAACCGGGATAAATGAGAGAGGGATGATCGCATGTTTCGTCTGGAGACGACCAAGCTGGATATCGCTTATGAGGAAAGACTAATTGTAGAGGATCTGAATATTCAGATTCCCCAAGGAAAAATTACAGCACTTGTTGGAGCCAATGGTTCAGGGAAGTCAACCATCCTGAAAACGATGGCACGTATTATGGCTCCAAAAGCAGGTAATGTATTGCTCGACGGGAAGTCCATCCATAAACAGTCCACGCGTGAAGTTGCCAAGCAACTTGCGATTTTGCCACAGAATCCAACAGCCCCTGAAGGTCTTACCGTTACTGAACTGGTATCGTATGGTCGCTTTCCTTATCAAAAAGGATTTGGCTCCATGCGTGCGGAAGATAAACGTATGATTGAATGGGCTATCGAAGTGACAGCCATGACTGAATTCCATGATCGTCCGATTGATCAACTGTCCGGTGGACAGCGTCAACGTGCCTGGATTGCCATGGCACTTGCACAAGAAACAGATATCCTTTTCCTGGACGAGCCGACTACGTTCCTGGATATGGCTCACCAGCTCGAAGTATTGCAATTACTGGAGCAACTGAATGCCACAGCCAACCGTACCATTGTTATGGTTGTGCATGACTTGAATCATGCTTCCCGCTATGCACATCACATGATTGGTATCAAAAAAGGTAACGCCATTGCTCATGGTTCACCTGTGGAAGTTATGAATTCGGATGTGCTTCGTGAAGTATTCAACATTGAAGCAGATATCGTGATTGATCCGCGTTCCGGTGTACCGCTCTGCTTGCCTTACGCTCTTGCAGGCGAACGCCAGCAATCGAAGACGCCAGAGCAGCTGGTCATGAACAGCGCGATGGTTCATGCTGGAGGACGGACAGAACCACGTGTCCAAGCGACAGGAAGTTAACGAAATGGGCCATATGTGGTCCTTACATCATAGAATGAAGCCGCTGTGCGCTATTGCACGCCGGCTCTTTTGCATTCATGGGGAATTTGCAACGCATGGGGCAAAGGGGACGGGTAGACCCGGGATTTGGTAATCGCATCGGATCGGTCTATAATAATAGGACAGGCTGTGGGTTCATTGGTTATGCCAACGTGCTCGAAACAGCCCAAACCAACATATGTCATGGGAGGAATCAGTCATGTCCGTATATTCATATCAGGCGGTAACCACCGCGAACCAAGAAGTCTCACTGGATCTGTATCAAGGTAAAGTATTGGTCATTGCCAATACAGCCAGCAAGTGTGGGCTGACCCCGCAATACGGTGAATTGCAAAAGCTTTATGATCGTTATCGTGATCAAGGCTTGGTTGTACTGGGTTTCCCTTGTAACCAGTTTGGAGGGCAGGAGCCAGGTACAAGTGAGGAAGCGGAATCATTTTGCCAGATTAACTATGGTGTGAATTTCCCGGTGTTTGCCAAGGTAGATGTGAATGGTGAGGACACTCATCCCCTGTTCCAATACCTGAAGGAGCAACAACCTGGCGTAGGTGAAACTAGCGACATCCAATGGAACTTCACCAAGTTCCTCGTTAACCGCGAAGGTGAAGTAGTAGGTCGTGTTGAACCGAAAGAATCTCCGGAGACAATGATTGCAGATATCGAGAAATTGCTCGGTTAATACATGAACGTTGAGAAGCCTGTCCTTGCATAAGCAAGGATGGGCTTCTTTGATTATTTTATATACGTGGATTTATTCTGTTCACAGGTAGGAGTTGGCTCCATGAAATCAACCCTGTAATGAAAATTGAAGCCATTTATTTTTTTGTAAAAGTTAAACAAGAATACAGGAGACGCCTCTAACTTTATACGTCCACACGGCGTTCATACAGGGATCGCGGAAGCCATTACATAGCATAAACCCGATCAAATCCGGGGACAATGAAACCAATACAATGAAGGGAAAAAAGGCTTAAATACAGGGGAATGACCTCTTTCGACAAACTTTTTTTGCTCAACCTATTGCAATGTGAAAAATATCACATTATAATGAGTGTATAAAGTGAAATAAATCACATACACAGTTTCGAGCAAGAAGTGAAATGTTTCACAACCATAATAACCTTATATTCAAACTCATTTATATATTTCGAGGAGGAACTTTTAATGAAAATCGCAGTTATCGGATGTACACACGCAGGAACCGCAGCCATCGTAAATACCGCCAAATTGTACCCGGATGCTACCATCACCGTGTACGAGCGCAATGACAATATCTCCTTCCTATCTTGTGGCATTGCGCTCTACGTAGGTGGAGTTGTGAAAGACCCTGACGGTTTGTTCTATTCTTCGCCTAATCAACTGGCAGAGCTTGGTGTTGAGACCAAGATGC
This sequence comes from Paenibacillus xylanexedens, assembly GCF_017874615.1. Lineage (GTDB taxonomy): Bacteria > Bacillota > Bacilli > Paenibacillales > Paenibacillaceae > Paenibacillus > Paenibacillus xylanexedens. The sequence goes on from NZ_JAGIKV010000016.1 coordinate 33,615, forward strand.
TTCATGAAGTAACAGCAGTAGATGCCAAGGGCCATACCCTTCAGGCTAAAAACCTGCAAACCGGGGAAGAATTTGAAGATACGTTTGACAAACTGATCGTGACAACGGGTTCATGGCCTGTCGTTCCAAAGCTTGAAGGCATCGAGATGGATAACATTTTACTCTGCAAAAACTACAATCACTCCAACACGATTATTGAAAAAGCCAAAGATGCCAAACGTGTTACCGTTGTAGGTGCAGGATATATCGGCGTAGAACTGGTTGAGGCTTTCCAGATGAACGGCAAGGAAGTTACCCTGATCGACAGTGTGGACCGTATTTTGAACAAATACCTGGACCCTGAATTCACGGATGCGATTGAAGATACGTTGACTGGACGCGGCATCAAGTTGGCTCTCGGTCAAACGGTACAGAAGTTTACTGGTGAAAATGGCAAAGTGACTAAGGTGATCACGTCCAAAGGAGAGTTTGAAACCGATCTGGTTATTCTGTGCATTGGTTTCCGTCCAAATACAGAGCTGCTCAAAGGCCAAGTTGATATGCTGCCAAACGGTGCAATCGTCGTGGATAAATATATGCAAACCAGTCAAAAAGATGTCTTCGCTGCGGGTGACAGCTGTGCTATTCATTACAACCCAACAGGCAAAGCAGCGTACATTCCATTGGCGACCAACGCCGTGCGGATGGGTACACTCGTAGCTCGCAATCTGGTTCGTCCTACGACACCGTATATGGGTACGCAAGGAACATCGGGTATCAAAGTTTATGAGCAAAATATCGCGGGTACCGGGATGACGGAAACGTCTGCTGCTGACGAAGGTCTGATTGTTGAATCTGTCGTACTGGAAGACAGCTACCGTCCGGAGTTCATGCCAACGGCTGAGAAACTGTTGCTCAAAGTGGTATATGAGCAGGCTACTCGTCGGATCGTGGGAGCACAGGTGATGTCTCAGTTTGATCTGACCCAATCGATTAATACGATCTCGGTCTGCATCCAAAACAACATGACCGTAGATGAGCTGGCCTTCATCGACTTTTTCTTCCAGCCACATTACAACAAACCATGGAACTTCCTGAACACGGCTGGTCTGCAAGCACTGCCTCCAATAGAAGTAAAAGCACCAGCAATGGTGTAAGGAAGCAGAATAGATGGTTGAACAGCGATCTTGATAAACGCCATACAAAGATAAGTCATGCTTGTCCGTAAATATGAGGTGTACAATAACTGCCAGGATTACGAAACAAGGCGGACGATTATAAAGGAAAAAGAAGACTGGCGAGTATATCGTCAGTCTTCTTTTGTGATTTTTTAGCTTCAAAAGGCCTTACTATACTCTTGCTGACTTAACTATTCCAAGACACTCTTAGAGTATCTTTTTAGACAACATTGTGATAATTTGCACAAAGTTTTGCGCAGTACCAAGATACAATTGAGATATGGTATTCAACGCATAAACAATGAAATTCAGGTCGTTTTTCCAAACGATGAACAATGAAGGAGAGGATGAATGATATGGCAGCAAAAACACCTCTTGAGGTTGCACAATATACGGCGCAAACAGGAATGAAGAAGGCTCAATATCCGGTGTCTTCTGTACTGGTGCTTAGTTTTCTGGCAGGGGCTTTTATTGCGCTGGGGTTTCTACTGGATATTCGGGTGATTGCTTCTGCGCCAGCTGAGTGGGGAAGTCTGGTCAATCTGATTGGAGCAGCAGTGTTCCCGGTTGGATTAATCTTGGTACTCATCGGTGGTGGAGAGCTGCTGACAGGTAACATGATGGCAGTTCCACTTGCAACGATTGCAAGAAAATTATCCGTGGGTAGCATGTTGAAAAATCTAACCTTAGTGACGATTGGTAATTTTGTTGGAGCTTTGTTTGTCGCGTACGCGTTTGGACATGTGCTGGGCCTGACCGGAGAGGGTGTATATCTGGCGAAAGTGGTGGATATGGCTGGGCATAAGCTGCATGACGGCTTCCTGCAAGCTTTCATCTCTGGCATCGGCTGTAACTGGCTGGTCGCGCTGGCCGTGTGGTTATCTTATGCTTCGGATACAATGAGTGGCAAGGTACTGGGCATTTGGTTTCCAACGATGGCATTTGTGGCGATTGGATTCCAGCACGTTGTGGCCAATATGTTCCTCATCCCGGCGGCAATCTTTGAAGGACATTATTCGTGGGGTCAATATGTGATGAATTTCATTCCGGTATGGCTCGGGAATCTGACTGGTGGTGCTCTGTTTGTAGCTGCAGCCTATTGGGTGGTGTACCTGCGCCAAGCTGAGCCAAAAGTGAAGCCAGAGATGGCGACGTCGATCGAAGCTGTGGAGACGGAGGCTAGAGTGATGTTGAGTAAACAAGCATAGCGGGCACAGCGTAGCATGTGCGCACGGGTTATAGAAGAGAAGACGATTCTGATCTTGCTCGGTTCATGGCGAATATGCTGTGAGGGAGCAGGGCGGGATCGTTTTTTTTGTATGGGGTTCTTGTTGGAGTTTAACGCAAAATAAATTCGCCATGACAAGGTTCGGGGGAACGAAACCTGTTCATGGCGAATTTCGGGAGTGGTCCATGATATGGCATGAGGAGGAAGTGGGGAAACACTAGCCTAATGCCTTATTTTTAATTTACCCCTGAATTCTGAAGTTGAATCAAACTCAAAAACATTTTTTTGAAAATAATCTAAAGCCGCTATAGCGGTGAATATGAAGCAAAAACATACTGTTCTCTTTACGCGATAACCTCGAAGAAGATATGATATAGGGATAGCTTTTAAAGAGGGGAGCCTTACGATGATCGATCAGGAGAATGGTGTATTTGCGGCGGTGTGCCCGCTCGACTGTCCGGACACTTGTGGTCTGTTATTACATAAAGAGAATGGCAAAATTGTGAAGGTGGCAGGCAATCCGGATCATCCGATCACCAAGGGTTCCATTTGTAATAAAGTCAGAAATATGACCGAGCGGGTATATCACCCCGAGCGTCTACAATATCCGATGAAACGTGTAGGAGCCAAAGGCGAAGGCAAGTTTGAACGAATCAGTTGGGATGAAGCGATTCGTGAGATTACGACCAAATTCACTACATTGTCCGAAACCTACGGCCCGGAGAGTATCCTGCCCTACAGCTTTTACGGTAACATGGGCATTCTCGGCGTAGACGGTATGGATCGGCGTTTCTTCAATGCGCTTGGTGCGAGTGTACTGGAGCAGACGATCTGTAACTCCGCTGGAAATACCGGCTGGAAATACACGATGGGCGCCAACCGGGGAACGGTGCCAGAAGATACGGAGCATGCGGATCTCATCCTGGTGTGGGGCGGCAATATCGTCAGTACAAATATGCACCAGGTCGTTTTGGCGGAGAAAGCCCGCAAGAAAGGCGCCAAGATCGTCGTCATCGACGTTCATCGCAATCGTACCGCCCAATGGGGCGACTGGTTTATTCCTTTGTATCCGGGCACGGACAGCGCACTGGCGCTAGGATTGATGCATGTGCTGTTCGAACGGGGACTAACGGATGAAGCGTTTATGCAAAAGTATACGGTAGGTCATGAGGCACTACGTGATCATGTCCGCAGTTACAACCCTGAACGTGTTGCACGCATTACGGGCGTGCCGGAGGAAACGATTGTGGAGCTGGCCGAACTATACGGCAACGCACAGGCAGCCCATATTCACATCGGCAATGGCCTCCAGCACCATGATAATGGGGGGATGAACGTGCGTAGCGTTGCATGTCTGCCTGCGATTACAGGGCAATGGCTGAAGCAAGGCGGCGGTGCCGTTCGAACCAACAGCTACGCGAGCACAAATAGCGACGCGCTCGAACGTCCGGAGCTGCGGCAGAATCCGGAGCCGCGAGTGGTGAACATGAACCGGATTGGTGAAGCGTTGCTGGAAGCAGAGCAGCCAATCCGGGCGATGATGGTCTACTGCAGCAATCCACTGGTGGTGGCACCGGATACCGAGCGGGTGGAGCGAGGTTTTGCACGGGAAGATCTATTCACGGTTGTGCATGATCTGTTCATGACGGATACGGCGAAATATGCAGATATCGTATTGCCAGCCACATCTTCATTTGAAGCGACGGACCTGTACACCTCTTATTGGCATCAGTACGTTCATCTGCAAGAGCCGGTGATTGCACCGATTGGGGAGAGCAAGAGCAATGTGGAACTGTTCTCACTGCTTGGGCAGGCTATGGGGTACGATCCGGCAATCTTCGGAGAAACACCGGAACAGATGATTGAGGACGCTCTCCAAGGCACAGGCAACCCCTACATGAATGGAGTCACGTTGGAAGGACTGAAGGAACATCGATTCGTGAAGCTGGATATGACGCCACATGCTGCATATCTGGATCAGCTGCCCACGCCTTCAGGCAAAATCGAATTGTATTCCGAGACGATGGAACAGAGAGGGCTTCCGCCGCTCCCTACCTATAGTGCTCTGGTTGAAGGATATGATGGGGAGCATCCGGCTGGACCTGCCGATACGTATCCATTGATGTTCCTGTCACCGCCAAACCATAATTTCCTGAACTCTACCTTTGGCAATTCAGCCAAACATCAACGTTTGGAAAAGATGCCTCTATTGCAGATACACCCCGAGGATGCCATCCGTAGAAATGTGGAGGATGGCGATGCAGTGGTCGTATGGAATGAACGCGGGCGCATCGAACTTACCGCCAAGGTGAGTGAAGCCATGTTGCCGGGAACTGTCATCAGCCAAGGCTTATGGTGGGATGGTGACGGCAAGAAGCAGCGGGCGAATTCACTGACGTCCAATCGGTTGTCGGACATGGGGAACGGGGCCACTTTCTTCTCGGCCACTGTTGAAGTGGAGCGTCAATGAGTGTGCTTGCAGCGTGATTTTTTTGAGGTAAGATGAACAACTCCAATGGCCTTTGCACTGACTGTTATGCTGTCAGAGTAAAGGCCTATTTTTATAAGAAGCTGTACTTTAAATGTGTTAAAAATAGTATACGATAGGGCGATAGGTTCTTTGTCAGGTGTATTAATTTATTAGTTGCCTAAAGTTAAATATAAGTAAATAGACCTAATCTCCCGAAATAATGTAGTTAATTTGTATTAATATTCTAAAAAAGGGTTCCATTATATCCTCTGTATGTCATACTTGAACCAGTAAATGGATTATTTCTTGTTATCTATTTAACTTAATAAGGAGGTATATAATGAAAAGAATTGCTTTAATTACTTCTCTGACACTGATGTTAACATTAGTACTTTCAACCTTTTCTGCTAACACTTACGCTGATAATGGTGGGGTAGAAGATGATCAAATTAAAGAATTGAACTATAATTATTCTGATCAGGACGGGTTAATTGATATTGACGCGAGCTATGAAGAGACTAAAACAGGAGAGGTAATAGATTTTAATATAAAAGAAGAAAACGGAATACGTACTGTTAAGCATTTTATAGACAATAAACTCGTAGCTGAAGCCATTTACGATATAAGTTCTGACGAAATAGTAACTACTACGGCGGATGGTGAGGTCGTTACACAAAAAGCAAGTGAAATGATTAGTGAGTCAGATGGTAATGCACTTTCTAATGAATATGATAATCAAATCACAGGAGCGGTAGAAACACAAAGCGCTGTTTTGAATGCTTCTCCAGGTTTTAACTTTGTTAAGCAAAAGTATAATACGGCTTGGAAGCAATATGGTTCTATATATCAAAAGCAATCTGTTCTGCAAGATAAGCATTATAAGCTGAATATATCCGCTGGGACTGCTATAGCAACGGTAATTACAATAATAGATATTTATTATACTAAGGGTAAGTTCACTACCTTCTTGAAGGCAATGGGGATCACGATTCTAGGAGTTACAGTTGATTCAATAATTGGTGCCATGGATGCAACTAGATATTTAACACAAGTGGAAGTCTATTCTCAGGGTATGCTAGGATTGGCCTCAGAGAGATATATAGTAAAAGCTACGTTTAATGGCAAAACAGCACAGGTGAATGATGGCGGGGATGAAAGAACTTATGATGAATTAATTGATATCGGGGTATATAATGTAGTACTCCAGAAGCTATAAAGGAATGATGATATGAAGCAATTAACCGAATACGAGGCAGCGAAGAGAGATATCATTATGTCCATTGTTTATATTATTGGTGTCTTAATATTATTTTATATGGCGTTAGAGGCCTCTTTAGTGGTGGCAATTATCATTTGTATGCCTCTTGAAATTGCTTTTATAATTAGATTAATTCATGAAGTCAAAAAGTTTAAAAAGTTAAAAAAAAATGATGCACCTTAGTGGGATTTCTGTGGGATGTATGTTAAAAATAATAAAAAATTTCTTAATGAACTAGTTATACCCTGTTGAGTAGAATTTAAGTTAAAACCTTTGCTTCCAGCGCGTATCGATATTCAGTCGGTGCGCGTTGTTTGAGTTAGGCCTAAAATTCAAATCTACGTTTCTGACATGAATATTAAATACAAGGTCATTTAATGATTTTTTTGTGAAGCCATGTTGCCGGGAACCCTCATCAGCCAAGGCTTATGGTGGGATGGTGACGGGAAGAAACAACGGGCAAACTCGCTCACGTCCAATCGGTTGTCGGACATGGGCAACGGGGCGACCTTCTTCTCAGCCACTGTTGAAGTGAAGCGTCAATGAGTGTGCTTGCAGCATGTTTTTTTTGAGGTAAGATGAACAAAGGCTAGAATTTGAGCAGGATTATAGTGCAATAGATGTAACACTTCATAAAACCTTCGCTCTGGCTGGTTAGGGTTATGCCGTCAGGGCAAAGGTCTATTTTTTATGGCTATTTGTTTGTGCAGAGGTACTAAGGAGAATGAATTAACGATGATGAGATGGCTGGATAACTATCCAAAAGAAGTGAGAATATTTTTATTAGCAAGTCTGGTTAACGCAACCGGCAGTGCATTGATGTGGCCGCTGACCACCATGTATGTGTTTGATGAGCTTGGACGAACGATGGCCAACGCCGGTTTTGTGATCCTCATTCAGTCACTGGGTGGCATCTTTGGACAATTGCTTGGTGGTTCGTTGTACCATCGGGTGGGCGTGAAGAAGCTGATCATTGGTTCACTGGCGCTTAATGCGTTAGGTTTGTTTGCGTTGCCGTGGATTAGTGCGTATTGGGTCGTATTTATATGTGCCATGGGCTGGATTGGGCTGTTCAGTTCATTGTCGCTACCAGCGATTCAAGCCTTTATTGGCTTCCGGTTTGCGGAGCGACGCGGTGAATTATTCAATATTATCTATGTGGCGAACAATATCGGGGTGGCGATTGGTACGGCGTTGAGCGGTTTTCTGGCTGACTTTTCCTATCACCTCAGCTTTGTACTGAACGGAGTGACCTCAGCCGGATTTGCAATTTTCTTCTGGTATTATCTGTCGCGGGTTGAACCGGATCAGGGGGAAGTACATCTGACCAAACGGAAAACCTTCCCCGATGGGCCGGGCGTCTGGGCATTGTTGGGTAATACCCGACTATATCTGTTTATGAGCTTGGGCGTACTCTTCTTGTTATTTGGCAACTCCATCTGGAACACAGGTGTTTCCCCGTATATCATCTCTGAGGGTATGGAAAAAAGAATGTACGGTCTGCTCTGGACCCTGAACGGGGTGCTGATCTTTGTGGGCCAACCTTTTACCAGCTGGGTGAAACGGACCATGGCCCGTACCTCCACTGCCCAGATGACGGCGAGTGCGGTATTCTATGGCATGGCCTACATTGTGATGATTACCATGTACAGCTATCCGGGCATGGTGCTTGCAATGGTACTGGCCACGTTTGGGGAGATGTTGATCTCCCCTGCAACGCCTGCATTTATCTCCGAGCATGCTGGCAGGGCGGCACCTTTTTACATCGGGATATCGGGTGGGATCGGTGCGGTTGGTCGGGTTATCGGCCCCTATGCGATGGGGGTCATGTATGACAAACAGGGACTTATTCCGGTAGCGTGGCTGGCAACAGGCACAGCGGCGATTGCGCTACTTGGTTTTGTATTGCACGCAGTGTTGAACCGTAATCGTGAAGTGAAGGAGTATGGAATGGATACATAATGTTGTACCGGAATTACTCCGTCCGTACCCATACCCTGATGATATTGTAAAATGAAGCGAGGCTAACCCTCACCCCAGTAGCGGGGTGAGGGTTGTTTTGTCTTTACAGAGACTAACTCCAATAGCCGTGCCAGCGAATGATTTTCCCGATGAGATGAGCCAGGAATGTTCAGAAATCAGACTTGTTAGAGTGCATTCCCATGTCAATCAACGACCTCCCCTCTATTTGTGCATAATGCCCATATAATAGAATGGAACTGGTTAAAGGCAGGAGGATGCATACGATGTACAAGGTTTTGCTGGTTGATGATGAATTTATGATCTCGGACGGGATCTCCAGTGTGGTGAACTGGTCCCGATTAGGAACAGAACTGATCGGCATTGCTCAAGATGGATTGGAAGCGCTTGCTTCAATCGAACGGCAACGCCCGGATATCATCATCTCGGACATCCGCATGCCGGGAATGGATGGGTTACAGCTGGTTGAAGCTGTGGCAGAGAAGTATCAGCATATCTCGTTTATCATGCTCACGGGTTTTACGGAGTTCGAATATGCGAAAACGGCCATGCAGTATGGGGTGAAGCACTATTTGCTTAAGCCCTGCAGCGAGGAGCATCTTGTACAGGCTATCAGTGAATTGGTCAGTGAGAAGCGAGAGTTAACCGATCAGGAGCGTTTTGTGCAGTCGATCCAATATAATCTGGAGCGTGTACTGCCGCATGCCAAGGAATACTTTCTGAAAGAGCTAGTCACGAACAGAACATACGGGGTCAAGGAATGGAAGTATTTCGAGGAATTATTCGATGTACAGTTTCAGGATCAGCGTGTGCGGTTGCTGTTGGTAGAGATTGAGGGAGATCATGAGTATTTGCACTTGTTCGCGGTGAAGAACATTGCCGAAGATATTTTTCACAATCCCATCTTAAGTGCCACGGTTGGAAGGCATGTGCTACTAATTATGGAGGACAAGTTATCTGAAACGCAGTTGTTCCATAATATCGATGAGATTCGCGCCACATTTACCCGATATTATCATGACGATCTCACGATTGCGCTGAGCGAGCCAGGAGACCTCTCGCAGGCACGCCATTTGTACATGCAGACGCTGGTTTATCTCAATTACCGCTTTTACCTCGGTGAGGGCAGTCTCATTATGGAGCGGGATATTTACTCTCCCGGAGAGCGCATTCTTCCTGAATTCGAATACGATCCGGAGCGGATGGTTACTGCAATCAAGGCGGGGCACTGGCAGGAAGTTGGATCAGAGCTGAACCGGATGTTTCAGCTGCTTGCCAGCTTGCGATATGATATATCCCAAACGAAGTCCTATCTTATTCAGATGTTTATGGAGATGATTCGACTTAGTGGCTCTGCCGAGATGAAAAGGTATATGGATCAGTTGCCAGGCATGCTTGAATCCAGCACCCTACATTCTTTTCAACAGTTTTTGCTTGCCGTCGGCAAGGAAATCACCCTGCGCCGCTATGAACAACATCGCTCCAGACAATCGCAGATGGTAGGCAGTGTGAAACAGTTGGTAGAGAAACGCTACAAGGACGAGACATTAACACTCCAGTCCATCGCTGGGGAAATATACATGAATCCAGACTACATCGGCAAAATGTTCAAAAAAGAAACGGGTGAGAAATTTACGAACTATGTGTTAAGCTACCGCCTCCGTAAAGCGTTGGAGCTTCTGGAGCAGGATGGGAACTGCACTGTATCCTCGCTTGCCGAACAGACAGGCTTTGGCGCCAACTGGCCGTATTTCAGCAAAATGTTCAAGAAATACACGGGTTTCTCCCCTTCCGAGTATAAAAAAGTACCCTAGGACAGCGTCGCTGTGGCTTTTACATAGCTAATCTTTTATCCGATCTACATCTAATCTGTGATCGGGCCCTGTACGCCAATCATCGGCAGCAGGGTCTTTTTTTGTCGGACGGAACTCGGTTTTGAACATCCATTTATCGGAAATGAGCATGGGAAGAAAAGGCGCTCGCTTCTATCATTAGAAGTGTCATGTTAGTGAATGAACATCGAGAGTGGAGGTTGAGTGGATGGAGCTGAATCGAAGCCGGGGGATTGAACCTGGGCGTTTGAAGCCAGCTGGCAAATGGAGTTCGGTGAAAAAGGAACTTGTCCGCAACAGATACGTTTATCTGATGCTCGTTCCTGTGGTAGCCTACTATCTGATTTTCAGCTATGGGCCAATGTACGGGCTACTGATGGCATTTCAGGAATCCTACAACCCGATCAAAGGAATATTGGCAGGCGAATGGGTCGGATTTGACAACTTCACCATGTTTTTTGAAAGTTATTATTTCTGGCGACTGATTAAGAACACACTGATTTTGAGTTTTTACAGTATTGTATTTGGTTTCCCAGCTCCGATTCTACTAGCACTGCTGCTGAATGAAGTCCGGAAGAAGTGGTTCAGAGGTGCAGTACAGACCATTAGTTATATGCCGCATTTTATTTCGGTTGTCGTCGTGGTTGGAATGTTGAAAACGTTCTCATCTCTGGACGGTGGGTTATTTAACGTCATTCGTGACTTTTTCGATCTGCAGCCAATTATGTTTTTGGCGGAAAAAGATATGTTCCGTCCGATGTACATCCTGTCCAACATATGGCAGGGCGCAGGCTGGGCCTCGATTATCTTTTTGGCAGCACTAAGTGGTATTGATCCACAGCTATACGAGGCTTCCAAAATCGATGGTGCAGGTCGCTGGAGACAGCTGTTACATATTACACTGCCGGGCATCATGCCAACGATTGTGATCATGTTAATTCTGCGCATGGGGGCAGTCATGAACGCGGATTTTCAGAAAATATTGTTGATGCAAACGGCACCGACCTATGAGACATCGGATGTCATATCCACCTTTGTTTATCGATCCGGTATTTTGGAGGGGAACTATACGTATTCAACCGCCATCGGACTATTTAACGGCGTCATTAATTTCGCGCTGCTCATTATCGCAAACGCGATCAGCAGAAAGCTTAACTCAACCAGTCTATGGTAATCGGAAGGTGAAGCGATGAAACAGTCTATAGGGGAACGACTTTTTGATGTATTTAATACACTGCTGCTCTTGGTGATCATGGTTTTATGCTTGTACCCGATGCTGTACGTGTTCAATTCTTCAATCAGCGACCCGGACCAGATGCTGCGTTCCCGTTCTCTGATGCTCATTCCTGAAGGTTTTCAGCTGGGAGCGTACAAGTCGGTATTTCAGGATACTCGCATCTATACGGGATATATGAACACCTTGTTCTATGTTGTGGTGGGTACCGCCATTAATCTGCTCATGACTTCACTGGCTGCATATGGGCTGTCACGCGGTGATCTGATGGGCAGAAAAACGCTGATGAAGTTAATTACGTTCACGATGTTTTTCGGCGGGGGCATGATTCCAACTTTTCTGCTGATTCAGAATCTGGGCATGGTGGATACCCGTTTTGCGCTTATTATTCCGGGTGCCATCAGCACGTTTTATTTCCTCATTATGAAAACAAACTTTGAAGGCATTCCGATCAGTCTGATCGAATCGGCGAAGCTTGATGGTGCCAATGACTTTCTGATTTTGTTCCGAATTGTACTGCCTTTGTCAAAGCCAATCCTGGCGGTCATGATGCTGTATTATGCGGTTGACCATTGGAATGATTATGTCGGACCTATGCTCTACCTGCGCAGTCAGGAGTTATATCCAATACAGATTATTATGCGTGATATTCTGATCAGCAGCAGTACAGAGGCCATGGGCGCTGGCGCCGATACCGGCTTTGCCATTGGGGAGAACATCAAATATGCGACTATTATTATCTCCACACTGCCGATCATGCTGGTATATCCGTTCATCCAACGTTATTTTGTTCAGGGTGCTCTAATCGGCGCTGTGAAACAATAAAAAATGTATCCTATGGAGGCGAATTACGTGAAAAAAAGAATGGGGTCCATCCTGTTGTCATCGCTACTTACCATGTCTTTACTGGCGGGCTGTACGGGGGATAATGAACCAGGTAACGCAGAGCCAGCAGAAGGAACAGAACCTGCGGTTCAGGCGTTGACCGAGATTCCGCTACCGATTACAAGTGAGCCATTTACCATTGACTACTGGCGCGCCAATGATGCCAAACTGACAGCTTCCTTGAACAATTTTGGCGATATGGCGGCTTATAAGGAAAAGGAGAAGCTAACAGGCATCCAAGTGAAGTTCACACATCCTCCGCTTGGACAACAGCGTGACCAGTTCAATCTGCTGATCTCCACGAAAGAGCTACCGGATGTCATTTATTATAACTGGGCAGATGCCGTTGGCGGACCGGAAAAAATGATCAAGGACGGTCGAATCATTCGATTGAACGAACTGATCGACAGTTATGCACCAAACTTAAAGCGGATTATTGAATCCGATCCGGATGTGAAGAAGCAGATTGCACTCGATGATGGCACGATCTATATGTTCCCGCTGCTGAAGCTGGATGCATTGAAGCTGAATGCCACTTCTGGTTTAATTATGCGCCAGGATTGGCTTGATGCATTGAACCTTAATGTACCTACCAACATCGATGAGTGGTATACGGTACTCAAGGCATTTAAGGAACAGGACCCTAACGGCAACGGCAAGCCAGATGAGCTACCATTCACCGGAAACTGGGGACCGGGTAACCTGACCAAGCTTCATGATTTTGCCGCGGCCTTTGGTGTCATTGGTGGCTTCCAGATGAATGGAGACAAGGTGGAATTCGGACCGATTCAGCCGGGCTACCGTGATTTCTTGGAGACCATGGCCAAGTGGTACAAGGAAGGGTTGATTGATCCCGAGATCATGACCAATGACGGTAAAGCTTTCGATTACAAGGTCACCAGCAATCTGGCAGGCGCATATCAGGGCGGTGTATTCAGCGGCATGGGGAAATACTTCAATCTGATGAGAGATACGGATCCGAACTTTAACGTGACTGGTGTACCGTGGCCTGTATCTCCGGATGGAACTTCGTATGCGACATTTAATCTGGACGCTAAAGTGTTGTCTTATGGTGAGGCTATTACGGCTTCCGCAGACGAAGACAAATTGAAATATATTGTTCAGTGGATGGACTACAACTATAGCGAAGAGGGTAGTGATCTGTTCAACTTTGGTATCGAAAATGACAGCTATGTTCGTGACGGGGAAGGTGTCAAATTCACAGATACCATCATTAATAATCCGAACGGTCTGACGTATGATCAGGCACTGGCTTCCTATGCCTTATCCATTATGGACGGTCCGATCAATCAGGATAGTCGTTATCTGGATGCATTATTATTTGACGACGGACAGCGTGCGGCAAACGTGGAATGGATGAAAGCAAGCTCAGCTTTAACGCTTCCTCCAATTCGTTTGTCAACAGATGAAGTGACCACAAGTACATCCATCATGAGTCAGGTGAATACGTATTTGAATGAGACGATGACTGCTATTATTAGCGGACAGAAGCCGATCACTGAATTCGACAAGATGGCCGAAACAATCAAGAGCATGGACATTGACCGGGCGATTGAGGTTCATCAGGCTGCGTATGATCGATATCAGTCCAAATAATACGTGAGAAATCGAGCGCTAAAACTTTGGGAAAACCTTCCTGTATGTGATATACCTAGTAGTATCACGTGGTTCAAAGGAGCGCTTTGGTCATGACAGCCTACCGCAAACTGAGCATCAAAATGAAAATGTTTCTGATGATTATGTTCATGATGGCGTTTATCATCATCCTCGCGTTTGGGTCCTTGTATTATACGTACTCGGTGTATGACAAACAGCTGTTTGATAAGTCGTCCCGACTTCTGAACCTTTCTTCGTCTACAGTGGATGTTGAACTTCAGAAGTTGGAAGCGTTATCATTAAACATGATCTCCGATACGCAGATTCAAAGAGCCTTGAAGTCGTTGCTGGATGACGATAGCGCATATTCAAGCTTTATTGAACGAAAAAAGATCACGGATCGGTTATGGGAGCATATTAGTGGGGCTGCACGATATGTGCAGTCCGTTCATCTGATTGATTCCAGGGGAAGAGTCAATAAATATGGCGAGACACTAACCGTATCTCAGGAAAAATATGATCGGATGATTGCGGCTGCGGAGCAGGCCAATGGTGCAGTGCGCTGGTTATACCCGGATGACGATGACCCGATGCTGGTTATGGTGCGTCAAGTGCGAGCCTATGAACCGATGACCCTGGAACCGGTAGGCATACTGTTTCTGCGTATTAATATCGAGCGACTCGTCGAGGAGTATGCGGGCATCGATAGCCAGGACAGTGACATTATTTTAAAAGCAGGCAGTGATGTGGTGTATCCTTATCGCCAGCTTCCAGAAGCGGTGTCCGCCGGACTGAATCCACTTCCAGGCAGTGGGGGATATGAGATCAAGAATCTGGATGGGAGGGAGATATTTCTTTCCCAGAAGAAATCCGCATACACCGACTGGGTGTATTATAATATGGCCTCTTATGATGAAATTTTTGAACGTATTATATGGTTGAAAAATAGTTTGATTGTTGTTTATCTTATCGCCATTCTGGTTGTTCTCGCGCTTGGTATGGTGTTCGCACGAAGTCTGACAAGGCCGATCAGGCAGCTCATCAGTCAGATGAAGGAGGTTCAGTATGGGGATCTGGAGAATATAGACGCCAATCTGTCCATTCCAACACACCAGCAGATGGATGAACTGGGGTTACTACAGCGTACGTATCGACTGATGATTACACATATTAATACATTGATTAAAGAAAATTATGCAAGCCAGTTGGTCATTAAAGAAACGGAGTTCAAGGCGCTACAGGCGCAGATCAATCCCCACTTTCTGTATAATGCGCTGGATTCGATCCATTGGCTCGCCAAAAAGAACAGGCAGGAGCAAATCTCCAGTATGGTGTTATCACTCGGATATTTGCTGCGTTCCTCCATCAGCTTCAAGCAAAATATCATTACCATTGCCGAAGAACTGGAGATCGTCAATCATTACATCACCATTCAGACCTACCGTTTCCGGCAACGGCTGGATTTCCGTATGGATGTGCCTGCTTCTTATCTGGGTTGTGCCATTCCCAAGTTGACCCTACAGCCACTACTGGAGAATGCCATTCAATACGGTTTGGAACCACAGGTTGGATCATGTCTGATTCGAGTGTATGCCGAGATATCAGGTGGCAAGCTGGCCCTTATCGTCGAGGATCACGGTCCCGGCATGGAACCCGAATATGTGGAACAGGTGCTGCGCGGTGAAGTGAAAACCAGAGGCACAGGTATTGGTCTACTGAATATCAGGGAGCGGGTACGTCTGGCTTTTGGCGAAGAATATGATGTTCTGCTGGAGAGCAAGCCGGGGCGTGGAACGAGAGTGACGGTGCTGCTGCCGCCCCCATTACCAGGTAAGGAGGAGAAGCTATGGGAAGATGGATGCGAATGATAGGCATGCTTTGCCTTATGCTGACTCTTCCTGGCTGCGTGAACCAGTTGGATCAAAGGCCAGGCATGATTGTGGAAGAAGAACCGATAACGCTGCGCATCGCTTGGTGGGGTGGGGAGTTCCGTAACAATGCAACGATAGCCGTTATCAACCTGTATGAGAAGTTGAATCCACATGTGAACATCGAATACGAATATAGCAGTTTCAACGAATACTGGAGAAAACTCGCCCCACATGCAGCAGGCAATGCGTTGCCCGACATTATCCAGATGGACATCTCCTATCTGTCCCAGTACAGTTCGCTGCAACTGTTGGAGGATATGACGCCGTACATGCTGAGCGGGCTGATTGACACGACAGATATTGAGAAGGAACAGTTGGAGAGTGGTAGCCTGAATGGAAAAACCTATGGTCTCAGTTTAGGGGTTAACGCCATGCTTAGCATCTATGATCCGGAAGTGTTAAAGGCCAATGATATTGAATTGCCAACGGATACGTGGACATGGGCGGATTTTGACCGGATGGGCGAGCAATTGCTCGGGAAAGGTATCTATCTGGGAACCTATTTCACGCCGGAACAGTTTTTCGCGTATTACTTGAGACAGTATGGTTCCAAGCTATACGCCGAGGATGGCAAGAGGTTGGGATATGAGGATGATGGGCTGTTTATTGAGTACTTTGGCAGGATGCAGCAGCTCGCGGAGAAGAAGCTTATTTTTGCACCGGATATCTGGACATCAGATATTGGCCAGCCTGATAACGACCCGTTTTATCTGGGAGAGGCTTTGTTTAGCTGGGGGTATTCCAACCAATTTATCAGCACCGCTCAGCGTTATGGCAAACCCTTAACCATCTCCCCAATGCCTGGGCCAAACAGCCAGGATGGATTGTTCTTGAAGCCAGGCATGTTTTTCTCCATGGCGGGTAATTCCAGACATAAGGAGGAGGCGGCCAAGTTCATCAGCTTTTTTGTGAATGATTTGGATGCCAATCTGCTGCTCAAAGGGGAGCGGGGTGTGCCTGTCTCATCCAGTGTCAAAGAGCGGATGAAGCTGGTGGTTGAACCGGAGCTGGCGCAGGTGTTTGATTATATTGATTGGGTTGCGGATAACAGCACTCAGATGGATCCCCCTGATCCCGTAGGTGCGCCAGAGGTCACTGCGGTGTTACGTGAGTTATATGATCTTCTACTGTTTGGCAAAATTACGCCTGAGCAGGCGGCGGTGGAATTTCGTGAGCGAGCGAACGGAATACTGGGTGGGAAGCTATAAGAATGGACTAGATCATATATGTATTTAATGGGCTTGGGGCTGTTGTCGTTCACAAGCTCAACCTTCATTCTACTCGGGTGAGGGTTTTTGTTATGGAATGGTGTATATTTCCTCTAGTATAATGAAAATGGGTAGTTGTCCTATCTGTAGATTAGATAGATTCTATCCATATATTAATGGATGAGGAGTGTCAGAACATGTCCATGCATCAGATAGGTCACAAGGTGTCTTTTGCCGATATGAAAACGAAGTTGCCTCAGGAGAGCTGGATGTACACTCAGAATGAAGCGCACAACGGTGAATTTGAAGCCGAGGAAGTATGGTTACATTCTGGTGATCTTCATATCAGTGAGCTGTTGTTGGATGAAGGACCCTTTTTGATCTTGGTTGAAGGAAATCTGACAGTGGATCGTTACATTGGAAATACAAGTTCCGACGCGGCCAGTTCAAATCTGGTTGTACTTGGGAATCTCATAACGCCCTATATGATCGTGGGTGGGCAGGAAATATATATTACAGGTAATCTCTATGTGGAGGATATGTTCTGGGGGGATTATAACCATGGAGAATTGACAGTGAGAGGGAATGTAGAAGGTGGATTGCTGGTAAGTACCGATCAATATACGATTCAGGTTCAAGGACAGCGTAATGTGAAGCGTCAGATTGAGGAATGGGAGGATCTCGGACCATGGCGGGGCTTTGATATGTTGGCGTTATTGGTTCCTGAATGTGTGATTGATGAAGATACAGAGCCGTTTCCTTGGCGAGAAGAAATGTTAAAGAGGCTGCAGCAAGGACAACCTGTAATCAACCGAAAGTACATTCATGCTGATGAATCAGAGCCAGATGCGCCGGATTGGTTCGAAGATCATCGGATTACCGCTGAGAACATAGAGCGTCTTACTCATCCATCTTTGTTGCCTGTAAGAGAGGAGGATGAGTTACTGAACAGCTATGAATTTTGGTTGGACGAGCAATTTTGCCGAGTATCGGTCTATGGAGATGAGCATACGGAGGGGTATTTCCGTAGTCTGTATTTTCAGGATGACCACAATTGTGCATTGTTGCTTAAGATGGAGCCATCAGATCAAGGTTCCAACTCTCCTGATAAACATATCGTACAACCGGGTGAACCTGTCTGGATGATCTCAGGAGCATATCGTTATCTAAACAATGAGAAGTCGGAATGGAACGTATTTTCGGAGAACTCACCTGCTGATATTCAGCAGTTAAGCGAGCAAGGATGGAGCACCTTGTTGCAGTCTGTATCGAATTATCAGTATGCCCGTTCCTTAATTTCGCACCAACTGATCCACGATTTATTAGCACTGCCTGTCGTGGAGCCATATGACGATTATTATGATGATGATCGGCACGGGCTGTGGATTGGAGAGTTATATTATGCATTTCGACAAGCAGGTCAGATGTCTGATGGTGTTCCCCAGCCAGCTATGCTACGTATTGGAAGAGAGTATAAGGATACTCAAGGGGAGAAGCAGGTGGAGAAATACTATTATACCCTGCACCAACATGAGGACGGCACGGAAAGTGTGTTGATCGAATACTCGGCTCAGAAGGACGAGGATGAGGAAGAAGAACCGGTGTTGCTTGAACTTCATTATATAGGCGGCTCTCAATTACTACATGCCGTTCACTTGCTGGAACATGGACGCAAAGTGCTCATTCAAGCGAATGAGGATTTACTGAATGGGGAGCTGCCTTACGCTGCTGAATCATTTGCAAAACGATTTTGGAAATCCAAAGGATACCTGAAATGAACAAAACAACCTTCACCTCTATTACAAGAGGGAGGGTTGTTCTGTCATTGCATTTAACCAAACTGGGCTTGATGCAGTCGGCTGTACGAGCCTTGACGCGCGAGAAGTTCTTCATGACTTCCTTGTTCAGCGACGGTGCCGTTCTCCACGACTACGATGCGATCGGCGTGTCTGATGGTCGCCAGTCGATGGGCAATCACCAATGTCGTACGTCCCTGAGCTAGTTCAGATAAGGCCAGCTGAATGGCTGCTTCAGTCTCGGTATCGAGTGCGGATGTTGCTTCATCCAGAATGAGAATAGGTGGGTTTTTCAGGATCATTCTTGCGATGGATAAACGTTGCTTCTGTCCGCCGGACAATTTCACGCCACGTTCACCGATCATGGTGTCCAGTCCATCTGGCTGGGATTGTACCAGCTCTTCCAATTGGGCCCGGCGAATGGCTTGCCAGATTTCCTCATCGGAAGCATTCAGTTTGCCGTATGCAATATTTTCTCGAATCGTTCCATCAAACAGGAAAATATCCTGCTGCACAATCCCGATATGGGAGCGCAGTGATTCCAGTGTCATGTCCTTCACCGGAATGCCATCGATGGAGATATGTCCTGCATCCACATCGTAGAAACGTGGGATCAGACTGCATAACGTCGTTTTACCTCCGCCCGAAGGTCCAACCAGAGCAACCGTCTGGCCTGCCTGGATATCCAGATTGACCTGAGACAGCGTAGGTTTGTGTTCTCCATAAGAAAAGGTAACGTTATGGAAAGCAATATCTCCTTTGACATCCGGAATCGGTTTCGCTTGTGATGTATCTTCTACATCCGGTACAGCTTCAAGAAGCTCCAGGTAACGTCTGAATCCGGCGATGCCTTTAGGGTACGTCTCGATGACAGAGTTAATCTTCTCGATCGGTCCGAGGAATACATTGGAGAGCATCACAAAAGCGATGAATTCCCCGTAGGTCATACTGCCTTGAATGACAAACCAGGTTCCACATACCAGTACAAACAGCGATACAAATTTCATCAGGATAAAACTGAGTGAAGAGTTCCAGGCCATAATACGGTAGGTGATTAGTTTTGTAAGCCGGAAACGTTCGTTGTTCTCGACGAAACGTCCTACTTCATGTCTTTCATTGGCAAAAGCTTGTACCACACGGATGCCGCTCACATTGTTCTCAACCCGTGCATTATAATCGGCGATATCCGCAAACATGCGCTTGAATGCCTTAGACATTTTGCGACTGAAATACAGCGACAGGTAGATCATCAGCGGCACAATGATGAACGTCATCACAGCGAGCTGCCAGTTGATCCCCAGCATAATCCCGAAAGCTCCGGCGAGTGTCATGAGGGCAATGAATAGATCCTCGGGTCCGTGATGCGCGATCTCACCAATATCCATCAGATCGTTGGTCATGCGGGAGACCAGATGCCCGGTCTTATTGTTATCGAAGAAGCGGAAGGACTGCTTCTGTACACGCTGGAACAGTTCACGCCGCATATCGGATTCGATGTTAATACCAAGCTTGTGGCCCCAATAGGTCACTGCATAATGGAAAAAGGAACTGAGCAGGTAGATGCCGAGCAACCCAACACACGCCGCTAAGATCATGGACCAATTTCCAGCCGGAAGCAGTTGATCGACCACCCGGTTAACGGCGAGTGGAAAGGCCAGCTCCAGCAGAGCGGCAGCGATGGCACAGGAGAAGTCCAAGATAAAGAGTCTTTTGTAAGGGCGATAATAAGACATAAAACGGCGAAGCATATGTAAGTCCTCCTCCTCTAAATGACGCAAATGCCCGGGCAGGCTAATTAGGGCGTGTCTCAAAACTCGCTGAAGTGCATCTTTTACCGCCTTTTCGCCCCCTGCTGCGTCACTTTCCCTTGACGTGCCCCGGCACGCCTGCGGAAAACTTTCTTGCTTGGAACGAAAATTCGGCAAAATCTGCTTCCTTCGGAGTTTTCAGACGCGCCCTAGCCTGTCCGGACACCTGTATTCATGCTTATGTTATTTACGGTTTTGCTCGGCACGTTCTACGATCATATTGGCGAATTCCTCAGCCTGACCTTGAATCGCAATTGGGTCGAAGTACCAGTAACGGTCTTCCAGCAACTCATACACCTGATTGTTTTTCACAGCCGGCAGGGATTGCCAGATGGAATCACCTTGGTAATTTTTGGTGTTCTCTCCAACGGTTAAGAAGATATGATCCCCTGCATAATCACCAACAACTTCACGCGAAATTTCTTTCCATTGGGTATCACCCATCAGTTCTTTTTTGGTGATTTCGAGTGGGGCAAGTTGCAAAGCACTGTAGACCGCTTGTCCTCCTCGACCAAAATTGTCTCCATATCCATAATAACTTTTGTCGGATACTTCAAGGATGGAGAAGGTTTCCTCCGGTTTAATGACTGTCTTCACCTTAGCGCGAGCGGCTTCAATCCGTTCATCGTACGTTTTCAGCCAAGCTTCGGCTGCTTCGGATTTGTTCATCAGCTCTCCGAATCCCCGGATTTCGTCGTGTACATTGGTGAAAGTACCATACGGAATGACCACGGTCGGTGCGATTTTTTGATAACTCTCAATTTCGCTGGCCTGATCAGAGTAGGTAATGATCAGATCCGGGTTCAAGGCAACAACCTTCTCCATGGATACCGCCGCCCGATCACCAATACTCTCTATGCCCGCTACCTGATCTGCATAGAACGGGTTTTCCAAATAATATTGAACAGCACCAACGGGTTTCACACCCAGTGCGAGCAGATCACTTACGTACATATCGGTAACGATTCGTTTCGGTTCAGCCGGAATTTCAACATCTCCGCTTAATGACTTGTAGATCCGTGTAGCATTTGAATTGTCTGAACCGGACGACGTGTCTGTGTTCGTCTCGGAAGAGGCTGTTGTTGTTTCGGTTCCCGCTGCCGAAGTCTGTTCAGTGGCAGTCGAGCCTGTTCCGCTACTACATGCAGCCAGAATCATAATGATGGCGAGCATAAGAAGAAAGCCGGAAAAGCGTTTTTTTGCAGCAAACATATTTTTGTTCCCCCTGTGTATAATCAATAATGATTATTATTCTCATTAATAACATAGAGGAAGATGTGATATTTGTACATGGACAACTATGATCACTACTGCATGGACAATTATGATGTGAGGTGACGCATGATATGCTGCAACTGCTCCATAACGGACAAGGGATCAAATCCATAGAACATGTCGGCATCAATCTCGTATACACGTCCTTCACGAACGGCGGATAGGGTGCCCCAGGATTCCTGATTCGGCAGGTTATCCAGCATTTCTCGTTTGGCAGGTTCCTCAGGGAAGGCGACAAACATGTGATCTGCGGCATACAAGTGAATCTCGGACAACGGAACATGAACGTACCCCGTAAGTAACTGTCCATCCTGCTCCATACGTGAGGGTGGAGTGAAGCCCAGTGATTGATACAGCACATGAGAGGCTCTGCCCCAGCCATGACCGTAGATATAAGCCCCGTCTTCTCCAATCATAAACATGCAAACGGCGGACCCTCGTGTTCCTTCCATCTGTTGGTCCAACGTATGATTGGCTTCTTGCTCAAGTTGATGATATTGATCTAACAACGCTTGTGCATTGGACTCAAGCCCTGTAATTCGACCCAAAAGAAGAAGCTGCTCCTGCCAATCGAGTTCCTCAAAAGGCATCAGAATGGTCGGTGCGATCAGACGTAGTTCATCGGAAGCGGGATGCGGTGCATACCCGATAATGACATCGGGCTGAGCGTTTGCAATCAGATCCGTATGTTTAACCAGCTCGTATTCGGAATGTTGCTCAAATTGCTCATGACCATCATGACCATGTTCCCCCAGTTTTTCTTCCATCCAGCTGGCGACGGCGCCCATATGGGGAGTGTGGCCCAATGCCAGAAGTGAGGCCGTATAGTTGTAAGTCAAAGATACAATCTTTTTGGGCATTTTCCGGTAGTGTGTTGGTGCTGATCCAACCATCTGTTTGAATTTGCGGCTCAGATAAAAGGTGTCCCTGTAGCCTGTCAGTTGTGCAATCTCCTGTAGCGTAGGGTTCTCGAACAACAGATGCTCCTGAGCCATCCGGATCCTGAGACGAGTCACATATTCAACAAAAGTAAGACCTGTATGTTTCTTGAACTCCCTTGAAAAATGCTCAGGGCTCACATTTGCATCCCGTGCCAATTGTTCGCGGGTTAACGGATGGGTATACATCTGATGGATATGTCTGAGCACGGCGTCGAGCCAGGAGTGATCTTCATGAGCAGAATGAGCCGCATGATCCCGCAAAATATCCAGTAACTCATAGAAAAGCATATGAGGCCTGAATGGACTGGAACCATGACCCTTTGAACTTGCTTGAACCAGCTCTACTGCCCTATCGGTGAGAGTACGACTCGCAATGGGAACTGGTATCCCGAACGGCCAGAACAGCTGTTCATTTTCAGTGGAATCAAGAGCAATAGCAATGCCCTGTACTGGCGACAGGGAGCCGCGCTTGTTCTCGTGCTGAAGCAGGCTTCCAGCTTGTCGAACGACTGCACAGCCTGCATTTAATGTCAGTTTACCCTCTGCACTGATCAGCCTGGCCTGGCCAGCAGTAATGACGTATAGCACATGAAGAGTGCTCCACATCTCATCTATGCGGGAGAATGCCTCGCGGTCGTGAAGCTGCACCAGATGGCACAGCTTGAAAAGGGCAACAGGTACGGACTGAATCTTCTGCAAGGAAATGGGACGGGACAGCGATTTTTTATGATAAATAGGCTTGGAAATATTCATTAGATAACTGTCTCCTTACATAAGTCAGCAGGGGCATTATTCCTCTCATGCCCCTAGTGTACTGGCGTAATTCTCGGATCTCGACTATTATGCAGTATATACTATAAACGGAGTGACGTGGATGGACAGATTGAACAAATAAACTTTTTATTTGAAAAATAGATAAAGTGGTTGAAATCGCTATCAACACCGACTATAATGAAAATGTCGAAACGTTTCAATCTGGCGTTTACTGCCAGTTTCATTGTATTAGGCACGAACTGTTTATAGAGCGCCAGATTGAAAGACGTGTCATGACCATCACTAATGGTATGGATTGGAACGGGACGCATTCAACCGTGGCCCCATAAGGATGGGAACGAGGATTTTTTTTGAGAACGCCTCGAAACGTTTCGATTGACATCCATCGCTATGATATGTATAAAGATTAATAAACGATAATGAAGGATTTAGTGGTTGTTCTAACCATGTATCGTATAAAATGTAGATAACCTTGAATTTGTTTTAGTTTAGAAGGAGCGAACGTGGAATGGCAACGATTAAGGATGTGGCAAAGCTGGCAGGTGTAGCACTCTCGACTGCTTCCTATGCGCTGAGCGGGGATAGCAAGGTTAGTGCCAAGACCAAGGCTAAAGTGCTTGAGGCAGCACGAGAACTGAATTACCGCAAGAACGGCTTTGCCATGGACCTGAAACGGAGCCGGACAAACACGATCGCTTTGATCCTGACCGATCTGTCGGGCCCGTATTACTCGGAATTGATCCGTAGTGTACAGGATGTAGCCCTCGCGAACGGGTATGACCTGATTGCGTGCAGCTCCATGGGTGGACGGGATTCAACGGCAGTGCGATTTTTGCGTGAAAAAAGAGTAGATGGAGCCATCATTCTGGCGCATAATATTCATGATGATATTCTGGTAGAATCTGCCGGTCATCGTTTTCCGATCATTGTGATGGATCGTCAGCTGTCGAGTGACCATCTGGTCAACGTGCTGGTGGATGGAGAGCAGGGCGGTTATCTTGCAACCCGCCACCTCATCCAGGCTGGACATCAGAAGATTGCTTATATCAGTGGCCCATCCAACTCGTATGACAACGCGCTCCGTTACCAAGGGTATCTGCGAGCGATGCGGGAAGCGGGACTTGAAGAAAAGTCCAAATGGCGTCTGAACGGTAACTTTGTGCGTGAGGGCGGATACAGTGCAACCAAAATGATGATCATGCAGGGCGATCTTCCCTCAGCGGTATTTTACGGTAACGATGAGATGGCGATTGGCGGCCTGAAGGCATTGGAAGAGCGTGGTGTATCGGTGCCGGATGATATTTCCGTGATCGGTTTTGATGATATTCAGTTGTCCGAATATGTGCATCCACCGCTGACAACGATACGCCAGCCGAAGCATGAAGCCGGGTCGCTCGCCGGACATCTGTTATTCCAGATGCTCAATGGCGAAGCGGTTGACCCTTCATATACGTTAACGATTAATATGATCGAGCGCAGCTCTGTACGTTCGGTTTAGACCGAGTCTGAACAACAAAGAACTACCTGCATGCTGAAGTAAAAGTTTAATGATGGGGTTATCGTCCGGACGGGCTGTAAAAGGCCGGTTTGAAGAGGCCCCTATTCTTTTTCAGGTTTATCGAAACGTTTCGATTTTAACTAATTCAAGGAGTGAACCTTATGACAACGATGATTAATGAACCGATCCGGTTAAGTGCCGGAGAGTTATCCTTTACCTTTTTGAACAGTGGAGACTTGTATCAGGCCACATCCGGCACAACGATGTTGAACCAGTTGCTCAGCAACCAGATTGATGGATCTCTGAACAACCTGTACCTGCGTGTACACGAGGGAGAGAAAATCAGCTCGTTCCCGTTGCTCGGTGTACGTTCGAACAGCAAGGTGATTACAAGCAAGGCACAATCCAGCAACCAGTTGATCTGGGAGGGCACAGTCCAGCTGGAAGGTAGCGAAAAAGGCATTGGCTATCAGGTCGTATTTACGGCTACACTTCAAGGTGTCTGGTTCTGGGATGTGAAGCTCACAGGACAACAACATAACGTAGACGTGGTGTACGGACAGGATGTAGGTCTTGCTGATCCAGGTGCGGTACGCAGTAATGAAGCTTATCTGTCACAATACATTGACCACACGGTGTTTGAAGATGAAGCGAAAGGTTATGTCGTTTGTTCCCGTCAAAACCAGCCTCAGGGCGGTGCATTTCCATATATGCAACAAGGTTCCCTGACCAAAGCAGTCGGTTACTCCACAGATGGATTCCAATTCTTCGGTCTGTCGTACAAGGAAACGAATCAACCAGAGAGCTTGAATCGCCCAACGTTGGCAAATGAGACATATCAGTATGAATTTGCTTATACGGCATTGCAATCCGAACTGCTGAATCTGAACGGAGAAGCACAGGTGGTCTTTTATGGACTGGCGAAGCCTAATCATGCCGAAGGAATCTCTGCACTGGAGTTCGGAGATGAAGTTACCGCAGCATGGAATGAAGTACAGGCTCTGACTGTGGAAAATGGTGACACGTTGGAACAGGTAAAACTGTCCTCCTTCCTGGGTGAACCGCTGGTTACGCTCGATCTGACGCAAGATGAGATTCATGATCTGTTCCCTGATCGTCATCAGGAAGAGCACAGTGGCGAGGAACTGTTGTCCTTCTTCACAGGCAGCTATGAGCATATCGTTCTGAAAGCAAAAGAATTGCTTGTGGAGCGTCCACATGGTCACATTCTGATGAGTGGTGGCAACGTGCAACTTGGAGCACAGGTTATTACGACAACGTCGTATATGTACGGTATTTTCAACTCACAACTCGTTATTGGTAACACCAATTTTAATAAAATGATCAGTAATGCTCGCAATGCATTAAACGTGCCGAAAACGGCGGGACAACGCATCTATGTGGAAATGGACGGACAATATCGTCTGCTGACGATGCCTTCCCTGTTCGAGATTGGCTTCAACTATGTTCGTTGGATCTACAAAACCGAATCCGATACGATCATCGTGACGAACTATACAGGGGCACACACCACCGAAGTGAGCATGAACGTACGCTCCACAAGTGGCACAGCATACCGTTACCTGGTAACAAACCAGATTACGATGAATGTGAATGAATACGAGTATCCGCTGCATATGACGCAGGATGGCGATACTTTGATCTTCAAGGCTGATCCACAAGCGATTAGTGCTGGAACGTATCCAGATCTGCAATACCGCATGTCGGTGGACGGCGCAGCTGTGAATGTAGGGGACGAAACGTTACTGGCAAGTGGTATCCGCAGTGGTTCCGCATCACTGGTTACGCTTAGTCTGGAAGCAAGTGCTGAATGGACGCTGAAGGTACAAGGGGTATTGGAAGGCCAAGCGGACAGCGGAGTGGTAGCAGGTTCAAGCCTGACGTTTGAAGAGGAAGTGCAGGCATACCGCGAGTTCTTCGCAGGTGTGATGAACGGATTCCGTTTGTCCCGTGGCGAAGGCCAGAGTGCAGAGGATCTGTTCAAAGTAAATGCGCTGGCTTGGTGGTACACCCACAACATGCTGGTTCACTACTCTGTGCCTCACGGTTTGGAGCAGTATGGCGGCGCGGCTTGGGGTACACGGGATGTGTGCCAAGGTCCGGTGGAGTACTTTATGGCAACGCAAAAATATGAGCAAGTTCGCGATATCATCAAAATGGTTTATACCCACCAATATGAAGATGATGGCAACTGGCCGCAATGGTTTATGTTTGATAAATACTTTGCGATTCAACAGGAAGAAAGTCATGGCGATATCATCGTATGGCCTTTGAAAGTATTGGCGGACTACCTGACAGCGACTCGCGACTATGCGATCCTGGATGAGAAAGTACCTTATACCGTCAAGCATAGCTTCGGGTTCACGGAAGAAACGGCAACGGTACTGGATCACGCGAAAAAAGAAATCGAATATATCCGTTCGCACTTCCTGCACGATACGTTCCTGTCTTCCTACGGAGATGGCGACTGGGATGATACGCTCCAACCAGCCAATGCACAGCTGAAGCAATACATGGTGAGCAGTTGGACAGTGGCATTGACGTATCAGTCCGTGAATGTGCTCTCGCAAGCGCTGAAATTCAAGGATGCAGATTTTGCACAGGAGCTTGATGTGCTGGCTCAAGGCATTCGTGAGGACTTTAACCGTTACATGCTGGGCACAGATGTGATTCCAGGCTTTGTATACATGGAAGAAGCGGACCAAGCGAAGCTGATGCTTCATCCAACGGATACAGA
Organism: Paenibacillus xylanexedens; assembly: GCF_017874615.1. Taxonomy (GTDB): domain Bacteria; phylum Bacillota; class Bacilli; order Paenibacillales; family Paenibacillaceae; genus Paenibacillus; species Paenibacillus xylanexedens. The sequence goes on from NZ_JAGIKV010000016.1 coordinate 61,265, forward strand.
GACAGGCATTCAATATCGCCTGTTGCCAATGACGCGCAGCATGATTGGTGAGTTGCTGAATGCGGAGCAAGCAGAGTCTCATTACGCATTGATCCGTGAACAGTTCCTGTGCCCGGATGGCGTGCGTCTGATGAATCGTCCGGCTCAATATGCTGGAGGAGTAAGTACACACTTCAAACGTGCAGAGCAAGCATCTAACTTCGGACGTGAGATTGGTTTGCAATATGTGCACGCACATATCCGTTACGTGGAAGCGATGGCGAAGCTGGGTAAGACAGATCAGGTGTGGAATGGTCTCGCGATGATCAACCCGGTTGGTATCGGCGAGGTTGTACCTAACGCGGAGATTCGCCAAGCGAACTCATATTTCAGTAGTTCGGACGGTAAGTTTAATACGCGTTACGAGGCACAGGAGCATTTTGACCAGCTTCGTAAAGGGACTGTACAGGTGAAAGGCGGATGGAGAATCTACTCCAGCGGTCCTGGAATCTACATGAACCAGCTGATCTCCAATGCACTTGGCATTCGTCAAGAGGGCGGCGATCTGGTCATTGACCCGGTATTGCCAGCTGAGCTGAACGGCATGCAATTCGAATTCGAGTATGCGGGTGAGCCGGTGACGTTCATTTATCACTTGAACGAAGGTGCTGTGAGCCGTGTAGCGGTGAACGGCAAAGACATTCGCACCGAGCGTACAGCGAACCGTTACCGTCAGGGCGGTGTAAGCATCTCGCTTGATGAGTTCAGACAGGCACGTAGTGCAACTGAGCGTACGGTTGTTGATATTTATATGTAATTTCATAGCATGATGTATACCAAGGTCATCCTCCTTTAATCAAGGCGGGATGGCCTTTTGGCATATGCTCATAATCCACTAGCGCAGTGGAACTGCCAACAACGTATGCAACAGCTCATTATGCCGCACATGCTTGGTTACGTAGCCCTGTTGCTCCAGCCAGCTGCATAGCTCACTCAGCAGAGGGAAGTGACGCTCGCACAGGGCGCGCAGCTGTTCCTCGTGTCCTGTGGTTTCTGCCTGCCGAATATAGGAATCACGGTGAGTCGCATCAACAAACATCAGATCCGTTAGACCGATACGTCCACGCGAGGTTAATACCCGCTGCATCTCCTGTAAAGCCAATAGTTGCTGATCTGGACTTAGATGATGGAAAGCAAAGCTGGATACAACAAAGTCGAAGGAATGATCGGTAAAAGGCAGCGCCAGAAAATTACCAAGTTTCACATGCATCTCAGGATATTTGGTACGACATCTGCGCAGCATCTCCCGGGATTGGTCGATTGCAGTCATGTCTGCGCCGTGCTGTAGCAGTTTCCCAGCCAGATTACCTGTGCCTGTACCAATATCGAGTCCTTTCTCACCAAGGGAGGGAGAGATCCAATGAGCTGTCTGTTCGAGCGCTTCGTCATAGTTGTGATACAGATAAAAGGAAGACTGTACCGTATCATTGGAATCGCTCGGCGTGGAATGATCTGTATCCTGGTATGGATGTGCAACTTCATTCTCATCGCTTATAGGCGAGGTGTTGTCTGAATGGTGATTGTTCTCTGAATTGGGGTGTTCAGTAATGAGTCTGCTTTCTGCCTGCACTCGCTGATCGTGGATGGCTGCCTGCGTGTCATAATTCCACCGATCATGCCAGTTCTGCCGTGCTTCACGCAGGCGACGGGCACTGTCCGCGAGATCGTGCAGATGGCTGACATCCAACGGACCATCCTGACGATTCAGGTCAATCATGCGCTGGGTTGTATCCATCATACGTTTGAGCTCAATCCACTGGGCATACATGACGGCCTGTTGCAGTTCCAGATATTCTTCCAGCCGCTGCTGATTCCCTTGATCAATCTCTCCTATCGCATGTGTAATATCTTGTAGCGACATGCCAATCTCACGCAGTGCAGCAATGGTTTGAAGCCGCCAGATATCATTCTCCGTATAGGTACGATACCCATTACTGGACTGTTTGGCGGGCAGAATTAATCCTTTTTCTTCATAAAAACGAATGGCTCTCGCCGATATACCAAGCCTGCTTGCTGCCTCTTTGATATTCATCATGTATCCCCTCCTTTTCGAACCAGTATAAACCATGACGTTACGGCAAGGTTAAGCGTTTATTTCATTTTGCGAAAAGGTTCAATACCGAGCGGAATTTTAGTCAAAGGTGTGGCTATGCTACAATATAAAGAACAAAAAACTTAAATAGTGAAGTAAACGAACAATGTCTTCCTATTCCTAAGTTTCTCAACGTTCTTAACTCTCTTAACTTTCCCGACGTTGTAACGCACAGCGTTGTTGACTATAGCACGAAAGGTTGAATCATTATGCTTACCAGCCATACATTTACGATTCGTCCATCCGAGATTAAAGATGCAGCCCAGCTAATGGAGTTGGATACCCTGGTATGGGACAAATACACCTCTCCTGCACCGATGCAATGGCGTTCCAGACAACAATATCTGCAGCATTGCCCGCCAGGCAGTCAATTGATTGCGGTGCAGGGAGAGCGGGTATGTGGTTATGTGGGCTTTAATCCAGCCACAGGTATGCCCGTCAACCGTCATGTCTACGAGATTCATATTGCAGTTCACCCTCATGATCGGCGTTGTGGCATTGCCACAGCTTTGATGGATGCCATTAAGCAGCATGCGGCCCAACAAGGCGTTCGCAAGCTCAGGCTGCGCGTACTTTCCAGCAATCCGGGAGCGATTACGTTTTATACACAGTGTGGATTTGTGACGGAAGGCAGGCTGGTGTCCGAATTTTATATCGGAGACAAGTATGTGGACGATATTCTTATGGGTTATTTTATCTAGACCAAATAGAAACTAGCTGAGGAGGAGGAACAACGATGGACATGGGACTTCAAGGTAAAAAAGCACTGGTGCTAGCTTCCAGTCGCGGGCTGGGCAAAGCGGTAGCCGCTCAATTGGCAGCAGAAGGTGCTGACGTCATGCTTGCCAGCCGGAGCGAAGAAAAGCTCGCAGCAGTGAAGCAGGAGCTTCTGGCGCTTGGTGGTGGCGGACGTGTGGAATATTGTGCAACCGATGTGACACGCAAGGAAGATATTGAGGCTCTTATTCACAAGACAGCGGAGCTGTTTGGACAGATTGATATTCTGGTGAACAATTCGGGTGGCCCGCCATCGGGTTCATTTGAGTCACTGACGGATGAAGATTGGGAACGTGCATTTGAATTAAATGTGCTCAGTTATGTAAGGCTGATTCGTGGCGCTCTTCCTTATATGAAAGAAAGCGGAGGACACATTGTCAATATCGCTTCAACTTCGGTGAAACAGCCCATTCCGGGTCTGGTGCTGTCCAACACGTTCCGTACTGGAGTGTTTGGATTGGCGAAGACGTTATCCCAGGAGCTGGCTCCATACGGAATTTTGATCAACACGGTGGCGCCGGGACGTATTGCAACAGACCGTATACGTGAGCTTGATGCAGCACGGGCTGAGCAGAACGGAATCAGTGAGGAAGAGGTATCTGACCAATTCCGTAAAGAGATTCCACTGGGCCGTTATGGTCAACCAGAGGAGTTTGCCAAAGCGGTTGTATTCCTGTTATCTGGAGCCAATACGTACATTACCGGAACCTCATTGATCGTGGATGGTGGTATGGTCCGAGCACTATAAAAGTCATTGAATACAATAAAATACCCTCTGTCACCAGATTCTGTGGAGATAGAGGGTATTCCAGTTATTCCGATATGTTGGGAGAGATCACTCCCGATTCATTATGTAAGCGAATTAGCGCAAGAGTTCCCATTCATGCTGAAGCATGCCGTACACCGCATGGTTCACGTAACCTTTAGGCAGTTTCTCTGCCTGACGAATGACACCCTCGAGAACAAATCCGAGTCTTTCAGGGATAGCGCGACTCCGTTTGTTGTTCGTTGCCGAGCGAATCTCGACGCGATTCAGATCCAGGGTCACCAGAGCATAATCAACCAGAACGCGACAAGCGCTTGTCATCAAGCCTTGACCCTCAAAGCCTTTTCCAAGCCAATATCCGATGCTTACCGAGCGGTTGGTCCAGTTAATCTCGTGGAATCCAATAACGCCGGCTAGATCCCCTTTTGACCATACTCCGGCGGTGAATCCGCCATTCTCGGCACCTTGTTTTAACGCGTTGGTAATAAAGTTCGAGGTGTGTTCCACTTCTGTCACATGATCCACCCACGGCAACCAATGTCTCAATTGATCCCGCGAGCGATCCGTCAGTTCAAACAGCGGTTTGGTATGTTCCATGGCCAGTGGCCGAAGTTCGGTATATTCATCCAATGAATAGGTAAACATGAATGCAACCTTCTTTCTTTGTATAGTATAGGTTTGGTTTGTAGTGGATTAACGGGAAGTCTTGGGCAACTTTTGCTCCAGTGCAAACAGGTCTTCTTCCATTGAGGCCATGCGTTGATTGACCGTTGTGCGTGCGTCACGGAGTGCCTGATTATATATGTAGGGAGCGAGCTGTGTCATGAACAGGTCGAGGACACCCCAAGCGGCCAGATCGCCGAGTTCTTCGCCACGTTCCTCTTCGAAATACGACTGGATGGTGCGAATAGCTTCATCCTGCTGTTCTTTGGTCAGTTTAAGCGAGTTCGATGGAATGGGAAACCCTCCCTTTAATTTGTTTTTACTATCATGCTACATGATTCGAGCGAACCCGTCAAAATGGTTTAGGGCCTATTTATGCACGGCTAATCCTGACTTTGGTGCCGTTCTTTATTGAACTCCTCCCCCGTTAAAGGTATATTTAAATGAAACGCGTACGAAACTTTCCAAGAAAATAGTTTTTTTCAGGAAATGACTTCGTTATTAAGGAATTATAGCCGGAATTGCTGCAATTCCCTAAGGCTCCAATCCATTCATGAAAGGTTTGATACCTGTGGACAATCGTACAACCCCACCTAACTTTATCAAAAATATTATTACCGAAGATCTCCGGTCTGGGAAAGTCCAGGAAGTTATTACCCGTTTTCCTCCGGAACCGAACGGTTATCTGCATATCGGCCATGCCAAGGCGATCTGGATTAACTTTACGCTGGGTGGCGAATTTGGCGGCAAAACGAATCTGCGCTTTGATGACACGAATCCGGTCAAGGAAGATGTAGAGTACGTTCAATCGATTCAGGAAGACGTGAAATGGCTCGGATACGAGTGGAATGAGAAACGTTTTGCCTCGGATTATTTTGACGAGATGTACAACCGTGCTGTCTTGTTGATTAAAAAAGGTAAAGCCTACATCGACGACCAAAGCGCCGACGAAATCCGTGAAATGCGCGGAACGCTGACGGAGCCGGGTAAGAACAGCCCGTACCGTGATCGTTCGGTGGAAGAGAATCTCGACCTGTTCACACGTATGCGTGCAGGTGAATTCAAGAACGGAGAGAAAGTGCTGCGTGCCAAGATCGATATGTCTGCACCGAATATCAATCTGCGCGATCCGGTTATTTACCGGATTTCACATGCACACCATCATAACACGGGCGACAAATGGTGTATCTATCCGATGTACGCCTTTGCTCACCCGCTCGAAGATGCAATTGAAGGTGTAACGCATTCCCTCTGCTCCTTGGAGTTCGAGGATCAGCGGCCGTTCTATGACTGGGTTATTGCCGAGTGTGAGATGGAGAACCAACCACGTCAATACGAATTTGGTCGCCTGAATCTGTCCCAGATGGTAACAAGCAAGCGGAAGCTGAAACTGCTCGTGGACGAAGGACATGTGGATGGATGGGATGATCCACGTATGCCAACGATTTCAGGTCTGCGCCGCCGGGGATATACACCGGAAGCCATTCGTGATTTTGTATATGAGACAGGCATTTCCAAAAACTATGGAGTTATCGATCTGCAAACGCTGGAGCACTTTGTACGTGAAGACTTGAAACTGAAAGCTCCACGCACGATGGCTGTCCTGCACCCGCTCAAAGTGGTTATTACCAACTACCCTGAAGGGCAAGTGGAATGGCTTGAAGCAGAGAACAATGTGGAGAACCCAGAGATGGGTAATCGCCAAATTCCGTTCTCCCGTGAGATTTATATCGAACAAGACGATTTCATGGAAAATCCGCCGAACAAATATTTCCGTTTGTTCCCTGGCAACGAAGTTCGTCTGAAACATGCATACTTCATCAAATGTAACGATGTGATCAAAGATGCAGAAGGTAATGTAACCGAGATTCATTGTACCTATGATGTGGAGACGAAGAGCGGCAGTGGATTCACTGGCCGTAAAGTCAAAGGAACAATCCACTGGGTAGAAGCGACTCAAGCGGTACCTGCTGAATTCCGTCTGTATGAGCCATTGATCCTGGATGAAGCACCGGAAGCAGAGGTCGAAGTAGCAGTAGCTGGGGCTGAAGCTGAGGTTGTGGAAGAGCAACCGGAGAAAACGTTCCTGGATCAATTGAACCCGAACTCCCTTGAGATTGTTAATGGGTATGTGGAACAAGAGATGAAGGAAGCGAACGCTCAGGATAAATTCCAATTCTTCCGTCATGGTTACTTTAGTGTAGATCCGAAACATTCCGAGCCAGGACGTCCGGTATTTAACCGGGTTGTATCCCTGAAAAGCTCGTTCCAACTGCCGAAGGCATAAGTATGGAATATATATTGTAAAAGGGCGTCCCCTGCGCAGCATTAGCTTTGAAGGGGACGCCCTTTTATTGTATTGCAAAATTTAAGTCAGTTTTTTAAGGCAAATATACTGTGGAAGAGTTAGGAGTAAGACAAGGCAAGCTTTACTGTCTTTGTTTTTGACTTTCCTATAGGAATCTCTTCACCATTGTTCATTACTACATAGTTGGATCTGATTTTAAGAGCATGATTTATATTAATAATAAATGAACGATGAATAAGATAAAAGGGATGTTGAAGTTCGGCTATACACTTCAGTAATGTACCTGTAAATAAAATAGTGCCTGACTTCGTAGTGATTTCAATGTTGTTTGAGGAATTTTGGCATTTAATTGTTCTGATATACATGATATCTGCGCACCTAACAAAAAGATAATCGCCATCAGCTTTTACTGGAAAGAAAATAGACTTCAATGAGTATATATGCTTGCAAATGAGAAGCATTTTTTGTTCGAAAAAGGAGTAGTTTATTGGTTTTAGCCAGTATTGAAATGCTTGTACATCAAAGCTTCGCATTATGTATTCAATATAATTAGTATGGAAAACAATCAGAACTTCTTGATCATAGTATTTGCGAATCTTGGAAGCGATATCAATTCCATTACAGGTAGATAGCTTGATGTTCATTATAATGACTTGTGGTTTAATTTTTTCGGGATTCTTGTAATGAGTAATCAGATCATCCTCTGAGAAAAAATTACTTAATTTAAAGCTGTAAGGCCCCTTATTCTCTAATCTTATAAAAAATTCATGTAGTTTTTTTAAATCAATTGTATTTTCCTCATAAATTCCTATCTGGAACAATTTAACTCAATCCCTTTCTTTTGAATTATATCAAGCCAATCTAGTTCCCCTATATAGTACCATTAACATGAATAATTAAACAATAAATTCATTAATGTCACAAAATTTTCCGTTTGATGCCATTTTTCCTCCATTCAACATGACTTTAAACTCAAAAAAACGATAATATGTTACTCTACGGTTGTAGTTAATCAAACGAAAAGGTGGTGAGTCAATATGGCATGTCCAGGTGGAACAAGTTCTGTTGGTGTAGCTTACGGAACTGATTTCTGTACACCAAATGGTTATTGCACATGGGTACCTTGGGATAATAAATCTTCCCGAGTTCAGCATGTGTACGATGTTTGCAGAGACAGTTCAGGGAACACATCGCAATATTATACTCGTACTGATGACTTAGGGTGTTGCTAGGCGGCAGTTCAAATGTGAATGGGACGGGTTCTTTCCGTCCCTTTTCTATTGATGGAGACATTATTGTATTTCCGCACAAAGGAGAGAAGTGAGAATGAACATGGAGCACCGCAAGTTTTTCAAACATAATCATCGAATTTCATTAAGCATTGGGTCTTACATAGATGATAACTTCATGTTAACCGAGACTTCAAGGGAGATGAAATCTTTACCTAATGTGCTGTTTGTTGTAAGTTCAACTTGTTCATCGTGCAATATGGGTGCAATCGAAGAATTTATTCAAGATCAACAAGACCAATTCAAATTTACGCTGGTTACGGATAATTTGGAATCAACGTATATAAAAGAGCAGGAGAACATTCATATTTTAAAAAGAAATATTTTCGATTTTATTGGATCTATAGGTATACCTGGTGTTCCCTTTGTTGTTGGAATCAATAAAGTAAATCAAATTATTAGTGCAGGCCCTTCGTCCACAATCTCTGCCATTTACGATGTATTATCACCTTTTTTTGAGGTGGAGGAGAAATGAGGAGAATGCTGAACAGTAACTTAGAGCTGTTAAAAGTTGCTGATATAATAAGAAAACATAACTGGAAAATTATAGTTGTACACTTGGTGATGATGATTTTTCTTTCATTACAGGCCAATTTTAATGTGTATTTATCAGGGAAACTTCTAGATTTCTTAAATGAATCTGTTTTTAGTCAGGCTATTTTTATAATTATTTTAATTACGGTTTTTAATTTTCTTAAACAGTTTTTAAGTGAAGCGACGTCACTAATGGATGAAGAAGCAATGAACGAGATTATGATCAAACATGAGATGAAGATATTGGACAAGATGCGTTCATTCAATCTGATAGATCAAGAAAAGTCTGAATTCAAAAGCTCGATTAATATGGCCACCATGGGGATGGGTAAAATCTTCCCGCTGTTTTCCAATTCCTTTGGGGTACTTCAAAACGGTATAACCGCTATGATTGCGTTCTGGTATTTGGGTGTATCCTCCCTATGGCTAGTCCTTTTTGTTGTTATTATTACTTGCAGCAAAACGCTTTTAATCTTTTATTTTACTCAGAAGAGAATTAGTACTAACCGGGTTATCCAATCGAAATTAAGAGTGCCTCAGTATTTTTATAATGTATTAATAGACACGCAGACTCAAAAGGAATTGAAGGTATATGGTTCTTCGGATGTACTTGTTAAAAAGTGGAAAGATAGTTCAGAAGAAATCCAGAAAATCAGAAATTCTTTGAAAAAATACAGTATTAATTTTAATTTATTTAACTTTTCACTTTCCAATCTTGGTTTGGCTTTAGTTACTATACTTATTATCAACTATATGTCAAAAGGCCAACTATCTATTGGAGAGTATTTTGGATTGACTCTCTCACTTAATCTGGCAGATAACAGTATTTCCACATTATTAAGAAATATTTTTATGATCAAAGAAGACAAGAACTATGTTAAAAGTTACTTTTCATTCGTAGATAATCCAGATAGACAGGAAGCTGATCTAGGAAAGAATGAGAAAGTGGAATTTGTATTTGAGAATCAATTAACTATTAATAATTTGAGTTTTCGTTATACAAATTCGGAACGTTATGCGCTCCGAAATATCAATTTGTCTATTAACAAAGGGGATAAAGTTGTTATCTTCGGGGAAAACGGTTCGGGAAAAACGACATTTTTGAAACTTTTGTTGAAACTGTATGATTCTCCGGAGAAGACGATCGCTTTTGATAATATACCTTTGGAACAGATTCGCACGTCTTCACTTCATCAGGCTATGGTTGTTGTATTTCAGGATTTCGTGAAATATATGATGACTATTCGTGAGAATGTGATCATTTCCAATTCTAACAGAAGTGAAATAACGGATGCTCAGATCATTAAAGCATTAGGGAAATCGAGATTCCCGAAATTGGATAGATTCAGTAATCATATGGACACCGATCTTGGATATTTGACAGAACAATCTGTTTTTTTATCAGGTGGAGAGTGGCAGAAACTTGCTCTTTCAAGGGTATATATTCGGGATGCAGAGCTACTTGTTTTTGATGAGCCGACCTCTGCACTTGATCCCAAGAGTGAGATTGAATTTTTTTCTTCCATTCTGACAGAGAAGGATAAAACGGTTATTGTCGTTACTCATGATATAAACATTGCTGAACTGGCCGATACGATTGTTGTATTTAAAGATGGTGAAATTGCGGAAGTAGGTAATGCACAAGAACTTTACAAACGTGAAAATAGTGAATACAGAAACATCATCAATAAAAGAAATGAAATATTTAGTATGGAAAGGAAGTATGTATATGGATAATATTGCGGTAACAAAGGAGTACTTGAACTGGAATGGAGATCATGTTAGCTTTGAACCACAAGGGTCTAGGCTGTGTCTAATCTTCCTATCGCTTTATTGTCTTCGTTGCGTTGATCTGTTACCGCATATTGGAGATATTGTAACCAAGCAATCAATGGACACCCGTTTTGTAATACTTGTTGACGGAGACTATGAAACGAATAAGGAAATGGTGGAATACTTTAATTGGAAAATGCCAGTAGTTCAAGTAGAGTCTCAAGAGATGGGTACCGAGTTTGCAGTTTATGAAACACCTACAGTGCAAATTTATAGTGCAGATGGAAATCGGATTTCTTCGGGCATTGCAGATGAAGCCAAGGATGTACACTTTTATTTAGAAAGAGCCAGACTGGAGGGTGGAGTACTTTGATTACATCTCTAATCGTATGTGACACCATCCGGTTTAATCCAACAGAGCGATGCCATCACTTAGGCAAGTTAATCAATGAAACAGAAGTTACAACATTTCCAGCTATTTTGGAGTTACATATACTTGCGAGATTGTCCAAATCTGAAGTTAATCAACCGTACGAGCTTGAATTACAGTTTCTCGATGATAAAGGGAAGATAAGGGGACTTACTGAAAAAAAGGTAGTCTATAATCACAGATCAGCCGAGAGGGTCCCAGGGGCAGACATCAACTTTATTATGAAAGGATTGGTTGTCAGAGGAGGGAATTACCAGATTCGGCTATATATTAACGGCCATGCCAGTTATGATTATCCTATCCATGTGGTAATTACGGATAAGAAAAGGAGTGGTTAACATTTATTTCTATTATAATATTGTAAAAAAATCAATTCAAAAAAACACAATGTTAACGGGGATACTTATTCTTAATCTGGCTATATCTTTGGCGCTAGTTACTGTGATTTTCTCTTTTCTAAATACGGGCTATCAAAATATATCAGCAGGAGTAGAGCAATCCAAAAATCGGATTGTCGTGGATCTCAGAACACCGGTTTCTGTAAAATCTCTTCCTGAATTAGAAAAAAAATGGAACGAAGTTGCTTCCCTTCAATGGACCTATCTCCTATCGAACGAAGATTTTGTACAGACCAATGGGGCTTCTGGACTGTATCAGGTTTTTGGCGTTAACAAGGATTTTAAGTTACAAAAGGAACTTCCCGTAGATCAAATAGGACATGATGAAGTGGTGATTTCCCGCAATGCTGCTGACACGATGTTTGTGGGATTACAGGAAGAGGACATTGTTGGACAAATGATTCAAATTGCTGATAAGCAATTAATGATTACTGCTATTGATCAATCCAGTTTGGTGGAGAACGTATATATTTCTATCGAAAACTTTTTGGATTTATATGGTGATAAAACGAATGTAGTTATGGGTGTTTTTATTTTTGGTCAAACGAGTGAAGAGGCAGTTCAAGCAAAAGTTCTACCTACTCTTACTTCGTATAAGCCCAGTATTTCTAAACAGTCGCCAGAGGCAGAGAGACTTGGACAATTCTATAGCTTGCTAATTTTGGCTATTATTATCACAGTTGGTCTCATGCTTTATGTCGTGTTGAACTTTATTTATATTTTTTCCTTCAAAATAAGCAAAGACAAAAATAAGTGGGATATTTTAATGAAGTTAGGAGCTTCAAAAAAAGTATTGAAACGTGCAATATACGCTGAATCTGGGTTTGTAGTAATAGTGGCTTCATTACTGTCTGCTATATTCACCTTTCTGGTATCCAAATATGTCGATATCGAAGGATTTCAACTAAAATTGAATTTACCCGTATTTATCATTCTAATTTTCACGGTCATATGCATCATTGTAATTACCGTTGAACAAACCTTGAAAAAAATATGGAACAATTTATTTAAAGGAGCTGGAACCTGACGATGAGATATTTATTTGGTACAGCTTGGCGGATGGCAAGGAGAAGTTTAAAAACGACAGCACTTATTAATATTCAATTTGTTTTTATATTCCTATTTTTAATGATATTGATTGGTATGGTTAGAGAACAGCAAAATGATTTGACTCAACTCGATCATGTCGTTGGTAAAGATACTTGGCTGATCCAGCCTACGGTTAGTAATGAAAAGAAAACTCCAAGTTGGAACGAAGTGCAGGTGAAATGGCTTCAGGAGCAATTTCCCGGGAAGGTTGGTTTGTTGAATGCAGATTATTCAGAGATAGATAACGGAAGGATGGTATATACATCGAACCCTTTATTATGGAATCTCATCAGCGATAATGACGATTCGACTGAACTGCACCTAAATGCCGGGGTCACCAAGGAGATGGTGAAAGTTATCAACCCTCCAGGTTGGCAAAATGCTAATGAAGTTGTTTTCTTGAAGAGTATGGAACCAATAGAGACGACCCAATTGTCGTTATATTTGTTCGATGTGAGTGATGAAGAAATTAGTGCTCATTCATTATCAACAAGGCTCTCCGAATTGGGTGATGGACAAAGCTTCAGAGTGGCAAGATTAATTGGAACAGAAAGACAAAATGTGGTTATTGAATCCATCTATACAAGCATCATTTTGGTGTTTGTTTCGTTATCTTCCATTCTTATTTTGACTTCAATGATGTCTTTTATACTGGTCCGATTCCTGAGCCAGTCACGAAATCTAATGATTTATTATCTGTATGGTGCCACCCGGTGGGATTTGGCCATTATGGTGTTATTCTCTAATCTAATACTTATAGGTCCTGCATTTATTGTGGCTCTGTTGGTCCTATTAGTGTGTTACACCATTATACCAATAGCAGTAACTTCATCCTTAATTAGTGGCCTCCTATTATTTATATTTATCCTATTTGTCCTAACAGCTCCAGTTGTTCGGACAAATAGTAATTCGTTGAAAATAAATGAGATTTGAGGTGTTGTTATGAAAGCTCTTATTGAAATGCAGAATGTCAGTAAAAGTTTTGTTGACCGGAATATAGATTCCCCTGTGTTCGAGAATGTAAATTTGACCCTTAATCATCGTGATTTTGTCTCTATATATGGAAGGTCCGGTTCTGGAAAAAGTACCCTCTTACATTTGGCAGGCTTGGTTGAGCATCCAACAAGTGGGATTATCAAATTAAATGGTCGCCAGATTAATGAGCTCAAGGAAAGTGAGTATGCACGAATACGCAATGAGAACATCGGGTTTGTATATCAGGATTTTAAATTGATTAACGATATGACGGTGCTGGAGAATGTTGAAATTCCACTTGCGTTATCTAAAGCAAAGCTTACTAAATCTCAACGTAGAGAGCGCTGTCTTAGTATAATCAAGGAAGTTGAACTTTTGGGAAAAGAAAACGCCTACCCCTCTCAGTTGTCAGGTGGGCAAAAACAAAGAACGGCAATAGCCCGGGCTTTGGTGAATAATCCGACTCTGCTCTTGGCTGATGAGCCTACTGGTAATCTGGATTTTCAATCTGCCGAGAATATAATGAAACTTCTAAGTAAAATGTATGAAAAAGGGAATATGACTATAGTTATAGCAACACATGATGATTACGTGCAGCAATATACCACAAAGACAATTCGAATGGAAAATCTCGTTAGGGAGGGTGGTCCTTTTGAAGAATCTGTACTTTGACTATTGTTCTTCGACACCACTGTTTCCGTCAGTCCAAGAGGTTATACTTGATACGTATCAAAGAGTATATGCCAATTCTTCCTCAATGCATCTCCCTGGTAAAGAAGCTAATACATTAGTGAATGAATGCAGAGAGAGAATCGCGAAAATTTTAGGTGTAAAACAAAGAGAAGTGATTTTTACATCCGGAGCCACAGAGAGTAATAATCTCGCTTTGTTTGGTGTTGCCAATGTTGCTAAGAATAAGTTGTCTCATCCCATACACATCATTACGTCTTCTGTCGAACATTCCTCCATATTTGAAAGTGCTGTTCATCTCAGTTCGGAAGGGGTGGAGGTGACTTTTCTACCAGTGAATAAATCAGGGATCGTGGAAGTGACAGACGTTCAGAGGGCGATTAAGAAAAATACTGTATTAGTTAGTATCATTCATGTAAACAACGAAACGGGTGCTATCCAGCCTGTCGAGGAAATCGGTTCTATGTTGAAATCAGAAGCACCTGGTGTATATTTTCATGTAGATGGGGTCCAGGCATTTGGAAAGTTGGATGTAAATCTAGCGAATATGGATTTGTATACTTTGTCTGGTCATAAAATAGGGGGACCAAAAGGAATAGGCATTCTCATGGTCAAAGACCATGTGGATATAGCCCCCATTCAGTATGGTGGAAAGCAGGAATCGGGATTACGACCCGGAACAGTTAATGTGCCGGGTGTTACCGCGATTACAGAAGCAATGATCGTTACGATTTCCAAGCAGCCAAGCAGTATAGCAAAGTTAAAAAATTTTCAAAATGAACTTCGTCATCATTTGAGTGATAACAGTGACATTATTATAAATAGTCCATCAGGAGCGTTGTGCGCTCCCCATATTTTGAATTTGTCGTATCCAAAGTCTACTTCTGCCTTAATGTTGAATTTTTTAGGCAAAAATGGAATTCATCTTTCATCTCAATCCGCCTGTTCTTCAAAAGGAAATAAAATAAGTAGGGTAATCATGGAAATGTGTCAAAATAAACAAATTTCCTCCAGCAGCATAAGAATTAGCCTAAGCGCAGATCATTCGGAAGAGGACATTCAATATTTGCTTCAGTGTATTCTCGGAATGGTAAAAAGCATGTCAGAAAATAAAAAGTTCCCTACGATCCCTGTATAATTTAACTATTTTTCATACGACATCTCTACGCTGAGTCATCCTCTAGCAAAAACAGCTTTTTAATGCGCAGTTCCCCAATCATCTGGATGATCTAGATTAAAATGAAGAGCGTATCCAAGGAATGACCGATTACGTGTAGCCAGTAACTGTGGCCTGTACGTAAATCGGTCATTTGTCTAACGGATGACAAGTAGGGTGTGTCACAGTCTTACTCCGTTATTCCTCATCCATATTTCCCATCTCTGTCAATACAACTGGCTGATAGCCGTTACGTCGATTCGATAACCACATGATGCTAAATCCAACAGCGCCGATGAGCGAGAAGAATACGCCAATGCTATACATGATTTCTGCACCGAAGCTCTGGAACAACCAGCCGCCGAACAGACCGGCAATGACGCCGGAGAGACCGCCCCAGGCCATCGTGTAGACCGCTTGACCGGAAGAACGATAAGGTCTTGGAATAAACAGCATGGTCAGTTGCGTACCTACATAGAAGTACCCACCAAACGTAATGGAGTGCATCAACTGAATGAATACAATCTCCAGTGGGTTGTTAGCCATTGCCATGAGCTGCCAGCGAAGTGCAAACAGCACACTGATCAGAATGAGAGATGCCAGGAGCATGCTCATTTTGCGTTTGAGTAAACGGTCGAGCAGCAGGAATACGCCGACTTCGAGAATGGATGAGGTGAAGATGGCCCAGCCGACCATCTGTTTGTCACCACCCATTTCTACTATGTATAGTGACATAAACGTACTGTTCATGGCATTAGGTACCGATACGAGTACACCCAGGCCGATAAATGCCATAAAATACGGATTGAACATGACTTTGCCAAACCGCCGAAAAGTAACCACCGGTGTATCCGAAGCGATCGGCTGTCTGGGTAGAAATACGGATAATACAAAGGCGGTGGCAATCATGCACGCAAATATAATAGATACACTGCCGATGCCAAAACGGTCAATGAGCGGTCCGGCTGCGACGGCAGTCAGTGCCCAACCGAGTGAACCCCAGAGCCGGAATGACCCGAATTTTTGGGTTGTACCATCGATATATCCGAGAATCAGACTGTTGGTTTGAGCAAATAATGGACTTTGAAAAAAATAAAAGAAAATCATGGCTACATAGATCCATGTATACGTGGGCGCATAGAATACACCCTGGGCGAGCACAAATGTGCCTCCCATCATAATCATCAGAATGATGCGAATGTTGCGAGATTTATCGCTCCAGAAACCCCAGAACGGGTTGGCAAACAAGGATACAAAGGGTCCAATCGCCATGAGACTGCCAATCTCCAGTTTGGTCATACCAATCTCTTGCAGGTAAAGCTGCAGGAATCCGGCAAAGATCGAGATGGCTCCATATATGAAAAAGTTATATAGTTTCAGAGAAACCAATGAGGGATTGCCTCTTGAAGGTGCAGGTCTGTCCAATTAAGCCATTCCTTTCAAATGCATATTGTTCAATGTATCATTTGTTGAAAGGGGATTCAATGCATAGCGAACGTTTTGAAATTGATGCAGTCAAACACATATCGTTACCAGGAGGGAGGATAACAACATGAACACGCGTGAATGGACAGGCATCATATTGGCAGGAGGATTATCCAGTCGCATGGGGACCAACAAGGCCATGCTGGAACTGAATGGTTCCGTTGTACTGCAACATGTCACAAAGGCCATGAGACCCGCCGTATCCCGTATCATCGTGGCTGCCGGACCCAATGTGACAACCTACGGTGCAATAGGCTACGACTGCGTTCAGGATCACTATCCGGGGAAGGGGCCACTCGCCGGTCTTCACTCGGCGCTGGAAGCTTCCGATACAGACTGGAATCTGGTATGCGCCTGCGATATGCCGCTCCTGCAAACGTCCTTTTTTGATGGGATAAAAAAGCTGGCCGAGTCGCATGACTCTTATTCTGCTATCGTTCCACGCGTGGATGGACAAGTCCACCCTCTTGCAGGGGCTTACCACATACGAGTGCTCCCTGATCTGGAGCAGCGTCTGATACAGGATCATCTTCGAGTCATGCGATGGCTTGAAGAGATCGGGTGCTGTTATGTCGAAGCGGAAGAGCTTGAGAGAGCTGGTGTCCATCAAGTAGCGATGCAATTGAGTAATATGAACACGCCGGAAGAGTACGAACGTATCCGCAATCAAGACTCTGGACTAGATTCAGATCTATAGGATACAGGATCACCTGATGCATCTGCATGATGATTGCGATATTGAAGCGGGCTTTGGCCTGTCCAACGTTTGAATTGTCTGCTGAAATGGGACAGATGGGTGTAACCCAGCTTCCACGCAATTTCCCCGAGCGACAGCTCTGGCTGTTCGATCAGTACTTTGGCCTCCTGCAACTTCAAGCTGGAGAGGTAAGCTCTGGGTGAACGCCCGTACACCTTGCGAAAGACCTGTAGACCATATCCCGGGCTGATGCCAAACGAGGATATAATCTGCTCTACTTTGACCGTGGATATGCTGCTTTCCTTGGTTCGAAGCTGGGCATGGAATGCCTGCTTGATCGCCTCCGCTATAGCTCCCGCATAATGCATGGCTGTTGGCGCTGGTGCATGTGAAGCAGCAACGGAAGTGGTGGACTCCGGTTCGTTGTCAGCGGCTTGGGACAACAGGGCGAACAGTTCAAACATGCGTGCCTGCATGATCATTTTATCAGTGGACGTGTAGGCTTCAGATATGTTAATCATCCCCATCCAACTCTCCAGCACAACGCGCATTTTCCTATTATCAACCGTACCTGCTGCGTAGATTTGGCTATGCTGTGACATCAGCTTCAGGGTGAAGACCGGATCATCCACATTAAAATGAGCGCTAAAATAAGTCATGCCTTCCGTGGATACACATTGATTTGTATGTTTGAACCCGGGAGGAATGAGAAGAATGGAACCTTCCTCCACGGTGTAGGTATAACCATGAATCACACTCTCCTGCGTACCTTCGATGATCAACATAATCTCAAAGCCCGGATGTGATTCCTCCGGCATCGCCCATCCATAGGGGACTTGTTGGCTGTGCGCACCATAGAATTTGATGTTACAGTCGATAATAGGTAGCCAGTGGGCCAGCGTATGGTGAGGCATTTCTCGGAGCTGTGATCGGATATCCATCATATTCACCTCGGAAAAGGGTAAAAACAACTTGCCTTATACAATCGGCACCCGTAGTATACTTCATTATAATCAGTTTAACGCAAGCATGGATAATCCATGGAACGCATCAGCGTTTGAAGTGGTTGCTGAACAATCCAAGTTCTTCAATCAATAATAATGTAAACGCTACCATTACGGATTGGAATATGTCAACTCTTGCACACGTCAAGATCATTATATTTTCCACCTAAAACACCTGAAAAGGAGATTAAATCATGGACAAATTATTATATGGCGTAGCTTACTATGATGAATATATGCCCTACGAAAGATTGGACAAGGACATTCAGATGATGAAAGATGCAGGGATCAACGTGGTCCGCATTGCAGAATCAACCTGGAGTACCCATGAACCGCAGAATGGCGTATTTGACTTCTCTTCCGTAGACCGTGTGCTGGATGCCATGCATGAGGCGGGGATTCAGGTTATCGTAGGAACACCAACGTATGCAGTTCCTACATGGATGGTCAAGGAACATCCGGACGTGCTGGCTACCACCTCACAGGGGCCTGGTAAATACGGCGCAAGACAGATCATGGACATTACACATCCAACCTATCTATTCTATGCCGAGCGGATCATCCGCAAGCTGATCTCTCGGGTAAGCACACATCCAGCAGTAATCGGTTATCAGACAGATAACGAGACGAAGCATTACAATACGGCCGGAGATAATGTACAACTGCAATTCGTCAAATATATGCGGAACAAGTTCAGTTCCCTGGATGAGCTCAACAAGGAATTTGGCCTCGACTACTGGAGCAATCGAATCAATAGCTGGGAAGACTTCCCGTCTGTTGTAGGAACGATCAACGGCAGTCTGGGTGCTGAGTTTGCCAAGTTCCAGCGTCTGCTGGTAACCAACTTTTTGGCTTGGCAAGTGGGAATCGTGAATGAATACAAACAGGAAGGACAGTTTGTTACCCAGAACTTTGACTTCGATTGGCGTGGATATTCCTACGGCATTCAAGGGGATGTGGACCATTTTGCCGCATCGAAACCTTTTGACATCACCAGTGTGGACATCTACCATCCTTCCCAGGATGATCTGACCGGCATTGAAATTTCATTCGGCGGGGATGTGGCGCGTTCCACCAAACAATCGAACTATCTGGTGCTGGAGACCGAAGCGCAGGCGTTCTGGCATTGGGTTCCCTATCCGGGACAGCTGCGTTTGCAGGCATTCAGTCATCTGGCATCAGGAGCAAACATGGTTGCCTACTGGCACTGGCATTCGTTGCACAATTCGTTTGAGACGTATTGGAAAGGATTGCTCAGTCATGACTTTGAACCGAATCCGGTGTACAACGAAGCGAAGACGATTGGCAGGGATTTTGCAAGACTGAGTCCTAAGCTTGTGAATCTGAAGAAAAAGAATCGGGTAGCTGTGCTGTTCAGCAATGAGGCACTGACATCGATCAAGTGGTTTGGTTTTAACTTCACCAGTGACAAGAACTACAATGACGTGGTGCGCTGGATGTACGATGAATTGTACAAGATGAACATTGGCTGTGACCTCATCGATCCATCGGTTGAGAGTTATGCGGAGTATGATGTGCTCGTTGTACCTGCTCTGTATGCTGCTTCGGATGCATTGCTGGAAAAATTGAATCAATTCGTACAGGATGGCGGACATATCGTCTACTCGTTCAAAAGTGGATTTGCAAATGAGCATATCAAGGTACGCTCTACCCGCCAGCCGGGCCTGATTAGTGAGGCATGCGGGATCAGTTATAACCTTTTTGTAGAGCCCAAACATGTCTCGCTGCGCGATGATCCATTCGAGGTTGGTGAGGAGCAGAACCAGGTTCACACCTGGATGGAACTAATTACACCGACAACGGCTGAAGTACTGGCTTGGTATGATCATGCACATTGGGGTGAATATGCGGCAATTACCCAGAATGCCTATGGAAAAGGCAAAGCAACCTATGTCGGATGTTATACCAGTTCTGCGGTGATCCGTAAGGTGTTGGAACGTGTCATGAAGGAAGCGGGCATATGGGGAGCTGATCAGGAGCTGGTTTTTCCCATCATTGTGAAGACAGGTGTGAACGATCAAGGGAATACGATTCGCTATTATTTCAATTATGCGGATGAGGCAACATCCTTCGTGAATGCTTATGGGGAAGGGACTGAGCTACTTGCAGGAACCCCGATTGCTGAAGGAGAGAAGATCGAACTGGAGCCATGGGGCATACGGATTATCGAACAATAATAGGAAATAATAAATATAGGTATAAACGTTGAACTTAATATGTACACGTTAACGGAGAGGGCAGAAATAACCTGAGGAAGCGGAGCTAAAAGCTTTCTGAAAGAAAGCTGCATCGGAAGCATATACCTCGCCTTTATCACAGGATTTTCCCCTTAGAAAAGGGAATCAAAAAAATCCGGTGATAACAGCGATCAGAAGGTTGTTCTGGCCTCGTAGTGATTTCGTGTAACTATCCATTCTATTGTATAACGTGATATTTTAACATTTCCATACGAATATAAAGACCAAAGCGCCCTCAGCTTCCATGCTGGGGCGTTTGTCTATTTTAGCTCAGGAGTGGATGCGCTGTGTTTACCGAATGTTATCGGAAGCTGATAGATCCTTTCAAACGCAGCATTCGCAATAAATTGATTCTTACCATGACGCTGCTGGCCGTTCTGCCCGTCATTGCCATGACCGCTATGGCTGCTGAGAATACCCGCTCTTCCATGGAAGAGGAGATAATGGAGACCAACCGAGCCAATATGAACTGGGCCTCCATCTATCTGGGTGAACAGTTCGCGCACATGAACAATATTATTTATTCCATTCAGATCAGTGACGAATTGCATCAATATCTGGCGTTGAACGAGGAAGCGCCGGCGGCCAGCCGATTCGATGAACAGAAGGCCATGTTCAATATGCTGAACAGTGTATACTATTCTGCTGGCAATTATGTATTTGGCGTTGAACTGTACCTGAAGGAATTGGACACCTTGTTCACCTTCAACTCGATGGATTCTCGCATCAAAGCGGTATCGGAAATACCGGAAGGATATCATGAGCTTTTTGCACAACATAAAGATTTTACAATTATCAATGATCCGGACGATCCGCAAAAGTTTCACATGACCCGCAGCATGAACCGCTTCGAGGATCAAGCTCAGATCGGCGCCATCAGTCTGGAGGTCAAGTGGGCTGAGTTCAATCAGACGCTGGAGCTGCTGGATAGCCGGGGAGCCTATGCGGTATACATTGCTGACAACACGGGCAGTCCGGTCTATCAGCCAAACCAAGAGATTCAGCCTTCAGCGGAAGCACTAGAGAAATTGGCAGGTACAAAAGAAAGTTCGGGGTTTATCCGTACAGCCAAGGAATACGTATTCTTTCATTCCATTGAGCCGTCAGGACTGCGTGTGATCAAGATTGTACCTGCCCATGTCGTTAACGAAAGTGCGTTGGACACGATGAAATACGGACTGGTCGTGGGTGGCCTGGCCACCGTCATATCTGTGGGACTAGCTGCACTGGTGGCCTGGCGTACATCAAAGCCCATTGTCAGATTGGCGAATTCCATGAAGGGTATCCAGCTGATCAAGGACAGGGAAGTGGTACGAAGCGGCCGGGTAGATGAGATTGGCCTGCTGGAGAAAAATCTGCACGGCATGGCTAGTCGTATTCGGGAACATATTCGCGACAATTACCTGATGAATCTGGAGAAGCAGACGGCCGAGCTCAAAGCACTGCAATCCCAGATCCATCCGCATTTCCTGCAAAACACACTACAAATGATTGGCGGCATGGTCTACTCGCAAAAACCGGCAGACAGTTACAAAGTCATTCGAGCCTTGAGCGAGATGTTTCGTTATATTGTACGAGCGCCGGATGGACTTGTCCCTCTACAGTCTGAACTCGATCAGTTGGAGCATTATATGCTGATTCAGAAGCAACGTTTTGCCGGCAGGCTTGAATATACACTGGAGATTACCGGAGAACTTCGGGCCTGTTATATTCCCAAGTTGTCTTTGCAACCCATTGTGGAGAATGGATTTTTGCATGGTCTGGAGAAGAAACAGGGCGAATGGAAACTGGGCATTGAGGTTGTCTGTGAACCTACAGATGTAACCATTCGAATTCGTGATAACGGCGTGGGTATGGATGCTGAGAGCCTAACGGAGATGCAGTCCAGACTGGAGCGGCTTACCCGGCAGGCAGATCGGGTGTGGAGTTCAGGTACAAGTATTGGACTGGTCAATGCGGCCTCACGAATGGTAATGCATTTTGGACCTGAATATGGGATGGGCATAGAAAGTGAATACGGACAGGGGACAAGCGTTACGGTACGAATCCCCTGTAATACAGGAGGCGAAGCCTTGTGAACAAGGAACTGTACAGAGTGCTGCTGGTGGACGATGAACCGTGGAACCGGGATATTTTGCGCAACCTGGGAGATTGGAATGAACTCGGCATGACCGTTGCAGGTGAGGCAGAGGATGGCGAGCAGGCCATACAACTGGTCAAGCAGCATCAGCCTCACATTATCATTACGGACATGCGCATGCCCGGTACAGACGGTGTGGAACTGTTACAGACGCTGAGCGGACAATACCCACAGATCAAGGTGATCGTGGTGAGCGGATATGACGACTTCAATTATGCAAAACATGCGATCCGCCATCGGGCTGCAGATTATCTGCTCAAACCGGTGAATCCGGATGAACTGAATGGTGTACTTGCTAAATGTGCAAAGGAGTTGGAAAAAGTTGAATCAGCACCTGAATCGTGGGAATCGTACCCATCTTCGTTCGCAGGTGAGTTCTCCCTGTTTCAGCAGCAGGCCCGCCTGCGGTTTAATGACCTGAACGGTCAGAGTCTGCGGGAGTGGTTCCAGCAATTACAGCAGAAGCTGGAACGATGCGAGATTAACAGACCTCGGCAGCTTGGCAGGGTGGCTCATGAATTACAGGCTTTGTTAGATGAACTGTGCGTCTCCAATGGCTTGTACGAGCGGCCCGAAGCAACGGCGCTACCTCCTGCGGCTGCACTGGCTTCCATCGAATCCACGATCGCATGGATTTCGACTCCGTACTATCAGGCTTTGGAGCAGCTCATTGCGCAGCGTAAGTTCAAGAATAAGCTTAACCTGAATGAGGTGAAGCAATACATTGAGCAGCACTGTATGGAGATGATTACGCTGGAGCAGCTCGCTCAGATCTTTTTTGTCAGCAAGGAATATCTCAGCAAGGTATTCAAGAAGGAATATGAGGTGAATGTGACCGACTATGTTATCCAGTTGCGTATGACGCGAGCGAAAGAATGGGTGATGGATGAACAGATTCCGTTCAAGCATGTTGCCGAGATGGCTGGTTATGAGGATGTGTCCTACTTCTATCGGGTATTCAAGAAGCATTTCGGAGTTTCACCTGGGGAGATGCGGAAGGGACAGGCTCGTATATCAGGTAAATCAGGCAGTAGCACGGAATGAGACGTTTGAGAGAGCTTTTGCGGCAGGATTAAGGTTTAAAATAATCCAATACACAAGTCTAATTTTGTCCAATGAAGCGCTTTCATTTACTGATATATAATGATCCTATGAAAGACAAACCAGTTACACACCGGGAGGTCATAAGAGATGAAAGTATGGAAAAGCGTAGCAAGTGCGGTACTGGTCAGTGTTCTGCTCGCAGGTTGCGGTTCCAATGCAGGAACGGACAATGGGCAGGAGGAATCGGCATCAGGCAGCACGGTATCACTCAAAGTATTCGTTGCACAACCTCGGCTGAAAGAACACTACGATAAATATATAGAACAGTTCAAAGCCAAGGAGAAAGCAGAGAAAAACATTGAGGTGAACGTGCAACTGGAGATGCCGCCTGCGGACAATGCACCTCAGATTCTGAAGACTCGCCTCGCCTCCAATGATGCACCGGATGTGTTCGCCCTGCATGCAGTCAATGAGATTCCACCATTCAGCAAAGCTGGTTATCTGGAAGACCTGTCGGGCCAACCTTTTGTCGATAAGCTGCTGGATTCGGTTAAACCTTCCATAACGGATGCGGAGGGTAAAATCGTAGCTATTCCATTGGAAACAGTATCATGGGGCTATTTGTACAATAAAGATATTTTTGAAGAGCAAGGGCTGGAAGTGCCAACGACGTTAACAGAAATGAAAGCGGTCGTGGAGAAACTCAAAGCAGCCAACATTACACCGTTTGAACTATCCTACAAAGAAGCCTGGATTCCGCAATTATTTCTGCCACTTACCGTGGGTGCATTAACTCAGTCTGAGCACAAAGACTTCGTGGAGAAGATGAATCAGGATCAGGGCTCCTTCTCCGATATGAAAGCATTGTTTGATATCTTTGATCTCGTCAATGCCAATGGAACGGACAAAGCGCTGGAAGTGGGCGGAGATGATGGTTCAGCAGCCTTCGCATCAGGAAGCGCCGCGATGTGGATTCAAGGACCATGGTTTGCCGAAACCATCCTGAAGTCCAACCCGGACTTGAACTTTGGTGTAGCACCAATGCCGATCAATGACAATCCGGATGATACCAAAATCAATCTGAGCACCTCCACTTCACTGGCAGTATCGTCATCTAGCAAAAACAAAGAAGTGGCACTCGATTTCGTGAACTACATTCTCGATGACAAGGATTCAAGTGCATTCTTCGAAGCACTCAAGTTCAATCCGATTGCCAAGATCCATGACTTCAAGAGCTTCCCGTGGGTAGACGATGCCCAGAAATATGTGAGTGAAGGTAAAGCTTATGAGGACCCATCCCTCCCTCAAGCGGTGAAAGACGAGTCAGGCAAAGCGTTGCAAGGCTACTACTCTGGGCAATTAAATCAACAGCAGGTTATCGATGCGCTCGACAAGGCGTGGAAATCTTACAACAAAGTCAACAAGTAAGGAACTGTGAGGAATGGAGTATCCGCTTTTGTTGGCAAATCTCTACGGTCTGAGAGCTTGTCAACAAATTAGGGGTACTTTGTTTCGTCGCAGTCTCCAAGCAGATGATACGGCAGGCAGAACGTTCTTCGTTCCCTCGTTTACAATCATCCGCTTCGAGTGAAAAGGGGGAGAACCAATGGCTACGAATGTGTTCAAAAAGTATCTGTCACTGCTCGCGTTCACTGCGCCTGCCTTTGTCATCTATGCGATTTTCCTGCTGTATCCCACGTTTAGTGGCATGTTCTATAGCCTGACGGATTGGAACGGACTCAATCAGGATTACAGCTTTATCGGTCTGGGCAACTTCTTGGAATTGTTCAAAGAAGATCCCGACTTTCTGAACTCTCTGTGGTTCACGATGAAATATGTAATATTTATGCTGATTCTGCAAAATGGAATTGCTTTGCTGCTCGCCGTGTTCATTGAGTCACGGACGCGCAGCAAGGGGCTCTTCCGGACCCTATTCTTCATGCCTAACATGATCAGTACAATCATCAGTGCCTTCATGTGGACCTTCATCTTCTCTCAGGTGCTGCCACAGCTCGCACAGAAACTGGCTTTATCGTTCCTCGACCAGCAATGGTTGGGTGATCCGAAGTTTTCATTTTACTCCATTCTGATCGTATCGCTCTGGAATGGTGTAGGGTATATGATGATCATCTATCTGGCTGCTCTCCAGGGTGTGCCAAAAAGTCTCAAGGAAGCAGCTGTTATTGATGGGGCTAACGCATTCCAGGTGCTGCGCAATGTGGTGTTGCCGATGATTACTCATGCCGTGACCATCTGTTTCTTCCTGACGCTGAACGGAGCATTCAAAGTGTTCGAAGTGGTGTATGGACTGACTGGTGGTGGACCGGGCCGGGCCACGCAGGTGATCACGATGAACATCTATGAAGAAGCATTCTCCAACAACTTCAGATACGGCTATGCCAGTGCTAAATCGGTTGTGCTGTTCATCATCGTACTCATCTTTACACTCATCCAGATCACCGTCATGAAGAAGAAAGAGGTGGAAGCATGAGGATGCAACGACTGAACAGTTATCTGATTAGACTGCTGCTGATCCTGGGCTCTCTCGTCGCTATGCTGCCGATCTACATGGCGGTTGTGAACTCTTTTAAAACACAGGGTGAGATGTTCCAATCCTTTATCGCGCTGCCAACGACGTTGCACTGGGAGAATTATTCGGACGCGTTTAACAAAATCAATCTGTTGGGCAGTTCAATGAACTCGGCAATTGTATCCTTTCTGGGGATCGGGGGAATTGTCTTCTGTGCCTCACTTGCGGGATACAAGCTGTCACGAACCTCAGGCCGCTTGAGCAACCTGATCTTCTTCCTGTTTGTTGCATCCATGCTGGTGCCGTTTCATTCGATCATGATTCCGCTGACGCGGGTAGCCAAAGGCATGGGTGTACAGGGAAGTACGTACGGATTGGCCCTAATTTATATCGGGCTTGGTGTGAACATGGCGATCTTCCTCTATCACGGGTTTGTGAAATCCATTCCGCGTGAATTGGAGGAATCGGCTCAGATTGACGGATGTAATGAGTTCCAGACGTTCTTCCAGATTATCTTTCCGCTCTTGCTTCCGATCACAGTTACCATCGCGATTCTGGACTTCCTCTGGATCTGGAATGACTTCTTGTTGCCACTGCTCATGCTGACCGATGTGAATCGTTATACGCTGATTCTGTCCACGAACATGCTGTTTGGTGAATATAACAAGGAATGGCCGTTGATTCTATCCTCCCTGGTACTGACTGCGATTCCGGTTATTCTGATCTATGCGTTCTTCCAGAAGTTCATCATGGAGGGTATTGCGGAGGGTGCGGTCAAAGGGTAATTCGAAAACGAGGTCATATGCATGTGACCGTTGGAGTATCAAAAAACCGTCTTGATCTGAAGGATATTATCCTTATAGTTCAAGACGGTTTTTGATGTTCATGCAGTATCTATCTGTATGTTTTGTTTATTCTATTCTGCCTTCAACAGCATGGATTCAATAAACACTTTCAGATCACGGCTCACACTGTTCAACTGATCAATGACCTCGCTGAACTCGGTTACCATCACAGCCTGTTGGTTGCTAGACTGTGAGATGGATGTGATCTCCTGCTCCATCTGCTGAATGGAATGCTGAACATCCTTCAAGGAACGTTCGATATTCACCGTAGCTTCTTTGGTACCCGTAGAAAGTTTACGCACTTCAGATGCAACAACGCTGAATCCGGCGCCTGCTTCGCCTGCTCGGGCGGCTTCGATAGCTGCATTTAGGCCCAGCAGATTGGTCTGTTCTGAGATTTCGCGGATGAATGCGGCGACTTTGTTCACTTCGCCTGAGTTCTGCACAGCCATGCGCGTATTATCCAAAATCTGCGTGGAAGAGGCCGTCAACTGCTCGGATTGGGCAGCTACCGTCTGCACCATATCTGTTAATTTTCCGCTGATACCGCCGATCAATTCAGTGAAGTACTCCAGTTTTTCCTCGTTCTGAAGAGAGAAACCAATGGCAAGTGTGCCCACGATATTTCCTTGTTCATCCCGAAGTGGGGTGGCCGCCGAGTTGATGGATGTACCATAGAATTTCGCATCAATACGGTTCGCTGAAGTTTCCCCATGTATAAGTGCCCGGCGGAGTGTAGGGTCATCGAGGGAAACGGGGTCTCCTGCCTTGATGCCCAGATCGAGTTCGTTGCTGGGAACATAATACCAGAACTTCTCCGTATCGGTTACCGCAATCATGATATCGTGTTCTTTCAGCATAATTTTAAAATATGGACTTGCGGCAACGAGTGCTTCAACGATGTTCAATAAGGTTCAGCTCCTATAATGTATATGTATCATCTAGATGTATTGTATACATCGTCAGAATGAGGTTAATCTTGAAGGCCTGATAAGGGCATAACGTATATTAATTAAATTTTTAACAAATGAAACAGGAGAATTGATGATTTTCAGAAATTTATGAAAATATAACGAAAAAGCAGGCAAGAACATGATGTTCTTGTCTGCTTTGGCTATCCACCTATGCCTTATGACACGCTCCACTTCACGTTATGAAAGCTGATTTACGTAAGGGGTCACCGCGCCAGCGTTACCTCATCCGTTGTGTGAAGAGGTCATCCTGACGGTACAGATATATATCCATACGCAGGAATACGCGGTTGAGTTATATTGCGTACTGTTGTTATCCGCCAATCTGGGACATGCGGCGTACCGTCGGCGTGTGCGATTGCATTTTTTGTTCCAAAGCCAGAGCCATCTCATGATTCTTTGGTTTCGTACCCAGCGCTTTGAGGAAAAGTGCCGCCATAGCGTCCGGATCATCCACGAAGCGGCGAACATTATACTCATCGGACCAGTAGAGGCAGGCTTTGATATGTCCGTCAGCGGTCAGCCGAAGTCTGTTGCAATTGTCACAGAAGTGATCGCTCACGGGATGAATCAATCCAAATGTGCCTTCGGAGCCCGCAATTTTCATATTACGTGATGGGCCATTGCCCGCAGGGCCTGTTGTATTTTCTACCGTCCAGCCTGCTTCAGCACATACATCAGTCACGGCTTCCAGCGGCAAATAAGATTTGCGCCATGAATCCGAAGCCTGTCCAATCGGCATATATTCAATAAAACGCACATGAAGAGGTTGATCCATCGTCATTGCAATAAAATCCTTGATCTCATCATCGTTGATACCCTTCATCAGCACAACATTCAGCTTGATCGGAGCAAGGCCAGCGGCAGTGGCAGCTTCAATGCCTTTCAGTACCTTGTTCACATCTCCGCCGCGGGTAATCATGGAGAAGCGATCAGCGCGCAGGGAATCCAGACTGATGTTAATCCGGTTCAACCCAGCATCTTTCAACGCCTGAGCTTGTTTGTCCAGCAGAAGAGCGTTGGTAGTCAGGGCAATATCGTCAATCCCGTCAATTGCCGAGATCATGCTGACGAGCTTGTGCAGATCCTTGCGTACCAACGGTTCGCCCCCAGTAAGCCGAACTTTGCGCATGCCCATGGGAGCGAGCACCTTCAGCACCTGTGCAATCTCTTCGTAGCTCATAATCTCATCATGTGGAGCAAACTCCATACCCTCTGCGGGCATGCAATACACACAGCGTAAATTACAGCGGTCCGTAACAGAAATACGGATGTAGTCATGTATCCGGCCAAATGAATCCTGAAGCAGTTCCATGCAGACCACCCTTTCATCGGTTCAGATTGGAAATCTTCTATTATAAATGATACGACAATTTCAAAAGGAACAGTTGCATCAAATTTTAGCTATTTCTCCAATCCGCGTCAACGATGACGTCAGATGACAGCATTTTTGGCGGGGTGATTCAGATGGAATTGTCCCACGAGTTGTTGCAGGAAAACTGTAATGGCTTCCACATTATGCGAAGAATGCTGAACCTGCAACATATCACGGATCAGCTCTATCATCTCTGCTTCTACCTCAGCAGAAGTTGCCCGATTTTGATGGCTGATCGCAGCAATATTCTCCATCAGCATGACCACTTGATCCACGACTTGAGTGCGCTCAGGTTCTTCAGCGGTAGCATTTTGCAGAAGTTGCGAAGCGGCCTGAACCAGTGTTGTTCCTTCAGCCAGTACCTGATCTCCCTCTGTGATTAATTGAGATGCCGCTCCTGCTGCCGTTGAGATTCGGTCCAGAATCTGATGAATATTTTCAGTGGAAGAGCGGGATAGCTCAGCCAGCTTACGGATTTCCCCTGCCACGACCGAGAAGCCTTGGCCATGTTCGCCCACGCGTGCAGCTTCAATGGTGGCATTCAGAGCGAGCAGGTTGGTCTGAGCTGAAATTTCATCAATGACAGCCAGTGCACGGTAAATCTCTTTCATCGTATCCATGAAGGACAGGATGGTACGGTTGGTATCGGATACCGCTCCTGAGATTTGGGTCATTTTGTCGCCGATTCGTTCCACTTCCTGCTGAGCCACGCCGATCTGTTCGGAGGCAGAGGTCTCCAGTTGTTGCAATGTTATGCGCATGTGATCAGCAGCAACCTTGGCCTGATCGAGATCCTCCAGTTGGGTGCGAATGGCCTGAATCATCGAACCAAGCTTGTAGTTCACACGCTCAGTCGTACCTTGGGTTGTCTCTGTTGAGGTTCGCATCTGATACTGGTTGTCCATAACGTCTACCGTGGCAAGTTGTACCTTTAGCATAATGCCTTCCAGAGAATCAATCATGTTGTTGATCCACTTCGCCAGTTCACCCGACTCGTCTTGGGCAAAAGCAGACGTGTCCAGGCGCTGGGTCAGATCACCCCTGCCTTCGGCGTTAATTCGAATAAATCGGCTGATGCGACGCAAGTCTTCATGGACTCGTTGATATTGGCTACGATGGAGCTGTAATGCAGTGAAGAATCCAAATAACACATTAAAAGCGCCCATTGCTGCCGCGCTCCAACCACTACCAGTGAAGGCATAGACAAGAGCTGCTCCTGCAGCCCCTGACAAAAGCGTGAAGAGACTGTGTTGCTTGAACTGGCGCCAGCCGATGCTTCGTATCCGATACACTTCCTCCAGATCCCCTTCACACATCATGCCCCAGCGATCAGGACAGTGTGGCAGCTGGAAGGTGATGCCTTTGCCGATCACAGAAATATGGCGGTAATCCGAGTAGCCGGGAAAAGCTACGAACAGATTGGAACCATTCTGAATGGTGTTTGCTACTCCGGGGTGTAGTTCTCCGGTCGACGGATCAGTGAACATGAGTTCCAGCTCAGTATGCTCCTTAACGGAAACGATACCCCATTCGGTGGTGACGCCATCTTTGAGGTTTTCCCCATGCGTAAAGGTACGGTCTTCGAAGCGGCTTCGGGATAAGGCGGTGCCGGGCTGCAGATGGGGCCGTAATATCGACTCAGCCATAAAGAGGTAATTGTCACCGGAGTCGGGATAGATATGACCTGATTCTCGTTGGATCAGGTCACCGAGTACATCCCCGGGAACACGGCTGCATAATGAACCGACATATCGACCTTCCTGCAGGATTGGGGAGATAAAAAGCAAGGTGACATCATCGTGAAAAGCGGACGAGCGTGGACCAATATCCAACGTCAGTGGATCAGAATATGGACCATACAAGCATTTTTTGCCATGACGATCTGCTCTGGAGTATTTCAATCCTGGTCCAATTAAAGCTTCGTAATCTTCATAGATCTGTCCAATATGTTTCTTATATGTAGAGAATACCACCTGATTCTGTTCGTTCAGCATGAATAGCTCCGTACTGTCTACGGCTCGAATATAACTGGATTGAAACCATGCATCTAGTTTGCTTCGTTGCTCTGAACCTTGTAATACATCCTGTAATTGGACCGACTGTATCTGTTGAAGCAAACGATCCAGGTGATTCCATTGTTCATCTGCCCAGTCCATCATAAGCTGCCGTCTCGTTTCGGCAATCCCCTCAAAAATCTGTTCCACATCTTCCTTTATATGTGCGTTCAACCGATACGATCGCCACAGCGGCAATCCTTTTCTCCATCCCAGCCAATCAAACATCATGACCACCCCGATTTCTGGATTTGAAAGCTTCGTTCTACTGATCTTTGGATAGACCTATATATGTGATTTTCTAAGTAATATATGACAGAGGAATCCAACCTGTCTATTCAATCTTTATACAAGAAAATGAGCAAGAATACGAGGGGATGTGTCATATTTTCCGAATATTTAATCAATAAATACAAATGATCGTGGGCTTGTTGTTAGGTGAAATGAATGTTAGCTATCTACGAAGAAAACTCACATGTATGTATCTGAGAATCCATTTCATATTACATTGTGTAACATGAACAGGCCCATACTCAAAACACACTGTATAATGTAATCCCCGCCCAAAGCGATATAGTATTATCTAACAAGCAAAACCTGTTACGTTCGTGTATATAAACCTCCCATTCAGCCTTGGTGTGCAATGAAAACAACTTCCCACAAAGGAGAATGCCCATGTCCTCCATATCCTCAGCCACAGTCCCCGAAGCCTGCCATATTGATGTAGATCATGTGTCCGTTGTTTTGGGTACAGGTACACAACAAGTGACTGCCTTGTCCGATGTTACATTCCAGATCCAGTCCAATGAGTTTGTCTCCCTGCTGGGCCCTTCCGGCTGTGGCAAGTCGACCTTGCTCCGGCTGGTGGGTGATCTACTTCAACCTACCTCAGGCACCGTACGCATTGCAGGTCAGGAGCCTGAGCGGGCTCGACTACAGCGACAGTTCGGCATTGTTTTCCAGACACCCGCCTTGTTCGATTGGCGCACCGTTCGTCACAATGTGGAATTGCCCTTGGAGCTACTCGGTACCCGCCGGAAGGAATGCCGCCGCATTAGTGGTGAGCTGCTAGAAATGGTAGGGCTAACCCGCTTCGCAGACCATTATCCATGGCAGCTCAGTGGAGGGATGCAGCAACGTGTATCCATTGCACGTGCCCTTGCGCTTGATCCGCCATTGCTGCTCATGGATGAACCCTTTTCCGCCTTGGACGAATTCACCAAAGAAAAACTTCAATTGGAGCTGCTTGAGATCAAGCGCTCAACAGGCAAGACCTTCCTCTTTGTCACACACAGCATCCCCGAAGCCGTATTTCTGTCCGACCGGATTATCGTACTCTCGGCACATCCGGGGCAAGTACATTCCATTCATTCCGTCAATCTGCCTTCCGAACGTCATAGTGAACTGAGAGAAACGGAAGCCTTCTACCACATGATCACGACCATTCGCAACTGCTTCTACGAGGAGCGTGATGAATCTCATGTCTCTGCGGTTCTTTAAACCGGGATATCGATCCTGGGTCGTCATCTGGATCATGGCCGTATTGGTGCTGTGGGAAGGAATCGCCTGGATACTCCAACTGTTCTTGTCACCCCAGCAGGCGGCGTCTCGCCTTCCTTATCTGCACGATGTCCTTGTAGCCTTGTTTCGGTATTCGGGAACGCTGGCAGAGCAGGGGGCTGTCACGTTTGGCAATGCCGCCATTGGTTTTGCAGGGGGAACGCTGCTGGGTCTGGGTTTGGCGCTGCTCATGAGCGCGGCTGTCTGGCTGGAGCGCACGTTATCGCCATATGTAGTCTCCTCACAGATGGTTCCGATTATTGGTCTCGCACCAATTGTGTACGGCATCATCCACAATGCGGAGTGGGCGCGGATTGTTATGGCTGCGTATGTCACTTTCTTCCCGATCATCATCCATACGTTAAAAGGATTGAAAAGTGCAGCACCAGAGCATCTGGAACTGATGCGTTCCTATGGAGCTTCACTGACTGCACGATATATCAAATGCCTGCTGCCCTCAGCACTGCCGGGACTATTTTCTGGTATGAAAATAGCCGCTCCGCTGGCGGTGACCTCCTCCATCGTTGTGGAATTGATGGGCGCTCCCGACGGACTCGGCGTCCTGATGGTCAGTTCGTTATATTACGGCCATGCCCAAGTTGGCATGTTCTGGGCCACCATCATGCTTAGCATTGGCATTGGCCTGATCTCGTATCTGGCCATCAGTCTGGCTGAACGTTGGCTAACCCCTTGGCAGCCTGAATTTAGGGCCAAAGGAGGTCAGGCCACATGAGTGAAGGTAGTGTGTTGAGCCGGAAAAGTGATGAAGGTGTGTCGATTGCTGCTGTAACTGGCGCGGCTACGCCCCTCAATGGTTCACAGACGGCAGCTGCTCCCGGATCGGAAATTCATGGACAACGGGGACAAGCCGGAAAGGCTATACCGGACACCGGCGTTCGCGGGCGCTCGATTGCACTGAGCATGCTTCCTTGGGGGGCGGGTGTGGTGTTTCTCGCCCTCTGGCAACTCAGGTTGTTTCATTGGATATTCTCGCTGGAAAGCTACCAACTGCCTGTACCTTCCGCGATCGCGGCATCCATTCAGGAAAATGCCAACATGCTCTTTCGATATGCGATGTACAGCGGAACCGAAATGCTGGGAGGTTTTTTGCTCGGTTCATTGTTGGGTGCTCTGGCAGCGGCAGGTGCATCATTCTTTCCAACAAGTGGCAGGGCTGCGGTTACGGTTCTGTCTGCACTTAATGCGGTTCCGATCGTGGCTCTTGCCCCAATTATGAACAATTGGTTCGGTGATGGGATCTGGTCCCGTATTGCTGTTGTCACGGTGATTACAATGGCAGCGATGGCTGTCAGCCTGTTCAAAGGGCTGACTTCCATTCAGCCGCAGTACAGTGATCTGCTGAGTGGCCTTGCTGCGAGCAGGATGCAGTTTTTTTGGAAGCTGAGACTGCCTCATGCCCTGCCTTCCCTCTTTGCCGGTCTGAAGATCAACATGTCGACCAGTATTATCGGGGCCATTGTGGGTGAATTTTTCATCGCCTCCCAAGGGCTGGGGTACTTGCTCTCGGATCAGATTCGACTGGCGAACATGCCCTTGGCCTGGTCCTGCATTGTCATCGCTGCCGCGCTCGGCATTGTGTTGTATGAAGCGGTTGTCCTGGCAGAAAAGCGACTCATTCCGTGGAATCGTGCACGCACAGATCACTAACATACATCAGGGTACCAACCATCCATAGATCGTAATACGTGATTGAGGTTGTTCAAAAAGTCCACGGTACTGAAAAGCAGACTTTTTGAACACGGACTGATGCTTGATAAATCGTATATAAACAGGGGGTTGTTCTGTACATGTACAAAATGTTGAAGCCGGGTTTGCTGGTGTTGGTCCTGTTGGTTGTTACGATGCTGAGCGCATGTTCTACGAAGTCCGAGCCGGCGGCTGAGCCTGTTGCTGCGAGTGGAGGGTCAGGAGAGGCGGATCAACCGTTAACCAAAGTGAAAATTCAGCTGAAATGGGTGCCGCAGGCACAATTTGCTGGGATCTACGCAGCGAAGGAAAAAGGTTTTTTTGCAGATGAAGGCATTGATGCCGAGATTATTCCAGGTGGGCCGGATATCGTGATTGAGCAGCAGGTAGTCAATGGTGCGGCCGATGTGGGGATCACGGGTGTAGACAGTTTGCTGGTCAGCCGGGATAACGGTCTGCCGCTTGTCTCGCTTGCCCAGATCTCACAGAAGAGCAGTTACCGCTTGATTGCCAAGAAGTCTCTAGGTATTACCGATCCCGCTCAGATGAAAGGTAAAAAGGTCAGTACCTGGTTCGGCAGTCAGCAGTTTCAGGTGCTCGCTTTCATGGAGAAGAATGGCCTGGATCCGAAGAAAGACATTGAACTGGTGAAGCAGGGGTTCACGATGGATCAGTTTTTCAATGATCAGGTGGATGTGGCTACGGCAACAATCTATAACGAATATCACGTTGTACTGGAAAGTGGAACGAAAGAATCCGATCTGGATGTGTTCAACATTGAAGATGCCGGTGTTGGCATGCTGGAGGATACGCTGATTGCCAAGAAGGATTGGGTAGACAGCAACCGTGAGCTTGCGGTCAAAGTGACCCGTGCCATTTTGAAAGGCTGGAATTACGCCATCGATCAACAGGATGAGACGGTGGATATCGTGATGAGTAATGTGACGGATGGCAGTACCACTCGTGAGCATCAGGTAACGATGCTGGAAGAGATTGCGAAGCTGATTCGCCCGGAAGGGTTTACGGAGCAGCAAGTCGGTAGCTTTGTAGATGAGTCGTTTACCCGAACTGCAGATATTGCACTGAACTATGGCTTGATCAAAAAAGCCGCAAACCTGGATGAAGCGCTCGAGAAAAGTATCTATGAAGAAGCGTTGAAATAAGCGTGTGGAGGAGGATGACGAATGAGTTCTGTGGATCAGCAACCTCAGCCGCTAGGCGGTACGAAGGAAGAATGGCTGGAGAAGGATCGCAAATACGTATGGCATCACATCTCGCCTCATAACGATCATCCAATGATTGCGGTAAGTGGAGAGGGCAGTTGGATCACCGATCAGGATGGTACGCGTTATCTGGATGCGATGTCGGGACTGTGGTGTGTGAATGTGGGGCATGGCCGTGAGGAGATTGCGAGAAGTGCCTACGAACAGATGAAAGCACTCGCTTATGTACCGATGACGCAGAGTCACGAACCGGCGATTTTGCTGGCGGAGAAGCTGAATGAATGGCTTGAGGGGGAGTATCGAATATTCTTCTCCAACTCGGGTTCAGATGCGAATGAGGTGGCTTTCAAAATAGCCCGGCAGTACCACCATCAGAATGGTGAGCCTACTCGGCACAAATTCATCTCCCGTCACCGTGCCTATCACGGTAACTCCATGGGAGCGCTGGGCGCCACCGGGCAAGCCGCCCGCAAGATTAAATACGAGCCGCTCGGCGTAGGTTTCTCTCATGTTCCGCCACCGTATTGTTACCGCTGTCCGTTTGGACGAAACAAGGATGGATGCGGACTCGAATGTGCAACTATCTATGAAGAGGTGATTCGTTGGGAAGGTCCTGAGACGGTTGCCGCAGTGATTATGGAGCCGGTGATCACAGGAGGCGGCATGATTGTGCCCCCGCCGGATTATATGCGTACCGTACAAGAGATCTGTCAGCGCTATGGCGTGCTGCTCATTGTAGATGAGGTAATCTGTGGTTTTGGCCGCTCTGGGCAGAAGTTTGGTCATCAGAACTATGGCGTACAGCCAGATATTGTGACGATGGCAAAGGGCATGACCAGTGCGTATTCACCGCTATCAGCAACGGCCGTGCGAGCCGATCTGTATGACACGTTCCGGGAACCTGGACCGGATGCCCATTTTCGCCATGTGAATACCTTTGGTGGAAATCCGGTGTCCTGCCGGGTGGCACTTGCGAATCTGGAGATTCTGGAACGAGAAAATCTGGT
Source organism: Paenibacillus xylanexedens (assembly GCF_017874615.1). GTDB lineage: Bacteria > Bacillota > Bacilli > Paenibacillales > Paenibacillaceae > Paenibacillus > Paenibacillus xylanexedens. The sequence continues at coordinate 98,144 of NZ_JAGIKV010000016.1, forward strand.
CAGCCGGGCGGAAGAACTGGGATACCTGCTTCGTGAGAAGCTGGAGCCACTGCTGGAGCTGTCTATTGTGGGGGATATCCGTTCATTCGGATTCGCCTGTGGCATTGAGTTGATTGAAGCAGACGGATCTCCTGCGGAGGCGGATAAAGTAATGAAGGTACTCGCCAGTTGTAAAAGGGATGGCATCTTGATTGGCAAGAACGGCGATACCGTGCCGGGGTTTGCAAACATTTTGACGATCTCTCCGCCGTTTGTCACCACCGAGGATGAGTTGGATCTGATCGCCGGAAGTTTGCTCGTTGCGCTACGTAGTCTGGACGCAGGTTAGTTGCCATACACAGGTACGACAGACGTTTACGGTTTAGCAAGCAAAATGAAAATTTTCATATCATTACGTGAAAATAAGCGCAAGGAGGCGAGGGAGGATGCAGACCACAACAGGCAAAGTCATTAATCAGCTTCGGCTGAATGAGCGAATTGAGCAGTTGTCACAGATTGGCCGAATCTCGGAGACGGGTGTCTGCCGACTTGCCCTAACCCCGGAAGATATGGATGGCATCATACAGGTTCGTCTCTGGATGGAAAATGCCGGTCTGACGACACGACTTGATCCCTTCGGTAATCTGATTGGTCGTCTGGAAGGTGCGGATCAGGCGCTGCCAATCCTCATGATTGGTTCCCACATCGACTCTCAGCCTTATGGCGGTCGATATGATGGAGCGATTGGTGTGCTAGGCGCGCTCGAAGCAGTGCAATGCCTGATCGAAAATGGCATTCAGCCCCATATGCCAATTGAGGTAATTGCCTTTTGCGATGAAGAAGGTTCCCGTTTTAACAAAGGCCTGTTCGGCTCACGTGGTATAACCGGTCAGTTGGAAGAAGGCGAACTGGAGCGGCAGGATAAAAACGGAGTGACCCGTCGGGAGGCGCTGGAAGCCTTTGGCTGTTCTCCTTCGGATTTTGAAGAGGCGATCTATCCGCCAGGTTCCATAGACAGTTATCTGGAGTTGCACATTGAGCAGGGGCCGGTGCTGGAAGCGTTGAATGCACCAGTAGGTCTGGTGACGGGCATCTCGGGTCCGTTGTGGCTTACGGTGACGATGAAAGGCATGGCGGGTCATGCCGGCTCCGTTCCGATGGGAATGCGGCATGATGCTCTGGTAGGCAGCGCCAAAGTCATTGCGGCTTTTGACGATATGGTGAGAGAAGACCCGGAAGCCCCAACCGTAGGTACGGTGGGAAGTTTGAGGGTGTTTCCAGACTCACGGAACATCATTCCGGAGGAAGTCAGCTTCACGGTTGATTTACGAGACATGGAGATAGAGCGCAGGAACCGGCTTGAAGCCCGATTGATGAACATTTTGGATGACTTGAGTTTCCGATATGGTCTAACCTACTCGCTGACAGAGGATACGAATAGTGAGCCGCGGTATTGTGCAGAGCCAATCAAGTCGGTGATTCGTTCATCCGCGGAAGAGATCGGGCTTACTTTGCCAGAACTGATGAGTGGTCCGTTCCATGATGCGTTGGCCCTTTCGCTTGTGTGTGATTATGGCATGATTTTTGTCCGCAGCAAGGACGGCATCAGTCATCATCCCAGCGAATATTCCTCCCCGGAGGATATTGGACTCGGCACGGAAGTGTTATATCGCACCATTCGGAGGATGTGTAGTGGAATGAACCAACCAATCATTTTACCTGAGGAGGCGTTGTGACGTTATGAGCAAAATCAGCATCGGATTAATCCAGGCTTCCCATGAGATTGAAGGTTCGGCTCCCGTTGAGGTACATAAGGAGGCTGCGGTTCAGAAACACATTGCGCTGGTCCGTGAAGCGGCTGCAAGAGGCGCTAAGATCATCGGGTTGCAGGAAGTATTCTATGGGCCGTACTTTTGCACAGAGCAGAATCCCAAATGGTATGCATCCGCTGAACCGGTGCCGGAAGGACCGACGACCAGACGTTTTCAGGAGCTGGCAAAGGAGCTTGCGGTGGTGATTATTTTACCTATATACGAGGTGGAGGGCATTGCTTCGTATTACAATACGGCAGCCGTTATAGATGCGGATGGTACGTATCTGGGCAAATACCGCAAACATCATATCCCGCATGTGGAAGCAGGTGAGGGCACGAATGGTTTCTGGGAAAAGTATTATTTCAAACCAGGTAACCTTGGGTTTCCGGTTTTTGATACAGCCTACGCCAGAGTCGGCGTGTACATCTGTTATGATCGTCATTTTCCGGAAGGGGCACGATTGCTCGGGTTGGCGGGGGCTGAAATAGTGTTCAATCCGTCCGCTACGGTTGCGGGTACATCGGAATATCTGTGGAAACTGGAACAGCCCGCTCATGCGGTAGCTAACAGCTATTATGTAGCGGCCATCAACCGGGTTGGCGTGGAAGCGCCATGGAATATGGGTGAATTTTATGGACAGTCGTACCTGGTCGACCCGCGAGGCAGAATGGTAGCGATCGGCAGCCGGGATCAGGATGAGGTCGTTATTGGCGAGATGGATACGGAGATGATTCGTGAGGTGCGGAATGTGTGGCAGTTCTACCGAGATCGCAGGCCAGAAACGTACGAAGATCTGGTTAGTCTGTAGGAAGCAGCAACGAGTGATCGGTAAGTGATTCTGTCAGCGGGGTGACACGTGTAATGCACGTAAGATTGTTTTAGATAGCGTAGATCATTCTCCAGGAGGTGCACGACATTGATGAACAGCTCAGGAACAACGTTATCCGATTATGGGTGGGAGAGTCGTTTTGCCGAGATGAAACCCGCCATGACAGGCAAGGAAGCGATGGAGGAGTCAAACCGCTGTCTGTACTGTTACGATGCACCTTGTATCAAAGCCTGTCCAACCGACATTAATATCCCTTCTTTTATTAGCAAAATATCAACAGGGCACCTGAAAGGTTCGGCCCGCACCATCATGGATGCGAATCCGGTTGGAGCCAGCTGCGCACGTGTCTGTCCCACAGAGGAACTGTGTGAAGGCGCATGTGTACTAAACGAATCGTCGAAGCCGATTCGGATTGGTGACTTGCAGCGTTACGCCACCGACTGGGCGCGGGCGAAGAATGAGCCGTTATTCCAGGCAGCACCTGCCAATGGGAGAACCGTTGCTGTTGTGGGAGCGGGGCCAGCAGGACTGTCGGCAGCACGTGAACTGGGGCGCGCAGGATATGAGGTGACGATCTACGAAGCCAAACCCAAAGGTGGCGGGCTGAACACATACGGCATCGTATCCTTCCGCCTGCCCGAATCGGTTGCGCTATGGGAAGTGGAGCAGGTAGAAGCGCTTGGTGTACAGATCCGTTATGGGGTGCGCATCGGTGTGGATATCCCTGCTACGCAGTTGCTGGAGCAACATGAAGCGGTCATTCTGGCCTGTGGCATGGGTTCAGTACCTATGCTGGGCATTGAAGGGGAGAGACTGGAAGGTGTCTATGATGCGATTGAACTGGTGGAGTCTACGAAGCAGGGTGTTCCGCCTGCATTGAATGGTCTGAAGGTCACCGTTATTGGCGCGGGCAATACGGCGGTAGATGCAGCAACCTGTTCGGTACGCCTTGGTGCCGAGCGGGTGCAGATGTTATATCGGCGCGGGGAAAGCCAGATGACGGCGTATGCGTTTGAATATACTTTTGCCAAGCAGGAGGGTGTGGAGTTCCGCTGGTTTACGATGCCGCAGCGAATCATTGGAGACGAGAACGGTCGGGTTCAAGCTGTGGAATGTATGAAAATGGAGTTAATTACCCCGCCTGGTGGTGGGCGTGCCTTGCCCGTACCTGTGGAAGGATCGGAGTTCATGATTGAATGTGATACGGTCATCCGGGCGATTGGACAGCATCGTTTATTACCATTAATCGAAGCGTTTGGGCTGCGTCACCAATGGGGCGTCGTTGAGATCGAGCCGCATACGTACCGTACCTCACACCCTCAGATCTATGCGGCAGGAGATGTCATTTTTGGTCAGGGCCAGGGTGAGGCGATGGTTGTCTCGGCTGCACAGCAGGGTAAGCTGGCTGCTGCCGCAGTCATGAAGGCATTACCTGGACAGGTGGAAGAGACGGCGTGAGCAGCTAGGGAGACAAGGGAAAGTGGAGAGTACACGGAAACCGTGCAATGAAAGGGTGTAAGGAGAGAGTACAAGGAGAGGCGAGGGTGGGAGGGCGCAAGGGACTGCTAGAGTGATATAGGTGTAGATCAGATCTGAGCAAGAAGTGTGGGTACATCAAATTCTCGTGTACCTGACACGCTAACGAACCCTACACACCTTATTGTGGCAATTATGGAGGATTGAAAAATCTAACGAATCTCACACGTCTTATTTTGACGAATACCTGTTGAAATGAAGCCGAAATGAGCGATTACAGCCAAATAAGCTTTCTAAGATTCGTTAGGTCCTGAAATTGCCCCATAGGTCCCGAATAAGAGGCGTGCGGTTCGTTAGAATTTAGGTGCGTACTATCCAGAAACACCATTACTACGCAGAGGTCCTGAGCACGACCAAATATTCCAGTGTAACTATATAAGTTGAACTAATCATTTACACGATAACGGAGAGGACAGAAAAAACCTGAAAAAGCAAAGCGTTCGCCTTTATCCCCGGATTTTCCCTTTCGGAAAAGGGAATCAAAAAAATCTGGGGATAACAGCGATTGGAAGGTTATTCTGTCATCGTAGTGTCAGTGTAAATAATCTTTAGTTCAACTTATATAGTAAGTTCAAACAACACCAAGGAGGGATCGTTATGGCTGACTTATCCATTAATCTGGCAGGTATTCGATCACCCAATCCATTCTGGCTGGCTTCTGCCCCACCGACCAATACGGGATATCAGGTCCAGCGTGCGTTCGAAGCGGGCTGGGGTGGTGCGGTGTGGAAGACGCTGGGTGAGCCGATTATCAATACATCCTCCCGTTTCGCGGCGGTCCATTTTGGCGGACAGCGTGTAGCGGGGTTTAACAATATTGAATTGATATCCGACCGGCCGCTGGAAGTGAATCTGCGGGAGATTGCTGAGACCAAGAAACGATTCCCGGATCGCGCGGTTGTCGCTTCACTGATGGTGGAACCTACGCGAGAGAAGTGGCATGAGATTGTGAAAAAGGTGGAGGCCGTCGGCGTCGATGGCCTGGAGCTGAACTTTGGCTGCCCGCATGGCATGGCCGAACGAGGTATGGGAGCTGCCTCCGGTCAGCAGCCGGACCTAGTTGAACTCCAGACGATGTGGGTGAAGGAAGTGGCGACCACACCGGTAATTGTGAAGCTTACACCGAATATCACGGATATTACGGCAACTGCCCGGGCAGCTGTCCGCGGTGGTGCAGATGCGATCTCTCTGATCAATACGATTAACTCCCTGGCAGGTGTGGATCTGGATTCGTGGAATACCGTACCGCATGTGGGCGGAAAAGGAGCACATGGTGGATACTGTGGACCAGCGGTAAAGCCCATCGCACTGAACATGGTTGCCGAGTGTGCCCGTAATCCGGAGGTAGGTGTTCCAATCTCAGGGATTGGTGGCATATCTGATTGGCGGGATACGGCAGAGTTTTTGCTCATGGGCGCTACAGGGGTTCAGGTATGTACCGCAGCGATGCATCATGGATTTCGCATTGTGGAGGACATGATTGATGGCCTGAATGATTATTTGGATGAAAAGGGTCTGAGTAGTGTAGCAGAACTGGTAGGTCAGACGGTTCCGCGTTACTCGGATTGGGGCAATCTCGATCTGAACTACAAAGTGGTAGCCCGCATCAACCGCGATGTTTGCATCAATTGCAACAAATGCCATATTGCTTGTGAGGACACCTCGCATCAATGTATTGATATGTTGACCGACCCGTCTGGCTCCTATCTGGAAGTGGTGGAAGAGGACTGTGTTGGCTGTAATCTGTGTTCGATTGTTTGCCCGGTGGATGGGGCGATTGAGATGGTTGAGCTTGTGCCTGAGCAGGAACCTGTAACCTGGAATGAACGTCAGTCTGCGATTGCGATGCTGCAATCGGTTAGAGATCAATCAACCAAGGAGGCGATATCATGAGTACTCGCAAATTGATTCGTAATGGTGTGTTGGTCACAGCGTCGGATACCTTTGAAGCAGATATATTGATTGAAAAGGATAAAATCACACAGATTGGCATTGGGCTCATCCCTGACGAACGAATGGAAGTCGTGGATGCAGCGGGCTGTTACGTCATTCCGGGCGGGATCGACCCGCATACGCATCTGGATATGCCATTCGGTGGAACGGTAACGGCGGATGATTTTGCAACAGGAACAACAGCGGCAGCCTTTGGGGGTACAACGACGATCATTGATTTCTGTCTAACACAAAAAGGCCGGCCATTAATCGAATCTCTCCAGCAGTGGCATGCCAAAGCCGAGGGTAAAGCCGCCATCGACTACGGTTTCCATCTCATGATTGGCGAGATGAATGATCAGGTGCTGGAAGAACTGCCGCAGATCATTGAAGAAGAGGGCGTGTCATCCTTCAAGGTGTTCATGGCTTATAAAAACCAGTTTCAGGCCGATGACGGGATTCTCTTTCAGACGTTGCAAAAGGCCAAAGAGTACGGCGCACTCGTCATGGTTCATGCCGAGAACGGGGATGTTATTGACCTGCTGGTTCGACAGGCGCTCGCCGAAGGGCACACAGAGCCAATTCACCATGCGCTGACTCGTCCATCCATGCTAGAGGGTGAAGCGACAGGGCGGGCGGCCCGTTTGGCTGCACTTGCAGATTCACAGTTGTATGTGGTGCACGTGACCTGTGCGGAGGCTGTGGAGCAGATTGCGCGCATGCGTGAAATGGGTTATCGGATCTGGGGGGAGACCTGTCCTCAGTATTTGACGTTGGATCAATCGATCATGGATCAGCCGGACTTCGAGGGTGCAAAGTATGTCTGGTCACCACCCCTGCGGGAATCAGCCCATCAGGAAGTACTGTGGAACGCACTGAAAAGTGGTCAACTGCAAACGATTGGCTCCGATCATTGCTCGTTTAATTTCAAAGGGCAGAAGGACCTGGGCAAGGATGATTTCAGCAAAATTCCTAACGGAGGGCCGGTCATAGAAGATCGCGTAAGCATTCTGTTTTCGGAAGGTGTAGTCAAAGGAAGGATCACGCTTAATCAGTGGGTTGATCTATGTTCGACAAGAGCGAGCAAGTTATTTGGATTATTTCCGCAGAAAGGTACTCTGGCTGTAGGGACAGATGCGGATATCGTTATTTTTGACCCATCTGTAAACAGAGTGATCTCGGCAGATACGCATCATATGAACGTGGATTATAGTGCATTTGAAGGCATGCAGGTACAGGGATGTCCGGTGACGGTGCTGTGCCGCGGGGAGTATGTCATTCGAGACCGGCAGTATGTCGGAACAGCAGGGGCAGGCCAATATGTGAAGCGCAACAAGTATGATGCAGGCGCGCCCATACCGATGAAACATCCTGTGACGGCAGTGAATGGAGGGAGAAGCTGATGTCGGATCATGATGTGTTTGAGGCCGAGAGGATCGCCATAGAGCGAATGGTTGCACAGGGTTATCGGATCTATGCGGTACGGGAACATCTAGAGGGTGCTCACGTCATATGGGGGCACCCGGATCTTCCCGAAGAGAAACAAGAGCAATACGTAGGCACGGCGTCTGGACGGAAGTGGTTCAGTCACATCCTGATTCGCCAGCTTCAGGAGCAACGGGGAGCGTAGACCATACTGAAGCTCTTCATGCGATCGGGCCGTGTACGTACTCATAAGCGTAGATGGCAAGTTCGATCGCGACCCTTTTCTCGGGGAGGATATAGTCTTCTCCCAAAAGGGCTTCGATTTTGTCCAAACGGTGATACAGTGTCTGTCTGACGATATATAGAGCGGTGGCCGTCTCTTGCTTGGAGCAGCACAGGACCAAATATTGCTTGAGGGTCCGCAGCAGCTGACCTCCTTTCTCTACATCGTAACGAATGAGTGGCCCCAGATATTCTTCGATGAAATCATCCAGATTGCCACTCTGCTTCATACTGGCGATGATGCGGTAACAATGAAGATTACTGTAAAAGGGCTGCTGCATCACACCGATGTCCTTCTGAATTCGCAGTGTCTCCTTCGCGGATTCCAGACTATCCTTGAGACGGGAGAGGTCTGTGCAGTTATGACTGATCCCGATCAGGCCTGAGAAGAGGCAATGGGTCTGTTCCTGCTCGTGCTGCTGCAGCTGTTCGATGCAGCGCCAGAGACTGCTTTTGCGCTGAGATCCAGGTAGTGGGTCGAGAATGATAAGAATGATTTGGTGATTCAGAACGGTGCTGTAGAGGGTGAAATTCTCCCGAGCGAACACGGAACGGGCAACGATGTTGCGTTGGATCAATAATTTCTGAAGTTTGAGGCTGTCTGTGTACGCGGGGTTGCTGTCGAATAAGATTATGGTAGCTTTGCTCGTTGCGAGAAGGGGATTAACGGTGGATACATATTCATGGATTTCCTTCGTGGAGTGATGTCCGTTAAGCCAGTCAATGACCCACATATCTTCCTTGTAGCGACGTTTTTCTTCCATGTATTTGGTTCGCATCCAGTCCTGGGCAATCGCGGCCGCACATCGTTCCAGTGCCTGAATGATGAATTCATCCGAGGGTTTGATCGGTATATTTGAATCTTGATCCGTCAGTTTTTGGTGCATCAGCACAAGGTCGGCAAAGGTGTAGTCTAACGCCTGAACAGGCATGCTGATCACATCCAATGTGTTATCTGACAGCTGCATTAAATTCGGAATATCCTCCCCCGCCAAATGTTCCCGCTGCAAAAACCAATCCTGCCGACGAGTCTCCAGCTGCTCTGGAGGGCAGTAGGGAACGGCACTTGCTTCCCCTTCAAGTGGATATAACGCCACGGCACATCCGGTTGTTCGTGACAATAATCGAAGCAGAGGTTGTACGCCATCTCCATTCAGAAGAAGTTGGTTAAATGAGGTGGTGAGACGATCGAGTTCGGCAATCATCCGCTGATGACTGCGAATCAGGGTGAAATGTAGATCTTGTGTAATATCGATATAACGGACTTGTTCGTGGAACCAGATCAACGGAAAATCCGCTGCTACTGCAATTTCTTTCATAGCCCCGAGCTGTAACTTGGTGTGATCCCCCAGTTCCATACAGAGTCCGGCAGCCCCACGTGCAATTAACTGACGCAAAAAAGACAGGCCTTGCTGCTCACCTTCCTGCCAGCCAATGCCTGTCGTAAGTACTAATTCCCCGCCATTGAGCAAGTCCCCTACTTCTGGAACCTCCATGATATGAACCCAGCGAACATATCGCTCCAGTGCGCGTTCACTGGCCAGGACTTCTGCCTTGCGAAACACGGGACGTTTTAACATGTCTCTGACTTGAATATGAAGCGTTGTCTCCCCCACACAACCACCGTCCTTCCCCAATCACATGTGATCTATCTGGAGTCTGGAATCCGTCAACTTACATAATTAATCCATATTATAAGTCTATTTACAGCCAATGGGCTGAAATCTAACGTTCATTTGTTTCAAATGACAAATGGAACTGTACTTTTTGTGATTTTGATTAAAATAAAGAATTTATATATCAGTCTATGTCTCGTGTGAATTACATAAAAAAAAAGCCCCTTAACATCACATCGGAATTCAATCATTCCAATATGCGCTAAGGGGCGAGAAGCTAATATTATAGTCTACATTTAAGTTGTACTCGAACCGTTACATGAGCACGATCAACGACTTCTTAATCTTCGATTCTTTTCTTTTTAAATTTCATCAGGAACTCATACACAATCGGTACGATAACCAGCGTGAGCAGCGTGGAGCTGATCAGACCGCCGATTACGGTAATTCCGAGTCCTTTGGAGATGATACCCGCACTTTCTTCGAGGCCCGTAACCAGTGGCAACAGGGCACCGATAGTTGCGAGAGCGGTCATCAGGATTGGACGCAGACGAGTTGCACCGGCTTCCAGCAAGGCTTCACGGGTAGGCATACCCTCTTTTTCCTTGTGAATAACACGGTCGATCAACACGATAGCGTTGGTGACCACGATCCCGATGAGCATCAGTCCACCCATCATGGCGGAGACGTCGAGCGTACCACCAGCGATGAACAGACCTACCATAATACCAATGACCGTAAATGGCAGGGAGAACAGGATTGCGAATGGTGCCAATCCGCCGCCGAATGTAACAACGAGCACGAAGTATACAATGGCGATGGCCGCCAGCATGGCGAGACCGAGTTGAGTAAAGGTATCATTAATCTGTTCGGTTGTACCGCCGAACTTCACTTCAACGCCATCAGGCAGATCCAGCTTGTCGATCTCAGCCTGTAGGTTGCTCGAAGCTTTCTGTACATCGGAAGCCAAGATGTTGGCTGTGACTTGCACGACAACTTTACCATCAATTTGCATGATGGAGTTCGGGGACGTACCTTCTTCTACTTTGGCAACATCTTTGATTGGTACTTCGATGCCAAGCGGTGAAGTGACGGTTTCATCCTCAATTTCTTTAATGCTGCTAAATGTTTTGTTGTCTGTCTCTACATATACTTTGTACGTTTTGTTATCAATATCGACTTCCGTGAGCACAGGACGTTCCCGTGCCGGGCTGAGCGTCATAGCCAGTTGACCTGCAGTCAGGCCCAGGGAACTCAATTTCTCCTGATCCGCCACGAGCGTATACTGCCCGTAGGTGTCAGCAAGTGTGGTATCTGCTTTTTCAAAATTATCCTTATCCGCTTCAACCAGTTTCAGAATTTCATCCGATACAGGTTTAAGTTGCTCTACATTATCGCCATAGATGGAGAGGCTCAAGCCACTGCCACCCAGACCCCCGGACATGTCGAGTTCATTCCAGGTTCCTACGGTAACTTCCTTCTTCAGACCTTCTACAAGCTGTTCTTTCACTTGAGTAAAGTCTTTCGTATCTTCGTTATATTCAATATAGAATAGAGCCGAGTTGGAACCACCGCCACCCATACTGCTCAGTGGGTTCGTGCCGCCGATGGAATATTGCATTTTTTCCAGACCCGGTTGTTCCAGCAACCACTTCTCGGCAACAAGTGCTTCTTTTTCGACATCTTCACGCAAAGCTCCGGTTTGTGGACTGTACGTAATGGTCACATATTTATCTTGTTGTTCCGGCAAGAAGCTTGCACCGATGAACGGGTACAGGAACAAACTGCCGACCAGCAAGATCACTGCAATACTGACTGTGATGAGTTTGTGTGAAAGGGTCCAGTTCAGCAGGCGTTTGTAACCTTCCGCCATTTTGCCTGGTTTTTCTTCGTGATTCTGTTTGTTCTTCAACCCTCCACGGAACAGGGTGTGCGCAAGCATCGGCACAATGGTAATGGCAACGATCAGGGATGCCAGCAAAGCGAATACCATGGTCAGTGCAAATGGCGTGAATAACTCACCGACCATGCCGCTTACCAATGCCAGTGGCAGGAATACCGCAATAGTTACGATCGTGGAAGAAAGGATTGGCACAAACATCTCGCGAGTTGCTTCGCGGACTAGTTCACGGCCTTTCAATCTTTCACCTTTGAGTGTTAATCTGCGGTAGATGTTCTCGATAACAACGATGGAGTCATCGACAACCCGTCCGATGGCAACCGTCATCGCACCCAGCGTCATCATGTTCAAAGTAATATCCATCATATTGAGAGCAGTCAATGCCATGAGCAAGGAGAGCGGGATCGAGATAATGGAGATAATGGTTGAACGAATATTACGCAGGAAGAGCAGGATGATCAGGATGGCAAACAAGGCGCCAAAAACGGCTTTGCCCAGCATCGTGTTCACCGAGTCCTGAATCGGTTTACCTTGGTCAAGCAGGACAGTCAAATCAGCATTTTTGAACTGCGATTGCAACTCTTCCGCTTTATCTTTGACTGCGTTAACGACATCAACCGTGTTGGCATCGTTGGATTTTACAATGGAAATACCGATCGATTCCTTGCCGTCTGTCCGGGAAATAGATTCCGCTTGACCGATGACTTCGATCTTGGCAATTTCACTTAATTTCACTGTAGGGATACCAGCTGCGTTGGCAGCACCTGAAGGGCTACCCACACTGGCATTACCACCAGCGGCTTGGCCTGCAGCCTGGTCTGTTCCTTGTGCAGAGCCAGGAGCTGTAGCTTGACCAGCTTCACCAGTTGGTGCTCCAGAGCCTTGAGGGGCTGCGTTTGAACCATTGCCTGCGGAAGCACCGGCACCGCCGGGTACAACTGGAATGGCAAGGTTTTTCAGATCATCGATGTCGATGATGTTTCCATCTACGACAACGGCTTTCTGGGATTTATCCAGTTCAAACAGTCCAAGGGGCACACGAATGGATGAACCTTGAACGATGCCGTTTACCGTATCTTCCGTTAGGCCCAGCTCGGCCATTTTGGCTTGGTCAAACTTCAATTGAACTTCTTTCACATATTGACCGGACACCTGAACCTGAGCTACACCGTCAATGTCTTCGAGTGCAGGCTGAATATCCGATTCAACCAGTCGTGTCAATTGTTCCAGGTCACCGCCGTCCTTGTCGGACAGGCTCAGAGATACAACCGGGAAAGAGTTAATGCTGAACTTGGAAATGGTCGGCTTCTGCACACTGTCAGGCAGTTGAACTTCATTCAGTGCCTCACGAACGGTTGCAGTTGCGTTGGTCAGATCTGTTCCATAATCAAATTCGAGTGTGATCGATGCTGCGTTCTCCATGGAAGTGGAGGTCACCGTCTTCACGCCATCTACATTGCGTAGTTTTACTTCCAGCGGCTTCGTGACATCCTCAACAATTCCCTCCGGTGCAGCCCCCGGATCAATGGCAGTGACATTCAGAAACGGTACGTTGATGTTCGGGATCGTCTCTTGTTTCATCGTCAATCCGCTGTACAAACCTGCGAAAGAGATGATAATCGTCAGAATCCAAATCGCAAACTTGTTGTTCAGTGAAAAATTAATAATACCTTTCATACGATGGTTTCTTCTCCTCTCTGTTTCTCCTGTTTATGTGTGTGACGAGTCAGCTTGGATGAACCGGCTATACATGGCATCCAGAATATGCTGAAGCTCGGAGTGCAAAGATTGAATGGCAGTTACGTTCTCCAGATTGTGCATCATGCCCAGAATAATGGCACGCCGCGGTGTGAATTCCATCATCTCCTGCCGGAGAATGGCAATGGTCTCAAGTACATCATTCTTCGGTTGCCCAGCAGGCAATTCGGAGGCAGCAATATCCTGCATTTGCTTGATAATATGAATAGGATGCCGCATCACCGTGGAATCCGGATGAGGTTCGGTAATCCAGGCAGGCCAGTCCTCCAAAGGAATCAAAGGTAAAGGTCGCTGCTTAAGGAATCCGTGCGCTGCATAGTCCATCATTTGCAGTAAATTTGTTGCCATTTTGGTAACAGTAAGGGACGGCATCTCCGTAAACCAGATCTTGACGTAGGAGAGGAACAGCCCCTGTGTCAGCAAAATAAGGTCAATCGTATAAGGCTCAATCTCCGATCCGTACTGCTCCTCCAGCTTATCCTTAAACCAATGTAAGGTACGTACCTCCAGATCTCTTTGCAGCGGATGGCATTGTTCCTTGCGTTGCTGTTCATCATCCATCATCATGCTGCGCATCTGTACTCGCAAAAACTCCTTGAGTTCAGCAACATGGATGAGTAGTGTCTCAATCTGCTTTTGCAGACGTTCACGCGAGGTAAGACTGGTTTCATGCTCAATCTGTGTCATTTCGTCCATCAGTGTGTACATGCAATACTCCAAAGTACTGGCTTCTAATTCCTCTTTGGATTTGAACATGATGTAGAGGCTGCCTTTGGACATCCCGCATAATTCTGCAATCTCTTGCATGGATGTTGCAGCACTGCCTTTGGATGAGAATAACTTGAGTGCTGTAGTAATGATGAGTTTTTTCTTCTCATTCATCTCATGTATAGGGTTCATTAACGATACATTCACCTCATCAGGGAACTTGTGAGTTCTTGAATTGACTTTAAGGTCAAAATAAGTATAAACGATCTGGTTAAAGGAATTCAAATGGGAGTAAATTGGAAAATGTATATGGGGAAAAGTGGCTGATCAAAGGGAAGGAGAGACGGCAAGTAACAAGGTGCAGCTTGTATGTACGATAGGGATAAGGTATCAAGAACGTTTAAGTTAGTTTCCTCCAGTGAAGGCGTATAAGGCAAGCATAATAATAGCGACTAGAGCGATGAGATAGAAAATGGCCATGGCGATCAGAAGGGTATACCCGGTAAAAGAGCCCATGCGTGCCAATAATTTTCTCATGATTACGACATCCTTTCTTACGTGGCAAAGTATAAAGAGGTTCCCTATTTATATCATTCCCCAAAAAAGACGACTTCCTGATCGAAGTCGTCTGATTTATATTACAAAATATATTAAATATCATAATGGAGGCTAACAATTACACGATAACGGAGATTGCAGAACCGACTTGAAGAAACGAAGTGTTCGCCTTTATCACCAGATTTATCCCTCTTCAAAGGGAATCAAAGAAATCTGGGGATAACAGCGATCGGAAAGTGGTACTGCAATCGGAGTTATAGAGTGTAATTCAGTTGTTCCGTTACGTGATGAGCTTCAGCCCAACAGCTGCCACCAAAATCATCGCGATAAACAGGATCCGCTTCGCTTCTTTCCGTTCACCGAACAGGAACATGCCTGTTAACGTACTGCCGACCGTCCCGATCCCCGTCCACACGGCATACGCTGTGCCCATGGGAATGGACGTCATCGCGTAGGACAACAGCGAGAAGCTGAACACAAACGACACCAGCATTAGTACGATATAAGGCCATCCTTTGCGAGTAGAAGCACCATTAATACCGATTACGCCGAAAATTTCACATATCCCTGCACCTACAATTGCCATCCAAACCATTATACTGCACCTCCTTTGGCTTCTTGCTGATCCGTAACCAGCTTCAGTCCGATTACGCCGCAGAGCAGCAGCCCGATGAGCAATACTTTGGCCAAGCGGAACGGCTCACCGAACAGTACCATTTCCGTCAGGACGGTACCCGCCGTACCAATTCCCGTAAAGACGGCATACACCGTACCCACAGGCAGCCTTTTGGAAGCGGCAATGATCAGTCCGAAGCTGATCACGATGGCAATCCCCGTTAAAGTCCACTCCCAGGCATTCGAGGCATGTTTCAGCCCGCTTACCCAGACAATCTCAATAATTCCGCCGATAAATACATATAACCAGTTGCGGTTCATGTTGTTGAATCTCCTTCCGGCACAACGCTGTGTGCCTCTTCGTTCAAATGATGAATGCCATGCCAAAATACAGGCCAGGCTGCTTCCAACCGTCTCTTGTACCGACGGGAACTTCCATAGATAATCTCCACGGTAATGCCGTCGAGGAGCGTCATGAATGCAATGGCGGCTTGTTCTGCGGGAATGGCTGGAATATCTCCATTACGCATTGCCCTTTGCAGCAGACGAGTCAGTGCGCGTTCCATGCCATCGATAAACGGATACACTTGATCCATCACTTCGCCATACAGAGAAAGGGGGGGGTAAAAACAATTACGCAACATCAAACGAGCCGAAGCATGGGCATTGTATTCTTGTTCGAACCAGACCAACAAGCCTTTCAACCTCTGCTCCAATGGCAGATCCGCATGATCACGGAAATATTCCAGTGTGTGCCGTTTCACCTCGTGAAAAGCAAAGGCCAGTGTGTGTAAAAACAAGTCATCCTTGCAGCTGAAATGCGCATATATGGACGGTTTTTTAATCCCGACTTCATCAGCAATTGCTCTCAGAGAAGCTCCCTCATAGCCATCTCTGGCAAAATGGAACAGGGCTGCATCCCGAATGGATTGTGCAGTCATTCAATCACCTTCCTAACGATCGTTAGGTAATTATATTTCCACACTTTACATCACCTGTCAAGATGAAAATATCCGCCTGCACAGTAGAGTGCAGGCGGATATAACAGGTATGGATATGGTTTCTGATCAAAAGGTCGTAAGACCCAGAATCAGTTGCAGCTTATATAGGATACCTTTCAAAAACGTAGTCTTCTCCTGGAACTCATCCAGGTCTAACGTGAACTCGGCATCATTATTATTCCAAATACGCTCAAAATAATTCGCGATATCAAGCGTGAACTTATTGTCTGGAGGTGCAGCAACCCATAGATCATTCTCCAGATTGTAGTCATTCATGTTTCGGGGTGTAAAGTTGGTTGAACCCCCGAGGACAATATGATCTCCGGTTGCTTTGGCAAGATAGATCATTTTGGTATGGTATTGCTCCTTGGTGGTGTTATACCAGCGGATCTGAATTTTACCGTCGGATTTATCATGCAATTCAGCAGCGACAGGACGGTTCGGAATGCCGATCTTTTCCTGACCAAAAGCATTTTCATTTGGATCTAGTACAAGCCGGATCTCGGTTCCTCGTTTTGCCGCTTCCAGCAGGGCTTCCAATACTTTCGGAGAAGCCACATAGAACATGCCCATCCATAAGGTGTCACCTTTGCCAGCCTGATTGATCTCATGGAGTACGGCGTCATTCACTTTGCCTTCAGTTAAATAGCGAATTCGTAGGTCTCCCGTGTTTGAATCCGTCGAAGGTGCTGTGTATGTCGGAACCTTGCCCCCGCCCGAGATATCGAGTACAGCTTGCTCGGACTGAAGAATATCCCCAATGACCGGGCCTGTTACTTCAAATGCAATATTCGAGTGGTAGGCACTCGCATCATGGATATTGCCAGAAGAGACAATCGCCGTCTTCTCACTAACAACAACTTTGCGATGATTGGCCTTCACATTGAGCAGCTTGAGATAGGAACGCACAGTGACATCCGGACCATCCGTGGCCATCAGGTTTTTGATCCAACCATCTCCGGATTGGCCAAACCATTGGAAGAAGGTCCGCCAGACCGCAGAGTATACTGGAGTTGAATCACGCAAAGGGTCCACATCCGTAATGACCACATGAATGCCTGCTTGTTTCATTTGTTCCAGCAACGGATTGGGTGCTGAGTTATAGTTGGTATTTACTTCATCTGTAATAAACCAGATGTCCATATCAGGATGTTGATTTTTTTTGGCGACCAGCGCTTCGGTGAATTCAGTACTCACGGGAGGAAAGTTCTGTCCCTTGTGCTGATAATTATTGAACAGGAACATATCCACCAGCACAAACTGCTCCGCTTCCTCCACAATTTGCATCATGCGCTGGAAAATCTGCTGCTCGTGCTCCATCTGTCCGTCGGAGGAAGGATAAGTGAGGTCATGCAGGAACTCGACTTGGTCGACACGATACTCCGGACTTTCGTAGGAAATGCCCGTTGGTAATGGTTTGTAGGTCTGATAGAGCATGACGGCGATGAGCCATAGGACCAATAGGACAAGTCCTGTTCGTATGTATGGAAATTTGCCGCGTGAAGATTTGCGGTCTGATGTATGGCGGCGTAATGAACCCAACGGTGGACTCCCCCTTCTGTACTTGCTGACTTCTATTACCACACGGATGATAACGTTGACGCAGGAGAACCCGCTAGCATAACGAATGTAGTGGTAAAATGCATATGGCAAAATTGGCAGTATGCAATCGACAGGTGTCTGAGCGTTGTGTATAATGAGTGTATTATTTTTGTAGAATGTTAGGGTTTTCATATGCCTGACAAGGACGGGGAACCAATGATATAACCTTTGAAATCTGGACATTTAGGAAAGAAAGTGGGTAATAAGGTGTATTCCATCAAACAAGTCGCTGCCATGCTCGGTATCCCGACGGTGACGCTCCGGGCTTGGGAGAATCGGTATAGTGCGGTCACCCCTGAGCGGACGGAATCGGGTTATCGAATGTATACCGAAGAGAATGTTGCGGATCTGCGCTGGTTGAAAGAACAGGTTGAGCTACATCAGACCAATATTTCGGAAGCGGTACGGATGCTGAAAGTAAACAAATTAAATCCGCCCGAGGCTGTGCCCACGCCGATCATGGCTCCGGTGCCTACGATGGAAGAAGCCTACGCACGCATGGCAGATCAGATCTATGACTCGCTCTACAACTTTCAGGGTGAACGTGCCAATGGTTTGATTGATTTTGGGTTCACCATGTATGGGTATGACTCGATGTTCTATCATGTGTTGGTGCCCATTCTGGTCCGGGTTGGAGATGCATGGGAGCAAGGCAGGGCTTCGGTGGCTCAGGAACACTTCATGACACAGCTGATATCACAGCGGTTTTATCAGTTTTTCCATCTGTTCCCGATCTATCCGCATCTGCCCAAAGTTCTGGCGTTGTGTCCGGAAGGGGAGCATCATCAGGTCGGATTGCTGCTGTTCTCTCTCTTTATGCGCAAAAATGGAGCGGAAGTACTGTATCTCGGTGCGAACACGCCAGAAGAAGGTATCTTCCCGATTATCCGGGAGCAAAAAATCAAGTTGGTCTGCCTGTCGATCACAAGTCCAGGGCTTCTTGAACGGTGTGATCAGCTCGTCGAGCGGATTATGAACGAGTTCCCGCATATTCGCTTTGTACTTGGAGGTAAAGGCTATGAGCGTGCAGAGCATGCACGTTATCCGCAATGGATTATGCCGGAGAGTTCTGCGGACTGGCAGTCGTGGATGGAGCGTGAATATCTCTCCGAGCGGTCACCTGGTGCACGGTTTGGACAGGCCAATAATTAAACATAATCTCAAATGATATGAATAGGTTAGTGTATAAAGGACATCCTTTGACGAAAGTGATCAAAGGGTGTTTTTTGTGTTTATAAATGGATTACCAGGTATTTTGACCGACGGGTCATTTTTTGGTTTACAAGGTCGTATAATATTTGTATTATATTTGTATAATGTTTTTGCTAGTTACCGCTTAAAGTGTTCTTAGGCGGTTTAATAATAGGTTAGGGGCTAGAGAACTATAGGAATTCCCTACATAGAAAGGTGAGTGGCATGATACCGAATCAACAACGCAAACGTGCAGCTGTCATTGGCGCAGGTCCGGGTGGACTTGCAGCAGCAATGTTATTGTCCGGTCAGGGGTACGAGGTAGATGTGTATGAGAAACAGCCAGTCATCGGGGGGCGTTCTGCCAGATTGGAACTGGGTGAATATCGATTCGACCGGGGTGCTACATTTTTGATGATGCCACAGCTGATCGAAGAGATGTTCGATGTGGTGGGACGCAAATTATCCGATTATGTGGATATGAAAGAGCTAACTCCGCTGTACGCACTGAACTTTGGTGACAAGGTGTTCAAGCCTTCTCGTAATCGGGAAGATACAGCTGCACAGATTAAGGAATTGTTTCCGGGCAATGAAGACAATTACCTTCGGTTCATGCAAGAAGAAGAAGTGAAGTTTGGCAAAGTCATGCCTCTGCTCCGTCGTCCTTTTGGCAAGTTGACTGACTATCTACGCAAGGATGCGGTAACAGCTCTACCTAAGCTTGATGTCCACAATACGGTCTACGGGATCTTGTCCCGCTATTTTACAGACGAGCGTCTGCGCTGGGCATTTACATTTCAATCCAAATACCTTGGCATGTCTGCCTGGGATTGTCCGGGCACCTTTACCATATTATCGTTTATTGAGCATCACTACGGATTGTTCCACCCCATTGGCGGCGTGAATCGGATCTTCCAAGCCATGGCCGATGTCGTGGAAGAATACGGAGGACGCATACATACTTCCACCCCGGTGAAACAGGTCATCGTTCGCAATGGTCGTGCAGAAGGTGTGTTGCTTGAGAACGGTGAACGCATCGAAGCAGACCATGTGGTGGTGAACGCCGACTTTGCACATGCGGTGAACCATCTGTTTGAACCAGGCGTGCTTAAGAAATATACCCCGGAGAAAATGAAACGCAAAAAGTATTCCTGCTCTACAGCAATGCTGTATCTGGGCGTGGATGGTGATGTGGATCTGCCGCATCACTCGATCTATTTTCCCGAGGACTACCGGTTAAACGTTGATGAGATCACAAAGCACAAAATGTTATCAGCCGATCCATCTCTATATATTCATAACCCTTCCAGACTTGATTCGACGCTGGCACCGGAAGGGAAATCTGCTTTGTATGTTCTTATGCCTACGCCTAACCTTACCGCAGACATTGATTGGGAGGCAGAACGGGAGAATGTGCAGGAGGCCATGATGAAACGCATGGAAGGCATTCCTGAGCTGGCAGACATACGTAGCCGTATTGAAGAATGTATGCTGTTCACTCCACTTGATTGGGAGACTGAACTGGATGTGTATCGCGGAGCAACGTTTAATATGGCACATAATCTGGGTCAGATGAT
This sequence comes from Paenibacillus xylanexedens, assembly GCF_017874615.1. GTDB lineage: Bacteria > Bacillota > Bacilli > Paenibacillales > Paenibacillaceae > Paenibacillus > Paenibacillus xylanexedens. The sequence continues at coordinate 118,467 of NZ_JAGIKV010000016.1, forward strand.
GTATCTGCGTCCCCATAACCAGTTTGAAGAGTTGAAAAGTGTATGGCTGGTAGGCGGCGGAACACATCCGGGCAGCGGGTTGCCCACGATTTTCGAATCGGCACGAATCAGTGTCAGACTGATTCAGGAAGAGGACGCACGCACACGTTCCAAGCCATCCTCTTATGTGAAGACGGCAGAAGCCGGAGGGCATTCATGAAGCGGGCCGCTATTGTAGGCGCAGGGATTGGCGGACTCACTTCGGCACTGTTATTGAACCGTCAGGGATGGGATGTCACCGTGTATGAACGGGGTTCCCGCGTTGGCGGACGCATTGGATATGAGCAGGAAGGCGAGTATCGGATCGATCAGGGGCCAACCATCGTACTGTTGCCGGAGATGTTACTTGGCATACTGGAGGAAGCAGGCGTAGATCGTTCGAAGATTGAGCTACTTCGCTGTGATCCATTATACAGAGTCCACTACCACAGTGGTCGTGTCATGACCAAGATGACCTCACGTGAAGAGCAGACGGCGGAGATTGAGCGTTTGTTCCCGGGAGAGAGCCGGGGATTCACACGATTCATGAAAGATATGGACACGTTGTTTCCGGCAGGCAGGGCAGCGTTTCTGGAAAGGGCTTTTCCGCGCAAAAGGGATTTCTTCACCCCTTCGCTCATGTCACTCATGGGCAGATTGCGTGCACACAAAAGTGTCCGGAAAGCGGTAGGCGATTATTTTGAGCACGAGGAATTGCTTGATGCATACTCACTGCAAAGTTTATACATTGGTGGATCACCGTTTGGGACGCCAGGTATCTATTCCCTTTTACCTTACGCAGAGCATGAATATGGCATCTGGATGGTCAAAGGTGGATATGCAGCATTGCCAGCCATACTGGAACAGGAACTGATATCACGTGGTGGACGTGTCGTGCTGAATTCGGAAGTGACCGGACTCAAGATTAAAAATGGTGTGTGTGAAGGTATAGAAACGGCAGCAGGCGCAGAAAATGTGGATGCAGTTATCTACAATGGTGATTTCCCCCATCTATCAGGTTTGCTTGGACAATCACCAGCGGTAGCACGTAAAAGAAAACCGTATCGTCCCTCTTCCGGATGTGTATTGCTCTATGTGGGTGTGGACAAAACCTGGGAAGATGCAACGACGCACCAGTTCTTCCTGCCACCGAGTCTTGAAGGCAGTTTGCAGGAAGTGTTCAATCAGCGACGCATTCCGGCAAAGTCCTCATTTTACGTATTTAATCCGGTCGCCTTGGATGAAACTGCAGCGCCTCAAGGACAGAGTGTATTGTATTTCCTCATTCCCGTACCAGATGCCGAAGGTGTCGACTGGGATCAGGAGAGTGAAGCATTGGCAGAACGTGTACTGGAAGAAGCGGAGCAACGAGGATTCCCGGGACTTCGTGCAGCGATTAAGTGGAAAAAGGTACGTACACCCGCTGACGCAGAGCGAGACGGGCTCTATGGGGGTGGAAGCTTTGGTATAGCACCTGTATTGTTCCAGTCCGGTGTATACCGACCGCAACCCAAACCATTCCCTAATATAAAGGGATTATATGCCGCAGGAGCATCTGTACATCCAGGTGGCGGAGTGCCGATTGTAATGCAGAGCGCACGTATGGCCGTCAATCAACTCATGAAGGAGATGGGAACATGAATGAAGCGATTTTGAGCAGGTGTGAAGAGTTGATGCAAAAGGGTTCTTCCTCTTTTTATCAGGCCTTTAGAGGGCTGCCAAGTCCACGTCGGGAAGCGGTATATGTCATTTATGCCTTCTGCCGCATGATTGATGACAGTGTAGACGAGCCGGAACATTCGCCCTATACGATTCACGAGATCCATGATTTGTTTGATCAGTTGGATGACGCGGAAGGACATTTTATCTGGCCAGCACTGAGATGGTTGTTCAGCAGTTTCCCTCATCTGGATAAGGGTCCATTCTTCCGTCAGATGGAAGGGCAACTCACAGATCTTAAAGTAACGCATTATACAACGATGCAGGAACTGGAGCATTATTGTTATCTGGTGGCCGGAACCGTAGGCGAGATGTTGTTGCCTGTATTGAGAGATGATAACGGCGCAGAAGTAGCGATGAACGGGATTGCTTTGGGTAAAGGGATGCAGATCGTTAATATTATTCGGGATGTTGGTGAAGATCGGGCCAGAGTGCGTCGGTATGTTCCGCTGGAGATCATGGAGAAGCATGGTTACACCGAGCAGGACTTTGAAGACGGGGTCGTGGACGAACGCTTTATTGCCATTGTTCATGAATTAAAAGCTGCAGCATTGAACTGGTTCCGTATTGGCATGGATCGTCTGGATACGTACCCAACGGAAAGTGCGTTTTCCATCGAGCTGGCAGCAGCCTTTTACTCCACCATTCTACACGCGGTTGAACGCAACGATTATGACGTATATACCAAACGGGCATATGTTAGCGATGAATTGAAACTGGAGATGCTGGGTGCGATTGTGAAACGTTACCCGATGCTGGCCTATCAAGCCTCCCGAACGGCGGTATCCTGATGATCCAGTGGCTTTACTGGGCGTGGTATGTCATTGGAGCAACCTTGATGCTAACGATCGGTGTGCCTGACGTATTATCTTTTTCAAATGGTTTATTTCTAATCTTCTACGCATTGTATGTGTTGGATCTGATCTATCAAGGGCGTAATCGGACAGGCCTGTCCGACCAGTCAGTCATCTGGCTGAAACCCGGACTCTGGATATCCTCTGTGATTATCTGGCTTGGAGGTATGGGCGTAGAGTGGGTAGGAGTGCATACGCATTGGCCATTTGGTGAGTATGCTTACTCAGACTTCTTCGGGATTCATCTGTTCAGTGTACCTGTTACGCTGGGTTTCGCCTGGATCGCAGTGGTGGGTAACTCGGCGCTGTTAAGTGGCGGTGGTTCAACCTGGACGGGCAAATTGCTTCGGGCAGTGAAGACCGGGTTCTGGGCGATTGTACTTGATCTGGTGCTCGACCCTGTTGCGCATGCAAGAGGATTCTGGGAGTGGCAAGCCCCAGGTGGATTCTACGGTGTTCCGTGGACCAATTACATAAGCTGGTTTATCATGGGTGCATTCCTGTCCCTCTTCCTTCCGGCCATGCCTAATGACCGTAGCTCATTGCTGCGTGCAAAATGGTTGTATCAGCTGTTTATTCTTCTGTTCGGCCTGCTTGCTCTAAAGGAAGGGATTACAGGCAGCTTTATCATCGCCATTGCTGGGGTGCTTCTTGCCGAAGGGAGCTGGCTCTATGATTCGCGCCGTAAAATCAAAATCGTTTAATCATATTTTTGCCTTATACAATCATTATTATCTGCTACGTCGGCGCTTCCGTTCCTTCACGCTCACAGGGTCACTGGACCCGCAGGTGGACATCAGGGACAACTCCCCGATTGAACCGACTCGTCCGGTGATCTATTTCATGAATCACAGCTCCTGGTGGGATGGTCTGCTGCTCTATCATGCGGCCAGGCAGACATCGCGGGGTGATCATTATGTGATGATGGAGGAGCAACAGCTTCAGCAGTATGCTTTTTTTCGTAAATTGGGTGCGTATTCGATCAATAAGGAGAGTGCGTCCGGTATTCGGACCTCTCTACAGTACACCAGTGAATTATTGGATTCAGGTAAAAGGGTCTGGATTTTTCCCCAAGGAGAAATTTTGCATCAGGAGGCCAGACCAATTCAGTTCCGTCCAGGCATCGGATTGTTGCTTCGTCGTTCTCCGAATGCCATCGCCGTACCGGTAACCTTGTGCCATGGGATGGTCCAGCATGATCTACCGGAAATATCGATGCAGGCGGGCCCGGCTGTGATGGAAGACTGGAAGGCGTTGAAGAGTGAAGAGATTGCCGCCAGACTCGGCCATGTGCTGGAACAGCAGTTAGACGATCATAGATCAGAGCTTATACGGATGGGGCAGGGAAGTTTGCCAGATGCGATTCCACTGATTCGTCATGTACGTTCGACAAGTGAAAAATACGATGCGGCACGAAAGCGGGTGAACCGTTAGCATGAATGCATCTGAAATCTTCTGGATTGTGCTTACCTGCATATTGAGTATACAGTTGCTGTTCGCTCTATGGAATGTCTCCTGTCTGCCCAAAGTGCGTTCATTCCGAGCAGACCGAATACAACCACCAGACCTGCTGGTCTCGGTGCTGATTCCAGCCAGAAATGAAAGACTACATATCGAAGGATGTCTGGAAAGTGTGCTCGCGAGCGATACATCAGGATTCCAGATGGAAGTATTGGTGCTGGATGATCGCTCCGAAGATGAGACAGCGGCCATGGTACAAGCGATTGCGGATCGCGATGCACGTGTGCGTCTACTTCATGGTGTTGATCTTCCCGAGGGCTGGATGGGGAAATCCCATGCGTGTCACAGGCTGGTTCAGGAGGCCAAGGGAGAATGGTATATGTTCGTGGATGCGGATGTGCGTCTGGAGCCAAGTGCCATTCGGCAGACTCTTGCGGCAGGGTGTGAGCAGAGCGGGGGTCTGGTAACCGGTTTTCCTTATCAGGTAACGAAGACGTGGATGGAAAAGCTTGTTGTGCCCATGATGGTCTTCACCATCATCAGTCATCTGCCCATTTTCATGATACGCAGATCATCCAGTCCGATGTTTGTGGCCGCTACGGGGGCTTTTTTGCTGATTCATCGCTCCAGTTACGAAGCTTCCGGTGGTCATGCTGCCATTCAGGCACATCTGGTGGATGATATGAGTCTCGCCAAAGCAGTCAAGCGTGCAGGTCATCCGGTGATGCTGACCGACGTGCATGACGTAACGAATACCCGCATGTATCAGAACGGTGTTGAAGTATGGAACGGATATAAGAAAAACATGTACGAAGGTATGGGGCGCAAAGACGTGCTACTTCTGGGTACGATGTTGATGTATACACTGATGTATATTGTGCCCCCGCTAGGCTTGATTATTGGACTCCTTATGGGCAGTTCGGTGTCCATTCTGTATGGATTGTTAGGAACATTATTAGGTATGGCTGTGAAAAGAGTAGCGGATCATGCTGGCGGACAACCCTGGTGGCTTGCCCTTTTGCAGCCGATCAGCATGGCCTGTGTCATTGCCATCGGACTTGCTTCCTGGCAGGCAGGCCGCTCCGGCAAGGGGTATGTATGGAAAGGTAGGCGGTACAGTTGAGAGGTAACGTCATTATAATCGGAGCAGGATTTGGAGGTCTGTCGTGTGCAATAAGACTGGCTTCACAAGGTGTGCAGGTGACCATTCTGGAACGGCAGCAACATGTAGGTGGCAAGCTGCAGCAGATTGAGCGGGACGGGTATCATTTTGACCGGGGACCGAGCACGATCACGATGCCATCGACCTTTCGTTCAGTCTTCGACCATGCGGGAGTAGCAATGGAAGATTACGTACAGTTATATGAGTTAGAGCCGCGCACGCGTAATATATTCGCAGATGGCACAGTGGTAGATTTGTCAGGCAATCGCGGGTGGATGAAGGAGCAGATCGCAGCGTACAGTCCGGAGGATGCGGCTCGTTATGATGCATTTATGGATGAGTCTGCTGCACTGTATGCGGAAGCCAATCGTCATTTTCTGGGTAAGTTGCTGCTGTCTCCTTCTGACAAATACAATCTCCAAATGCTGCGCAGCTTGCTCCGCGTGCGGCCAACGGTGAAGCTGGATAAGCTGCTACGCTCGTATTTCCAACATCCGCATACGCTGGCTATGTTCGGACGGTACGCGACCTATGTGGGATCATCACCGTATCAATCGCCTTCCATCTTTGCCATGATGGGGCATGTGGAAGCAGAAGTCGGCATCTACGGGGTCAAAGGTGGAACCTATCAACTGATCGAAGGAATGACCCGGCTGGCTCGGGAAAAAGGTGTACAGATCATTACCGGCACAGAGGTCCGGCAGATTGTTGTTCGGAATGGTAAAGTGGCAGGTGTAGACACGGATCAAGGCTTTCGGGAAGCCGATCAGGTTGTTGCCAATGGAGATGTGCTTAGCGTGAATCGACTGCTGCTCGCACCGGAACATCGGAAAGAGATGAGCAATGCCCGCATACGGAAGTATGAGCCATCTATTTCGGGATTTGTAACGCTGGCAGGTGTGCGAAGACAATATGATGCGTTGTTACACCATACGGTCTTTTTCCCGGAACGGTATGAACCGGAGTTCGACCATATTTTCCGTGACCGTAAAATGCCCGCCGATCCCACGATCTACATCTGTTATTCCGGTTATTCGGAAGCGGGCATGGCTCCGGCGGGAGCCAGTAATCTGTTCATTCTGGTCAATGCCCCCTATTTGTCGGATTCATGGAATTGGGAGCAGCAGACGGAACGTTACGGAGCGTTTGTGCTGGAACAATTGGCGGCGCGGGGAATTACCGGGTTGAATGAATCCGATGTGCTGATCCGGTACACACCGCGAGATATCGAACGGGATACCTTGGCGCATCAAGGGTCGATCTACGGCATCTCGTCCAACTCGGTGAAGCAGACCTTTATGCGACCAGGCAACCGAAGCAAAGATGTACAAGGACTCTGGTACGTGGGCGGAACCACGCATCCAGGCGGTGGAACCCCGATTGTGACGTTGTCCGGACAGCTTGTTGGTGAGCAGTTGGCCTCAGAAATCTTGAGATAAGTTCGTTTTGCAGGATGACGGGGTTGAAAAGTGGAAATGTGTTGTGTTGATCCATGTGCGTGTGCATCGCCATCTTCCGTGCAACCCCGTTTTGGAGATGGGATGGAAGATCTGTGTTTTTGAGTAGGCATAAGATAGTGGTGCTCCGGGATTTAAGTGAGACATTTGGTGTCGGGGCATCCTTTCAATAGCCGGTTTGGAACGTTATACTGGATAGAGTTAAACTGTTGAGCTGCAATGCTTATAGGATTAATGTTTTTGTCTTTTGCAAAAGACGTATATACATAGAAGTAAGGAACGGGCAGGTTATCCTGTCGATCCGCACGATTCTCACATAGGAGGTCTCATCATGAATGAACAAGAGCGAGCCGGCGAACGGCTGCTTCCCGAAGTGGCTACGGGAGAACGGAAGCTGGAGCACGTGCGCCTCTGTCTTGAGGAGAATGTGGCAGGAGAAGGGGTAACCAGCGGTATGGAGCGGTTTGCGTTTCGCCATCACCCACTGCCGGAACTGAATTTTGAAGAGGTGCATCTGGAGACTTTGTTTATTGGTAAAAAAGTGCGTACACCCTTGCTCATCAGTTCGATGACGGGTGGAAGCAAAACAACGGGCGCGATCAATGAGCGCCTCGCGCGAGTAGCAAACGCCAGAGGCTGGGCGCTCGGCGTAGGTTCGATCCGGGCTGCCGTGGAACAGCCGGAACTGGCGAGTACCTTCGATGTCCGCCGTTGGGCACCGGACATCCCGGTCATTGCTAACCTGGGCGCGGTGCAACTGAACTATGGTTTCACCACGGCTGATTTCCAGCGCGCCGTAGATATTGCGGGTGCGGACATGCTCGTACTTCATCTGAACACGTTGCAGGAAGTTTTCCAGCCGGAAGGCAATACCAACTTCAGCGGATTATTTCAGCGGATTGAAAACTTGTGTCGTGAGCTAGACGTACCTGTTGGCGTAAAAGAAGTAGGTTTTGGCATCGATGGTGTGACGGCTCAACGCCTATATGAAGCGGGTGTCGCGTTTATCGATGTAGCCGGCGCTGGAGGTACAAGCTGGGTGCAGGTAGAGAAGTACCGTAACAATAACCCGGTACGCCGGGCAGCAGCGGAAGCTTTTGCCGACTGGGGCATTCCCACAGCGGAGTGTATTCAGGAAGTACGAGCGCTGAATCCTACTGGTGCCCTGATTGGCAGCGGTGGGCTGTACACTGGCGTGGATGCGGCCAAAGCCCTCGCGCTCGGTGCGGACCTGGCTGGTTTCGGTCGATCTCTGCTCGAATCCGCGGTCGCATCGGATGATGCTCTGAATGAGCGGTTGGAGCAGGTTGAGTTTGAACTTCGTACCGTGATGTTTGGCATTGGTGCAGGGCGGATTGATGATTTGAAGCAGACGTCACGTCTGGTGGAACGGCGTTAAATAAAACTAGACATGGCGTCTTGCTGAACAGCTGTGACTTGTGAGCGGCGTAGACGCTGGATCTTATGGAGCAAAGTCCGCTAACGAACCTGTAACACCTTATTTGGCGATTTAGGCGTTAGTTAGAAATCTAACGAATCTCACACACGCTAATGGGATAGAGATCAGCGATTTACAGCGGATGACGCCAAAGAAAGAGTGAATAACGAGTCTATGGTTCGTTAGATTTTCAAAACGTATGAGAAGGGCTGAATACTGTTTCTCAGGTTCGTTAGACTGTGAGGGAAACGTGTAACGGTTCATGGATCAGAACTGGGCACTTCAACTTTGAAGTGCGACAAGTCAATTTAATTAATGTGGGTGTATTACTCTAAGCATGTCGACGATAATTAACGACATGCTTTTTTGTAATGTATAGCAAGCTGAAGATTTAATTCAGAGTAAATTTTTTTATTGTTTGTTAATACATTACACATTATGATTGATGAGTCTTAAGGAATGGTTTTTAATGAATTTTTTAGGTGAAAAGACTCACTTATAACTAAGGGAAGGATGGATTGATTTACGATAATTTCTAAGAGGTGATACATAACATGAAGTTCAAGAACGTATTAATTTTCATGCTAGTTATTAATTTATTATTGGTTAATCTACTGATTTCAGGAGGAGGTACAGAAGTAGCTCATGCTAATTATGAGCCTCGTACAGATAGAATAACTAAGGAGTCTTCCAAGTCGAATGATAACTTCATAGACTCGTATAATTCCAAGACTACTAGTACGTCTGCATCAATTGAAACAATAAGTGATACCAATACTACGTCATATTTGCCGAAACCTAACGTAACGGTAACCACAACGGATAACTCCATAACGTTGTCTTGGGATGAAGTTCCGGGAGCGGTAAAGTATGCAGTCACGGTTAATCGAGATGGCAGAGATGTAGGGGAACTGAGAACATATACAATAACAAGAGCAATACCTGAGTATACATATAGGATCACGGTTCTCGCTCATGACGGAGAAAAATATGGAGAACAAGAGTTACTCTTCGTTAGATTGAAAGAGCCTGCTCCAATTTACGATGATGCGGGTAGAATTGATTTTACTGGAAAGCACGCAGGGAAGTTAGATCGAATTGATGATGGCTTCAATTATGTAAACTGGGGGCTTGTGAATGGCAATGCGATTAGTCTGTTCTACAAGCTAGATTCCATTGTAAAGGCAGATGTGTACGTCAATGATGTGAAGAATACTGAGCTGAAGGGCCAGTCCAGTTCGAGTACTTTCATTAATGATCTGAAACCAGGTGAGAAAAATGTGATCAGGTTAGCTTGGACGAATCCTACAGACTCCACTCAACGTTCATTAGAATTTATAATCACGCCTCCTGCACAGGATACTTATACTTTAGGAGATTCCAAGGCAGGATTCGGCGCCGTCGTTGATCTTAAGAAATACGGCAAATGGTACCTGGTGGATAATCAAACCTTAATCTCTCAAAATACAGTTTCAAAATATATTGATACACAAGGTGACAGCGCTAAATGGAGTGTGGACGAGTACTCCAAGTTCACGGATAGTGTGGGCTATGAATTAAACAAAATAAAAGAAGACAAGCAATCTCCTTTTCAGACATTATGGTGGAGAGTCAATGCGTTTGATAATGGGGAGTACGTTAATGGTTATTCAACTCCTGTAGGGATCGTTACCAAGGAGGATCTAGAGAAATATACAGGGATTATTTTGTATGATCCTAAACGTCCGAATCAGATGATATCCAGCCTGGCTTTGGCTAATCCTAGTACATATGAGCATGCATTTGGAAAGTCGGGGAATCAGGGGCCGGTTTTTACGGAGATCACCACTGGATCTAATGCATTCCCAAATAATCATATAAATCTTGTTCCAGCAGGCAGCTCGGTACAGAATTTCAAATACAAAGCCTTCTTAAAATATAATGGTGAATTTAAAGGACAGGGGACGCCTGAGGATCCTTACGTTATTCCGACCCTAGCTGACGGGGAGCCGGTGATCACAAAACTTGACAAACCTAGATATTACTACTCGGGTCCTGGCGGTAACAATGGTATTCAGTTGAAGTGGTACGCTGTGGAAGGTGCTGAACAATATATACTCAAGCGTGGTTCCATAATCCTTTATGAGGGTCCGCTTGTAGAATATATAGACGAAGGTGTGAATTTTAATGCTGTCACTACGTATACATTAGTAGCTCGCAAAGGCGAAATTTACAGTGAGGAAACGAAATACACCATCGGAAATGTACCTCATATTCCATATCCACCAGATTTCCGAGCTGAAGCACTGGATTCCAGCAAAGTTAGACTTACGTGGAGTAAGGCAGACCATGCCGTAGAGTATGTAATTACTCGTAATGATCAGCCTTTGGCGATTACTAAGTCAACCTCATACGAGGATGGGAATGTTACACCTGACACCACGTACATCTATAAAGTGATTGGCCGGGACGGAGACAATGAAGGTCCTCCTGCAGTTAAAAGTGTGAAGATACCTAAGGTGACTGAGGACGTGGCACCGAAAGGCCAAATTAACATCAGAGTCAATCGAGTGTACGATAATAGAGTGGACCTGCAATGGAATCTGGTAGAGGGCGCAACCCAGTATGAGATCTACCAGGATCAAGTGAGTAAAGTATGGTCAGGTCATTCAAATACGATGATAGCGTACACGCTCCAGCCAGGAAGAACATATACCTATCGGGTTGTAGCGAGTAACAAATACGGAAAGGTTGAATCTAGTACAATCGAAGTGCAGACGGCGGGCATACCTCAACCGATGAATGTGGCTCCAATGAATGCCTCGAACGCAACGATTGCCTTTGAATATCAACCTATTGAAGGAGCAGTTCATTACGTGGAACGTAATCCACAAACGAAGTACGAACCTCTAGGAAACGGTGTTTACCGTAAGACGTATTTGAATACTGCCACTGGAGAAACACGTGATGAGGGTATGGTGACTGCTGTGAACGGTAAGTTGCAGTTTAGTGAAGTGGGCATCGAACGAAATAAATATTATGAGTATAATGTCATCGCTGTTCGTGTCAGACCTGATGGATCAGAAGAGGTCATTGGCAAGCAGACGGTTGCTGTAACAACTCCAGCAGATGGAAGTGGTGCAACGGTATATGGATATAATTATCCTATTCCTCCTTACCATAATGTTGATAATACCCCTATCCCTAGTGCGGTTACGGGGAAAAACGACAGCATTACAATTGATACTCAAGTTGTGGGTTCGAATGGAGAAGTGAAAAATCCTGCAAGTGTTACTTTTAGAGATATAGAAAAGAGTTATGCGAAGGAAGCTATTATCTACTTGGCACAGAAAGGAATTGTCAAAGGCTATTCCGATGGTTCGTTTGGTGGACATCAAAAAGTGACGAGAGCCGAATTTGCAATCTTCTTACAACGAGCCCTTGGATATAATTCTGTGGTTCCTTATATTAATGAATTCAACGATGTTCAATCTAACTCTTGGTACTATTCGGAGATAACTCCTGCATTACAACAAGGTATACTTAAAGGATTCAATGATGGTACGCTTAGACCGAATGTGGACGTTACGAGAGAAGAAGCATCCAGTATGATTGAGAACGTAATGAAAAAACAAGGTTATGTATTATCATCATTCACACTTTACGATGACAACCAAATGATCTCCAAATGGGCTAGAAATAGTATCAGTCTTGTAACTCAAGAATCTGTTATGAAAGGATATCCCGATCGGAAGTTTATGCCTAAAAAGCAGCTAACCCGACAGGAGGCTGCAATGATAATCTATAACCTATTGCATAGCAAGAAGTAAAAGGCCCGTAAAGTTCTTTTTACTAACTTTTAACGGTGATAAACGATGTTGAAATAAAATAGGACCCTAACATGCAATCTTCCTAAAGGGAGATTGCATGTTTATTTGATGATTGACTGATCTACCTTTTACATACATTCTTCTTTCACGGTGACATTCTCATTGGTTACAGTGACGTAGGAATTGCCGGACAAGTATTCCGTATAACCGCAAACCGTTTTGTTATAGGTTTTTCCGCGGCTGTCCGTGAACGCCAAGGAGACGACCCCCTCCCCGGAACGTTTCAGTTGCGGGGCGAATTTCACGTTTGCTCCGCTGGGAATATCCTGATCGAATACGTAGGTGGAGCCACTCTCATTGTTGTTTAAAGAGTTGTCGCCTTGGACTAGGCTAGCCTGAATATTGGTGAGGTCATAGTCGGACTGATTGTATCGTGATTCTTAAGTGGCGAAAGGGATCCATTGCATTCAGAAAGCTCATAAAAGCGACTATGGCGATTCCGAGTATGATAGCGGATAAGATAATCATTTTCTTTTTGGAGAATCGGCGACGTGTGTTCAATATGATCCACTCCTTTCCTATGAGGTATAAACGATGAGAAGAGATCAAAAGTTTTGATTAAAATGGATAAATATGAAAATTGAAAACCGAATCGTCAGAATAACTTCATGCGCTAAGCGGAAGAACAGGATACAATAAGATACTAGTAGTGAAAAAAGGACTGCACAGAGTTCATACATAATTAAGATCACTCGAAATAAGGAGGGGAAAAAGTTGAAACTTTCTCCAATGAATCAGGAAGATTATGCGAGTTTTCGCATTCGATCGATTAAGGATTTTGCACAGGAAAAAGTAGAAGCGGGCACCTGGGCTGAGGAAGAGGCGCAGCAACTTGCCGAGGAATCTTATGAACGTTATCTGCAAGAAGGCTTGAACACACCCGGAGCGTATCTCTACAATCTGATGCATCCTGTGGACGGAAATGTAGGGTATATCTGGTTTAATATCACGGATAATCGTCGTGGAAAAGATGCTTTTTTGCTGGATATTGTGGTTGAAGAAGCACACCGTGGTAAGGGATACGGAACAGAGACGATGCAGGTGCTTGAACAGACGGCCTTGAGTCTTGGCGTGGATCGCATTGGTTTGCATGTCTTTGGACATAATGTGCGGGCGAGCAGCCTATATCGCAAGATGGGATATGAGGTAACGGATCTAACCATGTACAAGGAAATCAAAGGGTAAACCTAATAGCGGATATTCTAGGCAAAACTTAAGATCTGCGCAAAACGAATTATCCGCAGTAAACGGGGATTTCGGGAAGCGTATGGGACTCTGGTCGAATTGGCGAAGTTCCTTGATGCCTTGAGGTTTGTCATATATAATGTATAGGATTATCCATACCGAACAAGTAATCAATGAGGAGTTGTCATATACATGGCTTTGAAAGCAGGAATTGTAGGGCTTCCGAACGTCGGAAAATCTACGTTGTTTAACGCAATTACACAAGCAGGTGCCGAATCGGCAAACTATCCGTTCTGTACAATTGACCCTAACGTGGGAATCGTTGAAGTACCAGATGAGCGTTTGGACAAACTGACAGAACTCGTTGTACCTAAGAAAACAGTACCAACGGCGTTTGAGTTTGTAGATATCGCTGGTCTTGTTCGCGGTGCGAGCAAAGGCGAAGGTCTTGGTAACAAGTTCCTTGCCCACATTCGTGAAGTAGATGCAATTGTACACGTGGTACGTTGCTTTGTAGATGAGAACATCACACACGTCGATGGTAAAATTGACCCGGTGAGCGACATCCAGACGATCAATCTGGAGCTGATCCTGGCCGATATCGAGAGTGTTGAGAAGAAAATCGATCGCTCCAAGAAAAACATGAAGGGCGGCAACAAGACTGCCTCTCAAGAAGTAGAAGTATTGGAGAGAGTGAAGGCTGTTCTGTACGATGACAAGCCGGCACGCAGCATGGAACTTACGGATGATGAGCTTCTGATCGTGCGCGATCTGCACTTGCTTACCCTGAAGCCTGTTCTGTATGCAGCCAATGTAGCTGAGGATGAAATCGGTGACGTGGCGAACAATGCTTACGTGCAAAAAGTAAGAGAATTCGCAGCTGCTGAGAACGCAGAAGTGGTGCCAATCAGTGCAAAGGTTGAAGAAGAGATCTCTGAGCTGGAAGGCGAAGATAAACAAATGTTCCTGGAAGAACTCGGTATCGAGGATTCCGGTCTGAACCTGTTGATCAAAGCGGCTTACAAATTGCTCGGTCTGTACACATACTTCACAGCAGGTGTACAGGAAGTTCGTGCGTGGACAATCCGCAAAGGTACAAAAGCGCCTGGCGCAGCGGGTGTCATTCACACCGACTTCGAACGTGGATTCATCCGTGCAGAAGTGGTTTCCTATGACGATCTGGTTGCAGCGGGTTCCATGAACGGTGCCAAAGAGCGCGGACAACTTCGTCTTGAAGGTAAAGAGTACGTTGTAAATGACGGCGACGTTATGCACTTCCGTTTCAACGTATAAGTTGTTACACCTTTATATGTAGATTCAATAACATGACCCTGCGACCTTCTCGTGAAGTTCGTGGGGTCTTTGACTTAGAGTTTTGCAGATGAGGAACAAGAAAAACCACCGGGATTAGGTTGGTCGCCTTGCAATCCGGTGGTTTTTCATTCGTTTGATTGAAATTCGCCGTGGTCGCCCACCGGCCTTTGTTAGAGAAGTCACGATGTTAGCGCATCGTGGCTTTTGTTTATTTTACATTTCGGAACAACATCGAACAACAATTTCATTTTGTATTTTGTAGCACCAAAAATTAGTTCATCCGCCTGCGGAACAGTTACTATTCAGAACCATAAGAATATGCTATAATTAAGAGTCGTATACCACGTTAAAATTCGCGCTTGAACAGATGAGCTTAAGCGAGTTTCATACAGGGTACGCGATTTCTTGATTTCACTTTAAAAGTAAAGGATTTGATGACGTTGTAGCGATGTTATACGTCGATCATACAGGAATGTGAATACATGCTGCGGTCAGGGGATTCGGTGAGAATCCTGTGCGTTGTGGAATATAGATTATAGATGTTATGAATAATGAAACCGAAATAATTATTAAAAACGATATTTGCATGGACAAAATAATGTGTGAGGTGACTATACATGTTGGATAAATTACAGGCGTTAGCCGACCGTTATGACAAGTTGAGCGAGCTTTTGTGTGACCCGGATGTGGCAAGTGACAACAAAAAGTTGCGGGAATACTCCAAAGAACAATCCGATCTGCAACCGACTTATGAAGCGTACAATGAATACAAACAGGTAAGTCAGGATCTCGAAGCTGCGAAGGAAATGCAGGGTGAGAAACTGGATGATGAGATGCGCGAAATGGTCAAAATGGAAATTGACGAACTGAGCACTCGCCAGAAGGAACTGGACGAATTGATTCGTGTGCTTATGTTGCCAAAAGATCCGAATGACGACAAAAACGTTATTGTTGAGATTCGCGGAGCAGCTGGTGGAGATGAGGCAGCGTTGTTTGCAGCAGATCTGTACCGGATGTACACACGTTATGCAGATGCACAAGGCTGGCGTGTAGAGCTGATGGACGTTAACACAAATGATCTCGGTGGGTTCAAAGAGGTTGTTTTCCTGATCAACGGACGTGGCGCTTACAGCAAAATGAAATACGAAAGCGGCGCACACCGTGTGCAGCGTATTCCAACAACTGAGTCCGGCGGACGTATTCATACGTCAACTTCAACGGTTGCGGTTATGCCTGAAGCCGAAGATTTTGATATTGAAATTCATGACAAAGACATCCGTGTTGATACGTTCTGTTCCAGTGGTGCAGGTGGACAATCGGTTAATACCACGAAATCCGCAGTACGGGTAACGCACGTTCCAACGGGAATCGTGGCGACATGTCAGGATGGAAAATCACAGAACTCCAACAAGGAAAAAGCGTTGCAAGTTCTGCGTACACGTATCTTCGATATGAAACGTATGGAAGAGGAAGCGAAGATCTCTGTTGAGCGGAAGAGCAAAGTGGGAACGGGCGACCGTAGTGAGCGTATTCGTACGTACAATTTCCCTCAAAGCCGTGTGACGGATCACCGCATCGGCCTGACGATGCACAAACTGGATCAGATCATGAACGGGGAGATTGAAGATATCTTGTCTGCACTGACGATTGCTCAGCAGACCGAGTTGATGGATAGAGGAGAATAATCTGTGACCCGAGCGCAGTTTGTCATGATGCCGGAACAGAGCTGTCGGGAAGCCTTCGTGGAGGCTTCCTCTTTTTTGGAGAAGTGCGGCGTGTACGAGCCGCAAAACAATGCCCGGCTGCTGTTGGAACATGTACTCGGCGTTTATGGCGCCGCGTATTACATGATGCAGCCGGAGCCTTTTCCCAGCGAGCATCGCAGCCGCTGGGAGGACGCCGTCACGCGCAAGGCTGCGGGTGAGCCGGCGCAATACATTATCGGCAGCCAGGAATTCTATGGGCTGCCGTTCGAGGTCACACCGGCCGTGCTGATTCCGCGGCCGGAGACCGAGCTGTTGGTCGAGGCTGTGCTGCGCGAAGCCGACCGCGTGTTTCCTGACGGCGCTCCGCTCGCCGTCGATATCGGCACGGGCAGTGGTGCCATCGCGGTGACGATGGCTTCACTGCGCCCGCGCTGGCAGGTAGGCGCCGGGGATCTCTCGGCGGCTGCCCTGCAAGTGGCCGCGCGGAACGCGGCCGCGAACGGCGTACAGATCGACTTCCGTGAAGGCGATCTGCTGGCCCCGTTCGCCGGGGCTCGGGTGGACATCCTGGTGTCCAACCCACCATACATCCCGGCGGAGGATATCGCCGGGTTACAGCAAGAGGTGCGCGATCATGAGCCGCGCATGGCACTGGACGGTGGTCCGGACGGGCTTGCACCGTACCGTATCATGCTGGAGCAAGTGGCGCTGCTGCCTGCGCCGCCGCAGATCATTGGTTTTGAGCTGGGCCAGGGGCAGGCTCGCGACATCGCAGCTTTGCTTGAATCGGCGGGACATTGGCCGGAAATAATCATTGTACCGGACCTTGCCGGAATCGAGCGGCATGTCCTGGGTGTTCGTACTTCGGAACAGGTGACGAAAATGTAAGGTTCCGCGGGTTTTCTTTTTGCCGTGAAATCCTCTACAATGAGATATACCGAAGATTTCTGAATGCTTGGGGGAACATAATTACATGCTGCACAAATTTAAAAAAATAGACTATTCTATTGTCTTTATACTCGTTATTCTGATGGGTATCAGTATTTTATCGATTTACAGTACAACGTTTGGTCGTCCAAAGCTGGAGGGACTCCCGAAAAGCGCAGTGATCTTTTATATTTTGGGCTTCGTAGTCTTTTTTGGGATGTCGATGATCAACTATAAATTCATAATCAAAAATTATTTATATATCTATGGCGTGGGGATGCTCCTGCTCATATTCGTTATGTTCTTTGGTAAGGAGTATTATGGTGCAAAAGGTTGGCTGTCCATCTTCGGGGTCAGTTTGCAACCTGCTGAATTGTTCAAGTTATGCCTGATTGTGTTTTTATCGGCCTTTTTGGCCCGAAAGAAGAACCGTCCGCTCTATTTTGGACGTGACGTTATTCCGATTTCGCTCTGTGTTCTGCCGCCGTTACTACTCGTATTGCTTCAAAATGACTTGGGAAATGCATTAAGCTATGTAGTCATTCTTGTGGGCTTACTGTGGATTGGTAACATTAAATTTACGCATGCCCTCATTGGCTTTATGATCGCAGTGGCTGCTTTTATCGGTGGTACACAGGCGTATATTCATTACCATGATGAGATTGTTAAATTTCTGAATGACATTGGACGTTCGCACTGGGCGGATCGTTTTGACCCTTGGCTTGTACCAGAGCTGACCTCAAGAGATGTACTCTGGCAGACGTATAATGCAAAGCTTGCGATTGGTTCTGGTGGGATTACAGGCAAAGGTTATATGGAAGGCACAACGATTCAGTCGAATCGGGTGCCGCTGGCCTATGCTGACTCCATCTTTGTGCAGATTGGGGAAGAATTTGGTTTCATCGGTGCCTCGGTACTGCTTCTCCTGTACTTTATCCTGATTCACAGGCTGGTGCTGATTGCACTGGAGTGTAAGGATCGCGCGGGGCCTTATCTCATTGTTGGGATCATAGCGATGCTGCTTTACCAGATCTTTGTTAATATTGGTCCATTCATTGGTCTGATGCCGTTGACAGGAATTACGCTGCCGTTTATCAGTTCGGGTGGTACCTCCATTATGATCAACATGATCAGCATGGGTCTTGTGATGAGTATTAAGGTCCACACGGAAGAGAATGAGGATATTCTTGGCTCTGCGGAACAACCGAGTATTACGGATCTGGTGAGGAAATTGCTAAGACGCAAGCCATCCCAGCAGGAGCAATAACGTTTCTGAGTCAAACCGTGAAATAGCACGTCAGATTTATGTATATAAGCTAGATAACTATAGAACCCTGGAACAGACCAACCCAAGTTACATTGGGTGGATGTTTTGGGGTTTTTATTGTTTTTACGGCGTAATTCAGGCCGTTGAATAGTTCGTTTTTTAACCTGAAACGACCCTGATTTCCATTTTATTATCCAATTATATACAATGGTAATATTGAGTTCAATTGGAAATCATAGAATGCTAGATTTCAGGGGGATGGACAGAGTCATGTTGAGAATGTTGAAAAAGATGGACGGTGTTATTCTTTTTGTAATGCTGTTGCTCATGATTATTAGTGTATTTGCGATTTATAGCGGAACGCAGACAGATGCCAACCTGGTGAATCATCATGTCAAAACGATGTATTTCTATGTGGCCGGGTTCATTGCGGTGCTTGTGATCGGGCTTGTGAATTACAAGTTATACGTGAAATATGCGTTTTATTTGTATGGCTTGGGGATCATACTACTGATCCTGGCCAATGTCCTGGGAAGTTCAATCAATAACGCCAACGGTTGGCTGAAGCTGGGCGAGAACTTTTCTTTTCAACCGGCAGAGCTGTTCAAGATGATTCTGATTCTGTTTCTCGCCCATTTGATCGTGAAGAGACAACGAGGCACGCTGAAATTTTGGAGAGATATTGTGCCGATTGGCTGTTGGGCGTTTATTCCGTTTGCCCTTGTTATGGCTCAGAATGATTTGGGGAATGCGCTGGGGTATGTGGTGATTTTGGCTGCGGTATTCTGGATCGGAAATATGAGGCTGAAGCACGCATTGATTGCACTGGCGATTGTGGGGGTAGCGTTCTTTGGTTTTGTCAAAGCCTATACCTTCTACCATGATGAAGTATTCACTTTTCTTGAGAAGATAAAACGTGAGCATTGGGCGGAGCGGATTGATCCCTGGCTTGTACCGGAAAAGGCTACCTCAAAGGCTTCTTGGCATACGAAAAATGCAGGTTTAGCCATCGGTTCAGGGGGCATCATCGGCAAAGGTTATTTGCAAGGAACATCCGTTCAGAGTGGACGAGTCCCCTATACGTATTCTGATTCCATTTTTGTTGTGATCGCAGAGGAGTTTGGGTTTGTTGGTGCATCCGTACTGATTCTGTTGTACTTTATCCTGATCCACCGCATGGTGCTGATTGCTCTGGCATGTAGAGATCGCGCGGGACCCGTCATCATTGTAGGTATTATCGGAATGTTGTTGTATCAGGTGTTTGAGAACGTGGGGGCGTTCCTCGGACTGATGCCACTCACAGGTATTACGTTACCGTTCATCAGTTACGGCGGCACCTCTTTGCTTATAAATATGGCTTGCATCGGTGTAGTCATGAGCATTAAGTTGTACGGGCAAGAAGAGGAGGATGAACTTCTGATGGGGGAGCAGCAACCTCGGTTGTCGGAACGTTTATGGAATATGCTCAAGAAAGAGAAAAGTGCTGTGTAACTGTTGAGTCGGTGTAAGTGAAAAGTAAAGCGGTGGGATGTATAACGTGATCGTTTATAGGAATAAAGAGGTTGATTTGCCCTGTAACCAGGTGCGGATCAGCCTTTTTAACATGATGGGTGAGAAAGTGTGAATGAGAGATGAAAGAAGCAATGCATAGGTGTCTTCGAGCCTGCTGTAGGCTGAGGCGAACCTGAAAGAATCTGGAGCAGCGTATATGGGCATGATGTGAAGCTTCAAGTGCTAGCTGTTAGGGGTTAGGAGTTAAGAGTTAGGTGGTGTTAGGAGCTAACGAACCACACACGTCTTATTCGGGGATTTGAAGTGTCCGGAGAAAGCTAATGAATCTGAGACACGTTATATCAACATAAACAGCCTTTTGTAGCGTGTTGATTAGATGATTTTGGGAAATAACGTGCCTCATGTTCCTTACAATTTCAAAAGAATACCTGAAGGGCAAATAAGACGTCCTCGGTTCCTTAGAGCATCGACTGGTCACTCGCGAGAGTCATTCGCCTAGGGTCGCCAGTACACTCTTCAAGGCTTCTTGGACGCTGTATTTTGTCGTCGCATAACTTGCCTGGGTTTAAATACACACTCTAGTAGTACGTGTTCAAATAGTTGGGTTTTCAGTACCGAGAAGATGGGATGAGGCTAGAAATGGAGTAGTGGAGCGTAGGATAAACTACGTGAGCAATCAAAATGGTTCCTTGGGAAACAACCTTCGTAAGCCTCCCGCTTATATCGGCTGAATTTCATAATCGACGTTGATGATGCAGCTGGGCATCCTTTGTAATCAAAAGCAGACTTTTTGAACAACCTCTAGTAGATTTATTACAAATGCTAGGTTTACTTCCGTCTCTACCGGGCATACTGATAGACATGAGAGAGTTGCAGGTAGCGTGATCAGAGAGCCGAGGGGGAGAACGGAATGAGCAGAAGAATTGTAAAGCAAATTGGACTTATTATTGTATGTCTTATGATGATTATCATGATGTGGGAAGGTCAGAAAACGGATGCAGCTGTGGCGGCCACAGCAATTCCAGAACAATCGATTCGCTTGCGTATTCTAGCAAACTCGGATGCACCGGGAGATCAATTGGTGAAACGCGAGATTCGGGATGCTGTCGTTGCTCAGATGGGCGAGTGGGTAGCCGAACTGGAGAATCCGCAAAGTCTGGATGAAGCGCGCAAGGTTATTCGTGAGCATTTGTCCGAGATTGAGAATAGAGTAGGAGAAGAGTTGGCCAGTCGCGGTTTAAATTATGAGTATCAGGTGGAGCTGGGTTCCGTTCCGTTCCCGACCAAACTATATGGTGGCACTGTGTATCCTGCCGGAGATTATGAAGCGGTTCGGATTACGCTGGGCGAAGGAAAAGGTCAGAACTGGTGGTGTGTGTTGTTCCCGCCGTTGTGTTTCATTGATGCAGGGACCGGGGATGCACTGGCGAAACCTTCAACGGTATCAGCCGCAGCGGCTGAACCAGGAGATGCAGAGGCATCTGTGCAGGGAGACACACCGGAAGCGAGATTCTTTCTGTGGGATATGGCTGTGAAACTATGGAGTTGGGTAACTGGATTGTTCGCATAACAACGGATTTATACTACAAAAAAGGGCGACTTCGATTCAAGAAGCTGCCCTTTTGATATGAATTTGAGGTGAATTTCCGGGCGAAGTTTGAAGGGCATCCGAGTTGGGACAGGTATGTTATAATTACTTATATTGAATATGGATATGAACTAACCTACTTGAAGTTTAGGAATGATGATATATGAGCAGAGAAAACGAACCAGTGCAACACACCTCTGAGATGAGGGATGATAGAGAAGAACGTGATATGAAAGCTCCGGGAGAGCTGGTCACTGAGATGTGGGATGTACGCGTCTTGGTGAGCGCTGAGAACGATCACGGATTGGGTAATATTGAAATGTTGGATGTGAAAAAGGGGAGCGCCGATCAACAGGCGCTCGCCGACTTGCAGGCTGCCGCAGCCTGCATTCGTCAAGGTCAGACGGTGGCCTTTCCGACCGAGACGGTCTATGGCTTGGGTGCTGATGCGCGTAGCACAGCAGCCGTGGAGGCTGTATTTGTCGCTAAAGGCCGACCTTCCGACAATCCACTGATTGTGCATATCGCGCACCGTGACCAGTTGGATGCGCTGGTCACGGAAGTGAATGAAACGGCGGAAGCGCTGATGGCGGCCTTCTGGCCGGGACCATTGACGCTGGTGTTGCCGGTTAGGCTGGGGGCGGTGTCCCCACGTGTCACCGCCGGACTGGACACGGTGGCCGTGCGCATGCCGGACCACCCGGTGGCCTTGCAGTTGATCGCGGCGGCGGCATGCCCTGTGGCTGCGCCAAGCGCCAACCGCTCCGGGCGGCCAAGCCCAACACTCGCGTCTCATGTACGCGAGGATCTGGATGGCCGCATCGGCGGCATCGTGGACGGCGGCCCCACCGGGGTGGGCGTCGAGTCCACGGTTGTGCAGGTCGGTGACGACGGTACCGTCACCATCCTGCGCCCTGGCGGCATTACGGCGGAACAACTGTCCGCCGTTGCCGCCCGTGTCGCCACGGACCCCGCGCTACTCGCGGAGGGGGCCGATGGCGTGGGCAGCCCGGCGCCGCGCTCGCCGGGCATGAAGTACACGCACTACGCACCCGCAGGGGCGCTGTGCGTGGTGGAGGGGCCGCCCGCAGCGGTGGCGGCCTGGATCAGCGCCGCCCTCGCAGAGGCGGCGCAGCGCGGAGAGCGCACCGCTGTGCTGGCGTTCGCCGAGCACGCGGAGCAGTACCGCGCCGATGCCGTGTTCTCGCTGGGTGACGCCAGCGAGCTGGAAGAAGCAGCGCGCCGGCTATACGCCGCGCTGCGCAGCTGCGATGAGCAAGGCGCCACATATATTGTGGCTGAAGCCTGCTCACGCGAAGGTCTGGGAGCAGCCGTCATGAATCGGCTGCTCAAGGCGGCGGGTAACCAACTCATACAAGTTGGCAACCGGCAATCTCCGATGCTTAAAGACTGATTCATTCTGGAACTATGGGTCTATGGTCTAAGGGAAGGGTGATTAGTGGTGGATTCCATCGTGAGTTCAGGTTTGAGAAAATATGGTGAATATATTTTAGATGATTTTCATATTGCTGATGTTATTATACCGCAGTCCAGGACGACACAAATACAAGCTTCAACACCTTCTTCTTTAGGTGTACTAAGGAAGTTTAATATACATCATGATAAATCAGGGCTTCTGTATGTGAAATCTGGATACAGCAGAGGTACATTCTTCTCCATAGATCAACCTATGTCAGAAAAGATAGCGTGTGAGATAGGTGAGTTGTTAGGTTTTAATGTGGTTCATTATAAACTTTGGATTGTCGATATACATTTGTTTCTCTCAGAAGAAGAGGTCGAGCAATTATCTGAAAGGCAAAAAGGACAATATCGAGGCAAATCTTTTGAAAGACTTCTCGCAGATCAGAACAAAGTTCTGGTAAGCGTTAGTCAGTCTTTTAAGCTTCCGCATCAGGAATTTGCTAGCTGTGATGTAATTACAGGCAAAAAGGGAAAAGAGTTATATAAGGAACTAACGGTAGAAGGTCTGGATGGCGGTAAGAAAAATATAGATCAGATGATTATATTTGATTACATTATTCATAACACAGATCGGCATAAGAAAAATTTTGGGTTCATAGTGGATAGAAAAGAAAAAAAGTTTTCTTTTGCACCCTTGTTTGATCATGGTCTAGCTTTCTGTTCTGAGTTTAGTGACTCTGATATCGTGAACGAAGATCAAGAAATTTTAGGGTTTTCTATTGGCAAGCCTTTTACCAGTTTAAGCGGAGCTTTGGATTTGGTGGATAAAGATAACTTAGAGGGAATAAATCTTAATATTTCGATTGAAGAGGTTGTTGCTGTAATTGAAAGATATGCACCGTTGATGTCTGTAGAAAGAATAGAATTTATTAAACAGTTTGTCGCTAGGAGGTATAAACATGTCCAACGTTTATTTTCTCAGATATAAAAATATTATTATTGGAGAATTTTCATTGGATGGGCAAAAATATACGCCAACAGTGGAAGCTGAAAAATTGGGAGATGCGGGGTACCCCTTCGGACTGTATAAGCTCATCCACGCTAGTTCGGGAGAACTCTATATTGACAGGGATAAACAACCAAGCCAAGAAGACATAAAACTCTGGCTAAGTGACCGTGTTTTCCCTAAGGAACGTCAAGGAGCGAATCAAATACTTGAATCGCTGGGCTTGACCACGTATGATTCTTGGGAAATTGCGAAGAAGACAAATGCTATAAGTCTAAACGATTTTTATTGGATGAGTAACAGGATGGAAGATTCTTTTGAAAATATTAATGTTTATCATGCTAGTGTTGAGCATTTTAATAGTTTGGCTGCGCAGTCTACACTACAAGACCCAATAAAGAAGACCAAAGATTTTGAAGATTTTGAAGAACCTAGGGAAGAACTAGCTACTAAATAGGTTGAGTGAATACGTATTTTACAAGCAGTAAATCAGTTTGAATGATTTATTAGGAATAGATTTTATGTTGTTCTAAAATGCCTTTCATCGGTCATGTTTAGGTCCTTGTCCGCATATCGTGTACAAGAACCTTTACGTGACTTGGGGGTATGGGGATGTGGGATGTGTCTGCCCATGTAGGGCAGTTGGTAACCATTTTGATCATGGCTGTTGCGCTTGGCCTCGATGCGTTCTCGCTCGGAATCGGAATTGGCATGAAGGGCATTCGACTACGGGATGTATTGCGAATCAGCACAGTAACGGCGCTATTTCATATCATCATGCCGCTCATCGGCATGTATATGGGCAAATACGTCAGCTCGTTGCTCGGTGACATTACGACCTATGCGGCAGGGGGATTGCTTATCCTGCTGGGTGGTCATATGATTCTGAATGCATTCCGTGAAGGCGATACCAAGCTGGTGGACCACCGTTCCCTGCTCGGCGTTGTTTTGTTCTCCCTCAGCGTAAGTGTGGATTCGTTCTCCGTTGGCGTTTCCTTAGGGATGTTTAGCAGTGATCTGATCTTAACCGTACTTGCTTTCGGCGTTTGTGGCGGGGTGATGTCGGTTATGGGTCTGCTATTAGGCCGTCGGGTGAGTCAGAATCTTGGAGATTACGGCGAAGCTATTGGTGGCGCAATCTTGCTTGCGTTTGGACTTTTGTTTATATTTTAGAATAAAACTTAAGGAATCATATCATTCGCATCATATGTAAAATGGGGAGGCTAACACAATGAAACATATTTTATTCGTATGTACAGGAAATACGTGCCGCAGCCCCATGGCAGAGGGGCTTTTGCGAAAACTGGCATCGGAGCGCGGCATTCAGGTAGAGGTTCGCTCCGCAGGTGTGGCAGCAACGTCGGGGATGCCGATCTCCCGACATGCTGAAGCGGTTTTGAGAGATCATAACGTTGAAGGTCCACCTCATTCCACACAGCTTAGCTCTAACCTGGTAGGCTGGGCCGATCTGGTTCTTACATTAACACGGAGTCATAAGCAGCATGTCATGCAGGTTTTTCCCGATTCAGTCCACAAAACCTATACGTTGAAAGAGTATGTGGAGGACGACGAGCAGGTATTAAGAGATGTTCAGGAATTGGACAGCCTGTTTGCAACGCTTGAGATGAAACGTGCCCTTGGGCAAGAGATCCTGGCATCGGAGCGTGAGCGAGCCATCGAGATTAGACAACGGATTCCAAGTTTCGACATTTCTGATCCGTTTGGTGGCAGCCGTGATGATTACAATATAGCTGCGGCCGAGATTCGGACGGCACTGGATCGGCTTTTGGATAAGCTGGGAAAATTCTGATCCTGCGGGGCAGGTTATAGAAATAGGACATGTGATGTAAATTAACCGTTGATTTTAGCCGCCGGTTGTTTTATGATGAAGGGGAAAACAGGGATCCGGTGTAACTGGCGACGAAGTGGGCATAACCACGATGGAGCACCGGAACAAACGGCCGGTCGCCTGGGCAAAAGAGCAATTCTGCGTTACCCGCAGACTGCTCTTTTTTTCGTCTTTCATCTGATTATTCGCTATAATAGTACCTGAGATGCCGTGCAAGAATACGAAGGACAGCCAAGAGACAGCGGGCATGATTTTATCGGGAGGCGATGATAGGATGATTATAGAGTTAGATTCGGAACAACCCGGATTGCAGGAACAGACCGCGTCTATTCTGCATGAACTGGCGCTTGCCGGACAGCTTGGGCCTGGACAGATCGTTGTGATCGGTACAAGCACAAGTGAAGTCGCAGGCGCTCGGATTGGTACGAGTGGTGCCATTGAAGTGGCGCAGCAGCTTCTTGCGGGTATACGCGAGGTGCAGGAGGAATTCGGTTTTGACACGGTATTCCAATGTTGTGAGCATCTGAACCGTGCGCTGGTAATGGAACGTTCTGTGCTTACTCGACTTGGATTGACCGAGGTTGGTGCAGTACCCGTGCCCAAGGCCGGAGGTTCAATGGCATCCGCAGCATATCGTTCGCTGACCGATCCATGCCTGGCTGAACATGTGCAGGCCCATGCGGGCCTGGATATTGGGGAGACGATGATTGGGATGCATCTTCGGCATGTAGCCGTACCCTATCGTACAGCGCTTCGCTATGTTGGAGATGCACGTGTGACCACAGCGTTGACCCGTCCGAAGTTGATTGGCGGCGAACGCGCGGTTTATCGTATGGAAGAACAACCAGATTCGACATTTTGTGACTAACATATTCAACCTACTTCACTATACTTGGGAGGAATTTAATCATGGAACAATTGCGCAAGAATGACCCGGCAGTACTGGAAGCGATGAATCTTGAACTGAAACGTCAACAGAACAACATCGAACTGATTGCATCCGAGAACATCGTAAGTGAAGCAGTAATCGAAGCAATGGGATCTGTTCTGACCAACAAGTATGCTGAAGGATATCCAGGTAAACGTTACTATGGCGGTTGTGAGCATGTAGACATCGTTGAAGATATCGCACGTGATCGTGCAAAAGAATTGTTCGGAGCAGAACACGTGAATGTTCAACCTCACTCCGGTGCACAAGCAAACATGGCAGTTTATCTTGCAGCGTTGAAACCTGGTGATACTGTACTTGGTATGAACCTTGCCCATGGTGGACACCTCACACACGGTAGCCCGGTTAACGCATCCGGTTTGCTGTACAACTTTGTAGCATACGGCGTACAGGAAGATACATTCCTGATTGATTATGATGAAGTACGCAAAGCGGCTTTCAAACACCGCCCTCGTCTGATCGTTGCAGGTGCAAGTGCATATCCGCGTACCATTGATTTTGAAAAGCTGGCTTCCATCGCCAATGATGTAGGCGCTTTGTTCATGGTGGACATGGCTCACATCGCAGGACTGGTTGCTGCTGGTTTGCATCCAAACCCGGTTCCACATGCGCATTTCGTAACAACAACTACACACAAAACGCTGCGTGGACCTCGTGGTGGTATGATTCTGTGCCGCAAAGCATGGGCAGCAGCGATTGATAAAGCCGTATTTCCTGGTTCCCAAGGTGGACCTCTGATGCACGTGATCGCTTCCAAAGCGGTAGCATTCGGTGAAGCTTTGCAACCATCTTTCAAAACGTATGCAGAGAATGTCGTGAAAAACGCACAGGTTCTGGCTGAAACACTGATCGCTGAAGGATTGAACATCGTATCCGGTGGTACAGATAACCACTTGATGCTTATCGACACACGCAGTGTGAACATCACTGGTAAGGAAGCTGAGCATGTGCTCGATTCCATCGGCATTACCGTGAACAAAAATGCAATTCCATTCGACCCTACAAGCCCGTTTGTAACGAGTGGTATTCGAATTGGTACACCTGCTGCAACTTCCCGTGGCATGAACGAAGAAGCGATGGTTGCTATTGGTAAGATCATTGCTAAAACGCTGAAAAATCCAAAAGATACGGCGAAGCTGGATGAAGCTCGTGCAGAAGTGACTGCACTGACAGACCAATTCCCGCTCTATACAGATCTTAAATACTAAAAAACTTTGCTCATGCTGTTTGTATTTGAGTGTTCTTAATGTACACACGCAGACGGAGCTAACCGAAAGAACCTGAAGAAGCGTAGCGCTCGCCTAAAAGCTTTCTGAAAGAAAGCTGCTTCGGAAGCATATGCTATCCCCAGATTTCAACAATTATAATTGGATCAAAGAAATCTGGGGATAACAGCGATCGGAAGGTCATTCGGTTTGCGGAGCACTATTAGTGTTTACACGTTTTTGAACATTCTCAACGACATAACAGCAGGAGCAAACAGGACCGGAAGACTCATTTTCCGGTCCTGTTTTTTATAGGATTCGGTAATCTGTAATGATTGGGTGCCCTTTGATGGTGTAATTCGTTGTTGGTGATGATATAATATACAGGATTTATCGAGCCCATGAATGGCGGCTAGGTATATTTGGAAATGCTTAACATGAAGAACTTACCGGAGGGACAAATTAGATGGGAAAATTAGTAATATGTGATCACCCTTTGATTCAACACAAACTGACGTTTATACGCGACATGCGTACGAATACGAAAGATTTTCGTGAATTGGTGGATGAAGTAGCAACGTTGATGGCTTATGAGATTACAAGAGATGTTGAACTGGAAACGATTGATGTACAGACACCTGTAGCTGCAACACAAGGTAAAGTCATCTCTGGACGTATGCTCGGACTGGTGCCGATTCTGCGTGCAGGACTCGGAATGCTGGATGGCGTTGTGAAATTGTTGCCAGCGGCAAAAGTTGGACATGTTGGTCTGTTCCGTGACCCGGAAACACTGCAACCGGTAGAATACTACACCAAACTGCCTACAGACGTAACAGAGCGTCAATTGATTGTAATTGATCCGATGCTGGCAACGGGTGGTTCGGCAATTGCAGCTATTGACGTGCTCAAAAAACGTGGCTGTACCCAAATCAAGATGATGAACCTGGTTGCAGCACCGGAAGGCGTAAAAGCTGTGCAGGATGCACATCCCGATGTGGATATCTATGTAGCAGCATTGGACGACCGTCTGGATGATCATGGTTATATCGTTCCAGGGCTTGGAGATGCAGGAGACCGTCTATACGGCACTAAATAAGCATATTGCATGCGGAGTAGAAAAGGGGCTTTGCTCGAATGTCCAACAAAATTAAAGTCATGACGATCTTCGGGGTGCGTCCGGAAGCCATCAAGATGGCTCCGCTTATTTTGGAATTGCAGAAACACCCTGAGTCTATTGAATCTATTGTTTGCGTAACTGCGCAGCATCGCCAGATGTTGGATCAGGTACTTGAAGTTTTCGACATTCATCCTGATTATGATCTGGATGTGATGAAAGACCGTCAGACATTGAATGAAATTACAATTCGTGTGCTTGGTGGTCTGGAGCCAGTGTTAGCAGAAGCTAAGCCGGATATTGTACTGGTTCACGGGGATACATTGACTACCTTTGTAGCGAGCTACGCAGCATTCCTACAACAAATTCAGGTAGGACATGTGGAAGCGGGGCTGCGGACGTGGAACAAGCTGTCTCCATATCCGGAAGAGATGAACCGTCAGTTGACAGGAGTACTGGCTGATCTACACTTTGCGCCAACGGATTGGTCTTCTTCCAATCTTGCCAAAGAAAATAAATCAGAGTCTAGTACGTACGTCACAGGCAACACGGTAACAGATGTGTTTCAATATACAGTACGGGAGGACTACACACACCCGGTACTTGATTGGGCCCAAGGCAAACGCCTTGTGCTGATGACAGCTCACCGCCGTGAATCTCAAGGCGAGCCTCACCGCAACATTTTCCAGGCCGTCAAACGGATTGCTGACGAATTCGAAGATATTGCCATCGTGTACCCGGTGCATCCAAGTCCTGCTGTGAAGGAGCCGGCTCACGCGATCTTGGGGAATCATCCCCGTATTCAATTAATTGATCCACTAGACGTGGTGGATTTGCATAACTTTTACCCGCACACTCACTTGATTTTGACCGATTCAGGCGGTTTGCAGGAAGAAGCACCTTCGTTTGGTGTGCCTGTGCTCGTATTGCGCGATACAACAGAACGCCCGGAAGGTATTGAAGCCGGAACGCTGGAATTGGTAGGTACCGAAGAGGAACGTGTGTATGAACGGACCAAAGCTCTGCTTACAGACAAAACCCTGTATGCAAGCATGAGCCAGGCTGCCAATCCATACGGTGATGGACATGCTTCGGAAAGAATTGTCAATGCGATTTTGCATCATTTCGGTGTAAATAGTGAGCGTCCGGAATCATTTCACAGAAAATTCAAAAAATAATACATTTTTTCTGACGGATTTATAAAGGGCAAGCATACAGTTAAACTGTACGGTTTACGCGGGTTTATGGGCTTTGAGAGTCTGTATTCCCGTCGTTTTCCCCTTTAAAACGCTAAAATCATTCAATTGACAAAGGCTCTCATCATTCAGTAAAATTAACTGGGATTGCAAGGGTGGCGTGGAAAATGGCCGATTCGAACAAACCAAATTCATCCCGTAACCATGACGATAATGTATGGAAAGCGATGGGACTCGTGACAGCTTTTGGGATCGAGATTGCCATTCTCGCTGTTGCCGGATATTACGCTGGCTCCTGGTTGGACAAGACCATCGGAGGTAACGGAATATGGATCGCCGTAAGCGTTCTCTTTTTTCTTGCGGCAGGCGGTGTAAGCATCTACTTTATCGCGAAAAAAATCATGGGGGAAAGTGATGAGTGAACTAACCAGATACCGCAGATCGATGACTGTTTTCGTCATGTACTTTCTTATGATTTGTTTTCTCGCAGCGGCCTTTATGCCACGTGTGGAGACAATTGCTTTGGGACTGGCCCTGGGTACAGGAGTTAGCTGGATCAATGCATTTTACCTGGGTTACAAAGTAAGGAAAATGTCTGATGATGCGGCAGAAGGTAACTTGAAGCGTGTCAACTTGGGATTTTTGACAAGAGCGGCATTCGCTGTGCTCGGTATATTCATATCGATGCGCTTTCCGCAGTACTTCAATACATATGCGGTTGCAGGCGGTCTCGTCATTGCACAATATTCCTTATTGATTATAGGGATTGTCTATTCCCGCAGAGCAGAATGATGTTAAGGGCTGCAGCTTTCAAGTCGAGAAAGGGGTGAGAAAAATATGCATGAAGCTCCAATTATTATGCTTGGCGGATTTCGACTGGATCTATCGGTTCTGTTGATGCTGGTAGTTACAGGTGCAATTGTTTTTATTTTTGCTGTACTGGCAACACGGAGATTATCCGTTGAAAATCCCGGCAAGCTGCAAAATTTTATGGAGTGGGCAGTAGAATTCGTCCGCAATCTGATTTCCAGTACAATGGATATGAAGAAAGGTAAACATTTTATCTCTCTCGCTCTTTCCATGATTATGTTCATTTTTGTAGGGAACATGCTCGGCCTTCCGCTCGTGGCTGTATCTGAGGTAACAGATGTTAATCAGGCACAGGTATTCGGTAAGCCGATTGTTACAGCGGTGGAGGCGTTTGAAAAAGCGCATGCCAAGGACCCTGAAGCACACCCACACGTTGAACTGGCCTGGTGGAAATCACCAACAGCCGACTTGTCTGTAACGATGGGACTTGCTCTCGTAGCGTTCCTTGTATCTCATGGACTTGGATTGTTCCGTAACACCAAAGGGTATCTCCAGCATTACTTCAAGCCATTCGCCTTGTTCTTGCCAATCAACTTGATTGAGACGGCATCCAAGCTGTTGACACACGGTATGCGTTTATTCGCGAATATCTTTGCAGGTGAGGTACTGATCGCAACGATCCTGAAACTGACCACATTCAAAGTGTTTGGTGCTATTGCAGCGATTCCGCTACTTATGGTGTGGCAAGGCTTTAGTATCTTTATCGGCGCGATCCAGGCATTTGTGTTTGTTATCTTGATGATGGTGTACATTTCACAGAGCATCGAGACGCATGACGAGCATTAAGTTTCAAGCCCTACGAAGATTTCTTCACCAGGCTGAACAATAAAAAAATTCGATTTATCATTTTAAGGAGGATATACAAATGGGAGCAATGGCATTAATCGCAGCAGCAATTGTTGCAGGACTGGGCGCGTTTGGCGCAGGTATTGGTAACGGTATGGTAATCAGCAAAACGGTGGAAGGTATTGCCCGTCAACCGGAAGCAAAATCCACTCTTCAAACAACAATGTTTATCGGTGTAGGTTTGATCGAGGTATTGCCGATCATCGGTGTGGTACTCGCGTTCATGTTCTACGGTATGGCTTAATCAAATTTTAAAGGTTTGGCGGGGAAGGCCATAGCCATCCGCGCCTTCTTTTTAGGTAATGTCCGTTCTAACGGATGACGTTTCAAGGATACCTCCAGGAAGGAGTGAACAGATTGAGTTTCATATGGGAAAATACGCTTCTTGCGATGATTGCATTTGTAATTTTATATTGGCTGCTTAGCCGTTATGCCTTCGGGCCTTTGTTCTCCATTATGGAAAAACGTCGTGAACTCGTGATGAC
This sequence comes from Paenibacillus xylanexedens, assembly GCF_017874615.1. Lineage (GTDB taxonomy): Bacteria > Bacillota > Bacilli > Paenibacillales > Paenibacillaceae > Paenibacillus > Paenibacillus xylanexedens. Next base: position 150,886 of record NZ_JAGIKV010000016.1, read on the forward strand.
GCAGATGAATGAGGCTGCACAGACTCGGGAACAGGCCATTGCCTATGTGGAGGAACAAAAACAAGCTCTTGAGCAAGCACGTCAAGATGCTTACGACATCATTGAACAGTCCAAACAAACAGGTGGCAAACAAGCTGAATCGATTTTGGCTGATGCAAAAGCTGAAGCTAATCGTCTGAAAGACGATGCAGTACGCGAAATCGAGAGCGAGAAGAACAAAGCAGTCGCAGCACTTCGCAGCGAACTGGGTACAGCTTCCGTTCAGATTGCATCCAAGTTGATCAAAAAAGAAGTTGAGAACGGTCCTGCACAAGAAGAGCTTGTGAACCAATACCTCAATGAGGTAGGAGGCCGACAATGAGCCGCGATACGATTGTTGCCAAGCGTTATGCGAAAGCATTGTTCGAAGTTGCTCTTCAGCAACAGCAGGTACTTGAGGTTGAACAGGAACTGGTTGCGGTAGTCAGTGCATTGACCGGAGATGCAGATATCGAGAAATTTATCGTATCTCCTAATATCTCTGATGAAGTCAAGCAGAACGTGCTTCACTCAAGTCTTGATGGTAAGGTATCCGAACCTGTCCTTCGTACAGTCTTGTTGTTAATTGAACGCGGACGCGTTGAATTGCTGGGAGACTTGCTGAATGATTATCGGAAGATCCAAGGTGAGTCGCTGGGCATCGCTGATGCACGTGTCTATTCCACTTATGCGTTGAATGATGAAGAAAAAGAAGCGGTAGCCCGTGAATTCGGTGGCCGTGTGAATAAAAAGATTCGTATCGAGAACATTGTTGATCCGACTCTGCTGGGCGGATTGAAAGTCGCCATTGGCGATACGATCTATGACGGCAGCTTGGCTGGCAAGCTCGAACGTCTTGAGCAGTCTTTTAACAGACGAGTACAGTAGATTGGGGTGAGGACACTTGAGTATCAAACCAGAAGAAATCAGTACATTAATTAAGAGCCAAATCGAACAATACAAGACCGATATCGATGTAGTCGAAGTCGGAACGGTAATCGAGGTTGGTGATGGTATCGCTCGTGTTTACGGACTTGAGAACGTCATGTCCAACGAGTTGGTTGAATTCCCAAGCGGTGTTATGGGACTCGCCATGAACGTCGAAGAAAGCAATGTTGGTGTCGTTATCCTGGGACCTTACTACGATATTCGTGAAGGTGACCAAGTGAAACGTACTGGCCAAATCATGCAAGTGCCTGTAGGCGAAGCATTGATTGGACGCGTTGTGAACCCGCTCGGTATTCCTGTAGATGGCAAAGGGCCAATCGCAACAACGGAATTCCGTCCGGTTGAAGGTAAAGCACCAGGCGTAATGGATCGTAAATCGGTTCATGAGCCGATGCAAACAGGGATCAAAGCCATTGATGCAATGGTTCCAATCGGTCGTGGACAACGTGAGTTGATCATCGGTGACCGTCAAACAGGTAAAACATCCATCGCGATTGATGCGATCCTGAACCAAAAAGGTAGCGGCATGAAGTGTATCTATGTGGCTATTGGTCAGAAACAGTCTACAGTTGCTCAAGTTGTGGAAACTCTTCGTCGTAAAGGCGCAATGGAGTACACCATTGTTGTAACTGCAGCAGCTTCCGATCCATCACCACTCTTGTACATCGCACCGTATTCCGGTTGTTCGATGGGTGAGTACTTCATGTACAAAGGCGAGCACGTTCTGGTTATCTATGATGACTTGACCAAACAAGCCTCTGCATATCGTGAGCTTTCCTTGTTGCTTCGTCGTCCACCGGGCCGTGAGGCTTATCCGGGTGACGTCTTCTACCTGCACTCCCGTTTGCTGGAGCGTGCTGCGAAGCTGAATGATGAACTGGGTGGTGGTTCTTTAACCGCACTGCCGTTCATTGAAACACAAGCTTCCGACGTATCTGCATACATTCCAACGAACGTAATCTCCATCACGGACGGACAAATCTTCCTGGAAGCTGACTTGTTCAATGCTGGACAACGCCCGGCAATCAACGTAGGTATTTCCGTATCTCGTGTCGGTGGTTCTGCTCAGATCAAAGCGATGAAAAAGGTTGCAGGTTCCCTGCGTCTCGACCTCGCTCAATATCGTGAGCTTCAAGCGTTCTCCCAGTTCGGTTCCGATCTGGACAAAGCGACTCAGGCTCGCCTGAATCGTGGTGCACGTATGATGGAAATCCTGAAGCAAGGTGTGAATCAGCCTCTGGCTGTAGAACAACAGGTTGTCAGCTTGTACACAGCCGTTAAAGGATTCCTCGATGAAATTCCTACAGGTGATGTGACTCGTTTCGAAGGTGAGTTCCTCGCCTTCATGGAGAGCAGTCATCCGGAAATTCTTGCATCCATCCGTGATACAAAAGAACTGACTGCAGACAACGAAAACGCACTGAAAGGTGCAATTGAGAAGTTCAGAAAGAGCTTTGCTGTCTCTGTCTAAATAAATGACTGCAGGTGCGGAGTTGTCTAACCGATTCCGCATGTCTGCATGTAATACTTTGACTCTGTCAAAAAAGATGATGCTTACGATGTAGTTTTGACTTTGTCAAAACTTTAAGGTGGTGAAATCATGGCAAAAGGCATGCGCGAAATTAAGCGGCAAATTAAAAGCGTACAAAGCACCAAGCAGATCACCAAAGCAATGGAGATGGTAGCTGCTGCAAAACTGCGTAAAGCGCAGGAAAAAGCGGAAGCAGCCCGTCCTTATTCGGAGAAACTGAAAGAAGTTGTAGCTAGTATTGCATCAAGCACGCAAGGCATACAGCATCCGATGCTGGAGAGCCGTCCGGTCAAAAAGACAGCTTACCTGATCATTACATCGGACCGTGGGCTTGCAGGTGGATACAATGCGAACGTTTTGCGTCAGGTTAATCAGACGCTCAAAGAGCGCCACAACTCTCAGGATGACTACGAATTGTTCGTCATTGGACGTAAAGGACGCGATTACTTCAGACGTCGTGAAATGGCGATGGCATCCACAACAACGGATCTGTCGGATTCGCCTTCATTTGCAGATATCAAATCCATCGCACACGAGGCTGTTCATGGGTTTGAACTGGCTGAATTTGATGAATTGTACATTTGTTATAACCGCTTTGTGAATGCGTTGACCCAGATTCCTACGGTAGAAAAACTTCTTCCGATGGAAACACCTGAGGTAACTGCTGCGGAAGGACCAACGGCAAGCTACGAATACGAGCCGTCTGCTGAGGCTGTACTGGAGGTTTTGCTTCCGCGTTACGCGGAGACGCTGATCTATGGTGCGCTTTTGAACGGTAAGGCGAGTGAGCTAGGCGCGAAAATGACGGCGATGGGTAATGCAACCAAAAATGCATCCAAAATGATTAACGAATTGTCATTGACCTATAACCGTGCCCGTCAAGCGGCGATTACGCAGGAGATTACGGAAATTGTGGCAGGTGCCAACGCAGCACAAGGCTAACTGTTTTTATTAATGAAGGCTTGCAGAGCAAAGATAAAAGAACGGTACATTATTTTTGCAAAAGTAGCAGGCTTGTAGGAGGGGAACGTTAAGATGAACAAAGGACGCGTTGTGAGCATCATGGGTCCGGTTGTTGACGTCGAGTTTGATCGCGGCGGTCTGCCGGAAATCCTCAATGCCATTACGATCACTACAGTAAGTGAGAGCGGCGTAAGTGTGAACCTTACACTCGAAGCTTCGAGACATCTGGGTGACAACCGTGTACGTTGTATTGCGATGTCCTCCACGGATGGACTTGTACGTGGTATGGAAGCATTAGATACAGGAGCTCCAATCTCTGTACCTGTCGGAGAAGCGACACTGGGTCGGGTATTTAACGTACTCGGCGAAGCCATTGATACTGGCGGTGCTGTAGCTACTGAACAGAAGAACCCGATTCACCGTTCAGCGCCTGCATTTGATGAACTGACTACCCAAGCAGAAATGCTGGAGACAGGAATCAAAGTTATTGACTTGCTCGCTCCTTATGCCAAAGGTGGTAAAATCGGTCTCTTCGGTGGTGCCGGTGTAGGTAAAACGGTAACGATTCAGGAATTGATCAACAACATCGCACAAGAGCACGGCGGTATCTCCGTATTCGCGGGTGTTGGTGAGCGTACACGTGAAGGTAATGACTTGTATCACGAGATGAGTGATTCCGGCGTTATCAACAAAACAGCAATGGTCTTCGGACAAATGAACGAGCCTCCAGGCGCACGTCTTCGTGTAGCCCTCACAGGTCTGACGATGGCGGAATACTTCCGTGATGAAGAAGGCCGTGACGTGTTGCTCTTTATCGATAATATCTTCCGTTTCACCCAAGCGGGTTCAGAAGTATCTGCCTTGCTTGGACGTATGCCTTCCGCGGTAGGTTACCAACCTACGCTGGCAACAGAAATGGGTCAACTGCAAGAGCGTATCACTTCAACGAAAAAAGGTTCTGTAACATCCATCCAGGCCATCTACGTGCCTGCGGATGACTACACTGACCCGGCTCCTGCAACGACGTTTGCCCACTTGGATGCAACGACGAATCTGGAGCGTAAAATTTCCGAGATGGGTATCTACCCTGCGGTAGATCCGCTGGCATCCAGCTCCCGGATCTTGTCCCCTGAAGTTGTAGGTGAAGAACACTACAACGTAGCTCAAGGCGTTAAACGTATCTTGGCGCGTTACAATGAACTGCAAGATATCATTGCGATCCTGGGTATGGACGAGTTGAGTGAGGAAGACAGAGCGCTTGTATACCGTGCTCGTAAAATCCAACGTTTCTTGTCCCAGCCATTCCACGTTGCTGAAGCATTTAACGGTATTCCAGGTAAATACGTTCCGGTTAAAGAAACGGTGCGCAGCTTTAAAGAGATTCTCGAAGGTAAGTATGATGATCTTCCGGAAGCAGCTTTCCTCTTTGTTGGTACAATTGAAGAGGCAGTGGAGAAAGCCAAAACACTGGTTTAGTCTGAATCCAGGATTGTCCTTATGTGGGCTATCCTTCGGATAGTTTCAGGAGGGATGGAATTGAGCACCTTTTTGTTGGAGATTGTAACACCCGAGCGTCTGGTCTATTCAGAACAAGTGGATAGCATCACAGCTCGTGGTATTGAAGGGGAACTGGGCATTCTGCCTGGTCATATTCCTATGGTTACACCTTTGCAGATTGCACCGATCTATATCCATAACGGAAAAGAAAATAAACGAGTTGCTATCGGTGGCGGGTTTATCGAAGTTCGTAAAGATAAGGTTGTTGTACTCGCAGAGAGTGCTGAATTCCCGGAAAGCATTGATGTGGATCGTGCGCGTGCGGCGAAAGAGCGGGCAGAACGTCGGCTTGCAAGCCAAAGCAATCAGGACCACTTTGATCACCGTCGTGCAGAGATTGCGCTGCAAAAAGCGGTTAACCGGATTAATGTGTTCGGCAAATAAACGATTCTTGGAAGCCTGGCGGCTTAGTCTGCCGGGCTTTTTTGAGTTTGTTTGATAGAATTGTTTTATCGAATATATCAAAATGGCTGACCACAAATCCATCTTATCCCTTCAGTAAACAGAAGTATTTTAAGCAAAATATTCACCGATTATGAGGATTTGAATAGAATGTAGGACTAAAGTAGTGGGCGCATTTACCACTAAGAGAACCATTTTTTTCATAAGTAAATTTAAATTATTTCCGAGGAAATGACAGAATCGATATCGAAATAGCGCTCTTTTATGTCGTTTTAGTCACAAAATCCCGGCATTTTAAAATTAAAATAGTTTAGAAGTGGAAATCAATGTAATTGACAATGTATGATGAAAGAGCCTATATTCCATAGAGTCAGCAGAAGCAGGAAGCTGCGTAGTAGATTCCATAGTCATGCACAGCCGCATTGTTGCTGCTCGGTGATTGGGCATCAGGAGATTCCTGCCTGGCAGGAGTAAATCTGACAGTACGCTCAGTATGTTGTGCTCAAGACATTCCAGTATACTAACAAGTTATGGGTGCCGGGCATATGATATGCTGATCGCTGCAACAAATGTGGAGGTAAAGAATATATGGATACTGATCTGACGAATCAGGTGAACCAGGCGTTAAGCACCAATGGCTTGGTCTCAATTATCGTCTCCCTGTTATGTATAGCGTTGTCTTGGTGGGCTTTGACAAATCTCAAACTGGATTTAATCATCAGGCAACCACGAGGTGCTCAGGGAAGACTGTTGCATTTGTTGTTCGCCATCATTTTGGGGCATGCCGTTGCTGGCTTTGTCATTGACTACTTGTCCTGGACTCAAATGTTGCGTAATTTGTTTTAATGTTGAGATGGTTGGTTAATCATCTGTTAGGTTCTTCAAGCTGCTCATTGTCGAATAACATCGATTAATTGTGTTAACAATTAGAGTATGAGTTGTCGGTAAAGAAATTAAGAAAAAAATGTGACGTAAAATTGGATGAATTTGAGATGTTTTATGTAAAAATGCTTGTATCGTACAATTCAACAATGTTATGATGGAAGTTAGGGAATTCACAATTGTTCACTTATTTTGTAGTTATAAACGGGATATCCGGCTCATGCCGGCTAATAACCATCCCACTCTGTCAGTTCTGATGCTCTGCTGGCTTGTAAAACACAGATTTTACATGCTGAATAGCAAGATGCACGGCACATGGTATCATTGATATGGATTATAAAAAACCAATTCTTTTCTGAACAGACATCTGTGGCAATATGCCAGAATATGTCGAAATTCCACACACAGCAACAGTCCTTTTTACACACAGTGGGGCTTACGTATTCCGGAATGAAGAAAAGGGAATAAAAGCGCGGAGGGAACCATGATGAGCAAATTTATCGTCCGCGGTGGCAAAAGGTTGACCGGAAGTGTCAAAGTTAGCGGCGCTAAAAATTCTGTTCTTCCGATCATCGCTGCCTCTCTCTTAGGGGAAGAAGGACAAAGCGTTATTATTGACGCGCCTCCTCTAGACGATGTGATGACGATTAACAAGGTGTTGGAATCGCTGGGAGCGGGAGTTACATACCGGGACGAAGTGATTACCGTAAATGCGGAGAAACTTACTTCCTGTGAAGCCCCGTATGAATGGGTAAGTAAAATGCGGGCGTCTTTCCTGGTCATGGGGCCTTTGTTGACTCGTATGGGTCATACAAGAATCTCACTTCCTGGTGGATGTGCCATCGGTACACGGCCTATTGATCAGCATTTGAAAGGTTTTGAAGCCATGGGCGCAGAGATCAGCTTGGGCCAAGGTTATATCGAAGCTCGTAGCCAAGGTCGGTTGCGTGGCGCGAAAATTTATCTGGATGTGGCTTCCGTAGGTGCCACTCAAAATATTATGATGGCTGCAACATTGGCCGAAGGTGTAACTGTTCTGGAGAACGCGGCAAAAGAACCTGAGATTGTGGATCTTGCCAACTTCCTGAATGGAATGGGTGCCATCGTACGTGGTGCTGGTACTGGAGTGATCCGCATTGAAGGTGTGGAGAAACTGACAGGTGTTACACACACCGTTATTCCGGATCGGGTAGAAGCTGGTACGTATATGGCTGCTGCTGCAATTTCGGGTGGTGACGTGTACATTGAAGGTGCAATCTCTGATCATTTAGGCTCCGTTATCGCGAAGCTTGAAGAGATGGGTGTTACAATCCAACCGGATGAGAATGGCGTGCGTGTAATCGCAGATCGCCCTCTTAAAGCTGTGGATGTAAAAACATTACCATACCCAGGATTCCCGACCGATATGCAATCCCAGATGATGGCACTCTTGCTTGCATCTGAAGGAACAAGTGTCGTGACAGAGACTGTTTTTGAAAACCGATTCATGCATGTGGATGAATTCCAATTGATGAATGCGGAGATCAAAGTCGAAGGACGTTCGTCCATCGTCACAGGTAATGCCAAACTGAAGGGTGCCAAAGTAACGGCTACCGATTTGCGTGCGGGTGCCGCACTCATTATTGCAGGTCTTGTTGCTGAAGGTACAACGGAAGTGGGCGGTGTTCATCACATCGACCGTGGCTATGTACATCTCGCTGAGAAGCTTAACGGACTTGGCGCTGACATCTATCGGATCTCGGTTGATGAGCCTAAGCTGGAAGCAACTAAAGCACCTAGTGAAAAAGTGGAGAAAGAAGTACCAATGTTTAAGGTGCAACCAACTTTGGCTTAACACTGGATTGAATAGAAAAAATATGGTCCCTCTATTATGAGTCACACAGTTGTGTGGATTATGAATGCGATGGAACGTATATTGTAAAAAATGATAAAGCTAAGCCATCTGGCTTGGCTTTTTTTGTGTTTACTTTTAAGAAGATGACGAGATATTTGATACCTGATTCTATTAATAGCTGGTCCTAACTTGTATAGCATAACATCGTATTCTGTATCAATTCTGAACCAAATGAAAGAGCGTACTTTATATAGGGTGTCGGTTCCAATTAAACACCGATATTCAGCGACAGATCAACGTTTCTAAGATGTACATAGCAAAAGAAAACAAGAAATCGAACAGAACGAAAAGGGTCTCGTTTCTCTCAAATCAGGTTCTATCAGATCAAGCCAGCTCATAACCTAAACTATGGATTTGAACAACACGACCGGCACATGACCGGCCATAGATAACGGAGGGTTATATTCGAATGAAAGAAGCTCGTGTACAGGTAAAGGTACCCCTTGTCCCTCGTCCAGGTATGCAAGAGCCGGAGGGAAATACCGTTTCTGGAGTGGAAAAAGACAAGCCTGCCCCGTTGAACCTGAGGACTGTTCCATCACAGCCTGCAAGATTATCCAATCCAGGACGGGTGTCGGCAGATGAACTGAACCGAAAGACAACCGAGCATATTCATATACCTGTTATTGAGTTGGACCAGTTCCGCAGAGTGAAGCGTCGCCGAATGCGGACGTTTGGACGAAAACCCCGATGGGGACGTAATACGACGCGATGGCAACCCGCCGCCGCTGTATCTGCCTTATTGGCGATGGCGCTGCTGATTCCGGTAATTCTGGTATGGCCGCGGACAAGCGAATCACCAAAGCCGATCCCTGCTCCAACAGATTCAAGCAGTACAAAAACCCCAGCTCCTGTGCCAGCCGTTCCTGTTACGTACCCTGAACCCAAAGTACGCGTATACCTGTCTGCAACGGGCACAACGATGAATCTGCCATTGGAAGACTATGTTACCGGGGTGGTGGCAGCTGAGATGCCTGCGGAATTCAGATTGGAGGCGTTAAAGGCACAGGCAATAGCAGCTCGTACATTTATCGTGCGTAGGCTCGCTGCGAGTGATACAAGCGGTGTTCCATCGGGTGCGGCGGATGTGACGGATACGGTCAGCCATCAGGTGTTTATTCCGCCAGATCAGGTGAAAGCGGATTGGACGCGTCTAGGGAAGGCGAAGGAATGGGAGAAGCTGCAACAGGCTGTACGCGAAAGTCGAGATACGGTGATGACATATCAGGGCAAGGCGATCACCGCATCCTTTTTTTCCACAAGTAATGGGTATACCGAGAATGCGGAGGATGTATGGGGGAACGCTGTGCCGTATCTGCAAAGTGTGGACAGTCCGTGGGACAAAAATCTGGCACCAGGATTCAAGCAGACCGTCACCATGAAGCGTAATGAGATTCTGCAGAAGTTAAACTTGGATGCCATTCCGGTTACCGCTCAGAAGGGTGGATCGTGGATGGAAGTACTGTCTACAACCAAAGGGCATCGAATTAAGGAAATGCAGATTGCAGGTGAGACATTCAGCGGACCCGAAGTTCGCAAACTGCTTGGACTAAGATCCAGCCAGTTCAGTTGGAAGAGCACAGGTGACGAGGTCCAAATTACAACGTTCGGGTATGGGCATGGGGTTGGTATGAGCCAATGGGGAGCAAACGGCATGGCGCAGGAGGGACACACAGCCACCCAGATTCTCAAACACTACTATACCGGCATTTCATTCGGACAGGCATCCAAGATGCTGGCAACGAAGTAGGAGAGATGAATACGGATGGATAAAGCGAAATAATTCGAATGAGTAGGAGTATGTGCGAATGTATACAAATGTATGTGAATGAGAGCAGTTTTGGTTTGGAACTCATCTGACTCCCCGTATATCATTGCGCGCTAACGAACCTGGGAGGCCTTATCAGGCGATATTACAACGAATGGAAATTCTAGCTATGATGAACGTAACCGCAAAAATAGCCCTCCATATTGCTGCACATCGTAGGTTAAAATGGAAAGTAAGAACCACCATTTCAGAGCTACA